>CAZNGS010000013.1:0-84517 GCA_964572825.1 uncultured candidatus Brocadiaceae bacterium
TAATCTACCCAAAACGGGAGCCGGCTTTCCTCTTTTTGTCGAAAGTCGAGGTTAGGCGTCTGCGAATGTCGAACGCACTCGAGTGAGCGGCGACGCTGCAGAAGCGGTCCGGGTATTTCAGCGCCAGTTTCATCGCTCCGTAGCCTCCCATGGAAAGCCCGCCGATGACCCGGCCCCTTCCGTCCCGCGCGACCGGGAAGAACCGCTCCACGAACCCCATCACGTCTTCCATCACGTGTCGTTGCCAGGCCGGCCCCCGACGCGCGTCGGTGTAGAAGCCCCGGCCGCCGTCCGGCATGACCACCACCAGGGGCATCCCGGCCACGTAGCGCTCGAGGCTGGTGCGGCGCGTCCATATGCTGTCGTCATGCGACAGGCCGTGCAGAAGATAGAGGACCGGAAACGGACCTTCCGGGGAGGCGTCCTCTGGAAGCAGGACCGTCATGTTCGTCTGCTGGGCGATCGCATCGCCGTAGAATCCCACACGCATGATGGACATCAGCTAACCTCCTTTTGCAGCGTACTGACGCCGGGCAGCCTTGAACTGACCCCGTCTCCAGCGGGTGCCATTATGGCCCCGAGCGATTACATTGCAAGCTACTCACCTCGAATCGCCAAGATATGGTATGCACCGGCGTGAGCTGAGAGGACAGAGCACAGAACTGAAGCTCAGCTTCGGACCCGTAGACTCACTCGGCTCGGGGGCCAAGCAGAATCGTACAGCAAAAAGAGTGAAGGCCAATTTCTCCCCAGCGCGTGCCGCTCGATACGGCAGCCGAAGCGGAAGACGGCGAGTTCTTGACGCCGGGGGGCCAATTCACGCATAGTGGGCGGTAGAAGTTGCTGCTGGAAGTTCCGTTGCGCGGGTTACAGGAGGAATGGCGCAATGAGAACCCACACCGCTCCTCTCGCCGTTTGCCTTGTCGGCCTTACTCTTTTCGCATGCGAGAAGGATCACAAACTTCGGTTTTCAAACACTGGGCCGGAGTACGCATTCCGTCGACTGGGTCGGCTTGTGCACCAGGAACGCTTCGGAGATTACGATGTTCGCATTTACTGTGATGGCGACTCAGGGGAAGGATCAGTGGAAATCCTCAGGGGGGAAAAACGGCTTTGGGGGGAAACCGGGTGGTGGTACGACATTGGCCGCTGCAGAACGGCGGACGCGGATGCTTCGGTGACCCTACTGGACAGGGATATAACCGGGGACGGCCGCCCCAATCTGGTGATCTTCGAATGGACGGGGGGAGCCCATTGCTGTTTCTATTTTCAGGTCTTCGATATAGGCGAATCCTTCCGGAAACTCGCCACGATCGACGCAGGGCACGGCGGATGCTTTGAGGACCTCGACGGTGATGCCGACCTCGAATTTGTCACTGCCGATTGGTCTTACGCCTACTTCTGGACCGATTTTGCCTCTTCTCCCGCGCCAACGGTCGTTCTGCGGTACCGGGACGGATCGTATCGGCTGGCGGGAGACGCTATGGTTGCGCCGCCCCCCGCCAGGTCGGAACTGGAGGAAATGGCGCGCGAATACAGAGCGAGGTACACCGGAGAAAAAGGTAGAATGATGAGCTACCAGGAGGCAGGGCTTCTGTGGGAACCCATGCTGCGGCTGATCTACACGGGGAACCTACCACTTGCCCGAGAGTATTTTGACCTGGCGTGGCCACCTACCAGGAATGGGCGCGCTGAGGCTTCTCAAGGGTTCTGGGCGAAGGTGGCTGACAGTCCGTACTGGCCGGAAGTGAGCCAGCTTTCCACGGCCTGCCCGGAGTAACCACCGCGACCCGGGGATTCCATTGTGCTCAATATCTGGATTGGTCCCGAAGACGGCGCAAGACTGGCGGGTCCGGGCATACTGGCGCAGATGACATGCCGGGACGTCCGGCCACTTACCCCAAGGCCCGCGGGGGGCAGCAGAAGTGTTCCAACGCCGCTTTGACAAGGACACCGCGTGCGCTAAACTGAATGCCCTCCATTGCGTCTTTTGCCTTTGCTCGAAGGGAGGCGGCATGAACGCAGAATCTTCCGGAGTTGTCAGGTGGGGTATCGTCGGGACCGCACGGATCGCCGGGAAGCACATCGTGCCCGTAATGCACCGGCTGGATAACTCTGAACCGCTGGCGGTTGCCAGCCGCACGCCCGAGCGGGCGGGGGCGGCGGCACGTGAATGGAACGTCCCGCGCGCCTACGGAAGCTACGAAGAACTGCTGGACGATCCCGACGTGGACGCGGTCTATCTGCCCCTGCCCACCGGCCTGCACGCCGAGTGGGCCATCCGGTGCGCGGAGGCGCGCAAGCCCACGCTGGTGGAAAAACCCATAGCCGCGAATGCCGCCGAAGCCCGGCAGATGGCGGACGCCTTCGCGGAGAACGGCGTGCCCCTGGCCGAAGCGCTGATGTACCCCTTCCACCCCCGGACCGAACGCGTAATGCAGATCATCGACGAGGGCGGCGTGGGGCAGGTGCGTGTCATCCAGGCCACTTTCTGCGCACAACCGGAAAGCGAGGACGATTTCCGTTACCAGAAAGAGCTCGGCGGGGGAGCCCTGAGGGACGTGGGCTGCTACTGCGTCAGCGTGATGCGCATGGTCACCGGCGAGGAGCCGGCTGAGGTCTCCGCGATGGCCCACATCCATGAGGGGTCCGAAGTGGAGGACTGCATTGCCGGCACGCTGCGCTTCCCCTCGGGAGTGATCGGCTCCTTCTGCTGCACCCTGGCCACCGAGTTCGGCTCGCACTACGACGTCTATGGATCGGACGGCCGCCTCTTCGTGCCCGGCGGCGTGGTGCCCAACGTGGACGCCGACGCTCCCATCCATCACCACGTCGAATATGAAATGGAAGAGATCGTCGTCCCCGCCGCGGACCAGTGGGAACTGATGGTGAGTGATTTCGCGGAGGCCCTCCTGGAAGGCCGTCCCCCCCGGCCGGAGCCGGAGGAATCCATCCGCAACATGGCAGTCCTGGACCGCCTGCTGGACGACGCGGGAGTGTAGCGCCAGAACAGGAGAGAACGCATGTGTGCCGCCCCCTCGAGGACTGTGTGCCTGACGCTGGCTCTGCTGGCGCTGGGCTGCGCGTCAGCTCCACAGTACTTTGTGCTGGAACCACGCGTGGCGTCAGAGACCGCAACCTACGAACCGCTGGTCATCCCCCGGCGCTTCTTCAACGCGTCAGTCGCCGATTCCGGCTGGTTCCGGGCACGGGGCAGACCGACGCAACTGGACGGATTCCCTCAGCGCGGGCGCGCGCAGACCGCCATCCCCTGGGGCCTGTCGGGCGACGGCCGGGCGATGATGCTCAAAGGAAAGGGATCGAGGGTCAGGCAGGCGGCCATCCGCGGCGTCCCGGTCCGCGCCCACGCGAGCGACATCTGCTTCCTTCACACGTTCAATCCCGGTGCTGACCTGCGCGAATGGTTCGGGGAGTCCCTTCGCCGCCAGCGTCAGGACGAGGAGCCGGCCGAGCCGCCGACGCTCTTCCGGTACCGCGTGCACTACGCCGACGGGGGCACGCTGGAAGTACCCGTCCGGTGGGGAGAAGCCATTCACGACTGGCTGCGGCCGGACTGGGAGCCCTACGTGGGTCTTCTGAAAGACATGGCCTGGGGGCGCGTCGCCTGGACCGCACCCTCCCCTGCCCGACCGTCGGAGAAGCTGGTGCTCTACGCGATGGAGTGGCCCAACCCCCGGCCGGACAAGCTCATCACCACCATCGACGTGGTGAGCGCGAATGGACCCGAACAGAACTACGGCGCGCCGGCGATCCTGGCCATCACGCTCCAGCAAAAAACCGCCACCGGTGAGACGTATTACGTGGCGCCCTCGCCGACCGGCGACGACGCGAACCCCGGCACGTTCGAGCGGCCCTGGGGCACGCTCCATAAGGCCGCCGAAGCGCTCCAGCCGGGCGACACGGTCTACGTGCGCGGGGGGCGCCACCGGCCCGACCGGGTGGTCGAGGTCCAGCGCTCCGGAACTCCGGAAGCGTGGATCAGCTTCCTCGGCTATCCCGGCGAGACGGCCGTCATCGACGGCCGGGACGTTCCCCTGGGCGGGCGGAACCGCAGGGGAATACTCGACGTGCCCGATCAGAGCTACATTCGCATCAAGAATCTCCACGTCTATAACTCCCAGGGCCAGGGCATCGGCGCCAGCGGTTACGCGCATCATGTGGAGTTCCTCCACAACACGGTCTTTTTCACGTGCGGCACCGGGCTGGGCGCCTGGCGGGGACCGGAGGTGGGGAGCTGCCACCACATCCGGGCCATCGGAAACCGCCTGTTGTCCACCTGCTCCCGCGCGGCCAACCGTGAACTGCTCGGCCGGGACCGGCGCGGCGCCGAGGAGTGCCTGGACGCGGGCGGGATCACCGACTTCGAGTACGCCTATAATGAAGTCTTCTACGGCGACAAGGAAGGCATCGACTGCAAGGGGCCGTGCCGGCGCGGCAAGGTCCACCACAACTACGTCCATCACACCGGCAGCATCTACATCGACGCCTGGAACGATCGAATCGAGGACATCGAGGTGTATTCGAACGTGAACCACGACTCCTGGGGCGGGTTCAAACTCTCCACCGAGGGGGCCGCGCCGGCCGACGACGTCTCCTTTCATCATAACCTGGTCTATGGCTGCCGTGCCCACGGCATATACGTAACGGATTACGGCGAGGAGAAACCGAACAACATCAAGACGAACATCCACATCTACAACAACACCTGCCACGACAACGACCAGTTCGGCATATTCCTGGAGGGGCAGGAGGTCCGGGACGTCATCATCCGCAACAACATCTGCACGGCCAACGACAAGTTCCAGATAGGCGCCGCCGGACAGGACTTCGACGCGCTCAATATCCAGATCGACCACAACTTGATCGACGAGTTTTACGATAGGACCGACGAGGCCAGGGCCATTCGGGGCGAAGAGTTGATTGTCTCCGATCCGCTCTACGTGGATCCAGTTGCGGGCGATTTCCACCTGCAGGCCGGCTCCCCGGCCATCGACGCCGGACACCCCGCCCCCCGCTACAACGACCCGGACGGGACGCGGGCCGACGTCGGCGCCCTCCCGCGCCTCCAGCGGTTGGATTGACCGATCGCTTTCACCAAAGAGGGCCGCAGGATGAGCTCTCAGGTGAACTGCCCTCTCCGGGCAGCACCATCTTGTCCGAGGCCCTCGACATGGGGGGAACGCCTGACCCACCTGCCGGAATAGGTCTCGGCGGTCAAATCGGTGGGAATCGAGAGCAATCCGCTGGACGCAGAGGAGACTTCGCCATGAACCTGGTTCCCACGCCGCAAGAGTGCAATCCCCTGGACGGGAGGTTTTTCCTCGGCCGACGGACGCGTATAACGCACCCGGAGGGTCAGGACGCAGCGCGGCAGGTCGCCGAACACCTGGCCGGCCGGCTGACGCCGGCCACGGGTCTGCCGGTGGAAGTATCACCGCAAAAGCGGAGGAAAAGACCGCCGGAGCCACCGTTTCGCTGGCCCTCCGGGACGCCGACCCGCAACTCGGCAGAGAAGGATGCCGGCGGCGCGTCACTCCCGACGCGGTCCAGGTCAAGGCGCCGGCAAGGGCCGGACTCCTCTACGCCTGCCAGACGCTGTGCCAGCTACTGCCGAACGAGACCGAGTCCCGGTGGCCGGTGCCGAAGGTCCAGGAATGCAACTACTTCGGCGGATGGTGCTGGCAGCTCCCCGACTTCTATCCCGCTGAGTACCTGGCGGCGGAACTCATCCCGCCGCTGGGCGGCATACCCCTGCGCTGGCGGGAACCGGAGGAATGGGACCGCATCATCGGCGCCGAATGCTGCCTGTGGACCGGGACCACCCCGGAGGAAATGATCCCGGCGAGGATATTCCCCACCATCCTGGCCGACGCCGAGCTGCAATGGCGCTATCCCCGGCCGCGGCAACGCAGCTACGAGGAGTTCTACGCGCGGGTCAGGTCCCTGAAGAGCTATTTCGAGGGGATATCGGCCTGTCCCCCGGCAGCTGAGGGGCCTCCCCTGTCACTGTGTGGCGGAGGCGTCGGCTATCCTGTCCGCCACCGGCCCGAGCGGGTTGAGCTTCCAGTTGCCCTGATAGGGTATGGCCTCCCAGGGGCTGGGGAAGTCCACCCGCACCCGTTGGGAGGGACTGACCGTCTCATGGTCCCAATACGTGTCCCAGTAGGGCGCCTGGATGTCGATCCAGGTCACCAGGGTCTCCCACTCATCATCGCTCATCCCGGCGCGTACCTTACGGTGGCGCTTGTGGCTGAGCAGCGTGAGGATGAGCTTGCTGCGATGGGTGCCGAACTGCTTGGGTTCGGTGACCTCCGGCCCGCTGAAGTAGTTGGAGATGCTGATCAGCTGGCCGGGGTGTTCTCCGTTCATCATTTTGTTCATGCGGGTCCGGCCTGCACGGCCGGCGTAGTCCTCCGGCGGCGCGGGGGCGTCGGGATACAGGTCTCGCCACCTGCCCACGGTCTGCACGGGCGTGGGCTCGTCGGGCTTCAGGCCGAACATGGTGCGGTAGGCCTGGTTGTAGCCGTCGACTCTGTGGCTGGTGAAGTCGAGCCCGGCCTCAGGCTCCGTGCTGCCGTGGCAGCTCACGCAGTTCCTGTCGAGAATGGGCTGGATGTGGCGCTCGAAACCGGGCATCTCGTACCCGAAGGGCGCCGGCTCGGGCATGGAGGGCTCCCGGCGGGTGGCGGCCGGCATGTCCGCGTAGCGCGGGGCAGGCGAGATCACACGGCTCTCGTGACACCCCAGGCAGCCGCGCTCCTCCCCCGCCTGGAAAGCGACCATGCTGCGCATGCGGCGCACCTCCATCTTGTTCTCGTCCAGAGCCTGGAAGTAGACGTGCTGGTCGGCGGGCACCTTGAAGTACGCCGAGCCGTCCTCTTCCACGGGTACCGTGCCGATCACGCGCCGCGCCCCCCAAGCCCACACGCCGAAGTCCCTGGGCCACGGGCCGGTGGGGTGCCACATCAGGCTGTAGAAACTGCCGTCCTCCCGGCGAATGGACGGCCAGGGCAGCGGCTGGGAGATGCGGATGTACTCGATCTCGCCCGGCTCCACGCCCGCCATGTCGCTGTAGACGTTGCTGACATAGACCGTGGCGAAGCGCGGTGCGTCGGCCGGCACGCTCTCGGGCAGCGCTACCGGACGGGACCGCGGTTTGAGCGGCATGGGATGGATCACGTCGAGCATGCGGTCCCGGTGGATGAGTTCCTTGTTGCCCCAGACGTCAATGTAATAAAGGTCGAAATCCGTCGGGCCTCCGCTGCGTGGCATGTGATAGGAATAGGCGGCCAGGAAGCTCTCCTCCGACAGGGGCAGCGGTTGCTTGTAGTAGCCTCCGCCGTCCCGCACGCCGCCCTGTGGCACGGGGGGGCGGCCGCCGTAGCCGCCCTCGGTGCCCGAGCAGTCCGGCGTGAGCAGCAGCATGCCCTCCGGGTCGTTGATGCCCTTGGTGGGGTCCACCAGCATCACGGCGCCGTGGTCGTAGTTGTGATGACCGCAGGCGATGGCCACAAGCCTATCGCTGTCAGGCACCTGGCGGGCCTCCCGCAGCGACATCGGGCCGCTGGGAACATGCTGCTTGTAGAAGGCGTCGGCCTGGGTGCCGTCCGGGCGGCTCGTCCACAGCGTGTGGGGATGCCAGAGATGACGTTCCTGGTATTCCCAGTGCACGTAGACGACCTGCCCGTTATGGAGGATGCGCGGGTGCCGGTTGAAATGCAGGTTGTTGTTGATCACGCGCACGCCGGTGCCGTCCTCCTCGGCTTTCCAGAGGTTCGTGATCAGCTTGTTCTGGCGATGGCTCCCCGCGCACTGGCTCTGGTAGTCGGAGCGGTCCGAGACGAAGACGATGTCGCCGTCGGGCAGGTAGGTCGGCTCGAAATCGGAGTAGTAGGGATGGTCGGTTATCTGCCGGAGCGCCCCGTCTTCCAGGGTCAGTTCATAGATGTGCGAGGGGAGCGCCGGGGGATCCGGGAAGTCCGGCCAGCGCGTGTAGGCGAACAGGACGCGGTCGACATCCCAGCCCAGCTCCATGCCGCGTATGTGACCGTCGTGCATATGGGGCGCGAGCAGGGAGCGGACGGGACTCTCCGGTGCGAGGCCGTCCTTGACGTAGATGTCGCCGCCGGGATTGTGGATGTGAAGGCGGTGGCCGGCGGTGATGTTGCCGTTCCCACTGGTGGGGGCCCGCGTCCCGAAGACCAGGCCGTCGAAGTCAACGTCCGGATTGGCCAGCACCGCCTCGCGTACGGCCCGGCGCACCTCGATCCAGAGCCTTCGCTGCTCGGTCAGGTCCGCTGCCGACCCCCGGACCGCCCGCTCCAGGCGCCCCAGGGCGGCCTCCGCGTCCGCCAACCGCGCGCGCAGGTCGCCGGCCTCGCCGGGGCCGGCCGTCCTCAACGGGCGGCCCAGAGAGCCGTGAGCGCGTTCGACCGCCTGACGGCCTGACGCCAGCAAGTCCTCGCCGAACCGGTGCCCGTCCACGTCGATCGCCTGCCGGGCGTAGTCGAGGTCCAGCAGTTCCTCTGCGCCGATGGCTTCCCACCTGACGTACCAGTCGGGGCTTTCTGCCTTGGGCCAGACGCGAGGCCCACGGCGGCAATTGTCCTGAACGATGAAGATGCTGATAGCCCACTCGGCCATCGCGCGCGCGAAGGGGTCCTCGTGGTCGAGCAGTTCGCCCGCCCGGCGGCCGATCTCCTCGTGAGGCATCTTCTCGGCGCGCACGTTGCTGCGGCGGCGTGCCGAACGCGGGCGGTCGTCCCCGCGGGCCGCCTGCTGCAGCAGTTCGGCGCGCAGCATCGCGGCCGCCGCGGAGGTGTCGCGGGCCAGAACCTCGAGCACCGGGCGCGTGCGGGACGCGTTGACGCCCACGTTGGCCACCCCATCCCGGTAAGCGTCGCCGGCTTCCGGGTCGCGCGAAGCCACCAGCAGCTCCCGGGCCAGTTGTTCGGCCGGAAGGTCCGCCGAAATACCCACATCGTCCGCTGCCGGCACCGGTCTGACGGCGCACAGTGCCGCCACAACGAACGCCGTAACCCCACATGCAACGCCCCATCGCCTCATATCCTGTTCGCCTCCGCTGTCTTGCTTTGAAGCCAGATTTCCCAAATGCCGCGGCGAAGTTCCGACTTCGCCGGCCTCTCATCTTTATACACCTCCCAGGACCGATTGTCAAAGTATTTCTCCGCGTCTGCTCTGCGCGAGAGACGTCTGCGCACCGTTTCTGTGGGCACCAAACTGTCTTTGACCGCCCTGTTTTGCTCCTTGAAAGGCAGCCTGGCTGTCAGTGAACGCGTAACACGCCGTTTCTCTGCGCAATCCGCGACGTTACGTCATGCCGGCCCAGGTGAGAGCCGGCGGATCCGCTCCCGCATCGCTTCGAACAATTCCCGCGGGACCGCCACCTGCCCGGCAACGGGCAGAGGGGCTCAAAGTCCATCACGTCCGGCAGGAACTTGGTCCCCGGCCGCGGCAACGCAGCTACGAGGAGTTCTACGCGCGGGTCAGGTCCCTGAAGAGCTATTTCGAGGGGATATCGGCCTGTCCCCCGGGAGCTGAGGGGGACCTGCGTTCAGGACTCCAGCCGCCAGATGGGCGTGTCGGCGCGGTCGAGTTCTACCTCGAATTCCCCGCACTCGTGGTGCAGGAGCTCGCCGGTGAACGCGTCTCTGACCGCCGCCGGCTCCGGGAGCCGCACGGTTCGGCTGCCCGTGTAGGTCGCGTGGATGGCCAGCAGATCGTTGACCGCGAAGACCTGGTCGCCGCAGTCGGTATAGACGTGCACTCCGGCCTCCCCCATCATCTGCCGCAGGACGATCGCGGGCAGTGCGGGTGCGCCGCTCCAGACGGACCGCCAGTGGTCCAGCTCACGCACCATCAGCGCGGGCGCGTCGGGCTGCAGGTATCGGCCCCAGACTTCCAGGCCGTCTCCGCGGTCCGACCTCCCTTTGAACACCGGGCTGAGCACGGCGTCCGGGCCGTACTGGATCAACGTCCCGGTGTAATGGGTCGCCGCCCGCAGGGACTGCTGGTCCATGCTGATCTCCACCGGGATGCCGGTCAGTTCCGACATGGCATCCGCCGAGAACCCGTCCGGCTGGATGAATCCCGCGCCGTAGCACCAGATCAACGTCCGGTCCGCGCACGCAAGGCCGGTCTTGATCGCCTCCCGGGTGCGCTCCGACAGGGCGAAGCAATCGATGAACACCAGCACCCGGTAGCGGTCCAGAAAGTCCTTTTCGACCAGCATCGGAATGTCTTCGGCGTAGTAGACGTCGGCCGGGGC
The DNA here is from genome assembly GCA_964572825.1 of uncultured candidatus Brocadiaceae bacterium. Taxonomy (GTDB): domain Bacteria; phylum Planctomycetota; class Brocadiia; order SM23-32; family SM23-32; genus CAYVBE01. Next base: position 10,310 of record CAZNGS010000013.1, read on the forward strand.
GCCGGCGTGCAGGAGTTCGGATATCTGGCGGCAGTACACCCCGTCGGTCAGCGGCGCGTCCTGGCGGAAATAACGTTTGCTCCGTTTGCTGACGAAGGCCGCCACCCGGGCCCGGGGTCGGAACAGCTCGTCGAATTCCTCCTCGAACAGCCTCACCAGTCTGCCGATGTGCTCCACGATCTCGTCGGCACCGAACCATCGCTCGCCGGAAAAATCGTGCCACCAGATGGAGCCGCCGGTGGCCAGGATTCCCATGAAATTGCGACTGAGCACACCGTTCGACTCCGCCGGGGTCTCGCAAAACTGCTGCCAGGAGAGTGGATTCTCCGCCACGTGGGTGGAGGTGTCGTCCTCCTCGTAGAGCAGCTTGCCGTGCGCGATCACGCTGGAGCCGGCCATGTGATGCACCCAGAGGCCGCCCGGCTTGCGCTCGAAATGGGAGTGGATGAGGGAGTACATGTCCACGTCGTCGCAGGCAAAGGCGCGCTGCATGGCGTGATGGCCAGAGTTGTGGTAGGCGCCCGTCATGCCCGCCGGCCAGAACTCGTAGCCGTACCAGGTGCCGCATATCTTCTCGACGTCCAGCTCACGGAGAGTCGATTTGAGGGCGCCGGCCATGTCCACCAGACCGTCCGCCACCACCCGGGAGTGAAAGATCAGGTAATCGATCACGCGCCGGTCCTCTACCGGATCCAGCAGAGCCGGGGTATCCGGCCGTCTCCGGGTTCTTTCGAGCAGCGGGATCTCCGCGGTGTCGAAATCAACTTCGTCGGAGCCCCACGCTCCCCGCAACTCGGCCACATCGTCGTACTGCCCCCGCAGCCAGCGGCGGAACCCCTCGACCTGCGCCTCGCTGTAATCGCTTAACACGTTCGACCAGTAGTAGGCCCACTCGAACAAACCCCCGTGGAGGAAGTAGCCCATGATCGTCTCGCCGTACCGCTCCTCGCAGTAGCGCACGATACCGTTCACCCACCTGCGCACGTCGCGTCGCCACACGGGACTTGCGAAGGAAGCCCGGTCGTGGTCCGGCGGTGCGTCGATGACTTCGCCGGTGTACTGGTCCCGGTGCGCCATGATGTGATTCGGATGCTGCTCTATCCACCAGTCCGGCGGGCGGGGCATGAGGATGCGCGCCATGAACAGCAGATCAGGGTCGATCTCCAGCAGCCCTTCCATCTGCCGGTCGAACTCCGTGGTGTCCAGGCTCCCGTCCGGCCTCGGCCGGATCATGACCACGTCTCGGTAGATCCGAATGCCCTTCTCCCGCAGCCGGTCCATGCAATAGTACGCATTCTCCTGGCTGCCGAACAGAAAGCCCTTGTGCGAATAGATGATGCCGGGATCGGGCTCGCCGTTGATGAACAGACGGGGCAGCCCCCGGTATTCTCCGACGGACGTCGTCAGTTTGCTCATCCAGTAGAACCTCCCTGGTATGTCATCCGAAGATCGAAGCGCCGTCAGCCCATGTAGAGTGCGACCTCGTCCTGTTCCCACAGCACGCAGTCCACCGGCTCTCCGTCTCGCAGTCTGTCCCAGCAGTGCTCGCAGTCGATGCAGCGGAGTATCTGGTCCAGCCGGCCCTCCTGGACCTTGCGGGGCCACTCGGCGTCAGCGATCATCTGCCGACCGAGAGCCACCAGGTCGCACCGGCCCCCGCGCAAGGCCTGCGCGGCCGCGTCCGGATCGCCCATGCCACCGACCGCGATGACCGGCTGCTCGAACCTCTCCGCGAACGGCTCTGCCAGATCGGCGACCGATTGCTCCTTCGCCGGCGAAAGGTCCAGCACGTCCAGCCCCGCCTCAAAGAGCCGCTCGGCCAGCAGCAGGCTATCCTGGACCGAATACGCCTCGCCCTTCGGGGTATGCCGGAAGGAGACGAACACTTCGTCCCCGGCGGCCTCACGCACGTGTTCGACGATCTGGCACGCCAGCCGGCTGCGCGCCGCCAGGTCGCCGCCGTAGCCGTCGGTGCGCCGGTTGCGATCCGGCATGAAAAACCGGTTCAGCAGAAAGCCGTGCGCCCCGTGGACCTCTACGCCCTGGAAACCGGCCTCCACGCAGAGCTTCGTTGCGGCGGCGTAATCGTGGACGATCTCCTTGATTTCATGGGCCGTCAGTTCGTTCTGGTCGGCGGCCACGGAGGGACTGGTGGGGAAGAGCTGGATGCCGGCCACGGCGCCCTGCTCCCGAATCGCCCGGGACAGGCGCGCAAGATCGGCCAACTCCAACTCGTTCACGACATCCGGCGCCCCGGTCGATTCCACCATCACAAGCCCGGCTCCACCGGCCGCCAGCCGGCGATACCACGCCACGGTTTCCGGCGATCCCTGCGGCCTCCGCTGGACCATGGGCGGAACGACGACCCGGTTGGCCAGCGTGACCGGCCCCATCTGCAGGGGCTCGAACAGCACGTCGAATCCGTCTTCCATCGGTCCCTCCCGCCGGTCGGATTCTCTAATCCAACCCCGCCCACAGCTTTCTCAGATACGGTGGCACGGACTCCATCACCCGGATTTCATCCTCCAGACCCTCCTGGTCGTCGGTGCTCAGCTCGGGTCGGCCCTTCGCGAGGTCCGCCTGGAAGCGCTCCAGCATGGGCGCCGCCTCCTCACGGCTGATGAGCAGGTGGTCCCAGTAGGCCTGCGTGTTGTAGGGGACTTCGTGCGCGGCCTGTGCCCAGTATTCGAGGTTCAGGGCAATCTCCCGGTCCTGCTCTTTCAGCACGGACAGGATGCCCTCGATGTCCACGATGCCCTCCCCGATGTTGCACCACACCACCCGCGCCCCGTCCGGGTCGGGCAGGATGTAACCGTCCTTGAGGTGGGTGGAGAAGATACGGCCGGCGAAACGCCGCGCGAAATCCATGGGGCTCTGCAGGAACAGCAGCGGATTGGCGGTGTCGAAGTTCAGGCCGACATAGGGGCTCGGAACGGCGTCCAGAATGGCCCCGATCTCCTCCAGAACATAGTCCAGGTGGTTCTCGATGGCCACGGGCATCTCGTACTCCTCGGCGAACTCCGCCAGCCCGGCCGTGTCCTCGGTGTCCCGTCTCACGTACTCGGCGGATGTCTGCTCGTCCCATTGTTTTTTCCAGCGAGTGTTCATGCCGGGCGAGAAGGTCATGTTGATGCTGTGCGCCTCGAGAGCCTTCGCCGCGTCGAAGGTTCGGCGTATGGTGTCCTCATCGCCCTCCCGCACGCGCCGAAGCAACCCGGCGCTCAGAGTGCAGGTCATGCCCAGGTCGTCCAGCAGCGCCTTCGTCTCGCGCAGGTCCTTCTCCTCCAGCGAGGGCAGCTCCCGCCCGCTATGCAGCAGGTAGCTGTCGAAACCGTACTCATGGGCTTTCCGGATGAGGTCATGTCCCTCGCCCACCACGCCGAGCTTCTGATGGCGCATGAAACTACCCCACATCACACCGACTTTCATCTCGTCCTCCTTGCGTGCTCTGTCCAACGGCTTCCGTTTGATTTACCCAAAGGCCTGCTTATGCGTCGGCCTGCTCTTTCGCCGCCCGCCGCCAGGAGTGCTTTGGCTCGTAGCCGAGCTTGCGACGGATTTTGTCGATGCTGATCAGGTCCTTTCCCGGCTCCAGCCGATCGAGCCAGGGGTGGCAGTCCGGGAAGTACTTCTCGATGACGTCGGGCACGTCCTCTCCGATGAAAGAGTCCGTGAGCAGGTAATAGACCTCGTGCGGTTCCACCCCCTCGTGCACCCGGGCGGCGAGCAGGAAGGCCTCCGCCACGTCGCGGCTGTCCACGTAGCTGTACGTGCCGGGGCAGCCGGGGCGCGGTTCGTCCAGTCCCAGGGGAAGGGGGTAGTCGAAATCGTCGATCTCCGGATCGTGCACCCAGGAGAGGCGGAAGGCCGCCGTGCGCATGCCGTAGGCGCGGCTGTAGGCCGCCAGCATCTGCTCGTCCAGCAGCTTGGAGAGCCCGTAGGACGCCTCCGGCTTGACCGGGTGCTCCTCGTCGATGGGCAGGTACTCGGGCAGGAAAGGCGTGCCACTGATGCGCTCGGCGTGGGCCAGCACGTAGTTGGTGGAAGCGAAGAGCAGCTTTCCCACGCCCAGGCGTCGGCACGCCTCCAGCACGTAGTAGGTCCCCATGACGTTGACCCGCATGGTGGCGTCCTCCGCCCGCCGCTGCTTGCCGATGCGGCCGGGCTGTTTCTCGCTGGTGCCGACGACCGCGGCGGTCAGTATCACCAGGTCGGCCCCCGCCAGGTTGATCCCGCGCATGCAGTCCTCGAAGGACGTGATATCCCCGCGGATGCACGGCAGGTCGGTCTTCCACGGCCGGCGCCCCTCGTCCGGCATGACCCGGTCGAACAGCGCGACGTCGTAGCCCTCCTCACGGAAGCGCCGGGCCGCCCTGCGCCCGACCCGGCCCGCTCCGCCCATAATCAGGACACTCTCGTGCATGACCATCCTTTCCTCAGCGCAAGCTTCCCGTCGGTCCCCGTCCGCCGCTCCAGTCGTACCCCCGCCGGGCACTCTCTAAAAGCCTACAGGCTGAGGGCGGGCTGTCAACAACAAATCGGGGCGCGGCGCAGAAAACTTCCATAAGGGAAGTTTTTCGCGGAAATGCCTTGACAATCCGGGGCACGTTCGGTTAAAGTGCACTTAAAAGGTGGGACTAATCCGGTTAGGGTGCTTCATGATAGTTTCCACGCGCGTTCGCTACGGAGCGAGGGCCTTGCTGGACCTGGCGTTGCACCAGGGAGACGGTGCCGTGCCCCTGAGCGTGATGGCGGATGAACAGCAGATACCCGAGCGCTACCTGGGCAAGATTGTCCAGGAATTGAGGCGACACGGACTCATCCGGAGCGTCCGCGGGGCCGGCGGAGGCTACCGACTGAGCCGCAGTCCCGCCCGGGTCAGCCTGCTGGACGTCTGGCAGGCCCTGGAAGGGCCAATCAACCCGGTAGACTGCGTTCAGAACCCGGACGGCTGCCCCAGGCTGGAGCAGTGCGTGACACGGGACGTCTGGGCCCGGCTGGGGGAGCGGATGGCCGCCGTGCTGAGAGACGTGACCCTGCAGAACCTGGTGGAACAATATGCCCGGAAGACCGCGTGAGGGGGAGAAGTTGGGTGACGGTTGGGAGACTCACCGACTACCCGCTGGAGGGACAAAAGCCATGAGAAAGGTGTACATGGACCACAGCGCCACCACTCCGGTGCGTGAGGAGGTCATCGAGGCCATGTTGCCCTATTTCGGGGGCACGTTCGGCAACGCCTCCAGCGTCCACCAGTTCGGGCGCAAAGCCCGTGACGCCGTGGAGGAGGCCCGGGAGACGATCGCCGCCATGATCGGCGCCTCACCGGATGGAATGGTTTTCACCAGCGGAGGGACCGAGAGCGACAACTTCGCCATCCGCGGCGTGCTGGCGGCGGCGCCCCGGGGCAGGCACCACGTCATCACCAGCGCCGTCGAACACCACGCCGTCCTGACTACGTGCCAATCGCTGGAAAACGAGCGGGTGGAGGTGACCGTTCTCCCGGTGGACGAGGACGCACTGGTGAACCCCGACGACCTGCGGCAGGCTATTCGCCCGGAGACGATACTCGTATCGATCATGATGGCCAACAACGAAGTGGGCAGCGTCCAGCCCATCAAAGAGCTGACCGCTGTTGCCCGAGAGACGGGGGTGCCTTTCCACACGGACGCCGTGCAGGCCGCGGGGAAGATACCGGTGGACGTGGACGCCCTGGGCGTGGACCTGCTGTCCCTGTCGGCACACAAGTTCTACGGTCCCAAGGGCGTGGGGGCGCTGTATGTGCGGCCCGGAACGCGCATGCAAGCAATCCAGACCGGCGGTCACCACGAGATGGGCTGGCGGGCCGGCACGGAGAACGTGCCCGGCGTCGTCGGCATGGCCCGCGCCCTGGAGTTGGCCTGCGAGGAGATGGACACGCAGATGCGAAGGCTCAAGCGGCTGCGCGACACTCTGCGCGACGGCCTGCTGGAGAGAGTTCCCGACGGCTTTGTCAACGGCCACTCGCAGCACGCGCTGCCCCACCTGTTGAACATGACCTTCCCCAACGCCGAGGGGGAGAGTCTTCTGCTGAGCCTGGACGCCGTGGGCGTGGCCGTCTCCACGGGCTCGGCGTGCACCAGCGGCGACCTGGAGCCCTCACACGTGTTGACCGCCATGGGCATCCCGCCCGAGCTTGCCCACGGCAGCCTTCGCTTCTCCCTCGGTCGCGACAATACCGCCGATGACTTAGACTACGTTCTTGATCAACTGCCGGCCATCGTCGAGCGGCTGCGCAGCATGTCGCCTTTTGCGGGAGGACCCGCAGCGTGAACCCCTCCATCGAACAGCGAATCCGGCGGCTCAAGGAGGACCGGAACGCGGTCATCCTGGCCCACAATTACCAGATAGACGAAGTCCAGGAACTGGCCGACTACGTGGGAGACTCCCTGGGCCTGAGCCGCAGGGCCGCCGAAACGGACGCCGACGTTATCGTCTTCTGCGGCGTGTACTTCATGGCTGAGACCGCGGCCCTGCTGAACCCGGACAAGACGGTGGTGATCCCCGATCCGGAGGCGGGCTGCCCCATGGCCGCCATGACCACGGCGGAGCGGGTGGAGACCTTGCGCCGGGAGAACCCGGATGCCGCCGTCGTGTGCTACGTCAACAGCACCGCGCGGGTGAAAGCCGTCAGCAACATCTGCTGCACTTCCTCGAATGCCGTGGACGTGGCGAATTCGTTCGACCCCGACCGCCCGATCATCTTCACGCCCGACCGATACCTGGGCGGATACGTGGCCCGGCAGACGGGCCGTGAACTGATACTGGACACCGGCTACTGCCCCACCCACGTGCGCATCCTGCCGGAACACATCCGGGAGCTGAAAAAGCGTTACCCCGAGGCGGAGGTGATGGTCCACCCCGAGTGCAGGCCCGAGACCACCGCCCTGGCCGACGTGGTGGAATCCACCGGCGGCATGGTCCGCCACGCGCGGCGCTCGAGGGCACCGGTGCTGATCGTCGGCACCGAGGTCGGCCTGCTTTACCGGCTCCGGCAGGAGAACCCCGGCAAGGAGTTCCTGCCGGTGACACCGGCGGCCGTCTGCCAGAACATGAAGCGAATCACCCGACAGAAGGTGATCCGGGCCCTCGAAGAGATGAAACACCGCGTCGAGGTGGCGCCGGACGTGGCCGGGCCGGCGCGCCGGGCCATTGAGGCGATGCTGAACCTGAGGACCGACGCCGCGCCAGCCCACAGCCATAGCTGAGAGCGACTCATGACCGACGAGAATGCCAAAGTAATAATTGGCGTTTCGGGCGGGGTGGACTCCGCCGTGGCGACCCTTCTGCTGAAACAGCAAGGGCACGACGTGCGGGCGCTCCACCTGCTCCTCCCCATGTTCGGCGACGACCGGGACGGGGCCTCAGAGGCGGATGCCCGCCGGGTGGCGGAGCACCTGGGAATCCCCCTGATGGTGCAGGAGGCCCGGGAGGATTTCGAGGAGGAGGTCCTGCGCCACTTCGCCCGATCCTATGCATCCGGCAGGACGCCCAATCCATGCGTTCGCTGCAACCCGGCCGTGAAGTTCCGCCGGCTGCTCGCCGCGGCGGAGGACTGGGGAGCCGCGGCAGTGGCAACCGGCCACTACGTGGCATCCGCAACCGTGAATGGCCGGCACGCGGTCAGAAAAGGCCCCGGTGGGGACGACCAGTCCTACTTCCTGGCGGGGCTCTCCCAGGAGCAGCTCGCCCGCGCCCTGTTCCCCCTGGCCGGCCTGACGAAGCAACAGGTGCGCCACCGCGCGAAAGCCGAGGGCATTCCGGTGCACGACCGACCCGACAGTCAGGACCTGTGTTTCCTCGCTTCGGGCCACTACCGCGAATTCCTGCTGGGCCGGGTGCCGGAGGCGTTCCAGCCCGGCCCCATTGTGCACGTCTCCGGCGAGGTGCTCGGGCAGCACGACGGAATCGCGGGGTACACCGTGGGCCAGCGCCGGGGGCTGGGCATCGCGCATTCGGAACCGCTCTACGTGGTGCGCCTGCGTCCCGAGGACAACGCGGTCGTGGTCGGCGAGGAACGCTTCCTTTACGGTTCGCGGCTCCTGCTGTGCGAAACCAACTGGATGGCCGTTCCGCCGCCGGAAGAGCCTCTGTGCGCCCGTGTCAGGGTCCGCTACAATCATGCCGGCGGGCAGGCACGGATCGTGCCGCTCGAGGGGGACCGCGTGCGCGTCGAGTTCACCGGACCCCAGAAGGCACCCGCGCCCGGACAGGCGGCCATCTTCTACAGGAACGATCTGGTCCTGGGCGGCGGAACCATCGACGAGGTATTGGAATAGTGACTGAAGACGGACAGACCCGGGGGAAACGGGAGCGGCTCGAGGAGGAGCTGCGCCGGGCCGGTTCGGTGCTGGTGGCCTTCTCCGGCGGGGTGGACAGCACGTGCCTGCTCGCCGTCGCCCGGCAGACGCTGGGCCGCTCGAACGTCCTGGCGGCTACCATCGAGGCGCCTGTCTTTCCCCGCCGGGAGGTGCAGGAGGCCCGCGCACTGGCCCGGAAGATGGACGTGGAGCACGTCGTATTCGAGCTGGACCCGCTGGACGATCCCCGCTTTGCGGCCAACCCGCCCGACCGGTGCTACCACTGCAAGCGCAACATCCTGGGCCGGATGCACAGGCTGGCCGACGAGCGCGGCCTGGAGGCCGTGGCCGACGGGACGAACGCCGATGACAGCGACAGGGACCGGCCCGGCATGCGGGCCTGCCGGGAGCTGCACATCCTGCAGCCCCTGCGGCAGGCAGGACTGACCAAGGCGGACGTGAGGGCGCTGTCCGCAGAGCTGGGCCTGCCCACCGCGGACAAACCCTCCGGCGCCTGCCTGGCCTCGCGCATCCCCTACGGACGGCAGATAACGCGGGAGGAGCTGCGCCGCGTCGAGAAAGCCGAGCAATTGCTCTTCAAGAAAGGATTCCGCTGCTTCCGGGTTCGCAGTCACGGTCCCGTAGCGCGGCTGGAGCTGGGGCCGGATGAACCGGTTCGGCGGCTTCTGCGAGAGCCGGAAAAGACCGAGATCGTCCGCGGGCTCAAAGAAGTGGGATACCCCTACGTGGCCCTGGACCTGGAAGGCTACAGGGCGGGCAGCCTGAGCGAAGCGGTCCCATCCGAAGAATCACGCGCCGGAGGTTGAACAGTGTACAGCGAAAAGGTCATGGAGCATTTCACCAATCCCCGCAACATGGGGGAGATCGAGCAGCCCGACGGCGTGGGCCAGGTGGGCAACCCCGTCTGCGGCGATGTGATGAAGATCACCATCCGGGTCAGGGACAACCACATCGAGGAGGTCAAGTTCAAAACCCTGGGCTGCGCCGCCGCCATCGCCACCAGCAGCATCACCACGGAGATGGCCAGGGGCAAGTCCCTGGAGGAGGCGATGGCCATAACCCGCCAGCGCGTCGCCGAAGAGCTGGGCGGCCTGCCGCAGAACAAGATGCACTGCTCCAACCTGGCCGCGCAGGGCCTGCACAAGGCCATCGAGGACTACCGGTCGCGACAGACCGCGGAGAGCAGTGCCTGAGGGCCGGCCGCTCAGCACGGGCTTTGCAGAAGCACATGGCGTTAGCCACCTCAAACTGGGCTTGTTCCGTGGGGACCGTAACGCGACCCATGGATTCGCCCTTGCCTTTGGTTAGGTGCGTTGACCTGTAAGCCGCGTTGTTGGGGTGACATTCTGTCAGGTGAGATGTTATCATAACGTGCGTAGTTTACGAATCGGTGTGTGCGTCGGCCCTGGACGTTAGTTACATTATCGCACCTGCCGGCTGCTACAGCACAGGGCAATCTAATGATTCGGAATACAAGTCCAGGCTCAACCGCAGCAGACCGGGACTCTCCGCCGCGGATTGAGTACCTGCGCGTTGAGAACTACCGTGCTCTTCAGTCAGTGGAACTGCGGAAGATCACACCCCTTACGGTGCTGCTGGGCCCGAATGGTAGTGGCAAATCCACCGTGTTCGACGTGTTCAACTTCCTATCCGAATGCTTCCAATACGGACTGCGCCACGCATGGGACCGGCGAGGCCGGGCCCGTGAGTTGAAGACACGGGGACAAGAGGGGCCGGTGGTCATCGAGCTGAAATACCGCGAGCGTCCTGGCCAGCCGATCATCACGTATCATCTGGCGATTGACGAGGCAAAGAAAGGGCCGTTTGTCGCCGAGGAATGGCTCCAATGGCGACGGGGTTCGCATGGCAAACCTTTCCGGTTCCTCGAGTACCACAAGGGGCAGGGCCGGGCTGTAAGTGGCGAAATGCCAGATGAGCAAGACCACCGCGTGGAGACACCTCTTCGGTCAGCCGACCTGATCGCCGTCAACACTTTAGGCCAGTTTGCGGAACATCCACGCGTGGCGGCGTTGCGAGAGTTTATCACTGACTGGTACGTCTCATACCTATCCATCGAAGACACGCGAGCTCAACCGGAGGCAGGTCCTCAGGAGCGCCTGAGCAAGACGGGCGACAATCTGCCTAACGTAGTCCAATATCTGAAAGAGCAGCATCCGGAGCGCCTGGAAAGGATATTCGAGACTTTGCGCCGGCGAGTACCGAGGCTCGAACGGGTCGATGCCGAGCCTATGCAGGACGGCCGCCTGCTTCTTCAGATCAAGGACGCCCCGTTCAAACGGCCGGTACTGTCGCGGTTCGCCTCGGATGGAACGCTCAAGATGCTCTCCTATCTGGTGGTTCTTATGGATCCGGAGCCGCCGCAGTTCATCGGCGTGGAGGAACCGGAGAATTTTCTGCATCCGCGCCTGCTGCCCGAGCTTGCCGAGGAGTGCCGCGCAGCGTCAGAGGGGTCGCAGCTTCTCGTTACGACTCACTCCCCATACTTTCTCAATGGGGTCAGGCCCGAGGAAGTCCGAGTTATCTACCGGGACGAAGAGGGGTTCAGTAAAGTCGAACGCGCGTCCGACATGCAAGGTATCGCGGAGTTCTTCCGGGCTGGCGCCTCGATGGGTCATCTGTGGATGGAAGGCAGGTTCGGTCTTGGCGACCCGCTGGTCAACTCCGGTGCGCCGCAAGCAAGCGGGGACACGCAATGAGCGTTGCCCACGTGGAAGTGCTGGTCGAAGAGCCCTCAACCGAAACCGCCCTCCGCGCCCTGCTACCACGTTTGCTGGGAGGGTTGACCTTCAGAGTCTACCCATACCAGTGTAAGGATGACCTGCTGGCCAAGCTGCCCAACAGATTGCGCGCCTACCGGTCCTGGTTGCCTCATGATTGGCGGATCGTGGTTGTAGTGGATCGCAACGGCGATGACTGCCACGGCTTGAAGAGGGGACTCGAAAGGATGGCATCACGTGCAGGACTCCCCACGAGATCCACCGCCAGCGGTGCGTATTCGGTGGTCAATCGACTCGCCATCGAAGAACTGGAGGCGTGGTATTTTGGTGACTGGCAAGCTGTGCGCGCCGCGTACCCGAGGGTCTCGCAGAGCATCCCCCGGGGGGCAAGGTACCGCGACCCAGATGCAATACCGGGAGGTACCTGGGAATCGTTCGAGCGCATCCTGCAGCGGGCAGGGTACTTCCGGACTGGCTTACGGAAAATCGAAGCGGCACGCGCTGTTGCACAGCACTGGGACCCGGATGCGAACACCTCGCGCAGTTTCCAAGTGCTGCGAGATGCCTTTCGTGAGATGGCATTTTGACGTTGCGGCCCGGACACTGACCGGCCTTGGGGTACATCAATCGGAAGGACGATGCGGCGCGATCCTGCAAAAGTGCAATCTTGGCCGCACCACTCAGCGCAGGTCCCGGGGCACGTAGTCTTCCAGGCCCGCTCGGCCGGCCATGATATCCTCCAGCCGGGTGAAGCCCGGCAGAGGCTCCCCGATCAGGGGCATCGCCCATTCCACGAAATCGTCCGTGACGTCCACCCGGTTCTCGGCGATCCAGCCGGCCGGGAAGGAGCGCTCGGCGTTGGCCACCTCCTCCAGCGGCACCTCGCCGTAGCGCACCCGGTATTCGTCTCCGGGCTCGCGCAGTATGGTCGCCATCAGCCCGCTTTTGCCTTCCAGGCCGAGCTCGGCGGCGTGGGCACCGACCCGATATGCCTCCTCCAGGTCAGTTGATGACGCGCGGGCAATGTCGCGCCGCTGTTTGGTGCCCGGCACATCCACGCGGGCGATGCCCGGCACCACCAGGCGGCTCCGGGCCCTGCCCTGCCGGTCCACCCGGTCCATCCCGTTCAGGTGGTTCATCAGCAGGTGCGCGGCGGTGGTGCGGGAGGCGCTGAACTGCGCATGCCCGAAGGCGTCCCGCAGCACGCCGACGTCGCCCAGACTGGCCCCCTCGGTCAGCACCACCATGCAGCGTCCGGCATCTTTCAGCACGCGATTCACGTTCTCCGTGATGAACTCCAGGTTGGCCCCGGCGTCGTCGGGATCGAGGGCCTCCGGCATGAGGATCAGCAGCGGCATCTCTCGCCGCGGGTCGGCCAGGCGAGCGGAAGCGGTGATGAACCCGATCCTGCGCCCCATGGCCTGCATGATCAGCACGGGGTCGCTGGTGTGGCTGGCCTTGTTTTCCTCATTGGCTTCCAGGACGTTCACGGCCCACCACCGGGCCACGCTGCCGTAGCCGGGGTTGTGGTCGCAAACGCCGAAAGTGCCGTCCGGCCGCAGCTCCCCGCCCACGTCGTTGTCCACCGTCTTGGCCACGCCCAAACCCTGCAGGTCAAGGCCGGACTGCCGGGCCAGCGCGGCGACCCGGTTGGCCGTGTCCATGGAATCGTTGCCGCCGATGTAGATGAACATTCCCACGTCGTGGGCCCTGAAGACCTCGACGATCCGCCCGTAGTCCTCGCTGTAGATCTCGCCGGTGTCCTTGCTGGCCAGCTTGTAGCGGCAACTGCCGATGGCTCCGGCGCTGGGCGTCTGCCCCAGCAGCCGTATCTGCTCCGGGTCCTGCGCGCCCAGGTCGACCAACTCGTTGCGCAGCACCCCCAGGATGCCCTGGCGGGCGCCGTACACGGTGCCGACATGTCCCGACGCGAGCAGTGTGTCGACCACTCCGCGGACGGAGTTATTGATGACGGCCGTCGGTCCTCCGGACTGCGCGACAACTGCGTTCATCGCCATGGTGGCCCTCCATCAGTCGTCCAGGACGAACAGTTTCCCCTGCGGGTGCAACAGTTCGTAGGTGTCGATCCGCTTCTGCTGGAGCTTCCGATACTCCGCTTCGGCCTCGTAGTCTTCTCTCTCCCAGGGTCCCTCCGGCAGCAAGGCGTTCTCGAATTCCTCCACCAGCCGATCTTCGAGGGCCCCTCGGTACTGGCCGGCGAAGAAAGCGTCGAAGGCCTCGCGCGCTTTCTCCCACGCCTCCAACTCGCGGCCCGCGATTATGGGATAGAAGGCGGCGCCGTTGGCGCGGGCGGCTTTCAGGTCGCCGCCGCCGTCGCCCAGCATGATGATCTGGTCATCGTCATAGCCGCCGACCTCTTTCAGCAGGCCTATATGCTCGGTCTTCTTGCCCATCTCCTTGCCGGCTATGGACTGCACGTGGTGCTTAAGGTCGGCGTTGCCCCACCAGGCCACCAGATCGCTGTAGGGCGTGCCGGAGACCACCAGCATATCCGCATGATGGGACAGGTAATCGAGCATCTCGGGCACTCCCTCGAACGGGGGCATGTTCAGGGTGACGAACTTGAACGTGCGGTCCACCGCCTCGCTCCACGCCAGCAGGCGCGTGATGTTGTAGTCCAGCCCGTGCTGCTGGTGATATTCGGTCAGGCTGGGGATGCCGAAGCCCCTTTCGCCGCCGCTCTGGTCTATCCAATCCACGTAACCCGCCAGGGACGCCTGCAGGTCGTGGATGTGCTCCAGGGACAGCCGGCTCCGCGCGTCAGGGTCTTTCTGCAGGCTCTCCAGCGTGAGCTGCACCGCAATGTAACGGTCACAGCCCCGTGTCACACCCCAGAGGTTGTGATGCTCGGCGTGCAGGCGGAAGAACATCTCGATCCCGCGCAGGCTGTTCATGTCCATGTAGTGCGGGTGGAACACGATCACCTGCTTCGCCCACATGTTGTCCAGCACCGCCCCGTCCGTATCGATGCAGACGGCGAAACCGTGCTCGCGGTTCCAGTTGCGGAGTTGCTGCCGGGGGTCGTCGGCGATCTGCTCTTCGGTCATGTCGCCCTGGTAAGTCATGGTCTCCTCCATGGAGGCAGAGTGCTGTTGCGGCATGCCTTCGGCTCGCGGAGCGGGTGCGCTCTATTCGGCCGGCGAGAGGTGGTAGCCGCCGCCTTCCCGGTCCACCCGCTCGAAACCATGCTCGCCGAACCGGTCGCGCTGCGCCTGGATCATGTTCGCCGCCAGCCGGGGCCTTCGGTAGGTGTCGAAGTAGTTCAGCGAAGCGCCGATTGCGTCCGTGGGCAGGCCCAGGCCGGCCATCGTCCTGACCCACCAGCGCCAGTTGTGCTGGAAGCGCTCACCGTTGAGCACATCGCGGAACTGGGAGGCCAGCATGATGTTGTGCAGGTCGGGTTGCTCGAGGAAAGCCTGCCGGATGGGGTCCAGCAGATTGGATCGGATGATGCACCCGCCCTTCCAGATGCGGGCGATCTCGTCCATTTGCAGGGCGAAGTCGCAGTCCCCGCCGTGCTCGTCCGGGTCGATGCTCGAGGCTTCGGACAGGAGCCAGAAGCCCTGAGAGTAGGCGGCGATCATCGAGCCGTAAAGCGCGTCGGCGCCGGCCTCCATGAGACGTTGCCGATCGGCCTCCACCTCGAGCGCCACGCCCTGGAGGCGGTCTCCGGCCGCCACGCGCGCGGATTTGAAGGAGCTCATGATCCGCGCCTGCAGGGCGGCGGCGATGGTCGGCACGGGCACGCCCAGGTCGAACGCTATCTGGCTGGTCCATTTGCCGGTGCCCTTCTGGCCGGCCCGGTCCAGGATGACGTCCAGCATGGGCTTGCCCGTCTCGCTGTCGGTCATGCCCAGGATCTGCGTGCAGATCTCCATCAGGTAGCCGCCGTGGCGGCCCTCGGTCATCTCCGCAAAGAAAGGCTCAACTTCGCCCGGCCCGCAGCCCAGCAGGTTCACCAGCGCGTAATACACCTCGCTGATGGCCTGCATGATGCCGTATTCGATGCCGTTGTGAACGTTCTTGACGAAATGGCCCGCCTCATTATCGCCCATGAAGGTGCAGCACGGCCCGTCCACCTGGGCCGCCGCCCTCTCCAGCATCTCGCCCACGACCTTGTAGGCATCCTGGTCCCCGCCGGGCATAATGCACGGTCCCTTCAACGCGCCCTCGGAGCCGCCGCTCACCCCGGTGCCGATGAAGGGTACGCCGCGCTTGCGGAACTCGGCCACCCGGGACTTCGTGCTCCGGGGGTGGGAGTTGGCCGCATCGATGATCACGGTTCCGTCCGGTACGGTCTCCGCCAGCGGCGGCACGTCCCGCCGGTCCGTGTCCGAGTACTTCGCCACCGAACCGCTGAAGAACAGCTCGTCTATCGGCCCCCAGGGCTGGAACACCGGGTCGTTCGCCTTGATCATCGCCAGCACGGCGCCGTTCGGGCTCTTCAGGTGCTCGCACGCGTCCACCAGCGTCTGCGCCGTGCCCACCCGATCGGCGATGTCCTCCTCGGCCACCTCGTCCGCGAAACGTTCCGTCACCGCAACCGTCCGGTTCACCCCGATCACCCGGTAACCCTTGCGGGCGAAATTCCGGATGAAATTCTCGCCCATCACTCCCAGGCCGTAGAGAATCAGATCGTACTGCCCGTCCATCCTGTTGACTGACATTCCGGTCACTCCGCACGAAGAATCGAAAAAGGACACACTGCTACGCCCGGCCGATTATTCTTGGGGAAAGCGAACGTGCTGTCAAAGGAATGCGCCGTGTGGCGTTCCGCACAAGACTTTCTCATTTGAAGCGCCCGGCAGGATGTGCCATGATCGGCCTTCCGAGGTTCCTGACCCCCGTAACCTACGCCGAGGTGCACCCGATGGCCGAAAAGAACTGGATGAACCGCAGGCAGCGCCTGATCCACATGACGATCCGGGACGTGGACTGCGCCGACTTCGACGTCGAGCACGTGATCGAGACCTTCCGCCGCTGGAACGTGACCTGTTTCAGCTTCTTCGCCGGGGGGTACGTCACCACCTATCCCACGAAACTCCCCTGGCAGCGGGTGAGCCCGTACCTGGGGGACCGGGACCTGTGCGGCGAGATCATTGAAGCCGCCCACGCGGCCGATATGCGCGCCTTCACCATGATCGACCTGGGGGAGGTGCCTGTCGAGGTGGCCGAGGAACATCCCGACTGGCTGGCCCGCCGGCGGGACGGGAGTTTTTACGTGAAGACCGACGGCATCGTCACCAGTTGTCCGCTGGGCGATTACGTCCGGGAGTGCAGCCGGCAGGTGGTGGCCGAGCTGCTGGAACGCTACGACATGGACGGGATGAAGTTCGGCGGCGCCAGCTACGGTTTCGCCCCCGGCGTCTGCCACTGCGACCGCTGCCGCCAGAGCTTGCGGAACGACCGCGGCCTGGAGCTGCCCGAGGACCGCGAAGACGATCGCTACGCCGCCTACATGCGCTGGCGCGAAGAGAAGATGAAAGAGACCGTCCGCTACCTGGTCGACGTGGTTCATCAGCAGGCGGACATTCCCGTGGTGGGCAACAGCGTCCGGCACCTGGGGCGCGGCATGAGCATCGACGACCTGGCGCGGGATCAGGATTTCGTGCAGCTCGAGGTGCAGACGCGCACCCACCCCACCGGACCGAACTCCGAAGCCTGCTGGGAAAGGTTCACTTTCCCCACGGAGACCTGTCGATACGCGGGCCTGCTGTCCAGGCGGCCGCCCTGGGTGGTGGCCTCCTACTTCCTGGCCTGGCCCTGGCGACGTGTGGCCGTACCCCCGGCGGAACAGAAGCTCTACCTGGCCCAGGTCGCGGCCAACGGCTGCTCCCCCATGGTCAACCTCTCCGGCGGCCCACCGAAGGTCCACCAGGACACCCGCGGCTTTCGGGCCATCGAGGAGCTGTACGGCTTCATGGCGCGGAACAACAGGCTTTACGAAGGAGACCGCTCCGGCGCCACCGTGGCCATTCTCTACTGTCACGACTCGGCCCGCCTGGCACGCCGACAGCCGGACTCGTACCTGCACTACCTGGCCGACCTCCACGGCTGCGAGGATGCCCTCAATCGGGCGCACATCCCCTTCGACATCGTCAACACGGAACGGCTGGAGGAAGTGGGGGCGGACGATTACGCCGCGCTGCTGCTGCCCGGTGCCACTGCCCTGACTTCGGCGGCCGCCCGCGAGCTCACGCGGCTGGTGGAGGGCGGCGCGGGCCTGGTGGCCACGGACGCGCCGGCAACGCGGGACGCGCAGGGCACACCACGCGGGCGATCACCGCTGGCAGCGCTGCTGGGCGTGATCGCCATCGGAGAGGAAAACACTTTCCTCGAAAGCCCGCACAAAGGTCTGGCGCAGGCCTATGGACGGCCCGATGCGGAGCACGCGCTCTTTGCGGACATCGACGCGGAACTGGTGCCCCTGGCCGGTCCCTGGTATGCCGTGGAGGCGAAGCCCGGCGTCGAGGTGCCGATGGTCCGGACGGCGCCCTTCCGCGTGTTCCCGGAGGGGCTGAGCTACCCGGACTACCCCGATCCCGCAGAGCCGCTGGCCGTAATCAAAAATGCCCCGGAGCAGGGGCGGACGGTCTATTTCCCCTTCCCGGCGGGCCGATGCGCGGCTCGAACCGGCCACCCCGACAACAAGCGGCTGATCTCCAACGCGGTGCGCCACGCGGCCCGCGGCGACATCCCCGTGGGTCTTGAAGGACATCCGGACGTCCTTGTGACCCTACGCCTGCAGCGGGGACGCAAACTCATCCACCTGGTCAACACCACGGGCCGCGAGCGCTACCTGGAGGTCTTCACGCCGGTGCGGGGGCTGAACCTGACCGTGCGCTCGGAGCAGGCACCGGACCGCGCCTGGCGCGCAAGCACGGGCGATGAGCTGGACTTCGAATACGCCGACGGCGTCGTTCGGGTGCTGGTGCCCGAACTGGTGGACTACGACATCGTGGCCCTCGAGAACTCCGAACGGAAGAACAGGACGCAATCATGAGCGAAACAGAGCCGGGGACAGCAGGCCGCACCTTCATCGACGCTTACGCACACGTGGGCGTGCCGCGGTTCGGCTCCGCGGAAGAGGCCGTTGCCGTGATGGACCGCTGGAATACCGAAAAGGCCGTGCTGGTGCTGGGGCCCGGCGTGCCCGACCTGCCGGCCCTGGCGGAGGCCCGGGAGCTGGCCGGGGACCGCATTCGGTGCATGGGCATACCCTTCGGCAAAACCGAGGGGCAGCGCTCCGCACTGGCCGAGGTGCAGATACGCATGGGCATAAGCGGCATGCGCTTCATGCCCTTCGAGCTGGAACCGAACCCGGAGATACTGGCAAAGCTCGGCGAGCGGGGACTGTGGCTTTTCGCCATCAACCCCCACGAGTCGGCGGAGACCACCCGTCTGCTGCTGGACTGGCTGGAGGACTACCCCGAAGGGGCCATCGCGGCGCCGCACTTCCTCTGCCCGTGCCCCCTCGGCGAGGCAGCCGATGATCCCGGCCTGCTGCGGGAGCTTCTCGAGCATCCCCGCTTCTGCGCCATCCCGTCGCGGCACGGGGGCGTGGGCAGCGCCCGGCCCTACCCGCACGATGACCTGCGCCCCTGGGTGGAGGGGCTGGTCGCAACCATGGGCTGGGAGAAACTCATGTGGGGCAGCGAGTATCCGGTCCTTTACTGGCGCAACGAGCAGATCGACGAGGCTCGGCGCTGGGTCGATGAGCTGGGTTTGGGGCTGACGGAGGAGCAGCGGGCCGGCTTTTTCCACGGCAACGCCCGGCGCCTGCTGTTCAGCGAGCCGGCGCCGGCGGCGGCGGATGTGAGCCTGCCGGCCTGGGTAGAGGAACAGTTCGACCGCCACCGCACGGTGCCCCTTTTCCCCCGCACGACCCTGAACGTGCCCATGCGCGCCTACCGGAAGCTGTTGTCGGGTTACCTCCAGGCGGGCGCGGCCAATCCCACGCTGCGCTTCGCCGAATACGTGGCCAACCGGCTCGGCGAACACGCTGGTTGAGGAGGTTGCCTGCAGCGCATGCCAGTTGTCGAACCCTGGGCGGAGCCTGGAGGGCCACCCCGCGCCCGCGGGTTCGTGGCCGATCGTTATGGCACACGGGGGGTCCAGGGCAGGCGGACGCGACAAAGCGCGTCCCTCCAGCATGTGCTCGCCGCAAGCACGCGCTGAGATTGGTTGGGGCGTCCCGCCCCGCTACATCTCCCTGCTCCCCACCGCGCCGCGGGCCGGGCCGCAGACAAAGACTGCACAGAGCATCCATACCGCGGCCGCCCTTCTCGCCCAGGCATCCATGCCGTCTCCCCGCGCAGCGTTGAGATGCCCCGAGACACGCAATACGGTAAGCTCGGCGACGGACGGCGTCAACGGCGGGGTTTGACGAATCGCCGCCGAACCGGTAGCCTCCCCGCGAATAACGCCCGCGACTCCACCCGGGGACCAGACGATGGCCGACCGAAGACCCAACCTTCTTCTGATCACCACGGATCAGCAACGCTGGGACAGCCTGAGCCTGTACGACACTCCGGGCTACCGCACCCCCACCCTGGACCGCCTGGCCCGCGAAGGGGTGCTGTTCGACCGCAGCTACTGCCCCTCCCCGGTCTGCACCCCGGCCCGGGTCTCCATCCTCGCCGGCCAGTACCCTGCGCGGCACGGCGCCTACCAGATCGGGATGGAACCCGTGCCGGCACTGGACGGTCCGACTCTGGGTTCCGTGCTTGCCGACGCGGGCTACGCCACGGCGCTGATCGGCAAGACGCACTTCGTGGCCCGCCACCTGGAACACCAGCACGTGGCCGGCATCGAGGATCCCTCCCCCGAAAAGAGCAACCCGCCGGACGAGTTCTGGCACGACTACGACGGCCCCTACGTGGGATTCCGGTTCGTGCGACACTGCCAGAGCCACACCTGTGACCACGCCCCCAACGCCCACTACCGGGCCTGGCTGCAGAAACGAGGCCTCAACCTGGACCACCTGCATTCCGACGGGCAAAACCGCCCCACCCTCGGCCCGTGGGAGAAAAAGCCCCGGCACACCCAGACCGCCTGGATCACCGAGGAATCCCTGGACTGGATCCGCCGGCAGGAAAGCGAGGGCAGGCCCTGGCTGTGCTGGGCCTCCTACCAGGACCCCCATCCGCCCTACGTCTGCCCCGAACCGTTCTACTCCCAGGTGGACATGTCGGGGGTGGACCCGGGCGGCCTGCGGGAGGGCGAGATGGACGACAAACCCATCCTCTATCGCCGCTTCTTCGAAGGCGAATACTGGAGCGAACAGGAGCCGGACGATTTCATCGACCCCGACTGCCCGGTCAAGAACATCCCCGCCCTGCAAAGCTACGACCGCATCGCCGACCCCGCCCGCGCCATCCGCGCCTACATCGCCATGGTCAACATGCTCGACCACTACCTGGGGCGCCTGCTGCAAGCCCTGGAGGGGATGGAGGCGCGGGAGAACACGCTGATCATCTTCACCACCGACCACGGGGACATGCTGGGGCGCCACGGGCTGTGGGGCAAGGGCATCGCCGCCTACGACGACCACCAGCGCATCCCCGGCATCGCCTGCTGGCCCGCCGGCCAGTCCGGCCCGGTCGGCCGCACGGAAGCCATGTTCAACCTGGTGGACGTGCTGCCCACCTTCCTGGACGCCGCCGGGGCGGAGTGCCCGCCCGGCGTCCAGGGCGTCAGCCAGCTACCCGTCATCCGGCGCGAGACGGACTGCGTGCGCGACTGGGCGCTGGTGGACTTCATCGCCACGGTCAAGCTGCACCAGCAGACTTTCATCCACAACGGGCACAAGCTGGTGGTCTATCGCCACGCCGATTACGGCGAGCTCTACGACCTGGAGGCAGACCCGGACCAGTACCACAATCTCTTCGATGACCCCGAGGCCCGCCCCGTCCGGGACCGCCTGATGCAACGCCTGGTGCGGGCCAACATGGAGACGGCCGGCGTCATGCCCCGCCGCATCTGGCACGCGTGACCGCGGAGAAAGAATCCCCGCCTCACCGCCGGCCGCGATACGAGCGGTAGTGATGCCCCCCACCGCCCATGTGGCTCAGGTCCGCGATGACGCCCAGAACCACCAGAACCAGCCATCCACCCTGCACGCCCCCGTGCAGCGCGCCCGCCATCCAGGCCAGCGTCGTATAGGGCATGAACACGAACCCCAGCACCGGCCACAGGACGGAATCAAAGGCCCGGGGGAACCAATCCGTGAACACAAATGTCGCAATCATAGTCAGCCGCGGCACCAGCAAGGCCAGTATGGTCACTATGCAGCCCAATTGCTCTGCCCCCTGAGGATGGCATGGAAAACCGAGTTACCCGCGCTACCGGGCGGGCGCCAAAAATGCGCCGATCTCCTCGGCCGAGAGCGTGGCGACCACGGTGCCGTCGCTTCCTTCCAGTCGCACCGCGCCGCCCTCGGTGCGCACCGCCCCGCCCAGAAGCTTCCCCTCCGGGCTGTGCACCTCGCAGAGCTCATCGGACACACGCACGAACCGGGCCCGCGCCACTGTCTCGCCCCCGCGCACGATGGCCATCTGCGCGGTCCGTCCGTCCTCCGCGGGCTGCACGTCCACTTCCAGCTCGCCCACCGTCCCGGTGGGGTCCAATCCACCGAGGTTCAGCCCCGTCCAGAACTCCAGCAGGTTCAGCACCACGAGGTCGCCCAGCACGCTCCCCTCATAGACCGGGAAAACGAGGAAAACCCAGAACACCACCTGCCGCAGGACATCCGGCCGGATGGTCGCGTTGACGTCGTACACGAGGCCGGTCAGCGGGAAGGAACCGAAACAACCCGTCCCCACTGCCACAAGCACCGCCGCGAGCAGCGTCGCCACGCACCGCCTGACATCGCTGAGCCACCCCGTCGGACGCCGGCTACTCGTCTGCATGCTCCTTCCTCCCTGGTGCTATTGTCCAAACTCGACGCGGATATCCCGCAGGACGCCGGGGAACTCCTCCTGCGGGGCGTAGCCTCCGATGGCGGGGTAGTGCGTCCGGGTGTAGCAC
Organism: uncultured candidatus Brocadiaceae bacterium; assembly: GCA_964572825.1. Classification (GTDB taxonomy): domain Bacteria; phylum Planctomycetota; class Brocadiia; order SM23-32; family SM23-32; genus CAYVBE01. Next base: position 32,454 of record CAZNGS010000013.1, read on the forward strand.
CCCGCCTCCAGCAGCCCGGCAGGATAAATGGACAGCGGCCCGTCGGCCCGGCCGGTTCCCACGATCGCGTCATCTACCTTCAGCGTGATCGTGCCGTCGGTCTCCAGGCAACCCTCAACCTGAACAAGCCCCTCGGGCAACGGCTCGTCGGCCCGGACGACGGTCGTCCTGGTCTCCAAGTTGTCCCACCGCAGGGATCCGGGCACGTCCATCACGGCCATGTGCAGCCGGCCCTTCTCGATGTAGAGCGCATAGCCGGCGAACCAGGCCCCGTGATGGACGATGACACCCTCTTCCGCTTCGGCCTTCACCTTTGCCCGTATGGTGATGCGGCTCTCAGCGAAACCGGATTGCGCCCCCCGGAACCACACATCCTGCCCCGGTTCCAGATGCAGCCGCCGTTGCGATGGCGAGGAAGCCAGCGCCGGCGCGTTCTCCTCCGGCAGCCATCTGGCCAGAGAATCTCTGACGGGTTCGAACTCCGCCCTGCCGGCCACGTTCGCGTGCTCGTAGGGATCACTATCGTGGTCGTAGAGCTCTTCAGTGCCGTCGCAGTAACGGCTGTAGCGCCACCGGCGGGTGCGCAGCGAATGGTTGTTCGGCCCGAAGGACGTCAGGCCCGGACGTTCGCGTTCCGTCTGCTCGCCGGACAGCAGCTCGCGCAGGCTCTGCCCGTCCAGCCCCGCCACCTCCGGCAACCCGCATAGATCTACGAGCGTCGGATACAGGTCGGTGAGGTCTACACCCTCCTCGCACGGCGTCCCGCCGTCGGTCACGCCCGGTGCCCGGATGATGAGCGGGACTCGCGCGCCACAGTCCCAGATGGACCACTTTTTCCAGTGGAAGTGCTCCCCCAGGCTCCAGCCGTTGTCCCCCCACAGCACCACGATGGTGTTGTCGGCGTAGGGGCTCTCATCGAGGGCCTCCAACACCTGTCCCACGCAGTCGTCGACGAAACTGACGCAGGCCAGGTAGGCCTGCACGAGGTCCCGCCAGTAGCCGTGCTCGGTTATCTGCCGGTGCATCCCCAGCTTGAAATCCTGGTAGCCGGCCAGGGCGATCTGCCGGGCGATCGGCGGCATGTCGTCCAGATCCTCCGGCCCGGTGGGCGGCAGGTGGAGCTCGGATTTATCGTACATCTCGAAGAACCGCCGGGGCGCAATCAGCGGCACGTGCGGCCGGAAGAAGCCCGCCGCCAGGAAGAAGGGGCTGTCGTAGTCCCGCCCCAGCCGCTCGGCGGCCCAGCGGGCGACGTGCCGGTCGGTCAGCGTCTCGGCCTGGTCGTCGTCCAGCGGCCCCCAGTGAAAGGCCCACTTGTAATACCCGTCCACGTGCGTGAGACAGGAGGTGTGCCGCGAGCGCATGTCGAACTGCTGGCCGCCGAAAAAGCCGCCGTGCTCGTCCCACAGGCTCTCGCCGCGGGAGGCCCGGGTGGCCTTGTCCACCAGGTTACCGTGGTCCACCTTGCCGACGCACATGGCGCGGTAGCCGTTGTGGCGGAAATGGAGCGGGAGCGGCAGCGCCCCGTCCCATACGGGCGAGTCCTGGGGGCGGTCATTCAGCAGGTAGCACCCCGTCGTCGAGGGCCGCAGTCCGCTGAGCAGCGCCGTGCGCGACGGCTGGCAGACCGGCGAAGGGCAGCAGGCGTTGGTGAATGCCATCCCCTCCTCCGCCAGCCGGTCCATGTGCGGCGTCTTCACGTCGGGATTCACCCCCAGGCAGCCGATCCACTCGTTGAGATCGTCCAGGGCAATGAACAGCACGTTCGGTCTCTCGTCTCTCCGCGGGGTCATCCGTTCATCCTTTCCGTGATTTCGTCGATCGCACTCAAAGCCGGTTTTCGTGTGAGGTCCTCCCGCAGCAGGCCCTGGCCCGCCGCCCAGGGCAGGCGGTAGTCCTCGCACGGCGTGCCGATCAGATAGTCGTGCCACAGTATCGGCGCGTCCGCTGTGCCCCAGAAGGTGGCGTTTTCCACGAAGGGCAGTGCCTGATACAAGGCCAGGAAGCTGCGCACGTGCTCCCGCTGCACGTCCTCGGTCCAGGGCTCACCCCGCCAGGTCTTGAGGTAGGGACTCATGGGGCGGCCGCCGATGCGCACCGACGGCTCGGCGCCCGACGGCGGCGTCCACTCGGTGACGTGCACGGGTAAGTTGAACCGTCCGTGCCAGTATTCGAGCACCTGCCGGGTGTGAAACAGATTCTCCGGCATGTGAAGCTGCAGGCCGATCAGGTCGGGCTCGACGCCGCGTTCGATGCAGCGTTCGACGAACTCGGCGACGGTTATCATGCCCTCGCGGCCCCGGCGGAACTGGCGCGGGAGCCACGATTCATCCTCCGCGTAGAGGCTGATCATGTGGCGGACGTGCGGGGCAAGTTCCTTGCATAGCCGATAGACCATCTCCGTCTCGTCGAGCTGTTGATCGACCGACAGATCGAGAGAAGCGGCCTGGACCGGTTCGTTGATCAACTCCACCGCGTCCAGGTCGTCCCCGATCCGCTCCAGGATGGCTTGCACGCGGCGGGCCGAGCGCTCTGTCAATTCCTCGAAACTCACGTCCGCCATCCAGCAGCGCTTCTCGAATCCGCTGTGCCAGATCAGCGCGTGGCCCTTCATGCCGAGCCCGTGCTCGCGCCCCCAGGCGACCAGTTCGTCCAGGACATCGTAGCGCGGCCGGTCCTTCTCGATCTCCAGAATGCCCCAGGTCAGGGGGACGGTCGCGTAGGTGAACCGGTCGGCGAAGTGCTCGTCCCAGGCCGCCCTGGCGTTGTGCAGGCCCTTCGTGTTGATGCCCCGCTCCAGTCGGGTCGGCCCCTGGAGGCGCCATTCGATCTCGGCCTCCACCAGCCGCTCGCCGGCCCAGAAAGTCCGCTCCACCGCCTCGCGGATTTCGCCGGCCTCCAGCAGCGCGTGCGCCTGCGAAACCATCTGGTCGACGGCCGAACACGGCGGTATGCCCTCCTCCTCGAGCCGTGCGGCCAGTTCTGCCACCTGCCGGATGCGGGTCCGGCAGGCCTCGCGTCGGAAATCGACCGGCCCGTCTTTTCTGGTGAACCCCTCTCCCCCGTTATCGGCCAGCCATCGCCCTCCCTCGGCCCCCGGGACGTGCACCGGCCCGTCCAGCATCACGGGAGCTCTGGAATTGGTCAACACGGCCGCCCGATCGGCCTCCTCCAGCAAGGACCCGATCGGCTCAAACGGCGCCGCGTAGACATAGATTGAATCCGGCTCGTCCACCGAATCCGGCAGAATCTCCAGCCGCATCGTGCATCTCTCTCAGCAAGGGTCAGCCCGTCGGGCAAATCGAGGCCAAGTATAGAACGATGCCGGGATACTTACAACCGCCCGGGGGGATACGTGATCGCAGCGCCCTCCGCAGCTTTCACGGCACAAAAGACGGCATTCCGCTGGGGGGACGCGCTCTGTCGCGTCCTCAACCTCCCGTTCATCTCGGGCCGTACCTTCACACGTACCACCAGTGTTCGGGACTGATGGCCTTCAAAGGGAACGAGCGTTCGTCTTCCGGCAGGGATTCGAGCAGCTCCCGGGCCCTGCGGCCGATCATCTCCACGGCCACCTCGGCGTTTCGGCGCCCTACCTCCGCACCGGCGTGCTCCCGGGGATCGCGACCGCCGATGCCGTCCGGCGGCCGCATGTCCGGCGCCGGCGGTCCATCGCCCAATGCGCCCAGGTCCACCAGGTCGGCATAGAAGAACATCATGTACGAGGTCTCCCACTTCGCGGCGTGGTCGCCCCCGCACTGGCCCTGCCGGGACGCTTCGATTTCGCCCTCTTCGCCCGCGAGGCGAACTGCCCGCCGGAACGGATGACGCACGTGAGCGATTCCCTCGCCGAAGACGTGGCCGGGGCGTAGCGTGCGGGTATCTGCGCGGTCTGGCTGAACCGCGTGGGGCAGCCCGCCGCCGACGTGAGACCCGATTTCGAGATCAGGTCACTGCGCACGCTGCCTCCCCTCGTGCGGGATGCCCGCGACTAACCCGCGCCAGCACGCGGACCGTCAGCGGTCCGGCTCCCAGCGCAGGCGGCACATCTGCGTCCCCAGCGGGGGATTGTGGTTGCTGGAAACGTACTCCTTGCCGTCCGAATCGACGTAAATCTCCACCGCCGCGGCCGGGAAGCGGCATACCAACTTGTCTCGTGCATCCCCCACTCCGAAGTCGGTGGGATCTTCGCTGCGCAAGACGCAGGTCTCCCCGGCGTAGTAGTCCACGGTCCGGAACAGGTAATAGTAATCCCCGCGGCGGGCCACGAAGGGGCACTCGCACCTCCAGTGCTCCCGTCCGAAAGAGGCGTCGCGATGGACGAACCGCGGTTCGGACCAGTTGACCAGGTCGTCGCTGGTGCGGAGGCAGAAGCCGTGGCTCTCCCTGCCGTCTCCCTCGAACCCCACGTAGTACATGTGCCACCGCCCGTCGATGCGCAGCACGCACGGGTCGCGGGCCGCGCCCGGCCCCACGAACAGCCGGCTGTAACCCCGCTCATCCCTGTGGCGCGTCCACTGGAGGCCGTCCGCGCTGGTCATCAGGCATATCTGCGAGTGCGCGTGGGTGGCCAGGCGGGGATCGCCGGGATCGAGGTCCGCCACGTCGATCATGCCGCCATCTTCATCGCGCACGCCGGCGCTCGCGCCGCCGTAGAACATGTAGTAGCGCCCTTCGTGCTCGACGAAAAAAGGGGACTGTATCTGTTCGCTCCGGCGGTCGTTCAGGCATTCGCCGGCGGCGCGGTCGCAGCGGGTCAGCTCTCCGGTGTCCCGCCACAGGCTGTCGGTCAGGCTCGGGGCCTGCCAGTGGTAGAGGATGCGCCCGACTGCCGTGGCGCGCACGCAGCCCCACAGGTGCCACAGGCCGCCCGGCCCGCGGAAGGCGTGATGGTCCACGGGTGCGTTGTGCTCTCCCGTCCTTCCCCCCGCCTGCCAGTCGTCGAAGTGACGATCGGCGCCGGGAAGCACGCCTCGCAGGTCCGGACTGGGGGCGATCAGCCACCAGTCGCCGTCCAGAACCGGTCTCAGCCTCTGTCGCTTGCCCATGCGGTGTCCCCCGGCGTCAGCCATGACCTCCCGGCGGGGTGGATTCCGCCAGAGGATGAATGTACGCCCGAGACGGTCGTCTGTCAACACTTCCCCGGCCGGAGCGATTCTTGACGGCACCCGAGGGCGGCCCTATCATGGGATTCGTGGGGAAGTCGACTTTAACGCCGGGGAGTGCAATGAAGAAAGCGATCACGGCCCTATGGCTGGCGCTGGGCATATGGATGGCGTGCACCGGTCCGGCGGCGCGGACCGCCGCAGGCGTCGAGGTTCAGGGCAGCGTCCGGTACGCCGCGTTCGAGGTGACGGGCGAGCTGCCCGAGTCCCTGCCGCCGGTCTACCTGGTGGAACCGCAGGAGGAAGTGCTTCACCGGTTGCTCTCGCGGCTGCGGCAGGCGGCCTCCGATCCCCGGCTGTCGGGCCTGCTGGTGGAGGTTCACGATTTCCGAGGGGGGTGGGCCAAGGCACAAGAAATCCGCAAGGCCATACTTCAAAACCGGGCGGCCGGCAAGGTGGTGGTCTGCACCCTCGAAAACCCGGGCACCCTGGCCTATTACCTGTCCACCGCCGCAGACCGCGTCGTCATGGCCCCCGCCGGGCACCTGATGCTCTCCGGACTGCGGATCGAGGCGGTATTCGCCCGGAAGCTGCTGGACATGGTCGGCGTAAAGGCGGACCTCGTGCAGGCCGGCGAATACAAAACGGCGGGGGAGGAACTGACCCGGACGGGTTTCTCTGAACCCGCCCGCGATGCGCTCAGCTCCGTCCTGGAGGATTACTACACGCAACTGTCCAACGGCATCGCCGCCGGTCGCGCCATCAGCGTTGAGCGTGCCCGACAACTCCTCGCCGACGGGCCGTACACCGCCCGCAACGCCCTGGATGCCGGCCTGGTGGACGACGTTCTCTTCCGGGACGAACTGGTGGCGGACCTGAGAGACCGCCACGACGGGTCCGTGGCGCTCGACACCGATTACGCCGGTGGCCAGAGGCCCCCCCGGAAGGCCCCCGGTCCGATGGATATCTTCCAGTTGCTGATGCCTTCCCGGCCGCCCTCGCGCATCGCCCCGACCGGCCCCGCCGTGGCGGTGATCTACGCCGTCGGGCCCATCGTGAGGACGCAGGATTCCGAACTGAGCATCGGCGACCAGGTGGCGGGCACCGATCAGATCACACGGGCCATTCAGGCTGCGGTGGACGAGCCGAACGTGAAGGCGATCGTGCTGAGGGTGGACAGCCCCGGGGGCAGCGCCCTGGCGTCCGACCTCATATGGCGCCAGCTCCGCCGGGCAGACGCCGAGAAACCGGTCGTCGCCTCCCTCTCCGACACAGCCGCATCCGGCGGCTATTACATTGCCGCAGGAGCACGGCACATCGTTGCCGAGCCGGGAACACTGACGGGTTCCATCGGCGTGCTGGGGGGCAAGCTCGTGGTGGCGGAGCTGTGCGAGAAGATCGGCCTCACCGTGGACGTCATCCAGGCGGGAGAGGGCGGAGGGATGTTCTCCCCCTTCCGGGAGTTCAGCGACATCGAAAAGGCCCGGGTGCGGCAGTTGATCGGGGAGGTCTACGACCTGTTCGTGGACAGGGTGGCACAGACCCGACCGGCCCTCTCGGCGGTGCAGGTGGACCAGGTGGGCCAGGGACGCATCTGGACGGGCCGGCAGGCTGAACAGAACCACCTGGTGGACGGTCTGGGTGGTCTGTGGGATGCCATCGAACGGGCCGCCGAAGCGGCCGGCATCCCCGATGAGCAAGAGGTCAAGGTGGTGCACCTGCCCCGGCCGCGCAGCCTGATGGAAGCCCTCTTTTTCGGGTCGGGGGTCAGCGCGCCTCCGGGGCCTCTGTCCGGGGTCCTGGCCCGTTTCCCCCGCCTGCGCGGCTACGTGCAGGCCCTTGTGGCATTGCGCGCGGAGCCGACCCTCTGCCTCATGCCGGTGCTGCTGTTCATTCGGTAGCGGCCGGGGCGGGGCCGCCGTCCTCGATGAAGGCCATCACCCGCTTCTGCCTGTCATAGGCGGCCAGGGCGTCGAACAGATCGTCGCAATTGCCCATCAGGATGCCGTCCAGCCCGAACAGGTCCAGGCCGACGCGGTGATCGGTCAGGCGGTCCTGGGGGAAGTTGTAGGTGCGGATGCGTTCGTTGCGATCGCCGGAGCCGACCTGGGACCGGCGGAGGGCGTCGCGCTGCTGCCGGCGTTCCCGTTCCAGCTTTTCATACAGCCGGGCGCGCAGCACCTTCATCGCCTGCTTGCGGTTGGCCTGCTGGGATTTTTGATCCTGGCAGCGCACGGTGATACCCGTGGGCTTGTGGACTATGCGCACGCAGGAGCTGGTCTTGTTCACGTGCTGCCCCCCCGGCCCGGAAGATCGGATGAAGGACGTATCCAGGTCCTCCGGGTTGATCTGCACCTCCACCTCCCGCGCCTCCGGCAGCACGGCCACGGTGGCCAGGCTGGTGTGTATGCGGCCCTGGGATTCGGTCTCGGGCACGCGCTGGACGCGGTGGCCGCCGCTCTCGTAGCGCAGCTTCCGCCATGCGCCGGGGCCGCTTATGGAGAAGATGACTTCGCGAAAGCCTCCCAGGTCTGTCTCGTTCGCGTTGATCAGCTCGGCCTTCCATCCGTGCCTCTCCGCGTAGCGGGAGTACATGCGGAAAAGGTCGGCGGCGAACAGCGCGGCCTCCTCACCACCCGTCCCCGGTCGTATCTCCACGATGACGTTGCGGTTGGCCTCGGCGCCGTCGGAGACCAGGAACTCGATGGCTTCCGACAGCAGGCGGGCTTCTTCCCGGTCGGCCTCGTCGATCTCTTCACGGGCCAGCTCGCACAGTTCCTCGTCGCCCTCCTCCTGCAACAGCTCCCGCCCCTCCCGACGGCGGCGGCGTGCCTGTTGAATCCGCTCGTACAGGTCCACCAGGCCGGCCAGCCAGCCGTGCTCCTGCGCCAGGCCCGCCAGCCGCGTGCTGTCCGCTATGACGTCCGGGTCGGACAGAAGCCGCTCCACCTCCCGGTGGCGTTCGGCCAGCTCCGCCAGCCTTTCGACCAGCTCGTCCCTTATGTCCTCGTCAAGTTCGATCATGGTATTGACGGCTCATCTGGACCCGGCCAGCAGGCGGCCGGGGTGCAGCGTACATAAAAGCCCTTCCGCCGGCACAGCGGAAGGACTCTCCAAGTTCGGCTATTGAGCCGCATTCTCCTCGGCGATGCGGGCTTTCCGCTCCTCGATGTGCTTGCCCCACCTCTTCTGGAACTTCTCCACGCGCCCTGCACTGTCCACCAGCTTCTGCTTGCCGGTGTAGAACGGATGGCACTTCGAGCAGACCTCGACGCGCATGACCGGCCGGGTAGCACGGGTTATGAACCGCTCCCCGCAGCCGCAGATCACTTCACAACGCACGTATTCGGGATGAACGTCCGGTTTCATGGGTGGCTCCGTATCGTCACAGGCTCATCGGCAACACTTCCATTATACAATTCGGGCCCGAAGAATCAATCGAAGCAAGCCGCCGGAGCTCAAGCCCCTTCGGACGGCTGCGGCGCTTCCCCTCCGGCCGTCTGGCTCTTGCGTCTCGCCGCGGCTGCGACGGCGAGCACCCCCCTGTAGGCCACGAAGAGACCCAGGATTATCAATGCCACGGCAACGGCGGCCAGAAGGCGTTTCGGTTCGGCTCCCTCTTCAGGTGTCAGAAAGTCGATCAGTTTGTAAACCAGCGCCCCCATGGCCGTGATGAACACCAGCACCGCCGGCACCGCCGTGAAAACCCACGATCGGGCCCGGCTCATGAGGTAAACGGTTGCGATAATGAGGGCCATGGCCGCGATGAGCTGGTTCGCCGACCCGAAGATGGGCCAGATCGCCCTCCAGTTGCCCAGGGCCAGCGCGCCCGCACAGACACCGATGAACACCGTCGCCACGTAGCGGTTCTTCAGCGGCTTGATGCCGAAGGTGTCCGCGAAAAGCTCCGAGCAGATGTAGCGGGTGATGCGCGTCGCACTGTCCAGCGTGGTCATGACAAAGGTCTTGAGCATCGTGATGCCGATCAGGAAGCCGATGGTGGGGAACATGCTCTCGATGAGCTTTCCGTAACCCCGGCCGAAGGTCCCGATCCAGCCGGTTCGTGCCATCAGTTTCTGGTAGACGAATCCTTCCTGCCCGGCCGGCACCCGCTGCCAGTAGAGCCCGGCCGTCACGGCCAGCACCGCCAGCAGTCCCAGGGCCGATTCCATGATCATGCCCCCGTATCCGATCTGGCGCGCGCTCTGCACGGCGGGCAGTTGCTTGGAGGTCGTGCCGCTGGCCACCAGGCTGTGGAAGCCGGATATGGCGCTGCAGGCGATAACCACGAAGAGCATGGGCCACAACCAGCCCTGCTGGCCGCCCTGGAAGGCGACAAAATGCGGGCTCTGCAGCGTCGGCCGCGACAGAACGACCCCCGTGAAGCCCAGCACCATGCCGATGAACAGAACGGCCGCCGCCAGATGATCCCGCGGCTGCAGCAGCACCGTCACGGGCAGCACCGCCGCCACCATGGCGTAGATCAGCAGGATGACAGTCCACGATTTGGCAACTTTGCCAAGGGTGTTCTTGGCCAGAGCCCGTAGTTCGGCCAGGCGTTCCTGCTGTCGGGGGTTCAACTTCTCTTCGTCCATGCCATCCAGACGCCCGGTGGCCAGGTCCGGTTTACCTTCCTGGAGCAGCGCGGCCGCCGAGGCCATCTGCGCCTCGAAGCCCTCCTGCGGCACATCCTCGAGCTGTCCGATCGCCCCTGCAACGGCCTGCCGGTCCACCGTGGGCCACGGCAGCCGTAGTGGGAGGTGATACCCGGCAACGACGAGGCCGGCCAGCAGCGCCAGGCCGATCACGGTGCTCACGGCGATCGGCAGGGGAGTGTGATAGACCAGCACGCCGACGATCAGCGCGACGAAAATGAGGCCGAATGTCGGAATGACCACCGCCGGCGTGGTCGCCAGCGTCTGGCCCGCCACGGCGGCAAACACGGCCACGATGAGGATGAGCGCCAGGAAGACGAAACAGCCGAACACGATTTTGGCGGACCGGCCCAGAACAGACTCGCTCAGGTCGCTGACGGACCGGCCTTTGTTCTCCAGGGAGGTGGCCAGCGCCATGTAGTCATGAACGGCGCCGAAGAATATGCCGCCCAGCACGATCCACAGAACCGCCGGGAGCCACCCCCACACCAGGCACGCCACGACGGGACCGATGATGGGCGCCGCGCCCGCGATGGAGGCAAAGTGGTGCCCGAAAAGCATGCTCCAGTGCCTGGCCGGCACGTAGTCCACGCCGTCCCTCATCTCCACCGCCGGCGGCGTCATGCCCTGGTCAAGACCCGCCCACTGCACGACCTTCTTGCTGTAGAACAGGTAGCCCAGCGCCAGGGCCCCCAGCCCGATACCACCCAGAACCAGAGCATTCATCGCGCCTTCTCCTCGCATCGCCCGGCGGAGCCGCTATTATATCGGGTGGGTCGGAAATGGGTCAATCGCAACGGACCCGGCCCTCGTCGACCTGTTGAACAACAGACGGTATGCGCGTTGCCGCGAAACTCAACGCTGAAGACGCTTTTTTGTGTGCAGCACAGGCACCCCCGGGCTCCGAAGCTCGGAGAGTGAAGGAGGCTCGCCTGTGTCCTTGCTCCATGGAGGTTCGGAATGAACGTAGTTCTGGTCGTCTTCGATTCGCTGCGCAAGGACTGCATCGGGGCTTACGGCACCCCCGGCTGGTGGCGGGTGCGCACACCACACCTGGACGCCCTGGCGGCGGAGTCGCTCCTGTTCGACCGTGCATATCCGGAGTCGCTTCCCACGCTGCCAACCCGCCGCGCCCTCTACACGGGCCGCCGGGTCTACCCGTTCGTGGAGGCGGATTTCCGGCTGCGGGGCGATTTTGTGGGCGCTCCGGGCTGGGGGCCGATTCCCGAGCATCACGACACCCTGGCCGAGATGCTGGGCGATGCCGGCTACCGCACGGGGCTGGTGGCGGACGTCTACCATATGTTCAAGCCCTCGAAGAACTTCTGGCGGGGTTTCGACCAGTGGACCTTCCTGCGCGGCCAGGAGATGGACCCCTACCGCAGCGGCCCGGAGCCGACGCGGGAGGATCTGGACTACTGGCTGCCGGAGGAGATGCGCACCCCGCGGAAGGAAGCTTTCATCCGACAGTGCCTCAAGAACATGCACGACCGGACGAAAGAGGAGGATTACTTCAACGCGCGCGTGCTTATCGAGGCCGTCCGCTGGCTGGAGCAGAACCGGGACGCGGACCGGTTCTTCTTGACCGTGGAGTCGTTCGACCCCCACGAGCCCTGGTTCGTGCCCGAGCACTACCGTCGGATGTACGATGATTCCGACGGACGGGAGCAGGTTGTAAGCGGTTATTCGGGGGAGACGGAGCTGCCCCCGGACCTGCTGCGCCGCACCAGGGCCAACTACAGCGGTCTGGTCACGATGTGCGACCGGTGGTTCGGCTACCTGCGGGAGGCGATGGAGAACCTGGGCCTGCTGGAGGATACCGTTCTGATCGTTACCAGCGACCACGGCCATTCCATCGGGGACGGCGGCTACCTGGGCAAGCGCGGCTACCCGTCCCACCCCTCGGTTTACGACGTGCCGCTCTTCGTGCGCCATCCGGAGGGGCGGGGCGCCGCACAGAGGACCGACGCCATCGTGCAGCACCACGACATCTCCGCAGAAGTGCTGCGGTTCGCCGGGCTGGAATCCGGCGAATACCTGGACGGGCGCCCCTTCCTCGAGGATGCCCTGGCGGGCGAGAGAATCAGGGACCATGCCACCGTCGCCTGGGGCTCGGCCGTCACCGTGGTGACCGAGAGGTGGTACATGAACTGCAAGGTGGACGGCAGAGGCGCCTTCCTGTACGACCTGGAGGCCGAGTCCCCCTTCGAGCAGAACCTGGCCGACCAGCACAGGGACCAGGTGGAGAAGCTCTTCCACATGGCACTGCGCGATGCGGGAGGGGGGTTCCCGGATTACCTGATGGACCTGGCCTGGAGCCAGGAGGACGCCCCGGGCTGCAGCGACCTGGCGGCGAGAACTTAACAGCCTCCGCGCTGGCGTCAGCGCAAGGAGACGTGGCTGAATGCACCCATCGAACTTCCCCGGCGACGTGGGCATCGACCAGGCCCTTACGCCCCTGCAGACGGCGCTGACGTTTGGGCTGATGGGCCTGTGCCTGGTGACCCTGGTGATCTACCTGGTGTGGAAACTGCCCCGGGGCGGTGACTGAGACGCCGCTGCAGGAGGCGGACCTGCCCGTTTTGAGTACGGAACTATCCATTTGGGGTAGCTGAGGTGTCCTCGCCTCAGCGGGAGCTGTACCGACACCGGCTTCACAAACCGCCCCGCACGTGACCCTGGTTGAGAACCAGACTATGCAGCCCCCGGATCACCTGTTTTGCCATCGGGCCGACGGAGCGGGTTCTATAACAGTGCCCACGGACCATCCGCCCCAGCGGGGTGATTCCTGCCCCTCCGGTGACCGTCGCGCCCCTCTGCCGGGGGGGTGGCCTCAGCGCACGGGTATTTCGACGTAGGCACTGCGGCCTGTCTCGATGTCCAGGATGCGGAGGATGACCTTGTTGGCGTCTTTCAGCTCGCCCATGATCTCGCGATACTCGTCCACGTCCGCAACGGGCTTGCGGTTGACGCTGAAGATCATGTCTCCCCGCGAAAGCACACGGGCGGCGGGGCTGTCGGGAGAGACGTTCGTCACCTCCACGCCGCGCGTTGTGCGCAGCCTCAGTTTCTCCGCTTTTTCGCGGGTGATGTTCTGCACGGCCACGCCAAACCAGTCAGCCGAGCCCAGTTCAGCGCCAAGCTCGCCGACCCTGACGGTAAGCGTTTTCTCTTCTCCTTTGCGCCACACCGTTATCTCCACCTTTTCGCCGGGTTCGGTCGCGGCCGCCATCTGCCGGAACTGGTTCGCATTGTTGACCTTCCGGCCATCGTATTTGACCACGATGTCACCGTGTTCCAGGCCGGCCTCTTCGGCAGGCGTTCCTTCTTCGACTTCGTGGATCAGGACTCCGTTGGTGCTGCCGAATCCGAATGTTTCGGCCATTCCCGGTGTCAGGTCCGAGATGCGCACGCCCAGGTAACCGCGGCGGATCTCCGCTCCGGTTTTCAGCTCTTCCAGGATGCTGGAGGCCATGTTGACCGGAATGGCGAACCCGATGCCGACGTTGCCCATGTAGCCGCGGCTGGGGCTGAGGATGGCCGTGTTGATGCCGACAACCTGGCCCTGGAGGTTTACCAGGGGGCCGCCGCTGTTGCCCGGATTGATGGCCGCGTCGGTCTGGATCAGGCTCTCGTACTCGGCCACGCCGATGCCGCTGCGGCCCTTGGCGCTGATGATCCCCGCGCTGACGGTGTGGGTCAGTCCGAAGGGGCTGCCCACGGCCAGAACCCATTGCCCTATCTCCAGCTTCGAGGAATCCCCCAGTTCGACGGTGGGCAGGTCCTCGAAGTCTCCCTTCAGCTTGATGACCGCCAGGTCCGTCTTGTCATCGGTTCCCGTCACTTCGGCCTCGAAGGTCCGCCCGTCCGCGAGTTTAACCTCCAGCTCGTCGGCCTTCTCCACCACGTGTCTATTGGTCAGGATGTGGCCCTGCCGGTCCAGGATCATGCCGGAGCCCAGGCCCTGGCGCCTCTGCTCTCGTTCGGGCATGCGGAAATAACGGTCGAAATCCGGGAACCGTCTGCGCAGGAACTCATCGAAGAACGGATCGTTGAAACCGAACGGCGAGCGCTCGCTTCGGATAACCTGGGTCGTCTGGATGGAGACGACGGCCGGGCCCACCTTGTCGGCCGCGTGCTGGAAGAGCTTCTCCAGTTTCGTGGCGAATTCCGCCAGTTCTTTCACCTCCTGCGGCGACACCGGATCGGGCGCTGCATCCACCGGGGCCGGAGCCGGTCCGGTCAGAACCCCGTTCAGCAAAATGCCCGCGACCAGCAGAGCTGCGATGCCTACCCATGCTGACAGCTTCCCGCTCATATCCGATTCCTCCCTTGAAACGGACGGTTCTGCCGGGGGCGCACAACACCCCCGCCAGCAGATGAGTTGCAATGGACCAGGAAATTGTTCGTGCCCTTACCCCCAGAACAACATTCTACAGCGCGCGCATCGGCAAGTAAAACCCCCGGCCGGGGAACCGGCGGCGGCAGTTTGACCGGCGCCCCCCTGGTGCTATACTGGAGAGCTTCGCCCTCCCGATAGACCAGTAACTCGGAGGATGCCGGGCATGGACGATGACACGCTGCAACTGCTGGAGAGCCTCACTCAGCTCGACGGTGTGCCGGGCTTCGAGGACGAGGTGCGGGATTTCATCCGGCAACGGCTGGAGGGAGTGGCCCAGTTCGACACGGACAACCTGGGCAGCATCATCTGCAGGAAGGCCGGAGAGGAAGAATCTCCACGCATCATGCTGCCGGCCCACATGGACGAGATCGGCTTCATGGTCAAGGACATCACGGACGAGGGCCTCCTGCGTTTCGCCCCGCTGGGCGGCTGGCTGGACCAGACGCTGCTGGGCCACGTGGTGACCGTCCACACGCGGAAGGGCAGGCTTCGGGGCGTCATCGGTTCCACGCCTCCGCACCTCATGCCGGCGGAGGAGCGCAAGAAGGTCATCAAGCGCAAGAAGATGTTCATCGACGTGGGCGCACGCGGCAAGGAGCACGCCCGGGATGAACTCGGCGTGCGGATCGGCGATCCCGTGGTGCCGCGGCAGACCTTCGAGCGCATCGGCGGAGGCGAGTTCCTGCTGGCCAAGGCGTGGGACGACCGCGTGGGATGCGCCCTGATGATCCACGCCCTCCGGCGCCTGGCCGAGACCGCCCATCCCAACACGGTCTACGGGGTCGGCACCACCCAGGAGGAGGTCGGCACCCGCGGAGCCCGGACGGCGGTGGACGTCGTGGACCCCGATTTCTGCATCGTTCTGGACGTGGGCCTGGCCACGGACATGCCGGGCGTCGAAGGAGAGGTCAAGACCGCCATGGGCGAGGGCCCCATCATCTACATGCTGGACGCGGGCACCATCCCCGACCGGCGGCTCAACCAGATGGTCATCGAGATCGCCGAGGAGGGGGACATACCGCACCAGCTCAGCCTGATGGAGGGCGGCGCCACCGATGCGCGGGCCATCCACGTGCATTCCCGAGGGGTGCCCAGCGCGTCGATCGGCATCCCCGCGCGATACATCCACAGCCACGCCGGCCTGATCCACGCGGACGACTACGAGGCCACCCTCCGCCTGATGCTGGAGGTCGTGAAGGCCCTCTCGCCCGGGCGCGCCGAGGACCTCCTGGGGCGGTAGTGCACCATGCAGCACCCGGAACCCCAAGCGCTGGCTGACCTGCTGGAACGCGCCGCCGCCGGGGGCGAGGTGTCGGGGGCAAGGGCCGGGCAGCTGGTGCGGACCGATCCGGTCACGCCGGTGTTCCGCTCGGTGGGACTCGACCCGAACGCGCGCGAGCGGGTGCTGCTGTTCAGGTCGGCCGCCGACCTGTGCCCGGAGGTGCGGCTGAATGCCGCCGGACTCGAGGTGGCCGCGCGCATGGGCCCCGACGAGCTGTGGCGCTTCTATCTGCCGCTGTGCCGGCTGATCGGGCGCCTGCGCGGCAAGGCGCCGGGGCGGGCGGTCGTGGGCGTGGCCGGGTGCGGGGGCTCGGGCAAGTCGGTTTTCACGGCCCTGCTCCAAACGATCCTGAACCGGGCCCCTACCCCCCCGGCCCCCGCCGCGCTGTGTCCCCTGGATGGGTTTCACCACCCCAACGCCTACCTGGAAGAGCACTTCACGGCGGACAGGGCCGGCCGGCGGGTATCGCTGCGGTCCCTCAAGGGCGCTCCGCAGACCTTCGACGTGCGGGCATACGCGGAGACGCTGCGGAAGGCGCGGACGGAGCCGCAGGTCCGCCTGCCGGGCTACGATCGCCGGCTGCACGACCCCGTGCCCGACGCCGTGAGCATCGGGCCGAACGACGGCATCGTGCTGACCGAGGGTAACTACCTCCTGCTGGAGCGAGGCGGGTGGGCCCCGGTGCGGCCGCTGCTGGACCTGGCCCTGTTTGTGTTCCTGCCGCCCGGCGTCACGCGCAGCTCGATCATCGAGCGGCACGTGCGCGGCGGACGCTCCCGGCGGGAAGCCGTCCAGCATTACGAGCATTCGGACCGGTGGAACGCGCAGCTCATCCTGTCCACCATGCACCGGGCGGACCTCGTAGTTCGTCGATCGGCAGGCCACCGGATAGAAGCCGTAGAGCGCCCCGAGAGCCCGGTTGATTCGGCAGAGGGCGTGTGATATAACCGCGCTGTAGACCAGGAACCAGATGGAGATCATCAGTGGCAGTTAAAATTGGGTTTATCGGCACCGGAGGGATCGCCCGGCGGCACTTCGCAGCGCTGAAGGACATCCCGGAGGCACGCGTGGTGGCCTGCACGGACGTCGACCCGGACCGTGCGGCGGAGGCCGCCGCCCGGTTCGCCGGCGCGGGCGCGTACACTGACCACCGCGAGATGCTGGACAAGCAGGACCTCGATGCGGCCTACATCTGCGTTCCGCCGCACGCCCACGGACCCATCGAGCTGGACCTGATCGAGCGCAGGATACCGTTCTTCCTGGAGAAGCCGCTGGCCAACGACCTGGAAACCGCCGCCGAGATTCTCGAGGCACTGCAGAGGACCGACCTCGTCACCAGCGTGGGCTATCACCTGCGATACGGCGAGAACGTGGGCCGCCTGCGCGACCTGCTGGATGAGAACCCACCCGTGGTGGCCCGGGGGCTCTACGCCTGCGGCATCCCCGGCGCACCCTGGTGGCGGCGCAAGGAGCAGAGCGGCGGCCAGGTGGTCGAGCAGTCCACGCACGTCTACGACCTGGCACGCTGCCTGTTCGGCGAGGTCGACCAGGTGTTCTGCCAGTGCAGACGCGACGTCATAACGGATGAGGAGGACTACAACGTGGAGGACGCCAGCATCTGCTCACTGCGGTTCCGGGACGGCCTGCTGTGCGAGATCACGAGCACCTGCGCGGTCAGCCAGGGGGAGATATCCCTGGAGGTGCTCACCCGGAAGGCGCGGGCCAGACTCGAGGGCGGCGTGCGCGAACTGACGGTCACCACGGAACAGGTCACCCGGAGCTACCGTCCGTCGGAAGACCTGGGAATGCGCGAGAACCTGGCCTTCGTCGGTGCCCTGACGCAGGGCGACACGTCGGAAATCAAAAGCACCTACGAGGACTCCTATCGAACGCACGCGGTCACGTGTGCGGCCAATCGGTCCATGGAAACGGGAGAGCCGGAGGCTCCCTGAGCCCGCCGGCGGGCAATGTCATGGTCAGGGAATCCACAGAAGAGAAATCCACACAGGGCTGGGTCAAGGAATACATCGTCGGCCTGGGCCTGGGCACCGGGGCGGCCCTGTACGGAATCTACTCCCTGTTCGCGGGCAGCACGTACATGCCCGGTCTGCGGGGCGGCACCACCAGCGTGCACGGCTCGCACGGTGTGGGTGCGGCGATCATGTACCTGGCGGGCGGCCTGTTCCTGGTCATGCGTTTCTTCGTGCACCGGCGCTGCCGTCTGGAGGCGACGCGCAGCCAGGTCTACCTGCTGGAGAACGTGCTGCTGGTGGTCTTCGTCGGCTCGGCTTTCTACGTGCTGCTCAACGTCGGCACGGCGGGCTGACCAACGGGTGTCCGCCCTATCCCGGATATTTCAGTGCGCCTTCTCACGGCGCACTGAAATACCCGGGCTTATCCCTCTTCTATGATGCGCTCCAGGTAGTCCCTGACCGTCTCACCGGGAGGTGCGCTTTCCACCAATTCCCACCGTCTGCGGTCCCGCGGGTCACCCCGGACGGTAAAGCGGAACCCCCGCCGGTAGAAGCGGATGCAGCCCTGCCGGTCCACGATGAACAGGGCGGGGATGGCATCCGGCTGGGCGGCTCCCGCCGCGCGGGCGAGTTTTCTGATGGCGGACATCTTGCCGTCGTCCAGATAGATGGGCACATTAACCCCCAGTTGCTGCGCCACCATGGCGGCCTGCTCCGAACCCGGCGCATTGACGACTATGCTCAGGGCTCCCACGCCGTAGGCCTCATACCTGTTGCGCAGGTCCGCCACGTGCCGCAGGGCCATCCGGCTGTTCACATTGTTCACGTGCCAGCCCACGATCAAGGTGACGTAGGGATTGTGCGCCGGACGCAGCTTCTTTTTCTGGCCGGAGGTCGTCTCCACTTCCACCGCGGGGCACTGCCGCGCCTCGCCGGGCGGATAATACAGCACGGCCCCCTCCGTATCTTGAGGCCGGAGCCTTTCCATCACCTCCACCGGGGTCCGGGCCCCGGTCAGGTCCGCGTCCGGTTGACCTTCGTCCCCGGTGGAAGAGCACCCGACCGAGACGACCAGCAGCGCCGCCACCAGCAGCAATCGGCTGTGCATCTCCCTGTCCTTTCTTCTAACTCGGTCTGTGTGCGTCAAGAACGGGCCCCACGCATTCCCACACCGCCTCGGCTATCCGCTCCGGCGGCAGCATCTCCGATCCCTCCGCGCAGGGAATCACCGCCCATGGCCCGCGCGTGTGCCGCGCCACCTCCTCGTAGGCCCGCGCCGTCGCCTGCAGGTAGTCCGCGTCGCTCTCGTGGATGTCCTCCTCGCTGCAGATGCGAGCATCCGCCCCGCGCGCCCGCAACAAACTCACCGCCACGGCGGGGGATACCCGCAGCAGCACCTGCAGGTCGGGGCGCGGCAGCCCGAATACCTCGTACTCCAGCCGGTCGATCCACCCGTAGAAACTCCGGCGCTCCGCCGCCTCCTCGATCTTCGCGCCCTGGTGGGCCATGTTGGCCGGCACATAGCGGTTGCAGATAACGGCCTTCCCCTCGGCCAGCCAGCCCCGCAGCCGGGGGAGCGCCTCCCACCGGTCGCAGGCATAGGGCAGCGCCGCCAGGCGGGCGTCCACGTCCACCGCCCGTCCGGCGAAATCGCCCCGTAGATACTGCCGAATCAGGTCACCGAAGAACCCTTCCTCGTACCGGGGGAACGAGATGACTTCCACCGTGTGGCCGGCATCGCCGACGCGGCGGGCCAGCAGCTCGGCCTGCGTGGTCTTCCCGCTGCCGTCAATGCCGCACAGTGCCACCAGCCGGCCCTTTGTCCCGCTCTCGTTCACGCGGCACCCGTCCTCCCCGGTCGGAAAATGCGCAGTGCGTTGTCCCGCAGCAGCAGCCGGGCCAGCTCCACGGCCTCCCCCTCCGTGCCGTAGCCGGGTTCCACCACGTCCCGCGCCAGCACCCTCGCGAGCACGCGCCGGTACATGTTGAACTTCGCCAGCCCGAACTCCAGCTTATACATGTCGCTGTAGTAGCCGATCAGCTTGTTCCCGGGCACGCTCTGGAGGCGCGCCGCCAGGTCGCGCTCGATCCACGCCGGCACATTCAGGTACCACCAGTGCCCGCTGAGCACGACGTTCTGCACGATCCACCCGTAGGCCGCCAGCTCCTGCGCCTGGCTGTCACTGAGCACGGACAGGCAGAAGGTCACTTCCGGGAAGGCGTTCAGCAGGGGCAGCAGTCCGCGCAGGGTGTCCCCCGCCGCAGGCAGGTCGGTCCCCCGGGGCACGCCGTGGCGATAGGCGTCCCGCACGACGCCGTACATGATCTGGAAGGGCATGGCGTTTTCCCGACAGCACTCGCACAGCTCAAACAGCACGCCGCTGTGCAGGATGGGTCCGTGGTCGCCGGGCGACCCTTTGAGGGCGTTCTGCACGGCCCGGTCGAAATCGCCCGCCCCCACTCTGTAGGCCCGGAAACCGGGGGGCAGGGAGATGGCCGCGCTCAGGGCGCCGTGGGCCCAGAAGCGCTCCACCACCGCGCGGAGGGCGTCCCGCAGGCTCTCCGCCCCATCCAGGCTCACCCCGGTGACACGTTCCAGCGCGCCCTGCACCTGGCTCGTGTGCAGGTCGAACACCAGCGAATCCGCCCGCAGCGAAGGGACGAACAGCTCTCGGTCGATATCCTCCAGCGGATCGTTGAAGCTGTTGGTGAGGAAAACCTTCTCGATGTGCGACTGCTCCATCACGCGCCGCGCGCGGTCCGGCTCGGCCGCCGCCCGACGGACGGCCTCGTCCAGGGGCTGCCAGTTGTCCGGCGTGAGGGCCTCCTCGCCGAACTCGAACAGCTCCCGCGCCAGCTCCATCAGCCAGCTATACTGGACGGTGTTGTCCACGTCGGCCATCGCCTCCAGCAGCTCCGGGATCATCTCCTCGTCGGGTCGGCCCGGGTCGATGACCGTCTCGCTCATGCCGGCGCTGTGCGCCAGCTCCGTGTAATAGTGATAGCCCAGCAGTTCCCGGAGCGAACCGGCAACGGGCGCGGTGTGCGGCACGTGAGAGTGCACGTCCACGGCCTGGATGTCCATGACCTCGTCGAGCAGTCTGTGCTGCAGTCGCTGCGAATCGGCCACGTCTGGTTCCTTTCCTGCGTCCATCGATTCAGTTGTTGAGCGATTGAAGCGGAGCGGGTATTCTGCCGCCCCGGCGCACGAATTCTTTCGCGCCCTCGGCGCCCCGTACAGGCAGCACCACGCTCTGGCCGAACAGGCCCCCGAAGGCCACCTCGTCGCCGGCCTCCTTACCGGGCACGGGGATTACCCGCACCGACGTGGTCTTGCGGTTCACCACGCCGATGCTCATCTCGTCGGCGATAAGCGCCGCAATGGTGTCGGGCGACGTGGAGCCGGGCACGGCGATCATGTCCAACCCCACCGAACAGACGCTGGTCATGGCCTCCAGCTTCTCCAGGCTCAGGTGACCGCGGGCGGCGGCGTCGCTGAGGGCGGCGTCTTCGCTGACCGGTATGAAGGCCCCGCTCAGGCCACCCACGGAGGACGAGGCGAAAAGGCCCCCTTTCTTCACCGCGTCGTTCAGCAGCGCCACCGCGGCGGTGGACCCCGGACTGCCGATCCGGGTAATGCCCATAGCCTGCAGTATCTCGCCCACGCTGTCGCCCACGCGCGGGGTGGGCGCCAGGGACAGGTCAACGATGCCGAACTCCACGCCCAGCCGGGCGGCCACCTCGCGGCCGATCAGTTCGCCCACACGGGTGACCCGGAAGGACGTCTTCTTGATCTCCTCCGCCATCTCGCCCAGGTCCGCGCCCTCGTCCCGGCTGACCAGCCGTTCCACGGCCCGTTTCACGACGCCCGGTCCGCTGACGCCGATGTTCACCACGCAGTCCGGCTCCCCGTAGCCCAGGTAGGCGCCTGACATGAAGGGATTGTCCTCCGGTATGTTGGCGAAGACCATCAGTTTGGCCGCGCCGAAGCCGCCCTCGCCAGCCGTGGCCTGCGCGGTCTGGATGATCTTCTCGGCCATCAGGTTCACGGCATCCATGTTGATGCCGGCGGCGGTGCTGGCCACGTTCGCGGATGCGCAGAGGCGTTCGGTCTCGCTCAGCACGCGCGGCATGGCCTCGATCAGGGCCGCGTCGGCCGGGGTTATGCCCTTGTGCACCAGCGCGGTGAAGCCGCCGGCCAGGTCCACGTCCACCTCCGCGGCGGCCGCGTTCAGTGCCCGGCCGATGCGCGTGAACGCCTCCGCCCCGCCGCCCGCGCCCAGCGCGCTGACCGGGCTGAAGGCCAGCCTCTTGTTGACCACGGGGATGCCGTACTTGTGCTCCACCTCGCGGCAGACCCGCACCAGGTTGCCCGCCCGGCTGCGTATCTTCTGGCTCGCCTTCCGGCACAGGCGGTCTACGTCCGGGTCCGCGCAATCCAGCAGGTTGATGCCCAGCGTGACGGTCCGCACGTCCAGGTTCTCCTCCTGGAACATGCGGAGCGTGGCCATGATGTCTTCAGTGCGCAGCATGTTCGGGTCTCACCTCAGAGCTGCTGGCGAAACGCCACGTCGTTGGTGGCCAGAAAGACGTTCTCGTGCTGCAGGCTGGCCCTCATCTGCTCGTCGGGCCACAGGGACTCCACGTCCATCTGCAGCCGTTCCACCTCGAGGTCGGCGGGAACCTGAAGCTGCGCTATCAGCATGAACCCCGCCCCCTCACAGTGGGCGTAGAGGTCGTCGATGTTGATGTTCCGGCTGGCCAGGTAGCGGCAGATGCGGTGAATGATCCCCCGGCGGTCCGGTCCCGAAAGGGTAAGGATGAACCGCTCCCCGCCGGCCACCACGGGCGGTGGCTCCAGCACGGCCCGCTCCTTGACCGAGACCTCCAGCTCGCCGGGCGAGCCGCTCCCCCTCACCGCCCCGGCCAGCTGTCCCGCGTCCACGGATTCGTCGAAGTGCACCGTGATGATGATGGTGAAATACCCCCGCATGACCGTCTGGCTGATGGCGTCGATGTTGCCGCCCAGTTCCGCGACGGCGCCCGCCACGTCGGCCACGATGCCCACGCGGTCCAGGGACATTACGGTCAGGACGAAATCCCGGGGCATATCACGTTCCCTCCCTGTCAGCCACGGTCCCTGTCGTGTTCGGGTTTCGGTTCCCTCTGCATCAACTTCATGCCCGCTTTCAGCGGGTCGAGTCCGTCGAAGAGCACCGCGTGGACCGCCCCCGTGATGGGCATGTCCACGCGGTGTCGGTCGGCCAGCGCGCAGGCCGAGCGGGTCGTCCTCACCCCCTCGGCCACCTGTTCCATGTCGGCCGTTATCTGCTCCAGTGTCTCTCCCTTTGCCAGTCGCATGCCCACCGTCCTGTTGCGGCCGAATGGGCTGATGCAGGTGGTGATCAGGTCGCCCAGGCCGGTCAGGCCGGCGAAGGTCTCCCTGCGGGCGCCCATGGCCACCCCCAGTCGCGTGATCTCCGCCAGGCCCCTGGTCAGCAGGGCGCTCTTGGCGTTGTCGCCGAACCCCAGTCCGTCGCACACGCCGGCGGCGATGGCGATCACGTTCTTCAGCGCCGCGCCCAGCTCCACTCCCACAACGTCCGTGTTCGTGTAGACGCGGAAGGTAGGGGCCATGAACAACTCCTGCACCGCCCGCGCCTCCCGTTCGCGCCGCGCGGTGGCCACGACAGTGGTGGGCATCCTCCGGGCCACCTCTTCCGCGTGGCTGGGCCCGTAGAGGCCGGCCAGCCGCAGGTCGTCGCCGCAGACGTCCGCGATGACCTGGCTGCCCGTCATGAGTGTGCCCTCCTCAATGCCCTTGGCCACGTTGACTGCCAGGTGTCCGCCCTGGAGTTGAGGCGCCAGACGCTCGCACACCGCGCGCAGGTAGATGGTGGGCGTGGCGGCCACCACCACGTCGCTGTCCGGGACGCATTCCGCCATCCGGGCGCTCATGGCCACGCCCTCGGGGATCTCGACGTCGGGCAGGTAGCGGGGATTCCGCCTGGTGCGCCGCATCTGTTCCACGTATTCGGGCTTCACGCCCCAGATCGTGGGCCGATGGCCCTGGCTATGCAGCAGCAGGGCCAGTGCGGTTCCCCAACCGCCACAGCCCACGATCGCCACCTTCTGAGGGCCTGATCCCTCCATGGAGCCTCGGTCCTATCGGGGGAGTGTGGGTGAGGTATCGAGTCGTTGCGCGAGCCGGACATCATTATATGAGGTCGCCGCGCGAACGCAACCGGGGGCCGTGGGCGAGATAGACCGGGGTGCCCCCGCCCGGCTGCGTCCACGGCTTCAACCGCCGGCAGCCTTTCAGAGATAGCTCCGGCGCCTGCCCGTTTTGGGTAGCTGAGGCGTCCTCGCCTCGGCTTTCGGGCATGATCCTCCGCGTCGAGCCGCGCCGGTTCGGCTCTGTGAGAGCCGGACATATCCGCCCGGGGCGCAGCGGTAGATTGTGTCCGTCTCACGACCTGCCCGGGCCGCACGCACGAACCGGGACGCCTGGCGCAGCCGCCCCAGCGGGGGTGCAAGGGATCTCAGCAGTGCCGCATCGCTGCGCCGAGAGCCAGGGACCGTAACGTCAAAAGTCAAGCTGACAGACAGATACCACAGACCACTACTTATCGTCTCCGTTCCGGGCGGTTTGCGAAGGCTGGGTGTGTTTCTCGACCAGGTCGTGCAGCTTATCCAGCCAGGTTTTCTTTTCCGCCTGCACGGGCCGACGCCCTTTGTTCTCCTTACGCCGTTGCTGCGCCACCGGCTTCAGCTCCATCTGGTCCGCCTTCCGCTGGATGAGCCAGCGCTCAAACACGCCGATGCCCATGCTGCACGCCAGGTAGAGGCACAGGCCGCTGGCGCGGCTGTAGAGGAAAACGGCGATCATGACCGGCATTATCCACTTGAATAACTTCTGCTGTTGCTGGGCCTGGCCGGAGGCACCCGTTGACATAAAGTGCTGGTTCAAGAACATGGCCCCCGCCATGATAATGGGCAGCAGGTTGAACTGATCGCCTATTATGGGCAGGGAGAAGGGCAGGTGGAACAGGGTGTCCGGTCGGCTCAGGTCGCCCACCCACAGGAAGCCGGCGTGGCGCAGCTCAATGGCGGCACGGAGCGCGCCGAAAAGTGAGATGAACACCGGTATCTGCAGCAGCATGGGCCCGCAGCCGCTCAGAGGGGAGACGCCGTACTTTTTCCACAGCTTCATCTGTTCCTTGGCCAGCTTCTCCTTGTCGTCGGCGTGCTTGCGCTGCAGCTCGGCGATCTCCGGCTGAAGCTTTTGCATCCTGGCCATGCTCATCTGGCTTTTGCGCGTGAGCGGATGCAAAATAAGCCGCACGACGGCCGTCAGCAGGATGATCGCCACGCCGTAGTTGGGGATCACGGCATGGAAGAATTTCAGCAGCCCTATCGCCAGCCGACTGAGGGCGGCGAAAAGACCCAGGTCGATCAACCGGGGCAGACCCACATTGTAACTCTCCAGAAGCTCCCGCTCCTTCGGGCAGGCGATGATCTGGTAGGACCTCTGCCGCTTCTGCCCCGGCTGGAGGCTGATCGGTTCGGTGTGCACCACCAC
The DNA here is from genome assembly GCA_964572825.1 of uncultured candidatus Brocadiaceae bacterium. Taxonomy (GTDB): domain Bacteria; phylum Planctomycetota; class Brocadiia; order SM23-32; family SM23-32; genus CAYVBE01. The sequence continues at coordinate 57,453 of CAZNGS010000013.1, forward strand.
GGTGGCGTTGCGGGCCAGTTCCCAACGGTTCTGCTCGCGCCGGAGGCTGGGGTTGTGGCCCCATCGTTCCCCCCGGGCGTTGATGATGTCGTCCTCGGTCACCGCCAGTGACTCCACCGCGCGGGCCCAGGAGGTGTCCTCCAGCTTCATCACGGCGGCGAAGTAATGGTTGGTCACGCCCGCCCATACGATCTGGGTTGACTTGTTGGGGTCCGGGTCGGTCTTGCCGAGTTTGGCGGCGCGACGTGCGGCTACGTCGTATTTGTCGGGGCCTTTCTGTATGCCCACCCGGGTGCCCAGGTAGTCCGTCCTCAGGGTCTCACGCTCTATGCCGGCGGGGCCGCGCAGGACGCACGCCACCGTCACCGGATGCCGGGATTCGTTGCGCATCTCCAGCGTCACCCCCAGGTGGTATATCTCGGGCGCGGTGACCGTTTCGCGCACGGGCGCGGCGACCGTTTTGCGCAGCGTGAGGCGGGTGCCGTGGGGGCCGTTCACGGGGGCTTCGAAAACCAGGGGCCCCGCCCGCTCCTGGACGCGGTAAACGAGCTCCGCCATCGGGATCGCGCTCTCCCAGCGCGTGCCGTCCTGTTCCCCGGAGAGGATCAGCTCCTCCACCACGTCGCTGTAATAGCCCTTCTGGAACTCGTTGAGCAGCGTCAGCCGGGGGCGCTCGTCCGTGTCGGGAAGTCGGTAGGGAGCCCTGTACTTTTCGTCCAGCAGTTGCAGACTGCGCAGACCGGCGCCGACGTTGGTCCAGTCGGTGACCAGGTGTTCGCCGGCCAGCTCCAGATGGGGTATCGGGTCCACCTCGTCCCGCGCAGGCGGTGCGGGCGGCTCCGGTTCGGCGGCCGGCGGCGGCTCCTCATCTTCCGGCGCGGCGGCGACGGCTTCCTCCCGTTCGCCGCGGGGCGGCCGGGGCGCAGGGGCCTGCCGCTGGTCGCCGAACAGGAAATAGCTCCCCACCCACCAGAGCACGAGGAACACCGCGCAGACCAGCAGGAATTGCATGAACGTTTTCGTGTCCATCGATATAAATCAAGCAAAAGGAAGGGCAAGGTAATGCCGCACGGCCCCGCGCCTATCGACCCTCCAGGAGGCGATCGGCAAGGAAAGCATCCAGCTCCGGCACCGCACGGATCTTCTCGGCCGTGGCCCCCACGTCGTAGCGCACCTTGCGAAAGGTCACCCGCTGCCCGTCGAAAAGCACGTAGCAGGAACGACCGTCCCCGTCGCGCGCCTGGCCCACGCTGCCCACGTTCACCAGCGTCTTGTCCTTGACCAGCCGATAGCGGTGATTAACCTCGCGGGGAGACAGATACACCATATCCGGAGTCCAGACGCCGGGCATGTGCGAATGGCCACAGAAACACACGCGCTCGATGCGGTTGAAGATGTCTCGCAGCTTGTTGGGCCGCTCAATGTCGCGGGGATAGAGGTATTCGGTTATGGGCTCCCTCGGGGTTCCGTGCACGAAAAGGGCACCTCTTTCGGTATGGGTTTCGGGCAGGCCGCCCATGAAGTTCCAGCGGCGCAGGTTGGCCTCCCTGTCCTCCCCGAGGGGATTGAGCTGCGCGCGGGTCCAGGCCAGCGAGGTTTTCGCGCGCTTGTTGAAATCCGCCCCGTCGAACTCGGACATCAGTGCCTGCTCGTGATTGCCCCGCAGGGTCACGTCAAACTCCATGGCGAGATCAATGCACTCCCGCGGATTCGGTCCATAGCCGATCACGTCTCCCAGACAAATGATGCGCGAGGCGCCCTGCTGCTCAATGTCCTCCAGCACGGCCCGCAGTGCTTCCAGGTTGGCGTGGATATCTGAGATTATGGCGTTCACTGGCGGGCGTTCTCTTGCGGGACTTCGGCCGGAGGTATGGCTTCCTCCAGAAGCATCACAGGTATGCCGTCGCGGACGGGATAGCCTCGGCCGCATCCCCTGCATACGAGCAGATCGTCCCGTGCATCCACCTTCTCGTGGCAGGCAGGACAGACCAGGATCGACAACAACCTCTCGTCCGGGCCGCTGTCCTCCGAGCCTTGGTGTGATTCTCGATCAGCCATTTGTCAGTCCAACAATGCTAACAGAAAGGTGCCAGACCTTCAAACGCGCGGTTGTTCGGCGGGGTCCTCCTGGCGGAGCCTGATGCGGATGCTCCGGGCCCTGGAGTCCGCCTGCTCCAGATGGATTCTCCCCCGGCGGACCAGTTCCAGTAGAGCCAGGAAGATGCCGACGATCCGCTCTCGCGTGCTCTCGTCCCTGAACAGGTCGAGGAAGCCCAGCTCTCCGCCCCGGGCGCGCAACTGCCGCACGACCTCGGCCACGTAGGTACTGACGGGGAGGTCGCTTCGGATGACCCTCGGTGAGCTCTTGAGCCGAGTCTGCTGGACGACCTCTGCGAATGCCGCCATCAGGTCCCAGACCTGCAGCTCCTCCAGCAGCGCGTCCGGGCCGGGCTCCTCGCTTTCGGCGGTGGGCGGACGCGGCCGTGCGAATCTGACCATCCGCGCGCGGGCCCGTTCCTCCAGGTCTTCGGCGGCCTCCTTAAACTCCTTGTACTGCAGCAGCCGCCGCACCAGCTCCACCCCGGGGTCCTCCTCGTCCTCGCCGTCCGCCTCCGCCGGAGGCAGGAGGGTGCGGCTTTTGATTTCCATCAACGTGGCCGCCACAACCAGGAAGTCGGCCGCCACGTTCACGTCGAAGAACTCCATGGCCCGGATCGCGCCCAGATACCGGTCCGTTATGTGCGACACCCGCACCTCGAAGATGTCCACCTCCTCCTGCTTGATCAGGTGCAGCAGCAGGTCGAGAGGCCCGCTGAAGACGTCCAATTCCGCACGGAATTGTTCCAGCGAAACACTTTGGTCTGGTTGAACCTCTTCCATGTGTGCCCGGTATTGGAGGATTCAGCGGAGATTGAAAGCGCGGCCGATGATACTCCACAGGGGAGTGCCGGCTATAAAAGCGGCCAGCCGCCACCCCGGCAGAAGCAGGTAACCCAAGACGTCCACCCCCACCAGGTGGGGCAGGAATATGAGCCCCAGCAGCACGGCCATCCCGTAGCGCTGGTTGAACCCGTGGTAGCGGACCTGGGCCTCGTAGGGCAGGTGGTAGCGCAGTATCTCGTGGCCGTCCAGCACACCCAGCGGGATGAGGTTGAAGATGGCCAGCGAGAAGTTTATCAGCGCGCACAGCGCCAGGAAGCCCACCAGCGGGTTGCCGTCCGCGATCCCGGCAGGCCCGAACGTCAGCACGGCACGCAGGATCAGGCTCCAGGCGATTCCCTGCGTGACGTTGGAGATGGGGCCACAGGCGGTCGAGATCATGAAGTGCCGGGCAGGATCGCGCATGTTGTAGGGGTTGACCTCCACCGGCTTCGCCCAGCCGATGGGGCCGAACAGAATCATCAGCGTCCCGATCGGGTCCAGGTGCGGCAGCGGGTTCAGCGTCACGCGCCCCTGCATCTTGGGCGTGGGATCGCCGAACCTGTAAGCGCTGTAGGCGTGGGCGAACTCGTGCACCACCAGCGCCGGCAGGAGCGCCAGGAACTTCACAACAATGAACACCGGGTCAAAAGACATGCGTGTCTCGCAATCCTCAGCCGCCCGAACCAAACATCTCCTCTTCGATGAGCCGACACAGGATGTGGATGATCGTCCCGTGCGCCTCCTGGATGCGCGGCGTCTCGTGGGCGGGCACCACCGCGCACAGGTCGCAGAGCTCTGCCAGCCCTCCGCCGTCCCCGCCCGTCAGCCCGATCGTGAGGGCGCCGCGGCGTCGGGCCTGTTCGATGCCCGCCAGGACGTTGGGGGAGTTGCCGCTCGTCGATATGCCGATGACCGCGTCGCCGTCGCGCACGTGCGCCGCCACCTGCCTGGCGAACACCTGGTCCACCCCGTAGTCGTTGGCCACGGCGGTGAGGATGCTCGTGTCCGTGGACAGCGCGTGGCAGGGCAGCGCGTCCCGCTCCATCAGGAACCTGCCCACCAGCTCGCCGGCCAGGTGCTGGGCGTCGGCCGCGCTGCCTCCGTTTCCCATCACGTAGATCGTGCCGCCGTCCTTGAGGATGCCGGCCATACGATCGCCCATCTCCTCCAGCAGGCCCGCCTGCTCCAGCAGCTTCTCATGCACGCGGATGGTCTGCCGGAGTATTCTCTCAATCTCTGTCGCCATGGTTCTCCGCGATCCTGGTGATTAACTGGGTTGTGCTGAACCCCTCCGCGACGGGTGCCAGTTCCACCTGGCCTCCGTAAGACTCCACGAATTCCCCACCCACCACCTGATCCCTGGTGTAATCGCCCCCCTTCACCAGCACGTCCGGCCGCACCTGCCGTATCAGGGGCAGGACGCTCTCCTCTTCGAAAAGCACCACGTAGTCGACATCGGTCAGGGACGCGACGATGTGCGCGCGGACCTGTTCGTTGTTTATGGGCCGAGTGGGTCCCTTCAGCGCGCGGGTGGAGGCGTCGGTGTTGAGCCCAACGATGAGCACGTCCCCCTGCCGGCTGGCGTGCCGCAACAGTTGCACGTGCCCCAGGTGCAGCAGGTCGAAACAGCCGTTGGTGAACGCGATGGTCCGGCCCGCCTGGCGCAGGTCCGTCACCAGCTTTTCGATTCTGTCGCGTGGCACCAGCTTGCGCGCCAGGGGGTCGGTCTCCTTGCGGACCTCGTCGATGAGTTCGCGGCGGCTGATGGTCGTCACTCCTCGGTGGCTCACCTCGATTCCGCCGCCGAAGTTGGCGAGTTCGGCGGCCCGGGCCAGGGACGCCCCGCCCGCCAGGGCCAGCGCGAAGACCGCTGCCACCATGTCGCCCGCCCCGGTCACGTCCGCCACCTCGCGCGCCCTGGTGCTTATGTGCCGGCACTCCCCGTCGGCGGCGGCAAAGTAGAGGCCCTCCCTGTCCAGCTTGATGAGGACAAGCTGAAGGGACAACTGCTCCAGCAACCTGCGGGCGGCACGGCGATAGTCCTGCTCGCCGCGCAGCTCCAGCCCCGTGGCCATCTCCGCCTCGAAACGGTTGGGCAGCAGCGCGGTGGCCCCCGCGTAACGCTCGTAGCTCTCGGCCCTTTCCGGGTCCACCACCACGGGCTTGCCCGCCTGGTGAGCCGCTTCGATCAGGTCGCCCATCACGGCATCGTCGAACAGGCCTTTGCCCATGTCCTGGATGACAAGCAACTCGGCCCGGCCGAGGCGCTCCCGGGTCGCCTGCCGCACGGCAGCGGCTTCCTGGGGCGTGGGTGGGTCGGTGATCTCCTCATCCACCCTCAGCATCTGCTGCATGGCCCGGCCGGCGGACTGCACGTAGCCCAGCAGGCGCGTCTTGGCGATCGTGGGACGGCGCGGCGACTCGATCAGGCCGCTGACGTCCATGCCGGCCTCCCCCAGGAGCCGGCGCAGGGCGTGTGCCGCGGGATCGCGGCCCACGGTGCCCACCGGAAGCACCCGGGCGCCGAGCCCGGCCAGCATGGCCGCGACGCTGGCGGCGCCGCCAGGCCGGTTCTCCCTCTCCGCCACGTGCAGCACCGGAATGGGCCCCTCCGGCGAAACGCGCGAGACTTCCCCCCACACATAGGTGTCCAGGATCAGATCGCCGACGACACATATCGGGGGACGCCCCAGCGTTTCGAGCGTCTCGACCAGGGGCTGTGACATGACGGCTCCTTGCAATGGCAGTCAGTCCGGCAGGGAGTCCTGAATCCGGCGCAGAGCGCTGGCGCTTTCCTCCAGCGCCGCCATTTCCCGGTCGGCCAGCTCCACCTTGAGCTGCTTCAAGATTCCTTCCCCGTTCAGGATGCAGGGAATGCTGAGGCACACGTCATCTATCCGCCCGTAACCGTTGACCAGTGACGAAACGGTGAGGACGCTGTTCTCGTCGCGCAGGATGGCGCCCACGATGCGCAGGAGGGCCTGGCTGATACCGTAACAGGTGGCTCCCTTCGCCTCGATGACGTGATACGCCGACTGCCGCACCCGCTCGACAATGTCTTTCCGGTGCGCGCCGTGCTGGCAGCGGTCACACCCGAGACAGTACCGTTCAATGGGCACTCCGGCCAGATGGGTCATACTCCATGCGGCCACCTCGGTGTCGCCGTGCTCTCCCAGGATGTATGCGTGGACGTTGCGCGGGTCCACGCCACAGTGCTCGCTGAGCAGATAGCGGAACCGCGCGCTGTCCAGCACCGTTCCCGAGCCCAGAACCTGCGTGGGAGGCAGCCCGGAGTGCCTTACCGCGTCGTAGGTGAGAACGTCCACCGGATTGGTGACCATCACGATGATCGCCTCGCGCGTGTGGGCGGTGACCTGGTCGAGGATGGAACGGCAGATCTGCGCGTTGCGTCCGGTCAGGTCCAGCCGAGATTCTCCCGGCTTCTGGGCGGCGCCCGCCGTTATCACCACCACCCTGGCCCCGGCGCAATCCTCGTAGTCCCCCACCTCAATATCCACAGGAGGCGCGAAAAAGAGGCCGTGGTTCAGGTCCATCACCTCGCCCTGTGCCCGCTGCCGGTCCTTGTCGATGAGAATGATCTCCTGCGCCAGACCGCTGTTAACCAGCGTGTAGGCGAAGGTAGAGCCCACCGAGCCTGCTCCCACGATCACGACGCGCGCTGTCGGGTCCTTCCGGGCCATCATTGTTTCCCTCCCTGCATCAGATATTAGGGCAACGGCGTGGTCCGTGTCAACGTGTCGGACTCCCTCAGTGCTTCCACAGGCTGCACACGTCTCAGGCGGGGCGCCGGTGGATGTGTGGCGCAGCCGCCCCCGGCTGCGGCCGTTCGTCTCAGGCAGGGGCCTGGCTTACCGGGCGGGATGTTACTTGGCTGATGGATGAGACCTCGCGCGGCGAGGGCGCCGCGCCTACCTACGGTGGGGCGGGTCCGGCGCCGGCCCCCCGGGTCCCGCCGACGGGGGCAGCAAGCCCGATGCGCTCGCCCCCCGCCCGTCCGGCCGCTATAATCCAGGCCGTCGGTTGAACCGCTGCGTCGGCGGGCGACGGGACACCGTACGCTTCATGAAGGGTAACAACATGGCAGATCCGGAGAAGCCGGACAGATCGCAGTTTTTTGGTAAGAACCTTCTCACCGGTCGCCGTTGCGTGGTAACGGGCGCCGGGGCCGGTATCGGCCGCCAGATCGCCTACACCCTGGCCGAGCAGGGCGCCACGGTGGGGATCCTTGATTACAAGGAGCAACTGGCCGAGGGGGCGGCCGACCTGATAAACGACGAATTCGCCGACGCGGCGTTCCCGGTGGTGGCGGACGTCAGCGAGATGTCGGCGGTGGGCGAGGCACTGGCCCGCGTCGCAGAGCGCTTCGGGGGGGCGCTGGACGTGTTCGTCAATAACGCGGGCATATGCCTGCCCTGCCGGGTGGAGGACCTGCCCCGCGAGGGCGAGGCGGACCGCCTGGTCCGGCAGGTAATGGTCAACCAGGTGGGCGCGTTCTGCTGCGCCGCCCACGCCTACCCACTGCTGGCGAAGGGACGTGAGCCCGCCTTCATCATGATCGGCTCCTGCGCGTCCGTGGGGAGCGAGGGCCAGGCCGCATACTCCAGCACCAAAGCCGCCCTCCGGGGTCTGCTCGGGGCGCTGGTCAAGGAGTGGGCGGGCACGGACGAGACCCGGCCCGTGCGGGTGGGCCTGCTGGAGCCCGACTATTTCGAGACGACGCCGCTGCGCAACGCCGACTACCTGGAGGCCCTGGCGAGGGCCCGACGCACCGCCGTGGAGAACATCACCAACGAGGCGGTGGCCCGGCAGAAGGTGCCTCTGAGGCGGGAGGGCAGGCTGGTGGAAATCGGCGAGAAAGTGGTCATGATGGTGCTGGACACCTACGCCAACGGCAGCATCGAGATACTATCGGGCGGCAAGACCGTCCGCCCCTGACAGGCGCCGGACGATTGCGGACGCCATAGAATGCGTCCCTCCAAAGTACGCAACGGCGCCCCGGCTCTGGCCCCAAGGACAGGACCCTCCTGCCAGCCGTGCAGGCAAAGAACGCCGGACCCGGCGTTTTCGCACACGCCCATGCAGGCACAATACCCGGGCCGACGGTGAAGCCGTCGTCCCCGGCGTTTTTGCTTGACGGGCGGCGCGTCGGCGCGTTACGCTTGTGGTCCTGTTCGTGCACTCCCGTTCTTCTCTCCCCCAACGTCCCCGTTGCCTGTCATGGCCGAAGAACTGATCGAGAAACTGGACAGCTTCGACGCCGAGGAACGCCGTCGAGCGCTGGAGCAGCTTGCGGCCTCCGAGGAGCCGGAAGGGCGGGCCGACCGCCGGCCCGAGGTCAATCTGCACTGCCACACGTTCTTCTCCTACAACGCCTACGGCTACTCGCCTTCCCGCTTCACATGGGAAGCGCATCGCTACGGGCTCGAGGTGGCCGGGATTGTGGACTTCGACGTGCTGGACGGCGTCCGGGAGTTCCTGGAGGCGGGGCAGCTACTGCGGCTGAAGACGATCGCCGGATTTGAGTCGAGGGTGTTCATCCCCGAATACAGCGAGGTCCAGATCAACTCGCCGAAGGAGCCGGGCGTCTTCTACCTGATCGGGACGGGGTTCACGCAGCTTCCCCAGCCGGGCACGCGGGCCGCCGAGACGCTGGAGTCGATGGCGCGGTGCGCCCGTCGGCGCAACGAGAAGATGCTCCGGCGCGTGAACGAGCATCTGGACCCCGTGACGATTGACTACGAGGAGGACGTGCTGCCTCTCACTCCGGCGAGCAACGCCACCGAGCGGCACATGCTGGTGGCCTACGAGCGCCGGGCCAGGGAGATGTTCCCGGAAGAGGACGATCTGGCCCAGTTCTGGGCCGAGAAGCTGGACGAGCCGCTGGAGCACATCGGCGAGCTGCTGAACGACGTGGTCAAGCTAAAGAAGCTGATCCGGGCCCGGCTGATGAAATACGGAGGAGTGGGCTACGCGCCACCGGAGGAAGGGAGCTTTCCGTCGCTCGACGAGGTGGTGCAGATGACCCTGGAGTGCGGCGCCTTGCCGAGCGGCGGATGGCTGGATGGAACCAGCGAGGGGGAGTCGGACCCGATGGCGCATTTCGCTTTCCTGCGGGACAAGGGCATCCCCACGATCACGGTCATCCCCGACCGGAACTGGAACCTGGACGACCCCGCCGAGCGCCGGACCAGGGTTCAGAACTTCCATGCGGCCCTGAAGGCCGCCCGCCGGCTCCACATGCCCGTGCTGGTGGGCACCGAGATGAACAAGCATGGCCAGAAGTTCGTGGACACCTTCGGGGCGTCGCCCATGGAGCCCCACCGGCAGCAGTTCCTGGACGGCGCGCACATCGCCTGGGGCCACACGCTGCTGAAGATGACCGCCGGAGTGGGCGTGAGCGGCCCCTGGGCCCGGGAGCGGTTCGGGGGAGACGTTGCCGCGCGGAACGAGTTCTTCCGTCGAGTCGGCGCTGCCCGTTGCCCGGCGGATTTAATCCTCCAGCAGTTGAGCGCGGGCAGCCCCGCCCCGGCACCGCAGGAAATCCTCGATCTTCTCGAAAAGTGAAATGGCCCGCCGATCGAGAAATCTGCGTTGAACCTTTTCCGTTTTCTTTGCACTAAGGGCTCGAAGGTGATCCCTGCCTTTCTGCGCCGGAAGGAACAGCTTTGCTATCCAGTACGTGGAGCATAGCCAGGAACTCTTTCCTGGAGATAATTCGCCAGCCCGTTTACGCCATCCTGCTCGTGATGGGCATGGCGCTGATCGGGTTTTCCCCGGCGATCACCATGTTCAGCATGGTGGAAGACACGAAGTTGATGGTGGACATCGGCCTGGCCACCGTCATGCTGCTGGGTATCGTGATAGCCGTCCTGAGCGTGACACAGACGATAAGCCACGAGATTGAGAACCAGACCGTTGGGGCCATCCTGAGCAAGCCCGTGGGCCGTTTCCTTTTCGTGGTGGCCAAGTTCGTGGGCGTGACGATGGCCATGGCCGTGGCCGTCTACCTGATGACGGTGGTGCTGGTAATCACGCTGCGGATCGGCGTGCCCGCGGCGGCCTGGTGGCGGATGGACTACCCGGCCCTGCTGGGCCTGGTCGGCCCGTTGCTGGTGGCGGCGAGCTTCGGCATCTACAGCAACTACTTCTATCGCTGGAACTTCACTTCCACCGCCGTCCTGCTGGCCCTGCCCCTCTATACCCTCTCGATGGGATCGCTTCTGCTGGTAGACCGGCAGTGGCAGTTCGCCCTCATTCCCCAGGTATTCGCCGAGCGCCATGCCGGGCAGGTGGCGATGGCGGCGTTGCTGATATGGTTTGCCATCTGGGTGATCAGTTCCCTGGCGCTGGCCGTCTCGACACGGCTGAATGTGGTCATGAACGCCATCATCTGCCTGGCAGTGTTCTTTGTCGGAATGACCTCGCAGTTTCTTTTCGGCCAGTTCGCGGGGCGCTCCGTGCTGGCCTGGACGGCCGTCCGCATCGTGCCGAACCTGCAGGTCTTCTGGGTGGCCGACAAGCTCATGCACGAACTGCCTTACATCCCCTGGCCGTACGTGGGGGTGGCGGCAGCGTATGCCGTGGGCCTCTGCGCAACCATGCTCATGGCGGCGGCTTTCCTTTTCGAGAAACGCGAGGTCATCTGAGCCAACGGAGGCGTACACCTGACTGCGGAGGATAGCTGACAGACATGGCAAACCCAAAGAAACTCGAGTACACAGCCCTGGTCGGCCTGGTTCTGCAGGTGGCGTTCATGATCACCTGCTGGGTGCTGGCCGGCCTGAGTCACAGCGCGGCCGTGAGTGCCGAAAGCTGGCACCTGCTGCCGGGCCTGCTGGTGTGGGTGCTGGTGCTGGTGCACGGCCGGCAGCGACGCCTGGCGCGCGAAGAACGCGAGGAGATGGAGCAGCTCAAGGAAGCGCGTCTGAGCGAGGAGCTGTTCGAAGAGACCGAACTGGACACAATGCGGGCCAGCGCCGGGTTGGTCCTTTTCGAGAAGTGGCTGGTGCCTTTCTTCACCCTCGTGCTCAGCGGCGGCCTGCTCTACCTGACCTATCGCCTGGTGATGGGGAACCTGGCCGCGGAGATGCTCTTGGGCGCAGCTCCTGAAATCCCGTCCCCCGTCATGGTAGCCGTGGGGATGGTGTTCATTGCATTCGGCGGCTTCCTCATCGGCAAGTTCGCGGCCGGGCTGGCTCAGAGCCGTGAATTCCGGCTTCTGAGAGCCGGCGCGGGCTACGTTCTGGGCAACGTCATCGCCTGCGTTCTCATCGCCGTTGCCATGGCACTCCACCACTTCGGCGTCACCTGGGCCGAGCCGGTGGTGGCCTTCGTCATTCCCGCCTTGATGGGTCTGGTGGGAGTGGAGCTGGTGCTGAACCTGATTCTGGACATCTACAGGCCCAGGGTGCCGGGCCAGGAACGACGCCCCCCCTATGACAGCCGCCTGCTGGGACTGTTCGCCGAGCCCGAGGGCGTGCTGAAGACCATCGCCGCCACCCTCGACTACCAGTTCGGCTTCAAGGTCTCGGAGACCTGGTTCTACCGCTTCATGGAACGCGCACTGGTGCCCCTGCTGCTCATCCAGCTGGTCGGCCTGTGGGGGCTGACTACGGTGGCCGTGGTGGACCAGGACGAGGTGGCGTTCATTGAAGTGTTCGGAAAGCCCCACCTCAGTGAGGAGGACGCGGCCGCCGGCCTTCCGGCGACGGTTTTTGGACCCGGATTCCACATGAAGTGGCCGTGGCCTTTCGCCCGCCTGCGCACGGTGCCGGCCTACCGGGTCCAGCGCATCGAGGTAGGCAAGGTGCACGAACTGCGCGCCGGCGCGTGGGATTACGACGTCACCATTCACACCATCGAAAGCTCCGATATCATCCTGTGGCGGGAGCGTCACATCGACCCCACCAAGGGCTACGAAGTGGACTTCCTGGTTCCCAGCACCGTCGAGATTGCCGGCCGGGAGGAGGGGTCGGCCCGGCAGGCCCCCGAGGTGGAGCTGGATCTGCCCGAGGAGGCCGCGCGCGACCTGACCGGGGCTGGGGTGGAAGAGGAACGCAAGGCTCCCCAGGTCAACCTGGCGCGAGCAGTGGGGGAAGTGCACGTACGCGTCAGGCACGGGCCCGACGGCAGCGTGGACCCGCTGGGGGCATTCAATTACTGCTACGGTCACCGGGACGTGGAGAAGCGAGTGGAACGGCTGGCCTACCGGGCGCTGTGCCGCATCGCCGCCAGCCAGGATTTCCTCAAATGGATCGCCCAGGAGCGTGCGGATACCGTGCGAAAGTTCGAAAGCCTGGTACGGGAGGCACTGGAGAGGGCCGATCTGGGCGTCGAGCTGGTTTTTGCGGGCCTCACCGCCGTGCATCCCCCTCCGGAGACGGCGGCCGCTTACGAGGAGGTGGTGGCTGCCCTGGAGCAGAAGGAATCGCTGGTCCTGCTGGGACAGATCGAGGCGGCGCGGAAGGTTCAGGACGCCCTGGCTTACCGCAGCGAACAGGTGAGCGCCGCACAGGGCTATGCGACCAGGACACTGGAAAACGCGCGCGCGGAGAAAGACCAGTTCCTGGTGCAACTGAACGCTTACCGGAAGTCGCCCGACGTGTACCTGGCCCGCAGCTACTTCGACGCTATGGAAGAGGTTCTGGACGGACAGGTGATCTTCGTGGTGCCGCCTGTCCCCAGCGAGGTGGACATCATTGACCTGCAGGAGCGCCTGAAGCCCCAACTGTTGAAACTGGACACGTCCGAGGAGTGATCGATGAGAGAAAACAAACTCACCGTGGCCGTTGTCGCGCTGGTATGTCTTGGACTGCTGGCACGCTTGTTCGTGTTCACCGTCCGGGTGGACGAAATGGCCGTACGCTACGATTTCAACAAGCCGGTCAAAGTCATCATTCCCGAGCCGGATCCGCTGGCGGCCGGCGAGGGATCGGGAGGAGTGCCGACGGTTCTGGGCGACGTCTCCGTCGAACGGGAGGCCGGCTGGTACTGGAAATGGCCCTATCCGTTCAGCACCGTCAAGAAGTACGATCGCCGCATCCGCACGCTGGACAGCGCCTACACGCAACAGCAGTTGCCCGATGACAACAACATAATCCCCCGTCTTTTCGCATCGTGGCTGATCGTGGACCCCGTGGCGTTCGAGGCCTCCCTGCAGAGCGACATCGACATGGCCCAGCACCGCCTCAAGCAGATCATCAGCAACGAGAGCGGGGAGGTGTTCGGCCGGCGCGTGCTGAAGGAGCTGGTCAACACCGATCCGGAGCAACTGGAATTCGACACGATCGAACAGCAGATCCTGGAGCGGGTCCGCAAGAACCTGCGCTCCACGGATCAGCCCTACGGCGTTGAGGTGCTGAACGTGGGTCTGGCCTGGGTAACCCTGCCGGAGGACGCCACCAAGGCGGTGTTCGAACGCATGAGGACGGAACGAAAAAACATCGCCGAGAGATTGCGTGCGGAAGGCGAGAGGATTAAGCGCAGTCTGATCGCCGAGGCCCAGGAAGAGGCCGACACCATCATCGCCCGGGCCGAGGCCGAGGCCAAAAGAGTCCGGGCTCAGGGCGAGGCGGAGGCTGCCCAGTACTACGACACCTTCGCAAAAAACGAGGAACTCTCCATCATCCTGCGCCGGCTGGAGGCCCTCCGCACCATCGCGGCCAGCGCCGAGGCGAGAAAGAGACCGATCACTTTTGTGTTCAGCACCATGACCCCCCCATTCGACACCTTCGAGAAGAAACTGAGCGCGGAACCCCGCATGGAGCAGCTGGAAGAACTCGGCGCCGATGCGCCGGAAGGCATCGGACAGACCCCCTCGGGCAGTGGGGGTTCGCTGGCGAACAGCTCGGCAGGGGAGGAGCAATAAATGTCTGACGAAGAACTCGAGCGCCAGGGACAGGAAGGCCAGCACGAGGAGCTGGCACGGGTTCCGCAGCAGCCCGAGGAGCCCGAGGCGGCCGGCAGTAAAGCCCTCGCCGATGCGCTGAAAATCAGCTTCCTGTTCCTTAAGGTGGTCATCGTCGTGATGGTGGCCGGATACCTCCTGGCCGGCTTCGGCAGCGTGGGGCCGTCCGAGACCCACTTCAAATTGCGCTTTGGCAAGCTCGTGCCCAGCAAGGGGCAACTGGTTCTCACTCCCGGCTCGGGCGTCTACTTCAAGTGGCCCTGGGAGAGGGTGGTGAAGGTATCCACGGACGAGAAGACACTCGACCTGGAAGATGACTTCTGGCCGTACATGGCGAAGGGAGCCGGCTTGAGGAATGCCCCTTCCCTCGATTTCCGCACGGATGGCTACCTGTTGACCGGGGACGTGAATATCATCCACCTGAAGCTGCGGGCCCGCTACCAGGTCCGCTCCGATCCGGAAGGTGCCATCGCCTACGCCTTCGACGTGGAGGACCCGGAGGGTGTGCTCCGGCGCGCCCTGAAGGCCGCCACGTGCAAGGTGGTCGGCACCATGCGGGTGGAACAGGTACTGGAGAGAGACGCCCTGTTCAGCCAGATACGCCTGGAACTGGATGAGCGGCTTCGGCAGTTTGAGCAGAGAACGGGCACGCCCGTCGGCGTCGCCGTCAACGCCGTGGAGGCCATCCAAACCGAGAAGACCAAGAATCCCAGCGAACCCGGCGTGGTAAGCGAGTCCTTCTTCGAAGCACAGAATGCTTACAGCCTGAAAGACCAGCTCGAGCAGGAGGGCAAGACCGAGAAGACAAAGATCCTCAACGATGCGCACGCCCAGGCGGCTGAGATCAGCGCGGAGGCGCAGGGATATAAGGAACGGCTGGTGCGGAGCGCACAGGCCGACGCGGAGAGCCTGCAGCGCCTTCTGCCCCTTTACAAGCAGTCCCCCGAAGTTCGCAGAATCCTGGTGGACCGCTATTACCAGCGCGCCATCGAAGAGGTCGCCCAGAAATCGCCCGGTTTCTTCGTGCTGCACCAGGGCGAAGACGGAACGCAGCGCGAGCTGAGGCTCATGCTCAACCGCGTGCCCGAGGAAGCGAAGGAACAGGAAGGAAGGCAGCAGTTCACCCGTATAACCCCCGAGGGCTGACGGATTCGACTTTCCAGGAATTCAGGAGGCGGCACAAGTGACGGACCATGCTGAGGACCATGCGCTGGCCCATTCTCACGGGGGCTCGATCCAGGTGCGATTGATCGCCACCTTCGTCGGTGGCGTGATTGTGTTGAATGGGTATGTAGCCCATTACCTGTTCGGCGCCACGAGCATCGGCTCCGTCAGTGCGTTGATCGGGGCGATCATTCTGGCCACTCCCATTCTTGTGGGGGCCGTCGACGAGATCAAGCGCGGTCGCATGCACATGACGGTGCTTGTGGCGGTGGCCGTCATCGCGGCCTTCGCTCTGGGCAACTACGAGGAGATGGCCGGAGAGGTCCTGGCCGACCAGCAGACAACCGGCGGGTACAAGGTGGCCGGCATCGTAGCATTCTTCATGCTGCTGGCCACGCTGATCGAGCAGCAGACGGCGGCCGGAGCCCGAGAGTCCGTGGAAAAGCTGATGACCCTGACTCCGCCCACGGCGGAACTGGCCAACGGCGAGACCGTCCCGGTCAGTGAACTGGACGAGGGAGACCGCGTGCGGGTGCGCCCCGGGGACCGCATCCCCGCGGACGGCCGCATCGACTCCGGGGAGAGCACCATAGATGAGGCGACGATCACCGGCGAGTCCATACCCGCCGACAAAAGGGAGGGCGACGAGGTGTTCGCGGGCACCAACAACCTGACCGGCTCGCTGGAAATCGTGGTGACCCGCGTGGGTGAGGATACGACGCTGGGAAAGGTCAAGAAACTCATACTGGAAGCAGAACAGACCAAGACGCCGGTCATGCAGCTCATCGACCGGTACGCCCAGTGGTATACCCCCCTGATCCTCATGATCGCGTTCATGGTCTACGTGTTCACCGGCGAGGCCGAGCGCGCCGTCAGCGTGCTGGTGATTGCCTGCCCGTGCGCCTTCGTGCTGGCCACACCCACCGCCATGGTGGCGGGCCTTTCCGCCGCGGCACGCCTGGGCATATTGATCAAGAACGTGGCCCACCTGGAAGCGGCCGGGGACATCAGCGCGATGGTCTTCGACAAGACGGGCACCCTCACGACGGGCGCCCTCACCGTCACCCGCATGTCGCCCAGGGAGGATGTGGACGGCGTGGAGCTGTTGGAGGCGGCCGCCAGCGTGGAGCAGCACTCCCGGCACCCCGTCGCCCAGGCGGTCACGAGGGTGGCGCAGCAAGCGAACCTGCCGCTGAAGGACGTGCGTGACTTCCGGGAGTCCCCGGGCAAGGGAGTGGTCGGCCGCGTCGGCGAGACCGAGGTCATCATCGGACGGGCCTCGTTCCTGGAGGATCACGGGGTGGACCTGAGCCAGGTGCGCACCGAGCAGCACCAGAGCGCCACCGGCGGAATGAGCATGCTCTACGTGGCCAAGGATGGAGAAGCGATCGGCTGGATCGGCCTGGAGGACAAGACCCGCCCGGAGGCGCAGCAGTCCACCGCAGAGCTGCGTGAGCTGGGCGTGCGCCGGCTTTCCATGCTCACAGGAGACCGCTGGAGCGTGGCCAGGAAAGTCGCCGGAGAACTGGGCTGCACCGACGTGCAGGGCGAGTGCCTGCCCGAGCAGAAACTGAGGCTGGTGGAGATGCTGCGGGACGAGGGACACATGGTGGCCGTGGTGGGCGATGGCGTGAACGACGCCCCCGCGCTGGCCGCCGGCGACCTGGGCATAGCCATGGGGGCCGCCGGCAGCGACGTGGCCATCAACAGCGCTTCCATCGCCCTCATGACCGAGGACCTGGGACGGCTGCCCTTCCTGGTGCGGCTCAGCCGTCGGCTGCGCCGGGTCATCGTGCAGAACCTGATATTCGCCGCCGTCTTCGTGGTCGGCGGTCTGCTGCTGGCCGGGCTGGGCGTGCTGGGTCCCGTCGTGGCCGCCCTGCTGCACACCGTCGGTTCGTTCGTCGTGATCTTCAACAGCGCACGGCTGGTGCGTTTCGGCGAGAACCTCTCGCCTTATTCCGGAACCCCGATCGATCATGCCAGGCCGGTCCCCGTGGCCGGATGAAAGGACTGCAATGGCAGCGAAAGAAGGCAGCGTCCTGCGCCTGATCAACCTGACCAAGGTTTTCAGGGACTTCTGGGGCCGTGAACGCGTCAAAGCCCTGGACGGGCTGAACCTGCAGGTGCATCGGGGAGAGGTGTTCGGCCTGCTGGGACCCAACGGATCCGGAAAAACGACCACCGTGCGCATCGTGCTGGGACTTTTGTTCCCCACCAGCGGCGCGGTCAGGCTGTTCAATCGACCCCCCACCAGCGTGGACGTCAAGAAGCGCGTGGGCTACATGCCGGAGGAGTCACACCTCTACTCCTACCTGAACGCCGAGGAAACGCTGGATTTCTTCGGCCGCCTGTTCGGCCTGTCCGCAGCGGATCGACGGCGCCGCACGGACGCCCTCATCGACATGGTGGGGCTCAAACGCGCCCGCAAGCGCCCCCTGGGCGAGTACTCCAAGGGCATGGCACGACGCATCGGCCTGGCGCAGTCCCTGATCAACGACCCGGACCTGCTGATCCTGGACGAACCCACCACGGGGCTGGACCCCGTGGGATCACGGGAGATGAAGGACCTGATCCTCACCCTGAAGGAGCGGGGCAAGACTATTTTCCTGTGCAGTCACCTGCTGGCGGACGTGGAGGAAATCTGCGACCGCATCTGCATCCTCTATGGGGGCAAACAGCGCGCGATGGGCCCGGTCGGCGACCTGCTGACCGCCGGCGAACGCACCCAGATAAAAGCCCCCCACCTGGACGAAGCCACGCTCGCCCGCGTGCTGGCCATCATCCGCGAGGTCGCAGGCACGGAGACCGACATCGAGGTCAGCGCCCCCACGCGCCGACTGGAGGAGCTGTTCCTGCAGGTGATCGAGGAGGCCCGGCGCGAGCGGCTGACCACTGCGGGCGCGGAGATGGGGGCCGGAACGGCGGACTTCCTCGGTCAAGGTGAACGCGATGGAGAGGAACTGGTCGGACAACTGGTTGCCGCGGCGCGCGAAGCGGAGCAGTATGCGGAGGCCCCCGAGGCCGAGGAACTGGCATCGATGCCCCGTTCGGGCGACAGCGCGGTGATCGAGCAGTTGATGGAGGGCGAACCCGAGCCGGAAGAAACCGCAGAGGAGGTCGAGGAGCCGGAAACTCCCGCCCGGCCGGCCGGCCCGGTGCGGCGGGAGCTGCTGGACGAACTGATGGAGGAGCCTGAGGCGGAACCGGAGAAGGATGATCAGGATGCTCAGTAAAGCCCGGGAGGCGGTGGTTCGCTTCCTGCCGGAGATATTTCTGGGGTTCTTTTTCCTGTCTCTGGTGCCGCTGCTTTTCGTCATCGGCAGATCGATCGTCCGGCAGGTAATCCACCTGGCCAACGACCCGTCCGGCTACGTCACGTGGCTGTTCCGGATGCCCTGGACCGTTGCGGCCGCCGCCGTTTTCGTGTGTGGAATAGGGGGACTGGTTTACCTGATCGGGCGCAACTGGATGCCCATCTGGGCGGTGGCCCGCAAGATGATCAGGGAAGCGATGCACCGCAAGATCGTGCTCGTCTTGCTGGTCTTTGTCGCCGTGCTGATACCTTCCCTGCCGTTCATCCTCAAGACGGAGGGTCGCCTGAGCAGCCAGGTTCAGCTCGTGCTGCTCTACTCGCTCTCGCTCTCACTGATCCTGCTGTCATTGCTGGCTATCTTTCTGACCACGGCCAGCGTCTGCTCGGAGGTGGAGCAAAAACACGTTCACCTGACGGACCCCAAGCCGTTGCTCCGGTGGCAGTTCCTGCTGGGCAAGTGGCTGGGTGTGGTGGTGCTGTGCACGGCCATCCTGGTGGTGATGAGCAGCGGCACGTACGCCCTGGTGATGTATCTGGCGCGGGAGCCGGCGTTCGGCCGCATGTCACCCCAGAAGCGCGGGCGGGCCTTCGCAGAGCAGCTTGAACTGCGCCGGCAGGTGTTCACCGCCAGAAAGGTAGTTCAGGCTCCTCTGCCGGACGTCAGCGAGCAGGTAGACGAAGAGGTGAAAAAGGCCGTGGCGGAAACACCGGGTGGAGTTACGTACTGGCTCAGACAAGAGCTGACTCGGGAACGCCTGGTGAAGAGCCAGACGGCGGAGCCCCACGGGGGAAGCGTGCTGTGGCGATTCTCGGGCCTGGCCCCCCGGCAGGAGGAGCCCATCCAGGTGCGCTTCCACGCATTCAACTACGGCAGCGGGGCCATACGGAGGCCCTGTCGGTTCCGCCCGTATCACGGGGAATGGACCAGGCGGAGGAAAGGGGATGAGAAACCCAGCCTCAAACTCGTGGCCACCGGCAGGGCGGTCTATCCCCCGCCGGCGGGCTGGTCGAATTACGGCTTCCACCAGTTCAACCTCCCCGCCAGTTCCATCCCCCCTGATGGCACACTGTATCTGGCTTTTAAGAACCTGGGACCCGAGTCGATCGTCTTTGACGTGGACAACCCGGTCGAGGTCCTGCAGAAAGAAGAAGGCTTCTTCCTGAATTACTACCGCGGCGTCACCATCCTGGTGTTCCACGTCGCACTGCTGGCTGCCCTGGGCCTCATGGCGGGTTCCCTCTTCAGCTTCCCCGTGGCCAGTTTGCTGGTCTTCTGCCTGTTCGTGGGCGGGCTGCTGGCATCCTGGTATCACTCCCAGTTCGTTGAGCCCACTATATGGGTGGAGATCCCCTCCACCGCCGCGTTTTACTTCGACCGCCTGTGGCGGGGGTTCGCTGAACTCGTGCTCGTGATGATGCCGAGCTTTGGCAGTTTCAGCCCGCTGGAGAACGTAACCAACGGCAGGCTGGTATCCGGGGGGGACGTGGCAACGGCGGGGACCGTGCTGCTGGTGCTGAAAGGCGGGGCCGCCATGCTGATCGGCATGTATTTCTACGGGCGCAAGGAACTGGCCAGGATAGTCGCCTGAGCCTGGAGGTCGAGGCAACGCGTGAATGCAAAACTGAGACGAGCATTGTTCTTCGCCCTGGCGGTCGTCTTTCTGGCGACTACCAGTGTGGCCATCGACCCGTTGCATTCTATGCGTGAGAAGTATGGCTTGACCAACCGGCCCGTCGAGGGTCTCAGCCCTCAACTGGCGCTGACCACCCAGGTGTTGAGTTGGGCTCGCGGCATCATCATCGACGTTCTCTGGATACGCATGGACGCCCTCAAGGACCAGGGGCGGCACTATGAGTTGGTCCAGTTGGCCGACTGGGCGTGCAAGCTCGCCCCGCACATCCCCCAGGTCTGGGACATCCAGGCATGGAACATGGCCTACAACGTCAGTGTGCAGGTGGACTTCTACCCGGACCGATGGGCCTGGGTGCAGGCCGGCATAGAACTGCTGCGCGACCAGGCCATACCCACCAATCCCGATGCCCCTCTCCTCTACCAGAGGCTGGCAAGCCTCATCCTGCACAAGATCGGGCAGAGCGACGACAATGCGCATGCTTTCTACAAGAATCAGTTCGCGCTGATGATGCACAGGACACTGGATGGCAGCGGGGACAGGGAAACGCTCAAGCGGTTCGCTGAGGCCCCCCGCACCCGCCGGGAGTTACTCCAGCACGAGCAGGTGAAGAAGCTGGTCCAGGACTGCCGGCGCTTCGATTTCGACATCGTGGAGGATTACTACCTCTGGTACGACGATGCCCCGGAGGTTCCCCGGGAGCTCAAGTCCCTGCTGGAGCGACCCTATCACTCGGAGTCCCTGCGCAAGATCGGCGCTTTCGTGCGGGCCAAAACGCTCAGACAGGAGCACAAGCTTGAACCCGAACTTATGATCGAACTGGTGGACAAGTACGGTCCATTCGACTGGCGAACACCCTACCCGCACGCGATCTACTGGGCCCACAGGGGCCTGGAGAAGATCGAGAAGAAAGAAGAAATGCTGAACAGGACGGTGGAAGAGTTCGGGCTGGAGGAACCCCGCGCAGGCCAGGTGGTGGAGCACGTCTTCGGAGGTACCGAAAGCATCTGGGCCATGGAAAAGGTGAACATGGAGGCGACCATCTACGCAGCCCTCCAGGAACTGGTGCATAACGGACGCTTCCAGTTCGGCCCCAACGGTCGGCTGCTTGTGGAGCGGGGGACGGACTATCGTTTTGCCGATGCTCTCCTGGAATTCTACGACGAGGCCTTCGAGAGGTGGCCCATCCGCTACCGGGGGCGCATTGCCAGTGCGCTCAGATTCTTCCTCATCACCGGCATCGTGGAGTTCCACTTCATGGGCGACAACCAGAAGGCCATGGCCTACTTCGGGAGGCTCAAGGAACGATTCCCCACGTTCGTCGCCGGACGTTCCTACGAACAGTTCGTCGATGAAAGGGTAAAGAAATACGTGCTGGACATGAGCTTCGAAGAACTGCGCAATCTGGTCCGCAACCTCTTCTACAGGGCCTTCGTGGCCATGGGATGCG
This sequence comes from uncultured candidatus Brocadiaceae bacterium, assembly GCA_964572825.1. Classification (GTDB taxonomy): domain Bacteria; phylum Planctomycetota; class Brocadiia; order SM23-32; family SM23-32; genus CAYVBE01. Next base: position 78,863 of record CAZNGS010000013.1, read on the forward strand.
GCGACGATGAAACCGCGGCTGTTATGGAGCGGAAAGCGCAGGCCATGGCGGATCGATACGGGGCCGAAAACGCGGACGATCTGCGGGAAAAGGTCCGTATAGAACGCCTGCGCGACGGCGCCCTCGTGAATATCCTCACCGGTCGTGTCTCCCTGCCCGATGAGGTCCTGGCCAACCTGAAGGCCAGACTGGGTCCGGAAAAGGTCCAGAACGTCCTGGAGCGCGTGGGCCGAATCCGGGGCGAACAACCCCTCCCGGAGGACATCCCCGAGAGACTGAAATTTCAGAGCCTCTTGCCCCCCGAGGGCACAACGCCAGAATCATCTGACGCCGAGTGATCCCGGCCCCTTGCGTTGCTCATCACCCGCCCCGGTTTTCCCCGCCTCCCGCCTGAGTATAAGTTCGGCGGCCTCCGGCAGGTCCTTTGCCCGGGCGCAGGCACAGCTAGCGGCCTCATCGCCCACCAGTATCGTGCAGCACCCCACCCGCCGCCCGGCCTCCACGTCCCGCTCCGAATCGCCGACGGCGTACGATCTTTCCAGCGCAATCCCCCATTCCTTGGCGGCCCGCATCAGCAACCCCGGGGCCGGCTTCCGGCACGCGCACGCGCGCGCATATTCATCCACCTCCCCATCCGGCAGATGGGGGCAGTAGTAGTATGCGTCCGGCGCCACTCCTTCACGACCCAGCGCTGCGTTCAGGGACTGGTGAATGGATTCCAGGCGCCGCTCGGTCAACCAGCCCCGGGCCACGGCGCTCTGGTTGGTCACCACGATCAGCAGGAACCCCGCCTCCCGCAGGCGTCTCAATGCCTCCGGCACACCGGGCAGAATCTCGATCTGCGCCGCCGTGTCCAGGTAGCCCACGTCCTCGATCAGTGTTCCGTCGCGGTCCAGGAACACGGCGCTTCGGCCCGGGGCTAAACCAGTCCCCTCCATTTCCTCAGTGCCCATTCGGCCACCATGCATGCAGCGAAAAGTGCAAAAAAGGGCCAGCCATCCCAGATGTCCTCGCGCCGCCGAGTCGTCAGTTTCAGGGGTTCTCCCTGCTCTTTGAGCCTCCGGAACAGTTCGTCCACCTGCAGGTAGGAACAGTACTGCCCCCCTGCGTGTTCAGTGGCAGCGGCCATGCGCCGCAGCAGCTTCAAGTTCGCGATCGGGTCCTCCAGTTCCGGGTTGGCCTCGCTGGCGTGGAACAGGTTGCGGTCACGCCCCAGCACCTCCCCGTCCCGCTCCGCCTCCGCCACCACCTCGTAGTCCCCTGGCGCCGCCGGAGAATACTCGGCCACATAGGCTCCCTCCCCGCGAGAGAATGTCAACAGCGGCCGCTCACGCGTCCCATCAGGCCCGACGACCTCCAGCGACAAGCGGGCGTCCCGCATGGGCACGTCCTCGGCTCCTTTGGTGATGACGCTGATCTTCAACTTCTCCTCGACCGGCAGCCGGTGCCGGCTCAGCTCCACCCGCACCTTCGCCTCCTCCCTGTCCGACCAGCCGGACGTCCACAGCAGCAGTTGCCGCCAGAAGCGGCGGTGAAGGTCCTGGGTGTCCCGCTCGGTAAAGAACCAGCGGAACGTGGTATCGGTCAGCAGGAATGCCACCCGCCCCGCCTTCGCTCGGTGCACCACCAGCAGCGGATTCCCCTCCCTGTCCCTTGCCAGCACGGTCGCCCCCCGTTTCGGTTCCGCGCCCACGAACACGCTGCCCAGCGGTGGCAGTTTCGACCACTGCTCCAGGGTGTCCGCGCGTTCCTGGCCGAGCGTGACCGCCGGATGCGAGGCATGTTCGGCCACCACCTGTATCTCAGCGGGCCCCGGCACGCGGCGCAGCGACGTGGGTATCTCGACCGGCAGCAGGTCGTCCAGGGGCGTTGTCTGGAATCCGTTGGCGTCCCAGCCCTCTTCGCCGGCCAGCAGGATCAGGCCCTTGCCCTCCTCCTGCACCCGGTGCTTCAGTTGCCGTATGCGACTGGGCATGATGGCCGAGGGCGCCAGGTCACCCAGCACCACCACTTCGTAACGGTCCATCTCCGCCTGGGCCTCCGGCACCATCCTGCCCCTCAGCACCAGCATCCGGCGCACCCGCAGGTGTTCGGTGCCCAGCAGGGAGTGGGTGACGAACTTGCTCTCCGGGCGCAGAACGTCGAAAAACCCCACCGACACGCCCTCGCTCACCACCTTCACGAAGGTGCTGGCGGAGTTGTTGGTCTCCAGCAGCTCGTCCGGCAGCGGACCGGCCGTGACCGTCAGCTTGAACTCGCCCTTCTGCTCGGGCACCACGTCGAACTCGATCGGCACCACCTCCTCCGGGTGGCTCACGCGGACCATCTTGTGCTGCGGCCTTTGCCCGGCGAACTCCAGCCGGACCGGCACTTCCATGTCCTGGCAACCCCGGCACGCCACGCGCATACGCGCCGGGAACGAGCTGAACAGAAACACCGAATCGGGCACCGTCAGGTCCACCATCTTCACGTCCCGCAGACCTGCCGTCGCGGTGTCCTGGCCCACTCCCACGGCGTACAGGGCCACGCCCTGTCCGTTCAGCTCGGACGCCACGTCCATCGGGTCCGGCGGGCCATAATTGTGAGACCCATCCCCGAAGATCACCACGGCGTCGGCCCGCCCCCCGGCGCCCTGCTCCAGGCCCTGCCGCAACGACAGCCCGTAGGCGCTGTGGCGCAGCGCCGATTCCTCCCGCTCCTCCTCCGGACCCAGCAGCCCGCGCGCGAAATCCATCTGCACCAGTTCGTACCGCTCGCGCAACTCCTGCCGCTCCCCCTCGTGTTCCCGCAGGAGCTTTTCCACGCTGGCCCACCGGCTGATGCCGGTGGGCGTGTCCGTGATGCCGGTCATCGAATCGCTGCGGTCGAGCAGAAACACCAGCGGGCGCCTGGCTATGTCGTGCCGCACCGTTTCCAGGCTCGGCCTCAGCAGGCAAAGCAACAGCATGGCGAGCGCACCGAAGCGCAGGCCCAGCAGCACCCGTCGGGTTCCCGCTGGGACCGGCCGGGTCGTCCGCCGGTAGGCCGTGACCGAAAGGCCCGCCACGACCACGGCGACGACCAGCAGGACCCCCGGGTGGATGAAGGGCCTGAACGCCAGCCCCGTCTCTTCCATCGCGTTACTCCTGCGCTGCCGGGCGTCCCGGGGCATCCACGCAAGACCAGCGGGGACACGGCTCCGTCAGCCCTGCTCGGGCGTCCTGTAGACGGCCCCCGTGGCCGCGCTGGTGACGTGCGACGCATACCGCGCCAGGTAGCCCGTGGTAATCTTCGGCTCCGGAGGGGTCCATTCGTCCCGACGCCGGGCCAGTTCCTCCTCGCCCACCTCCAGATCCAGCTTCCGTCCCGGGATGTCGATCGCGATCACGTCGCCGTCCCGCACCAGGCCGATCGGGCCGCCGGCCATCGCCTCGGGGCTCACGTGGCCGATGCACGGCCCCCGGGTGCCCCCGCTGAAGCGCCCGTCGGTGATCAAGGCGCAGCTCTGGCCCAGTCCCATGCCGATCAGGGCGCTGGTGGGATTCAGCATCTCGCGCATCCCGGGGCCGCCGCGGGGTCCCTCGCAGCGGATGACCAGCACCTCACCCTCGTTCACCTCACCGTCCATGATGGCCCGCATGCATTCTTCTTCGCTCTCGAACGTGCGCGCGGGGCCGCGGAACTTCAGGCTCGACTCCTCCACGGCGCTCTGCTTCACCACGGCACCGTCCGGCGCCAGCGTGCCCCTCAGGATGGCCATGCCGCCTTCGGCGTGGTAGGGGTTGTCCAGCGGCCGAATCACGTCGTCGTCCATCACCCCCGCCTCGTCCGCTATCTGGTGGGTGGTCTGGCCGCTGACCGTCACGCAATCGGCGGCCAGCTGTTTCAGCCGTTTCAGCACCGCCGGGATGCCGCCCGCGTAGAACAGATCCTCCATGAAGTAATCGCCGCCCGGGCGCAGGTTGGCGATGTGCGGGACCTGCCGGCTCACCTCGTCGAACATATCCAGGGGCAGCTCCACACCCGCCTCGTGGGCGATGGCGGGCAGATGCAGGCAGGTGTTCGTCGACCCGCCAAGCGCCAGGTCTACCATCACCGCGTTGCGAACGCTCTCGGCGGTGATGATCTGGCGCGCGGTGATGCCCTCCTGCACCAGCTCCACTATGCGCCGGCCGCTCCGGTAGGCGATGCGGTCCTTCTCCGCGTCCACGGCCAGGGCCGCCGCGCAGCCGGTCAGGGACATTCCCATCGCCTCCGTGGCGCAGGCCATCGTGTTGGCGGTATAGAGGCCCTGGCACGATCCGATGCCGGGGCAGGCGCGCAGCTCCAGCGCCGTCAGCTCCTCCTGCGATATCTCGCCCGCCTGCCGGCGCCCCACGGCCTCGAAGGTGTCGCGCACCAGCGACAGCCGCTCGGGCTTGTCCTTCCCCGCCTTGCGGTGATGCCCCGCCAGCATGGGCCCCGCGGTCACCACGATACCCGGGATGTCGATCCGTGCCAGCCCCATCAGCATGCCCGGCGTGATCTTGTCGCAGTTGGTCAGCAGCACCACCCCGTCCAGTTGATGGGCCTGGGCCATCGTCTCGATGGCGTCCGCGATCAGCTCGCGGGAAGGCAGCGAGTAGTGCATGCCGATGTGCCCCATGGCCACGCCGTCGCAGATGCCCGGTATGCCGAACAGGAACGCCACGCCTCCGCCGGCGGCGACGCCCCTGTCGATCTGCCGCTCCAGTCTCTTCATGCCCGCGTGGCCGGGTATCAGGTCGTTGTACCCGGTCGCCACGCCGATCATGGGTTTGCCGACCAGTTCCGGCGAGTAGCAGCCCGTGGCGTAAAGCAGGGCGCGCGTGGCGGCCCTTTCCAGTCCCTGCGTCACCTTGTCACTCCTGAGAGCCATGCTCCGGTCCTCCATGCGTTTGAAGGCGTCTCTCGCCGAAAGGCCAGCGTATCAATCCTCTGAGTCTATCCCTCCACCCGATAACTGTCAAACAGCCCGGCCGTCTCGCCCCCCTCCGGCATACGCAACGCCCTCCGACAGTCTGAGCGGCACGAATCACTGCTGTTATGTGACCTAAACACTTTTGAAGACATCTCTTCTGCCAATTTCGGTTCGTTTTGTAATCGGGCCGATTTCGGAGCATCTGACCGGCGTTTGAAGCCCGCCGGGGTGCCATCGCCCGCAAACTGAGTGGACACCGGACGCGGCAGAGCGCGTCCCTCCAACGTACTCCAAAGGTGCTGTGTATGGCAAGAAAGGGGCGTGGAGGGCCACGCTCCGTCGTGGCCTCTTTGCTTCTCCCGTGTGCAAGCGACACCGGCCCCGGCAGGCGCCGCCATCCCCGCGACATCGCACGCCGACGGGATGACACGGGCCGGCCCAATCCGGCCGTACGGCGGACATGCCGCGCCCGTACTGTGGCACAGGCGCCCCCGCCCGTGGGGTTTTGGCCGCGATGCCCGCCGCTATGCGGTCTATATCTATACCCCGTGGCGCCAGGATGTCCCTGTACATTGATTGTTGCGTGCATGGATTTCTCGCTCGAGTCTTTTGGGCGGTGGGTGGTGCGCAGTGCTGCAGATTCGTGTCCTCGTTGTGACCCCTGATCGGTTACTCGGTACGGGTTGCCAGTGTAGAGTCGAAGACTGGCGCGTCGGTTTAGGTTGATGTTTGTGTTC
>CAZNGS010000014.1:0-83307 GCA_964572825.1 uncultured candidatus Brocadiaceae bacterium
AGCGATGCACCGCTGCGCCAAAAACCGCGCAGCATAATGTAGAAAGTCGAGTTCAAACCAGTACACGGCAGTCGCCCGAGAGGGGGCACGGCGGGGACGCCCCGCGTCGTGCCGGAGCGCAACGGGGCTTTTCAACGGGGGGTTCTACCGTCCGGGTCCGATCTCTCCTTGCTCCAGCATGGTGAGGAGAGCAGAATCGCGGCTGTGCAGGGGCAGTTCGATGCGGGCGCGGCTCCGGGAAGACTCGAAGATGGCGAAGACGATCTCTGTCGCCCGGAGCGCTTTCTCCACCGCCAGCTCCGGCTCTTCGCCGCTTTCCAGACAGTCGATGTTGTTCTCCACGACCAGCGGCAGGGGGTTTGCCTCCTCCGGTTCGCGGGGCGTCCAGTCGGGATCGTCGAAGACCACGGCTTGCCCGTAGCCGCCGCCCCAGGAGACCTCCAGCACTCCGTTGCTGCCGATCAGGCGCACGCCGGTGGGCAGTTCCCGGTCCTCGCCGACTTCCAGGGTGGCCCGCACGCCGTTGTCGAACCGGATGAAACCCACCGCCACGTATTCCCGCGGGATGCCGAAGGACTCGGGCGCCTGGCGGGCGTCGATCTGGCCCATGACCCACCGGGCGTGGACCTCATCGTTGAACATGAGCGCCAGGTCGATGGTATGGGTGCCGCAGTCCAGGAGGTTCCGGGGGGAGAACAGGTCCATGCGCTTCAGCTCGCCGAAGATGCCGTCCCGCAGCATCTGTCGTGCCTGCTGAATGCCGGGGTTGAAGCGTCGCTGGTGGCAGAATGTGAGCTGCACGTCGTGCCGGCGGGCCAGCTCCCCCATCTCCAGCGACCCTCCCCAGGTCGGGGCCATGGGTTTCTCGCACAGGACCGCCCGCACGCCGGCTTCGGCACAGTTTCTGAAGACGGGCAGATGGAGGCCCGTCCACAGGCAGATGCTGGAGATATCCAGGGATTCGGCGCTGAGCATTTGCCTGTGATCGGAGTATACCGACGCCCCCGGGGCTAACTCCTCTGCCAGCGCCTCTGCGTTCTCCCGCGCCACGTCGGCCAGCGCGACGATCTCGCACCGCCTGTCGGCCAGGTAGGCCTCCGCGTGACGACGCCCGCGCTTGCCGCATCCGATTATCCCAACTCTGTACTGTTCAGGCACGTGTCTCCTCCGTTTCTTGCCGTCGGGGCGGCGCCGGCCGGTCCCGCCCCGGCGCTGACGACGCTCCATTCAAGGCGAACACCATAGCGGCAGACCCGGCCGGGCGCAACTGTCGGCCGGACGAATAAGGGGAAAAGGGCAAAGAATCACAGACGGTCGCATGGCCGGGCTTTCAGGACCGTATACGGGCGCATTTGCCTGAACCCGACGCTTGACCGGCGGGGAATGATCTCATAGACTGGCTGTTACCCTGGAACGCTGCCGCTGGAACGCGAGCGCCGGCCGGAAGGATCACATATGAGCGAACGCGCGCTGGAAGTCGTGGAGCACGTGCTCGCCGGTGACGTGCCCCTGTCGCCGGCCGACTTGCGCCAGAAGACGGGCATCCCCTCCGCCTCGATGACCCGGCTTCTGGGCAGCCTGAGGGAGAACGGGTATCTAACGCGGCTCTCCCGCGGCCAGTATGTGCCGGGTCCCCGGCTGCGCGCCCTCTCTTCCGCCGATGATGCGGCAGAGGGGAACGGAGCCCGAAAGCCTTTCTTCCTGGTGATGCCGCCCCGCAACACCTGCGAAGAGCTCTTCCACGGCATCAGGGACGTGGTTGAGGACCGCGACATGAGCTGCGCCATCCGACCCGTGCGGGGAACGGTTGCGAGCCTGGGGGGCGATGAACTGGATGATCTGATGGAGCGGGCCGGCGGCCTCATATTCTTCTCCGAGCGGAAGCTGCCCCCGCAGAGGGCGGGGCGCCTGGCGGGGCATGGGGTGCCGTGTGTCGGAGTGGGATTTCCGGGTTACGACTTCTGTGACACGCTGACCTGGGACCAGCGCCACGGCTACTACCGGATGACCAGCCGACTCATCGAACGCGGGTCGCGCGTCATTCTCTATCTCGGTTCGGAGCGGCCCCACGCCGTCCTGCAGTCCTTCATGGTCAGAATACGGGGCTATGAGGAAGCGATGCGAGAGCACGGGCTGCAGCCGGACGTTCGCCTGGTATCCCCCTCCTTCTTCAGCTCGCCCGAGGGCGGTCGCCAGCTTGCGCGGGTGGCCGAGAACCGGGCGGGCGGGAGCCCGCCCGGAATCCTGCTGAGCGACGATAACAAGCTGGACGCCCTGGCCGCGATGCTGGCGGCACAGGAATTCGACCTGCACCAGGATGTCCGTCTCTGCTCGGTTTACCGGACCTGGCGCGCCAATGATCTGGCGGACGTGGTGCCCAGACTGGCCCTGAGCATCGTGGAGCCCTGGGAGGAGGTGGGGCGGGCCGCGGCCCAGCGGCTGATGGCGCGTGCGGAAGGGGACGACACGGCCCCCTGTCTGACCCTGATCAGGCCGCAGATCGTGGAGAATTGACCGGCGGTGGAGACACCCGGACGTCGCCGCCTCGAAAACGGAGCTTCTGAATGGAAGGGAGCGACGATGAGGTTCGCTCTGCCCTTGATGTCCATCGTCCTGCTGTTGGGGTATGCGCAGACGGCGTGCGCAGATAGATTCTTCAGGCCGCTGACGCCGCCCTCCCGGGTGCTGGATGAGGCTCCTGCGTGCCTGCGGGAGGTCCCGTCCGGTGAGCAGAATCTGGGGGGTGTCCGCTGGGACCTCGGCGACCAGAAGGCCATCGTCCTTGAACCGAACGAGCGGGTGAGCGATGTCCCGGTGGGGCAGAAGGCGGACGCCCTGTACTTCCTGCAGGGCTTCCGGCCGGGCCCGGACCTGGTCAACTGGAAGCTCAACTGCGCCATCGCCCACAGGAACTGCGTTCCCCTGCCCGAGCCGCCGGTCCTCTACCGCTGCTACGTTCGTTACGAGGACGGTGAAGAGGTGGAAATCCGGATGCGCTGGGGTGAGGCCCTCCACAACTGGCGTCGCGTGGGTGAGGTGCCGGAGATGCCGTGGGCCGAGCCTGCATGGAGCGCGCCCGTGCGAGAGGGTGCCGGCGAGAAGCTGGTCCTCTACGTCATGCAGTGGCCCAATCCTCGGCCGGATGTGCGGATTGAGAGCATGGCGATGCTCAGCACCAGCAACCGCTTCCGTAAGTGGGGCACCGCCGCCGTGTTCGGCGTCAGCGCCTGCACAGACGGTGCGGCCGGGCAGCAATACTATGTCGCGCCGCCGCCGCTGGGCAGTGACGATAATCCCGGCACTTTCGAGAAGCCCTGGGCGACGCCGCAGCGGGCGGCGGGGGTCCTGGAGCCGGGTGACACCGTCTATCTACGGGGCGGTGTCTACCCCCTGACTTCGCACGTCGTGTTGCCCCGTTCGGGCCGTGAAAACGCGCCCATCACCTGGTCGGCCTATCCGGGCGAGAGCCCGCGGCTCGACGCCTCGACCATTTTCCTCAACCCGGTCAACCAGTCCACCTCGGGACCGGGCGGTGGACCGTACGGGCACGACGACGGGGCCATTCAGTTGCACCAGTTGGAGTATATCCGCGTGCGCGGCCTGCGGGTGGACCACGCCCGGATGCACGGCATTAAGGTGGGAAGCTGCCACCACATCGAACTGGCGCACAACACCACCTACCGCACCGTCAACTGCGGCATCGCCATTTACGGCGCGAGGGGTGACTTCAGCCGGGGCATCCGCCTGATCGGCAACCGGGTGGTCCGGGCGGGGTGGACCGAGGCGGTGGACGACAGCGAGGGGCGATACGTCAAGATATACAAGGGCCCCCGTGAGGGCTTCGACATCGCGCGGACGCGGGACTGCGAGGCGGCCTTCAACCACGTCTCCGGCAGCTACAAGGAGGGATTCGATCCCCTGGGCACCAACGTCGGCCTCAACCTGCACCACAACTACATCCACCACACATGGGGGAACGGCATCTACAACGACTCCCGCGGCGGCGCCAGCGGTGCCGAGTACGCCTACAATATCCTGCATGATTGCCAGGGAGGCATCGGCATCAACGCGGAGGCCGCCGGAGGGGCGATCCGCGACTATCGCATCCACCACAACATCACCTACGACAACTGGGGCACCGGGATCGCCGTCTACGGCCCCGACACCAGCGACATCGAGGTGTTCAACAACACCTCCTGCTCCAACGGCTACCGCTTCTCCAAGAAGCGCGCTGGCGTGGGCGGCATCGTCGTGAGGGGCGGGGGGGTCTCGGACTGCCGCGTGCGGGAGAACGTCTGTGCGGACAACCGGATGGTTCAGGTGGGTATGGTGGACGCCGACCCGGTGGAGCAGGGCCTCCAGTTCCGGCATAACGTCATCCCACCGGGCCAGGAGCAGCCCGCCTACCAGCCTCCACGCCATGAGGCAAGCGTGCCGACGGACGGCCTCGCATCGGAGCAATTCCCTGGTTTCGTGGACGTGGAGTCGGACTACTACCGCCCGAGAGAGCCGATCGAGGGGGACGCCGGGGCCATCCCCTTCCAGATGCCCCTGCCGCAGGGGCACGGCTTCGACGGCACGGTTCTGGCTTCCTTCAACGCGGGCTGGCACTTCCGGCCGGTGCAGATACCGGCGCAGTGTCTGAACGCGCGCATCCATCACCTGGCCAACCGGGGGGCGTGGTTCAACCCGCCCGGCTGGCACAAGCACAACTGGGACCCGCTGGGCCTCCCGACCGGACGGGCGGCGCTGGGCGGAGTGGAGTGGGAGATACTCGATTGGCACGAGCTGGACCGGCCGACGATCTGTATGCTGGACGGCCACCTGGCCACCGTGGACGAGAGTGAAATCCGCGGCATAATCGTGGGCCGCCGGGCGGACGCGTTGTTCTTCCTGCAGACCTACCAGCGGGGGCCGGCCCTCGACGAGTGGGAGGAGGCCCGACAGGAAGCCATGAAGAGCGGCGACCCCCTGCCCGAACCACCCGTGCTCTTCCGCCACGTGGTTCACTATGCGGATGGACAGCACCGGGAGGTGCCCGTAGTGTGGGGCCGGCACGTCGAGAGCTGGGCGCGGAGCCCGGACGGTTTTCCGACCGGCAAGCTGGCCAACCACGGGTTCGGCGATATGGTCCGGATCTGGAACCGGAATCCGGCGGATTTCAGTCCGCCGACGGGGGCCCGCGTGGCGTGGGCCGAACCGGCATTCCGGCTCTACTTCGGCGACAGGCCCCGCCGGCCCACGTACGTGGTGCTCTACCGGATGCGCTGGGACAACCCGATGCCAGAGGAAGAGATCGAGTCCATTGATATCGTAAGCGCCAACGATGAGGAGCACGATTGGGGCACCCCGGCGGTGCTGGCCGTCACCACCGGCACAGTTTCAGAACACCGTAAAGGAGAAGGCAAGTAGTCGAGTGCGCGGACAACTGCCACATTCAAAACCCGAGGAGATTGGACTTATGAGGACGCTCGCCTCTGCATGGTGCCTGGCGTTGATCGTGGTGACGGTGTCCGGCTGCGCGGCGGAGCCAAAACCTGCGGCGGAAGGACCCACGTGGTCGTGGCAACGCCCGCACGCCGAGGTGCTCCCGACGGGCGACCTGAAGTGGGCACCTGAACCGTTCGAGTTTAAACCGGGTCAGTCCGTTCGCTACATCGACTTCGAAAACGGGGACGACGACAACTCGGGCACAAGCAAAGCTTCCCCCTGGAAGCACCACCCATGGGATGAAAACGCGACCGGCCGGGCGGCGGCGTGCAGCGGAGTGCACACCTACGTCTTTAAACGGGGCAGTATCTACCGCGGCGGGCTGGTGGCCGACGAATCCGGTCAGCCGGGCAACCCCATCCGTCTCACCGGCGACCCGGAGTGGGGCGAGGGCGAGGCGTGCATCTTCGGTTCCCACAGAATCACCGGCGGCTGGCGGGCCTGCACGGCCGATGACGTGCCCCGGCACATGCCCGAGCCCGGAAAGGTCTGGTACCTGGACCTGGGCACGGAGTTCACTGCACGGGCCATGTGGGTGATCGACGGGGATGAAATCCTCCGCATACCCGTGGCGCGTGAGCCGGACTGGGAGATCACCAACTGGAGCGATCCCATGTCCGGGTGGTGGACCTTCACAGGGCGCGTGGAGGCGGGCGGCGAGAGGTGGGCCACCGACACCGAGCACCTGACGCAGACCGACCCTCACTTCTTCGACGGCGGCATCATGTGGAACGAGTACAGGGGCAACATGGGCACGTTGACGGCCCAGCAGATCGGCGAGTTCAGGCCCGAGCTGCATGCGCTGGACGTGGGTGCCCCCGAAAACTGCCGCTATTACATCGAGAACGTGCCGGGCTTTCTCGACTCCCCGGGCGAGTTCTTCTACGCCCAGGACGGCCTGCATGCCGGGCGGCTCTACGTGCGACTGCCCTCCGACCGGGACCCCAACGTTGCGGTGATCGAGGTGTCAAAGGTCTTCTGGCCCATCGAGATTGCCAACCAGAGCCACATCGCCATCAGCGGCCTCCGGTTCAGCTTTGACGACGCCGGTTACTGCTATGCCACGCGCATGTGGCCGCCGCGCAAGAATTATCCCACCACCATCCGCCTGGTCGGGGACTGCCGGGACATCCGCATCGTGCACAATCGTTTCATCCACGTGACCTCCGCCCTGATCGGTCAGGCCCGGTTCGACGACGAGGGGAACGAACGCTACTTCTCCGAGCGCGAGGGCTATCCCGCCAGGTGGCGTCAGCCCGTGCCGCCGGGGGGCGACCGGATGACGGGTATCGTCTTCTCGGACAACGAGGTCCGGCACAGCGACCGCACCGCCGTCTGCCTGGAGGACACCAAGGCCTCCACGCTGACCGACGTACACGTGCTGCGCAACTCCTTCAGCCGGGTGGGCGGCCGCCCCGGGCCGGTCAGCTACTCCTCCATCCCCTGCATCTATCTGCAGACGGTCGAGACCTGCGAGGTTGCCGGCAACATCATCGATCGCTCGTGGGGATGCGGCATCGTGACCTTCGGCGGCAAGGGCCAGAACGACCGCCGCACCATCCCGCTGATCCGGGTGCTCATCCATCACAACAAGGCGACCAACACCCTGCTGGCCACCAACGACTGGGGCGGCATCGCCCCGTGGCAGGGCGGCCCCAACTACGTCTACAACAACGTCAGCGGAAACGCCGTCGGGCCCAAGAACTCGTCCGACAGCGTCGAATGGGCCTGCAATGCCTACACCTATTACCTGGACGGGACCTACAAGAGCTACGTGTTCAACAACATCGCCTGGGGGCTGACCGCTGACCTGGAGGACTGGCCCCGCAACCGCGGCGGCTGCATGCAGGTGCTGGGCATGCTGAATCACTGGTTCAACAACACCGTTTACCGCTTCATGTACGGCTTCACCGGCAGCAGCGGGCAGCGGTGCAGCTACCTGGGCAACTGCCTGGTGGGGATGACGCGGCGGTTCATCAGCCAGGGCGTGCCGGGCGACATCTCCCTGCGTGGGGGCGGCCAGCGCGCGGAGTCCGTCATCGGCATGATGCCCACGCTGAGCTACCTGAGCAATGTTTTCCATGGCAGCCCGGACGAGTTCGCGCGGGTGGGCTCGGCGGGCGGGCGGACGCTGGAGGAGTTCCGCCGGGGACTGGCCGACGCGAACGTGCCGCACCACCAGGTTGGCTGGAGGGCGGACGGTCCGCCGCTTCGCAATCCGGCGGAGTTCGACTTCCGCCCCCGCGCCGGGTCCGCCGCCGCCGAGCGCGGCGTGCGTTTCTTCGTGCCCTGGAGCCTCTACGCCGTGGTGGGGGAGTGGAACTTCTACGAGAACCCGAACGATCCCGAGCGCGTCACGGGAGAGAATTTCTACATGACCGACGAGTACGTCGAGCGGCACATGTATTACTACATCCCCGGCAATGATCTGCAGGCGCCCGGCGCCACGGCCGCCGACTACGTGCCGGGCAAGCTGGAGGACTGGGTGGACGGCGCCCTGCGCTTCGACGGGCGGGAGGACTACTGTGTACTCCCCCACGAAACCATGACGGCCGACTACACCTATCGCTACGAGAATCAAGAGCACACCTATCCGGGCGAGAAGCGGCGCACGGTGGACATGGGAACGAACGACTTCCTGGTCGAGGCATATTTCCGCACCGAGCCCGGCCACACCGGCGGTACCCTGGTCAGCAAGATGGGCAAGGCCGGATATGCCGTGGCGGTCAATCGGCGCGGCGGCGTGACCCTGACCCTCCGCTCCCGCGGGTCGGTTGCAGCGCTGGCGGACGGCAGCCCGATCAACGACGGCGCATGGCACCATCTGGTCGCCGAGGTGGATCGGGAGAACGGCGTGATGCGCATCTACCTGGATGGTCGCAAGAGCGCCGAAGCTCCCATACGGAAAATCAGCGCCGACGTCCCCCTGTCAAACACGGCCGATTTCCTGGTGGGGAAGGCCCCTGACGGGCACCACTTCGCCGGACACGTGGATTTCCTGCGTGTGAGTCGCGGCACCCTGGATGATGCGGGAACAAGCATCGGAGAACTTTACGGGTGGCAGTTCAACGGGCCGTTCCTCCGCGATTTCTGCGGTGAGCACCCGGCCGGCCGGCGCGACGCCGGAGCCATAGAACGGGCAGAATAGCCGGCAGACATTCGTTCCGACTGCGGACACCGAGAGGGAGGATTGACCGATGGAACGCCTGTTGAAGGCGGCGATTGTGGTCTTTGTGCTGGGCGCCTGCTCGATGGCGGAAGCGGAGACGTTTCGCCTCTACCTGATGGGCAACAGCCTGACCGACAACGTGAACTACGCCGGCCTGGAGGCCCTGGCCGAAAGCCGCGGCCACGAGCACATCTGGGGGCGGCACAGCATCCCCGGCGCGCCCATCGATTGGATCTGGGATCACCCCGACAGCGGGTTCAGAGAGAGGCCGTTCGGCTATTACCCGAAGGGGCTGAGCGAGTACCGCTGGGATGCGGTAACCCTCCAGCCCTTCAACCGCTCCCTTCAGGCCGACATCGAGGGCGCGGGCAAGTTCATGAACCTGGCGAGAAAGAAAAGCCCGGACGTGCAGTTCTACGTCTACGCCCAGTGGCACAAAGGCGTGGGCCTCGACTACACCCAGACCTGGATGCAGGACGTGGCCGACTGGCTGGAATCCGGCGGGTGGAATCATCCCTACTCGAACCCGGAACGCACCGCCCTGTACTACGAGACGCTGACCCGAAGGCTGCGACAGGCGCACCAGGACATGAAACCGGTCAAGATTATCCCCGTGGGGCACGTGTTCTACCTGCTGGACCAGAAGATCAAGGCCGGCGAGGTTCCGGGGGTGGACTCCATCTTCCAGTTTTACGCCAACCCGGCGGGCGGTGGAGGCACGCACGTGAACAACATCGGCTCCTACGTGGCGGGCGTCACGTTCTTCGCCACCCTCTACGGAGAGAGTCCCGTCGGCTTGCCGCACGAGCCCTACCGGAGGGAGCCGGGCCTCTCGAAATACACGGTTTCGCTGGACGGGGACCTGGGCCGGATCATCCAGCAGAGCGCCTGGCAGGTGGTGACCTCCCATCCCCTGACCGGCGTGACGACGGATGAGCCCGTCGAGATGGCCTCACCGCGTCTGCAGCACGCCGTGGCGAGCGAGCCTTACCGGTTCGAGTTGCAGCCCGCCTACGGGGAAGCGCCGTACCGCTGGAGCGTGACGGACGGGAAGCTGCCCGCCGGCCTGGCACTGGAAGGCCCCGGCGCGTTCCGAGGTCGACCTGGGCATTCGGGCCAATATGCCTTCACCGTCCGGGTGACAGACGCACGGGATGACGCGGCGGAGCGGGAGTTTGCGCTCAAGGTCGAGCCGGATACCTCGCCCACTGTGCGCGCCGAATCGCTGCCGAACGTGCGGCAGGCGGCGTACTTCTCGGTGCGCCTGCAGGCAGAGGGCGGCAACGGCCCGAAGCGCTGGCAGGTGACCGAAGGCGAACTGCCGGCGGGCGTGAACCTCACCCCCGGCGGCATTCTCCAGGGCACGGCCGGAAAGCCGGGTCAGTACCGCTTCCGCGTCGCGGCGACGGACTTCGACATGGAGAACCCCGAAACCGGTTCGCGGGAGTACCAACTGGAAGTGCGGCCGGCCGCCGAAGACGTGTTGAAAGTGAGGCGAGTGCCCGGCCGAGACGTGGTCGAGATGGACGGGAAGCTGAAGGAGGAGTTCTGGTCCCTGGACAACAGGGCGGAAAAACTGGTGGCGGGACAGAGCCCCGACAACGAGGTGACCTTCGACGCCGTGTGGGACGAGCGCAAACTCAACCTCGCCGTTCAGATCGTGGACGACGATGTCCGGCAGGGCGACCGGGTGGAGCTCTACCTGGACGGCCTGTTCAACCGCGAGGAGACCTACAACTGGGACGACCGGCGGATCGTCGTCCGCCCCGACGGCAGCCTGTCGCGCGAGGAGTGCGTCGGGGACATGAACCGGATCGCCGTCGCCGCGGCGGCGACGTCGGACGGCTACACGGCAGAGGTCAGCGTGCAGTTCAAGAATCTCGGGCTCAGTGCATGGCGCCAGGAGATGGCGAACCGGGTCTTCGGCCTGGACGTGATGAACGTGGACGCCGACGCCGGACGGAGCGGCAGGGCCGTGCTGGTGTGGCGCGGCACGGCGAAGAACTCGACCGACCCGAGCAACTTCGGCCCCATCCTGCTGGTCGGAGAGGATGAAAAAGAGTGACTCGTCTGTAGAGAACTTGCGAAAGGAGCTTTGTCCGATGAAATCCCTGCGCGGTGAACGCATTCTCATTGTCGCACTGTCGTTGCTTGCCCTTCTCGCCGGAAGTGCCGTCGCTCAGGTCACCACCATCCGAATCACCGACCGGGTGGAAGTGGAGGACGTCCTGAGGCTGGGAATGCACCTGACGGGGAACAACTGGTATGACTCGCCTCTGAAGAAGATGCGGGTGGAAGAGAACTTCGAGGGCACCATCTACCGCCAGTGCCAGACCGTCGACGTGGTCGACGGCGACACCGTAGTAGGCTTCACCGCCTACAAGCAGTGGCCGGAACAGCTCCGGGGCGGTACCTATATCGTTCTTTCGGGCCCCGACCGCTGGACCTCCGGCCGGATAGAGCGAATAGTCCCGGACCCGGAGTATCCGGACCGGAAGGACCGGGCGAGGATGCGGTTCGAACTCGACAAGAAGATCCAGTGGCATCCCGAGCAGAACGGCCTGTTGATTACCTCCAGGCGGCTGGAGGAAGGAAGGATGGCGGGCCACCGAAGCTGGAAAGGGAACACCATCGTGGCGGGCGACACGCCGCCTGAATCTTTCGGCCACTGCTCGATGAGGATACCGGCCTCCGAGAACGTCTTCTTCCCGGCACTTGACAACGACGTGGCGTCCACCAATGGCACGTGGAAGGTCCACTTCTGGGCCAAGAGAGATGCCGGTAGCCCGCTCCTGGAAATAGGCATTCAGCAGGTGGGGGAGGCCACCGAAAAGGTGCGCCCGGCCGACCGCTGGGAAAGCCACCAGTTGACATTCCACGTCGACCAGGACCCCGAGCCCAGGATTTTCGTTAATTTCTCCTGTTCCGGTGGCGACGTGCTGGTGGACGATATTCAGATCTGGCAGGAGGGCGACCGAAACCCCACCGACTTCCGGGACGACGTGGTCAGCCTGCTGCGGGAACACAGCCCGGGCGTGATGCGGCTGCTCCACAACGACGGCAACACCATGCGGAACGTGCTGATGCCGCCGTTGCGGGCCTACGCCTCGCGGGGCACCAAGTACGGCAGCATCCACCGGCGCTCGATAGGGATGCATGAGTTCTACGAGCTCTGCGAGGAACTGGGCTGCGCCGCCTGGGCCAACCTGCCGGGCACACTGACCCGGGAAGAGGTGGAGGATTACATCGAATACCTCGGCGCCCCTCCCGACGTAGGGTTGGGCAAACTCCGGGCCCGGATGGGCCATCCGCAGCCGTGGACCGAGTCCCTGCCCCGCATCTACGTTCAGTACGGCAACGAATCGATGGTGACTTTCCCCGGCACGAGCTATAACGGACCCGATTACTGGGAGGACCTGACCAGAACCGCGAAGAACTCACCTTACTGCACGGACAACATCGTCTTCACCGTCGAGGGGTTCGTGGCACCAAGGAATTACGCAATGGCCATGCCCAATGCCGACGTGCTGGCCGACAACAACTACCTGATACGGCATCTGGACAAAGAAGACCTTCGCACCACGCTGAACACCCGGGACAAGCTGTTCCGCTACGTCTTCGCCTGGCCCTATTGGAAGTGGACGGTTAAGGAAGTGGGCACCGGGTGGCGGTCGATCAACGTGATGCGCGACTTCAACATGGAAGGGGCCATATACGAAGGTGGCAACTATCACCTCACCCATGGGGACGCCCCCAGCGAGCCCCGCAACGACATCGTGGCCGGCATCGGCGGCCAGGTCAGCGCCGTCAACTCGATGTTGTTCATCCTGAAGGAATACGGCATCCGCGCGCAGAACCAGTTCAACCTGGCCCAGTTCAGCTTCACCGGCGGTGGTTCCTTCGGTTCGGGCGTGCGCGTGCGCCTGTGGGGCCAGGTCACCAGCATGCGCCCGGAGAACCGGCGGCTCCGCCCCGGTTTCCTGGCTTCCATGACCTGCAACAAGGTCATTGGCGCAGACCTGGTCGAGACGACCCACGAGGGTGCGGACCCCACCTTCGATTCCCCGCCGATGTTCGAGATCGATGGAGAGGAAAACCGTCCCATGAGGGACGTCCCGGTCCTCTACAGCTACGGCTTCAAGGAGGGCGACCGGCGCGGGCTGATCATCACCAGCCTGGACACCTCACGCGAGCGGCCGGTGGAGATTCAGTTCGACGGCCGGGTCGCCGGCGGAGAGGCCACCCGGTGGCTTTTGACCGCGGACGACATCACCGCCAACAACGAGCCGGAGCACGAGCCCCAGGTCCACGTCCGCAAAAGCACGGTGGAGGACTTCGGCCCCGGCTACCGGTTCCGGATGCCCCCCTACTCGCTGGTGGCCTTCGAGTGGGAGACACGCTGAGAAAACCTACGCAAGGAAAACCATAATGACGATGCGAAAGGGCGTAATGGCGTTCTGTGCTGCGATCGTGCTTTTGGCCCTGCCCCTGAGCGCGGCCGAACCGGAAGAGACGGTTCTCCGCATCACCGACAAGGTGCTGGTGGAGGACGTGATTCCACTCGGCATGCACATGGCGGGCATGATCAAGAAACGATGCGTGGAGGAGAACTTCGAGGGCACCATCTACCGCCAGCATCATTGGGTGCAGGAGGTGGAGAGTCCGGACACGCTGCTGACCACGGGCCTGAGCGACGAGTGGCGGGCGGCGCTGGAAGGCGCACGCTACACGATCCTGTCCGGGCCGGATCGCTGGCGCGAGGGCAAGGTGCTGAGCCTCCAGCCCCAGGGACCTTCCAATTGGAGGGGCGCCACCCGCGTCAAGCTGGACCGGCCGTTCCGGCCCCATCCGGAACAGAACGGGCTCCTGCTGGAGAGGCTGCGCCTGGACGAAGGCGGCGTGGGAGTCTGGAACTGCCGCGACTGGTTCCAGCGGCACGATTTTAGCCAGACCGACCGCGTGTCAAATCAGAATGAGTTCCTCCACGGGGACGTGCCGCCCGGCTCGTTCGGCGACACCGCCCTGAATCTGCGCGGCACGCGGGAGCCCGCCTACATCACCTTCCATGCCATGTCGAACGATAAAGCGGGGACCAATGGTGAGTGGAACCTGCGCTTCTGGGCACGGACGAAGGCAGGCCGACCGACCCTGAAGGCAGGACCGGGAGACCTTGCCGAACCGGGTGTCCTCCGGCCCGGGCCACGGTGGCGGCAACACCACCTCACCTTCCACGTCCGGCGTGACCCGGAACCGGAGAAGGTGGAGTTTCGCTTCCACGTGGCCGGGGGGGACATGCTGCTGGATGACGTGGAGGCCTGGGTGGAGGGCGACAGCAACCCCACCCCGTTCCGCGACGACATGGTCGAGGTGCTCCAGGAGTACAATCCCGGCGTAATGCGCCTGCTGCACAACGACGGCAACACGGTGGCCAACGTGCTCGGCCCGCGCCTGGAGGCCTACATGGCGCGCGGCACCACCTACGAGAGCATCAAGCGGCGCGACGTGAGTTTCCAGGAGTTCTATGAGCTCTGCGAGCACATCGGGTGCGGCGCCTGGGCCACCCTGCCGGGCACGCTGAAGCTGGAGGACATTGACCAGTTCATGGAGTATATCGGCGCGCCGGCGGACGTGGGGTTCGGACGCAAGCGCGCCGAGTGGGGCCATCCGGCGCCCTGGACCGAGAGGCTGCCGGCCATCTACGTGCAGTTCGGCAACGAGAACATCACATTCCCGGGCAGCGGCTACCGGGGCCCGGATTACTGGCGGGACCTGATCGAGCGCGGCAAGTCCTCGCCCTACTACAGACCCAACGTCCTTTTTGTCGTGGAGAAACAGGGCGGCCGCCAGAACCTGGAGCGGACGCCGAACGCCGACATCCACTGCGTCGGCAACTACCTGATGTCCAGCCTGACCCGCGAGGAGCTGGACAGGTACCTCGACACCACCGAGAAGCTCTTCCGCTACGTGTTCGCTTATCCCTACTGGAAATGGACCGCGGAGGCGGTCGCCAACAGGTGGCGCGTGATGTCCTACGCCCCGGAGTTCGGCATCGAAGTCGCTGTCTACGAGGGGGGCAACTATCACCTGACCTTCGGCGATGCGCCGCCCGAGGCGCGCAACAAGATCGTCACCAGCCTGGGCGGCCAGCTCAACACCGTCAACTGCATGCTGTTCATCCTGAAAAAGTGGGGCGTGCGCGTGCAGAACAAGTTCAACCTATCGCAGTTCAGTTTCCGGGGAGGAGGCTCCTTCGGGTCGGGTGTCTCGGTGCGGCTCTGGGGCAACGTGATCAGCATGCGGGAGGGCGCCAGGCGCTACCGGCCGGGTTACCTGGCGGCCAAAGTGGCCAACCAGGTCATGGGGGGGGACCTGGTGGAGACCGTCCACCGGGGCGCCGCTCCCACCTTCTCCGCCACGGGCATATTCGACAAGAAGCGCAGCCACGGCAAGTTCACCGGCGAACCGGAAACCGTTGAGAACGTACCCATCCTTTACAGTTACGCCTTCAAGGAGGGCGACCGGCGGGCCTTGATCCTGGTCAGTCTGGACACCTCCGAGCGGCGCCAGGTCCACGTGGACTTTTCCGGCGCCGTCGCCGGAGGCCGGGCTACCCGGTGGACCCTCACGGCGGACGAGATCACCGCCAACAACGAGCCCGAGGTCGGCGAACCGCAGGTGAAGATCCGTCGGAGCGAGCTGGACGGGTTCTCCAGCGGATACCGCGTGACGGTGCCCCCTTTCTCGATGGTCGCCTTCGAGTGGGAGACACGCTGACGATCGCGCAGGAAACCGGCGACGCTCGCCACCTGCGTGGTGCAAACATACGGGACCAACGAAGGAGCAACGGAAACATGCATTTCTCCGGATCGTGCGTGCTGACTCTGGTCGTGGCGCTTCTGGCCCTTTCGGGAACGGGCGCTCACGGCGCTTCGACCGGCGACGTGGAGTCCAGACCGGTGGAACTTCCCGGCGGGTCATACAACATTTCCGGCGGAGCCCTGTTCCAGGCGGGGGAGGTAGAACTCATGCTGGAAGACTTTCCCTCCGGCCCGGTAAAACTCGACGGAGTGCGGTGGCATCTGCCGCCGGGCCGCGCCATGGTCCTGGGCGGTGCCGGCGCCCAGGGCAGGCCATCGGAGGTTGCGGGCCTTCAGGTGGGCCGGAAAGCCGACGCGCTGCACTTCCTCCATACCTACCATCCCGGCCCGGCGCTGGAGCACTGGAAGCTGAAGCTCGCACTGAGCAAGCGAAAGGCCGTCCTGCCCCCGGAGCCGCCGACGGTCTTCGGTTACGTGGTCCGCTATGCGGACGGGGAGGCCCTGCAAGTGCCCGTCCGGTGGAGGGAAGGCGTGGACGCATGGCTTCGCATGGGCGACCGGGCGCCCATGCCCTGGGCGAAGGTCGCCTGGAGCAAAGATGTTCGGGAGGCTTCCCAAGCCGCTGCGGTGCTCTATCACATGCACTGGCCCAACCCTCGTCCAGACGTGGAAATCGAGTCCGTGGACATCGTCAGTGGCAACGACTCCGTGACCGATTACGGCTCTCCGGCCGTTTTTGCCATCAGCACCGGCCGGTCCGACAGGCCCGGCGACACCTACTACGTGGCCATGGACGGTGACGACTCCGCGCCGGGCACTTTCGAGAAGCCGTGGCGCACCGTTCACAAGGCAGCCCGGACGCTGAAGGCCGGCGACACCGTCTATATCCGGGGCGGCGACTACACCATCCCGGAGGCGGTGATCGTGCGCAACTCCGGCCGGGAGGGCGCCTGGATCACCTTCTGCGGCTACCCCGGCGAGACCCCGCGCCTGGACGGCATCTCCGCCCTGATGCGTGGGCAGCACGGCCTGTTCCAGGTGGAGGAGAAGTCGCATATCCGCATCAAGAACATCCAGGTCAGAAACTCCCGCAACCAGGGCATCAACGTGGGCAAGAGCGACCACGTGGACATCCTGTTCTGCGAGAGTTTCATGACCAGGGAGTGCGGAATTGGAGCGTGGAGCGCCTGCGAGAACGTGCGCATGATCGGCAACCGGGTCATCCGCCCCGGCCGCCCGGAGATGAGCCTCGACGAGCACGGTCGGCTTACGCCCACGCGCAAATCCGGCCACGAGGGGCTGGACATCGGGCGCGTCTTCGGCTTCGAGGTCGGATGGAACGACATCATCGGCAGCTATAAGGAGGGCATAGACGCGAAGGGCCCCAACCGCAACGGGCGCATCCACCACAACTACATCGCCTACAGCTACGGCAACGGCATCTACATCGATAGCTGGTCCGACCGGATGCACCACCTGGAGATCGACCACAATACACTTTACCAGACGGACGGCATAGACATCGGCTCCGAAGATGGCACGCCGGTCGACCACATCGACGTACACCATAACGTAGTGTTGGACTCCTGGGGCTCCGGCATCAGCGTCCGCCAGCAGCACGACGGGGGGAAGACCCTGACCAGTGACATCCGCGTCTTCAACAATACCATACACAAGACTGGCGGGAAATACGGCCGGGGCGGCGGCGTGGTGGTGAACGCCAGAAACGGCGCCGACCTGCGGGACGTTGCCGTCTTCGGCAATATAGTGACCGCCGCCCACGGCCCTGCCTACGCGGCGGAAGGCGTGGACATGGAGGCGCAGAACGTTTCGTTCGACTATAACCTTCGGGAGCCGGGCGCCGACGGCCTGAAAGGGCCCCACGGCGTGACCGGGCGGGTGGCATACCGGAGCCCGAAAACCGGAGACTTCCGGCCCCGGCCGGGCTCGATCGCCCTGAGGACGGCGAATCCGCGAAACGATACCTCCTACCTGGGCGCCTGCGCACCGGATGCAGTGTGCGAACCCGGCACCACGCCCGGCGGGTTGGTCCTGGGCTTCTACCGCGGCGAAACGCCTGCGGCGCCCGTGACGATCCCGCAAGATCGGTTCAATGCCGTGGTGCATCAGCTCACCACGCACTCCTGGTTCCTGCCCCCGCCGGCGGTGAAGCACGAATACAGCATGTTCCACGTGCCGGAGGGCCGGCAGGTTCTCGGGGGGATCGAGTGGCACGTTGAGCCTCACGCGGACCACCTGGAACAGCCCAGCGTGTGCATGCTGGGGGGCTACCGCTCCGGCGTGGAGGCCAGGCGCATCGAGGGCATCCCCGTGGGCCGCAAGGCCCGGGCCCTGCACTTCCTGCACACCTACCACCCCGCGCCCGAACTGAGGAAGCGGTTCGGGGACATGGGCTGGCCCCGGGAGGGCGGTGAGAACCCGGAGAAGCCGGTTGTCATGGAGTACATCGTCCATTACAGCGACGGCACAGAGACGAAGGTGCCCATTCGTTACCGGGCGGAGATCGGGCCGTGGAAAGCGTGGGAGCAGGCCCGGCCCATAACCAATGGCCGTGTGGCGTGGAAGCTGCACGTCGGCGGCGATGCCCTGACGGATCAGCAGCCGGCCAGGCGGTTCCTCATGCTCTGGCGGCCCGAGGGCAGATGGGTGCGCGCGCCCGGCGACCTGGTCCTGTACAGCACCCGGTGGGAGAACCCCCACCCGGACAAGCAGATCACCACCATCGACCTGGTAAGCGGCAACACCGAGGACCGGGACTGGGGGGCCGGCGCCCTCTTCGCCATCAGCACCGCAGAGGAGGCCGACTGACCGCACGCTGAGACACGGACGGTCCTGAAATTCACGCAGTATCTGGTCGGACTGAAAGGCACCGAGGATTTCACGGGGCAGTTCGGGTAGCAGGCCGCGTGCCCGGACGGCATGCAAGCTCAACAACAGCGGAAGGTTAGCCCGTTATGGCAAACAGACGACTCATCACGCGCAGAACCGTACTGAAAGCCGCCGGCGCTTCGGCCCTTGGCGCGCTCGCCGCGCCGGCCCTTGGGGCAGCGTCTGAGACGGCGCCCCGTCGGCCGAACATCGTGCTGATCGTGGCGGACGACATGGGATTCAGCGACCTGGGCTGCTACGGCGGCGAGATCGAGACGCCCGTGCTCGACGGGCTGGCGCGGGGCGGCATGCGCTTCACGCAGTTCTACTCCAACGCCAAGTGCTCCCCCACCCGCAACTCGCTGCTGACCGGGCTCTACTGTGAGCAACTGGGCATCCACGTGGGGCCGCGGCGGATCAGCAACTGCGTGATGATCCCCGAAGTGCTCAAGGCGGCCGGCTACCGCTCCTACGCCGCCGGCAAATGGCACGTTTACGGCCACCCCATGGACTGGGGGTTCGATCACTACTTCGGCTGCCTCGGCGGCGGGCATAACTACTTCAACCCCGGCCTGCAGAGGCCCGGCGAGCCCGAGCCCTATCGCAAGCGCGGGCGGCTGCGGGAGTTCGCCGACGACCGCCAGAGCATCCAGCCGTTCACTCCGCCCGAGGGCTGGTACGCCACGGACGCCTACACCGACCGCGCCATCGGCTACCTCGAAGAGCACCACTGCCTCCATCCGGACCGGCCGTTCTTGCTCTACCTGGCCTACAACGCGCCGCACCTGCCGCTGCACGCGTGGCCGGAGGACATCGAAAAGTACCGCGGCCGCTACATGGAGGGCTGGCGCGCGTTGCGCGAAGAGCGCTACCGACGGCAAGTCGAGGATGGCATCATCGATCCCCGCTGGGAACTCTCGCCGCAACAAGGCGGCGACTGGCGGGCCGAAGAGGACAAGGAGTTGGAAGATCTCAAGATGGCCACCTACGCGGCGATGGTCCATTGCATGGACCGCAACGTGGGCCGCCTGATGCAGCAGGTCCGCCGGATGGGCGCGGAACAGGACACGCTGGTGCTGTTCTTCTCCGACAACGGCGCCAACTCCTACGGCCCGGAGAAGACGCCGGGCATCCTGCCCGGGCCGCTCCACAGCTACTGGGGTTACGGTACCCCCTGGGCCAACATGAGCAATACCCCCTTCAAGCGCTACAAGCATTACGACATGGAGGGCGGCATCGCCACGCCCCTGATCGCCTACTGGCCCGCCGCGGTCGAGCCCGGCAGCATGAACCGCCAGCCCGGGCACGTCATCGATCTGATGCCCACCTGCATGGATCTGACCGGGGTGGAGTACCCGGAGAACTACCGCGGCTGGCGCGTGCTGCCGACCGAAGGCCGCAGCCTCGTGCCCTCCTTACGCGGCCGGCGGCGGGAGGGGCACGAGGCCCTCTACTGGGGCTTCGGCCTGGACGCCAGATGGCCCGACCGTGAGGTGCAGCGCGTGGTGCGGGAGGGCCGATGGAAGCTCTACCACGACGCCTCCCGGGGCCAGGAACCCCGGCTTTTCGACCTGGAGGCCGACCGCACCGAGGTGCACGACCTCTCGGGCAGGCATCCCGACAGAACGCGCGAACTGCTGGCGAAGTGGCACGCCTGGGCCGACCGCTGCGACGCCGACGCCGGCGTGCGCGGGTAGGGCGATCCCCGAGACCAGGGAGGGCACGTGCAATGAGCGGGAAGCCCGAGAGACGTCCACCGAACGTCGTCATGACCATCGCCGACGACCAGCGTTTCGACCTCCTGGGCGCCGCCGGGTGCTACCCGCAGCTCGAGACCCCGGCGCAGGAGGCCCTCGCCGGGCGGGGCACGAACTTCGCGCACGCCTTCCACGTGGGTTCGACCCGGGCGGCCCTGTGCGCGGCCAACCCGCCAATGCCGACGATCACGACCGGGGCGCCGCCGCGGTGTTCGCCGTCTCGACCGTGCGGGCTCGGAATGAGGCCGGGATTCAGGACGGAAGGGAGAAGGTGGAGAGGATTCATGCGCAAGATCGTCACCGCAATTGTGGTCGCGCTGATCGTTCTGGAGGCGTCCGTCGCTGCGGCCGGGGAGGCAAAACTGCCGCTGCGGAATGGCTCCCGTGTGCTCTACATCGGCAACAGCCTGACCGGCGGGGGACCGGGCGGCATCGGGGGCTACGTGGAAGCCGCACTGGAGGCCGGTTACCTGCCCGAAAGCCCCCTCGCCGGGACCCACCTGCCGGACATCCACACGCGCCGGCTGTCGAAGTGGGGCAAAGGGCTGGACGTCCACTACGCGGTGGAGAACTACGTGAGCGATAAGTCAAATCCGGATTACTACACGGACCTGCCGGATAAGAAGCTGAACGCGATCCAGCAGATCCGCGCCGGCCTCGACGGCGAGCCCTGGGACGTCGTAGTGCTGCAGGGGTGGCGCTTCGACTCCGATGAGGACCCCCGCGAGCTGTTCAACTACGTGCGTCGTTTCGATCAGGTGATCCGCCAGGCAAACGCGCAGACCGTGTTGATGATGCGCTGGCCGGTGAACCCGAACGAAAAGCACAGGAAGTACTCCCGCGCCCAGGGGCAGCGGCTCATCGAGAACTATACCCGGATCGGCCGGGAACTGGGCGCTCCGGTGGTCCCCCTGTGCGTGATCTGGACGAGCCTCAGCCAGAACCCGCCCCGCCCGGACCTGGGCCCGAGTTTCCTCTGGGGAGACCTGGTCCACCAGAACGAGATCGGCAAGGCGGTCAACGCCTACACCTTCGCGGCCGTCTTCTCGCGCCGTTCGCCGGTCGGCCTCAGGCTCAGCTACCGCGGCTATGACGAGACGGAAGATCCAGGATTGGACCGCGCCCTGGAGGAGCGCGTGTGGAAGGTGCTGCGGGAGCGCAAGCCCTGGGCGGGCAACCCCGACTATCGACCGCCCCCCGCTTCCGGCAGCGCGAGCGCCACCTACGATCCCGCCGACGGGAGCGTCAGGATCACCATCCGGGGCGAGGCCAGCGGGGTGCGTTTCGGCTCTCCGGGCTTTGGATTGGGCAAGGGTCTGCTGCGCGAATCGGCGGCGAAGGTCGGCGGCGCCGGCCCGGTGCAGTCCGACACGGAAATCATCGCCTGGTACGACCCCGATGGATTGGAACCCGGAAGCTATGACCTGGGACCGCTGGTGAAGCCGGGTTCCCCGGCCGAAGACCTCCTGCTCTCCTGCACGCCGCGGGAAGGTCCTTCGGCCACCGGCTTGGTGGGGTTGCGGCGATGAACGCGCTTCTACGTTGCGCAACGGCGTTGCGGCGTTTTGGGAAGGGTTTACTCTCAAGAGTTCTGTGGTAAGGTGATGAGCATGAGAAGCATCTGCGTTTTGACAACGGGTCTGTTGATCGTCGCAATCACGATTGGGTGCACGGGCGTCGAGAGGAGTGACAGGGCGGGACGAACCGTGCGTTCTTACCACATCGGCAACAGCCTCACCGCCCAGTTCCTGCGTTGTTTTCCGCAGACCGATTTCGCCCCGAACGGTCCGGCCATCGAACTGATCTCCGATCAGCTTGACCTGGACTGGCAGTACGGGTATGACCTCATCGCCGGGGCGCCTCTGCACTGGCATTGGTCACACCCCCAGGACGGCAACACGCACGGCGGGTTCGGCCAGTTCCCCGAGGCCCTGCCCGGCCATGACTGGGATTTCATTACTCTGCAGCCACACAACAGCCGGCTCGGGTTGGAGGGCGAGGAGGGTGGCGACGTCACCGTGGCATCCCGGATGGTCGGGATGGCCCTCGAGAACCCACGGAATCGGGATATGCGTGTCTACATCTACTCCTCGTGGGTCAAGCGGCCCAAGCAGCGCAACGAAGAGGGCGATATCGTCCGGGTGGAACCGGTTGACTTCGAGAAGGAGTGGTTGGCGCAGAACGACCCACCGAAGATATTCACCCGGCAGTATTTCGAAGCGCTGGTGGACGCTTTGAACTCGACAGATGAGCTCCAGGAGCTGGTGCATCCGGTTCGGCTGATTCCCGTGGGGGACGTCCTGCTCGCGCTGGACCGTCGGCTGCGCGACGGGGCCATGGAAGACCTCGACCCGACCACTGAGCCCGTCGACATCAACGATGCCTACGCCGGCGGCATTCACCTGAACCCCATCGGCCAGGTCGTGATCGCCTCCACCTGGTATGCGACCCTTTTCGGTCGTAGCCCGGTGGGTTTGGACCTGCGGCCGTTGCTGGAAGACACTGGACTGCACCTGTCGGACGAGCAGATGCACATCATCCAGGAGACCGCCTGGGATGTGGTCAGGCACCATCCGATGACGGGCGTTTCAGGGGAGTGAGAAATCGAACTCAGCGGAGGTGCCTGCAACAGCCATCGGGAAGGAGACCCATGAGCATGCGTACTGAGGTGGACGGTGCCGACGAACCCGACCGGGCCTCGGATGGTCCCGGCTACGCGGGGCTTCTGGCAAAACACTGGTTCGAAGACCTGTACGTGGCGGAAGGACGTCAGTTCTCATCGGTCATCCTCCCGGAGAACGCGACGCGCCCTGCAGAGCCCCTTGATCTGCCAAGGGGGGAGGTCGATCTGGCCGGCATTCCATGGGAGATCGCGCGCAAGCCGATTGTGCTCGAAGCGGGGGACTCGACGCGCCAGATCCCCATAGACAACCGCTTTCAGTCACTCCACGTGCTTCATGCATTTGAGCCCGGAATGGTGGTGGACCGCTGGCGGGGGCGGGTCCTTACCAGCGTAAAACGGGGGACTCCCCGACCGCCGATGGTCACCGTGCTCGAGTACGCGCTGCGGTATGAAGACGGCACAGAACTGACCATTCCGGTGCGCTGGGGAGAAGCCATCGAGGGGCTGCAACGGCGGACCTTCGGGCCGGTCAGCATGTTTATCGGTGATCTACCGTGGGCATCGGTGGCGTGGACCGGCGAGCATGACCCCGGCCGCGACCTGCGCCCGGTCGTCTACGCATTCTGTTGGCCCAACCCCTACCCGGAGAAGACGGTGGAGTCCCTTGACCTCCGAAACGTGGGGGAAAGAAACGATGCCGGCACGGGAAGGATCTTTGCGGTTTGCACTGGAGAGGGGCGACGGAAAGGTGATTTCCGTTACGTTGCGCCGGACGGTTCCGACGGATCCCCGGGCACGTTCGAGGCCCCTTGGGCGACTCTGCACCATGCCGCGCGGAACCTGGCTGCCGGGGACGCGGTTTTCGTGCGCGGTGGGCGCTACGAGATCAAGCAAGTCCTTTCACCGCATAGCCCCGGCACCCCGGATGCCTGGACCCATTACGTGGGATATCCCGGCGAGACGGCCGTCGTGCACGGTTTCCAGGTCTCGACGGACAGCGCGGAAAATGAGATCACCTATGACAACGGTGAAGAGGTCACCACCCTCGCCTCTCGCACCGGCGTGGTTCACGTGCATGATCGATCCTGCTTGCGCATCTGTAACCTGCACATCCACGATGCCAGCTACCAGGGCCTGGGAGTGTCGGGACTGAGCCACCACGTTGACCTGCTTTACAACCACATCCACCGGACCGTTAGCTGCGGCCTGGGGATATGGGGCACCCACGAGCAGCCTCTGCGCGATGTACGTATCATCGGCAACAAGGTGCTCAACGCCTACGACTCCGAGTTGCTGCTGACGAGCACCGACCCCGGCTGGCAGGCACGTTCCCGGGAACGCTTCCGGCGGATCGGCAAGCCCCAGGCAGACGAGAACCTGGACGTGGGTAGAACCGACGGATTCGAGCTGGCCTACAACGAGGTCTCGTGGGGCGCCAAGGAGGGCATCGACTGCAAAGGTTCGGTTCGAAACGGAACTATCCACCACAACTACGTGCACGACTCCTTCGTCTACACCGCCTTCAAAGGCGGGAAAGTCGGCATCTACATCGACTCATGGGGGAGCGATCAGTACAGCTATGACATCAGGGATAACGTCGTCGAGCGTTGCGGGACTGGAGTCATGCTGCGCAACGAAGGAGGTAGCCCGCTCTACGATGTCGAGGTCCATCGGAACATCATCCGGGACAATTACTGGGCCGGCATACTTATCGATGCTATTCAAACCCATCAGGGCGCTCTTCACGACCTCCGCATCGTGAACAACACGCTTTATCACAACGGCCATCTGGCGGGCCACACCGGCCCCGCGGGAGGCATACGCATCGCTTCCTCGACCCGGCGCCTGCACGAGGTGACGATCCGTAACAACATCATCGCTGAGAGCCGTGACTACCCCGTCTGCCACACCTGGAACTGTGACCTGCGCGGGGCCGACATCCTGATTGACTATAACCTCATCACCCCCTGGACCCTGGGCGAGCTACAAGCGGATCCGGGGCAGTGGGTACGAACATTCGGGCAGTTTCCGGTCCTGGCTCGCCCGAACCTTATCGCTCCCGCGAACTACAACTTCTATCCGGCCGCGGATTCGCCGGCGGTGGACGCCGGCCATCCTTCTCCATGCTACCGCGATCCCGATGGCACACGCGCAGACATCGGGGCTGTGCCGCTGACACAGGCGCTGGCCGTGCTTCCCTATCGAGGGGAGTCGCCCTGCCCTGATGCTGACCCATCCGAGTGGGACGAGGTGGCGCCCCCGGAACTGCCCGGCCGCACGGCCACAGCGCGGCACGTGAAGCTGTGCTGGAACCAGCAGGGCCTCTACGGTGTGGTCCACGCAGAGGACGGCAACCCGGGCAATGCCGTCCCGCCGGCCTGGGGACGAATGGACGGAGTGGCGCTCTGCCTGCAAAAGGACGGGAGGGGCCGGGACCAGCTCAACGATGAGAGCTATATTCACTGGATCGGCCCCAATCCCAACGGCGAGGCCGGTGCAGCCGCGGTCTACCGGCCTGCGGGGAAATGGTTCAAGTGGCCGGCGGAACGCATGCGGGAGGCGGCGGATCCCGGAATCCGTGCTCAATGGAAACCCGTCTCTGGCGGTTACGTGATGGAATTCTCCATTCCGGCCGAGTCGCTCGCGCCGCTTCGGCTGCAAAAAGGCACGACCGTGCCTCTCTACTACCGACTCGCCAGGGGAGGAGATACGATCGAGGAGTTCTGCCGCCCCGCGGTGGCAGGCAAGGAGGACAACTGGCTTAACCCCCGGAGCTGGTCCTTTGTCCGGCTGGGGCGGGAGTCGCGCTGAGAACGTGCCAGATGTGTGCTTTGATTTCGCAGCAGGCCTCCGTGACATGGAAAAGAGGGAGAGTAACTGTTATGAAGGGCTTAGACTGGCGAACGCTGTTCCGCGGAGTTTCGTTTGTGGTATTAATGGTAGTTCTTGGTGCAATTCTTCTGAAAGGTACCGCCGTGCGGGCAAGCAACCAGTCGAAAAGCGAGAATCAGCAAAGAGCAATGGCATTCGGCACGAACTTCTGGTGGATCGGATGGGGCGGTGGCACCGCCGACCCGTTCAGGGATGGCTACCGGAACGTGACCGGCGCGAACCCGTGGAAACCGGAATGGATCGGGGAGATCAAAAACTCCCCGTACCGGGTGCTGCGCATGATGGACTGGAACCAGACCAACAGCGCGCAGAAGAAGCACCCCGGCCTGAGGTGGGCGGACCGCCGGAAGAAAAGCGACACGGTGCAGCAGCCGATGGCCTACGAGTGGCAGATAGATTTCTGCAACCGCACCGGCAAGGACCTCTGGCTGTGCCTCCCCCATTTCGCCGGTGAGGACCCTGAATACCTCCACAATCTGGCCGAACTGGTCCACGAGCAGCTTGACCCGCATCTGCTGGTCTACCTCGAGTACTCCAACGAGGTGTGGAACGGGATGTTCGACCAGACCGGGTTCGCCATCCGGCGGGGCAAGGAGATGGGTCTGGATGAGCGCACTCACGCGGCCGGGCAGAAGTACCTTGTGTACTGCTCGGTGCGCATCTGGCAGGCCTTCGACGATGTCTTCGGGGAAGACGCCGATCGGCTGGTCCGGGTTCTGTCCGGGCAGCGGGGCGGGGGCCAGCTCAACCCGCAGTTGGAGGCCCTCGCGGATGAGGCGATCAACCCCGCAGGCCTGGACTTCGACATCTGGGCGACCAACGCCTACTTCGGCCACCACACGGAATCCTGGTCAGAGCTGGAGTCGGCCCTGGACGAGACGGTGGAGAAGATCGCCAATCTGCGCGCACGTGTGCCGGCGGACGTGGACCTGGTCTGCTACGAGGGCGGCCAGCACATCTGGGATAAAAAGTATGCCTGCGACTGGAACACCGACCCGCGCATGTACGAGCTGTACACGGAATTCTTCGACAAAGTCTCGCCGCATTTCGACCTGTTCATGCACTACGTCCACGTGGGCACGGGCGGTGAGGGCAACGCCAATCAGTGGGGCGCGAAGATGCGCATCAATCAACCCCTGGAGGAAGCCCATAAGTGGCGGGCGATCCTGCACTGGGCGGAAAGACATCCCGCACCACGCTACAGACCGTAGGGCGGCGGTAACGGCCCGGAGTTCAGCCGATGCTTGTGACGGCCAGGAGCCGGGGACGCCGCATGCCCTTGATAGAGAGGTGCAGTGGTCCGGCTACCCCCGGCTTCCTTATGCGAACAGTCTGGTCAATCTCCTGGTTGCGGAGCAATCGGGAGACTGCCCGGGGTCGGAGATGATGCGCGTGCTGGTGCCGGGCGGCGTGCTCTGCCGCCGGGAGGCGGGGGCATGGAAAGCGACCGTGAAGCCGCCTACCGCGGCAACGGACGAGTGGACGCACTTCGAGCACGATGCTGGCCGGAGCTGTATCTCCCGGGATGCGCTTGCCGGTCCGCCTGCGTCGCTCCAGTGGGCGGCTGGATCGAGATGGCCCCTGTATCGGACTTTCCACGACCCGCCCGTGGGCTTCGTCTCATCCGGCGGACGCAACTTCTACTGGGTCACGCGGGCGAAGGAGCGTTCGGGCGATCCCGATCGCAGCAGGCTTTTCTGCAGGGATGCGTATAACGGAGTGCTCCTGTGGGAGCGGGAGGTTCACGGACCCTCGCGTCCCACCTGCATGGTTGCGGCGCAGGGGCGGCTCTACGTGCATTTTCCCGCACGGGACGGGCTGGTGGCCCTGGACGGCCGGACCGGTGAGACGCTGCTGGTTTTCAGCACCCCGCCGGCGGACTACTGGAGCGTCCTGGCCCACCGGAACGGGGTGCTGGTGGACGGCGGCGGTGGACGACTCCGAGCGTTTGATTCCGACGGCACGGCATTGTGGGAGAAAGCCGCCCGGCGCGGACCGGATTCGTTTTTGGTCGGAGAAGGCGCGGTTTTCTTCCTGCGCACGGCCGAAGAAAACGGACAGTTCGACCTGGTGAGCTGCGGGTTGCGGGATGGAAAGGAGAAGTGGCGGACGAGACTGGAGATATTCCCAACCGGGGAGAGACACGTCACCGAGAGGCCGGCCATTATTTCCGTTGTGGACGGCCTTCTGATCCTGGGAAGTGCCTCCCGATATGCCAGGCCCCAGAGCGCCGCCAACTACATCTACTCCGCCGAGACCGGGGGTCTGCTGTTCAAGCACGAATACGTGCCCGCTGGCCACGGCGGCCGAACGGCGAGCGTCTTCCCCCTTGCAGGGCTCGTGTGGGTGAAGACCCGCGACGCCTGGCGGGGGCTTCATCCACGCAGCGGCCGGGTGGTAAGGAGCATTCCGGAGGTCTCGCATCGCTGCTACCCCGACCACGCCACCGCCCGGCACATCTTCACCGGCAAGATGGATTTCCTGGACTTCCGCGAGGGCGGGGTGTTCAAGTTCCTGGCGGCCCGAAGTGGCTGCGGGGCCGGTTTCGTCCCCGCGAACGGCCTCGTGTATTCTCATCCCACGCGCTGCATGTGCTACCCTATGATGCGCGGTTACATGGCCTTCTCCGCCACCGATCCCGAACTGGCCCCGTCGGACACACCGGCCCCCCGCCCGGGGCCTGCGTTTGGAAGGGCTCTGTCCGCTCCGGAGCCGACGGGGCGAGACTGGCCAACGCTTCGTCACGACTCCCGGCGGAGCGGCTCGACCGCCATTGAACTGCCCCTGGACCTCAAATTGAACTGGTCGACCCGCGTGGGGAGCGGGGAACTGTCGAGCCCGGTGGTGGCCGGCGAGACCGCATTCGTGGCATGTCCCGACGAACACGCACTTTATGCCCTGGACGCCCATAGCGGCGACATCCGGTGGACGGTCACCGCGGGCGCGCGCATAGACTCGCCGCCCAGCGTGTGGCGCGGGAGG
Organism: uncultured candidatus Brocadiaceae bacterium; assembly: GCA_964572825.1. Classification (GTDB taxonomy): domain Bacteria; phylum Planctomycetota; class Brocadiia; order SM23-32; family SM23-32; genus CAYVBE01. The sequence goes on from CAZNGS010000014.1 coordinate 28,621, forward strand.
GTGCTGTTCGGCGCGGCCGACGGTTACGTGTACTGCCTGGATGCGCGCGACGGAGCGCTGGCCTGGCGTTTTCCCGCTGCCCCGGCCCGACGATTCATCATGGTGCGGGAGCAACTGGAATCTGCCTGGCCGGTCCACGGCAGCGTGCTGGTGCACGACGGAGTGGCCTACTTCGGTGCCGGCAGGCACACATACGTAGACGGGGGTGTTGTTTTCCACGCGCTGGATGTTGAAAGCGGCCGTGCGTTGTGGCGGCGGCGGCTCTCGGTCGAGAGCGGGTCGGACCTCTGGGACGTGCCACTGATGCGCGGCCGTGCGGTGTGCATGGGAGCCAGATTGGAGTTCGAACCGGAACGTGGGCAGCGGCCCGCGCGCGCGGGTGCGCGGATGCTCTGGGCGCCGGCCGGGTTGCTCCAGGACAACACGGCCATAAGGAGCATGAGCGGCCAGGATAACTGGCGGAGGCAATGGTTCTTCGGCGGCAAGGGCGAAAAGGACCACTTCTGGCGCGATGACCGGGAGGGCTGGAGGGCCAATCTGCTGGCATTCAACAACAACATGGTCTTCGGCGTCCGACAGGGCTTCAGGATGAATCACCAGAGCGAGGCGGCCGGGACGGTTCCCCTTGCCGACCGGGCGACCTTCCCCTCCGAGGTCTTTGGCATGCCCCTGGAGCGGAAGGCCGGTACCGGTTGGCTGGCCGAGATGCCCCCGCCGGACCAGGTGCGCCTGAACTCGCTGGTGGCGGCGGGCGGCGCGGTCTTCGTCGCGGGGGCGAGCGAAAACAGGGGCCTCCTTCATGTTCTGTCGGCGGAAGACGGGGCCGTGCTCAAACGCGTTGAACTGCCCGGTCCTCCGCGCTTCGACGGGGTGGCCGCTGCCCATGACAGGCTTTTCGTTTGCACGGCGGACGGTCGGCTCATCTGTCTGGGCGGCCGGACAGGATCAGGATTGCACAGTCAGAAGTAGGAGGGCCGGATGATGGTTGATTCGGAAAGCAGGGCCTGGCGCCTTTTTGCGATTGCTGTGACGTCGACTCTTGTGTGTTATGCGGCCGCGCGGGCGGCCTCCGAACCAGAAGCGCTGGCGCGGGAGCTCTTTGAAAAGAGCGGCGTCACCGGTGGCCTGGTGGTGCACGTCGGCTGCGGGAACGGCAGGCTCACCGCTGCCTTCCGTGCCGGAGAGAGCTACATAGTCCACGGACTGGCCCGGGACCGCGCTCAGGTTGACGAGGCGCGGCGTTACGCCGCGTCCCGCGGACTCCACGGTCCGGTTTCCATCGCCCGGTGGGGCGGAAATGGGCTTCCCTATCCCGAGAACTTCGTCAACCTCCTCGTGGTTGACGGCGGGGTGGAGCTCCGCCGCCGCGAAATCATGCGCGCGCTGGCGCCTCGGGGGGTGGCGTGCATCCGGCAGGGCGACCAATGGCGGTGGCTGGAGAAGTCCTGGCCCGAGCGGATGGACGAGTGGACGCACTGGTCCTACGACGCCAGCGGCAATGCGGTCAGCCACGATGCCCAGGTGGCGCCGCCGCGCGAGATGCAGTGGGTCGCCGGACCGTCCTGGTCCAAGAGCCATAACCGCGCTGAGCCGGCCTTCAGCGTGCTGGTGACGGCCGGCGGCCGGACCTACTATGTCGACGACGAAGTGCCCACTTCTCTCTACAACGTTGAAGCGAAATGGCATCTGAAAGCGCGGGATGCCTTCAATGGAACTTTTTTGTGGCAACGCCCGCTGGAGCCGTGGGTTGTGCGTACCTGGTTCCTGCGCGGCAACAACGGCCACGCGTTGACTCGCCTGGTGGCAGTCGGAGACCGCGTCTATGTGCCGCTGGGCAAAGATCAGCCCGTTTCCGCCCTCGACGGTGCCACCGGCGAGGTGATCCGCACCTATGACGACGGACCGGCCGCCGAAGAAATAATCCATCGCGACGGCGTGCTGGTGGTAGCCGGAAAGGACGAGGTGGTGGGTCTCGCTCCCGGAACCGGGAAGAGACTCTGGCGCCGCACGGCCGAAGCGACCCACCTTGCAGCCTGGGGCGGCGGGGTGTTTTTCGTGGACAGAACGGGCGGCATGGACCGGGCCTCCATGGTGTGCGTGGACCTGCACAGCGGCCGCGAACGGTGGGCCTCCAGGCCCCTGCGGGAACTGCTGGCCGAGGCGGGGAACGAGCAGGCCGCCGACGGGACCTTCAGAATCTCGTGGCGTTATCCCCTGCGCGTGAGCGATGGGGTGGCGCTCGTGCGTTGCGACAGGCCCTGGGGAATCTACATGGCCTTCGATACGGATGACGGAGAGTTTCTGTGGCATCAACGTTCCGACCAGAGTACCTGGATTGCTAATGGCCTGGTGTGGATGACCCACTTCGGCGGGGGCCTGATGAAAGGACACAATCCCCGGACGCTGGAAGTGGAGCGTGAGGTGCATTGCCCGCAGATGAAGGTCATGGGTCACCACGTGCGCTGCTACCCCGGCAAGGCCACCGACCGTTTCATGCTGGGCAATGAGCGCGGCGTGGAGTTCGTGGATTTTGAGACGGGGGACGTCTGGCTCCACAACTGGGTGCGCGCCACCTGCTGGCAGGGCATGATGCCCGCCAACGGCATGGTCTACGCCACGCCGCATTCCTGTCGCTGTTACACCGAGGTCATGATCCGCGGCTTCTATGCCCTGGCGCCGCGACGGTCGGTGGGGCACCCGTTGGACCTGGACGCAACCCCGGCACCGCGACGCCTGGAGCACGGGCCGGCCTACGGGGAAGTCCACGGCCCCCGTCGGCCGCGTGAGCACGCCGCCGAATGGCCCACCCACCGGCATGATGCCCTGCGAAGCGGCGCAACCGACGCACCTGTACCCCAAGGCCTTGCTGTGCGCTGGAAGGCTCGGATGGAAGCAAGGCCCGGGGCGCTCAGCATCGCGCGAGGCAAAGTGTTCGTGCCCGTGCCGGGTGCCAGTGCCCTGCGTGCTCTGGACGCGGAGACCGGCGAGACAGTCTGGCGCTTTGTGACGGGCGGTCCCATCGACTCCCCGCCCACCGTGTATGGGAATGGGCTCATCTTTGGCTCCGCCGACGGCTCCGTGTACTGTCTCCGGGCCGACGATGGCGAGCTGGCCTGGCGCTTCCAGGCCGCACCGCTCCAGCGGTGGGTCGGTGTCAAGGGCCGCCTGGAATCGGCCTGGCCCGTGCACGGGAGCGTCCTCGTCCAGGACGGGGTCGCCTATTTTACAGCGGGTCGCTCCTCGTTCCTTGACGGTGGAATCCACCTGTACGGGCTGGATGCCCTGACCGGCAAGCCGCTCTACCAGCACCGATTGGACGGCCCGTGGCCGGGTCCCGAGGTGGGCACCAGTAAAGAAACCCCCAACCCCGGTTACGTGGTGCCCGGCGCCCTGTCCGACGTGATGGTCGGCGATGGAGAGCACGTCTACCTTCGTCATCTCCGGTTCGAACCGCAACTCAACAACAAGGTGGACCTGAAGCCGCATTACTATCCCGCGCCCGAGCTGACCGGGCAGGAGGAGGGCGGCGACCAGAAGTACTGGGACAACCTGCTGAACGCGCCGCGCCACGCCACCTTTCACAACCCGGACTATTACAACCGGTCCTACTACAACAACTGGCCCGGTAAGCGCCTCTACGCCACCGAGGGCCTGCTGGACGACTCCTGGCACAAGCGCTCCTACTGGTCCTACGGGCAGATCGTGGGCCAGTACCTGGTTTTTCGGGGCGACGTGGGCTACGCCGTCAAGGCCTATCCCTCCGCGTCGCGCAACGGCGGCGTTAACGCCGGCGCGGGGTACCTGTTCTACGCCGGCCGCACCGACGAGCCGGCGGGGGACGAAAAGCTCTACGCGCTGGACGTGCGGAAGGCTCGCTGGCAGAACCGACTGCCGCTGCGGGCGAAAGCCATGCTCCTGGCCGGCGACAGGCTCTACGCTGCCGGCGTGCCGGATTCGGCAGACCCGGCAGGAGCCCTGGCGGCCCTGGAGGGGCAGAAGGGCGGCCTGCTGTACGTCCTCTCCGTCTCCGACGGCAAGAAGCTGCAAGAGTACAGGCTCGACTCTCCGCCTGTATTCGAGGGCATGGCGGCGGCCCGGGGCCGCCTGTTTATCGCGACGCGCGCGGGCGAGGTGGTCTGCCTGGCTGCCGCGCAGTGACCGTGCGGCTGTGCCGGCGGCTTCAGAGGATCTCTTCCCAGTGCACCTGGGCCAGGGTGTGGATGATCGCCCATAAGCCCTTGCTCACAAAACTGCCCAGCACCAGCCCTATGCAGAGGCGCCGTCCGACCCGGTAGAGCCGCGCCCCGCCCAGGTAAACCACGAAGCTCTTGGCCAGCCAGGAGAGGAATATCGAGAACCAGAAACTGGTCACCAGGAATGCGCCGCTCGTCAGGAATCCCACCGGATGGAGGGGCCACCAGAACAACATTCGGTGCGCGACCACCAGCACGGCCATCACCGCCGCACCCGCCCCGGTCCACATCAGCCCCGCATGGCTCGGGGCGGCCCAGGAGCTCGCCACGTTCGCCGTCCATTGCCAGTTGAGCCGCGCCGAGAGGTTGATCCACCAGTCGTGAAGCGTGCTGGCGCCGTGCCGATAGCCCAGCCCTATTGTGCACAGAGCCCCCACCATGTAGGTCACCACCAGGGCAGCCATCATGGCCCAGAACAGTCCGCGGAAGCGCCGCCCCGTCAGGTACAGGCCGTGCGCCGAGCCGGACATGGGGGAGTTGCGCAGGTCCGCGTGCCAGCTCAGGTGGCACCCCAGCGCGGTGGACTGCTCGGCGCCCAAGTTACCCGGCCCCAGCGCGCTCGCAAGCCATACGCTCGGCACGGCGGGCGAGTTGATTCTCGGCAGCCCGCACTGCGCTATGACCCGCGACATCCCGTAATACACCGCGAACGTGACCACCAGCAGCGCGACGCCGTAGTGAAACCGCAGCCCGATCAGCCGGAACCAGATCAGAGCCACCACCGTGCCCACGGCCATAACCGCGAACGCCACTGCATAAGGCACCGGCTCTCCCCGGTCGTAGCCGGGCCTTCGGCCCAGGGCGCACTGCACGGCCCGTCCCAGATGGGTCCGCGCCGCCCACAGGCTCGCCCCGGTGAACACCAGACACGCCCCCATGGACAGGTGCTGCACCTCCGGATTGCCCACGACCCCGTAAAGCATCCACTCATTCAGACCGAATCCGTACTCTCGCACGAAAGAACGCAGCGTCCAGGTGACCAGATTCAGGGCCCACAGGCTGAACGCCACCCGATTGGGCACCAGGAACACCAGGCCCATGATCACCAGGCTCAGGTTGATCTTCAGGGGCATCGGCCCCAGGCCCGTGATGTTGTGCCGCACTTCGAAGGTCGGAAATGCCTCGATGTACGTGTGCAGACCGCGCGACAAACCGATCAGTATTGCGTACCCCAGCCCTATCCAGAACACCTTGTCCCGCGTGATGGACCTTGCGCCGTGTCCCCCCTCAGCCGTCCGGCACAGCTCCAGGGGAATCTGGGCGATGGGGAAGCTCAGATGCTCGTAGTCTATCCACTGCTTGCGCATGATCATCATGAAGGCGATCATGGCCCCGAACAGCGACAGGGCGAAGATGCCCCAGGAGAGCAGCGGTGTCAGCCAGGGCCGCCAGGGGATGGGTTCCCCGGCCGGTATCCCGGCCCAGAACTTCTCGATGGCCACCGTGCCGCCGTTCGGGTCCAGGGCGAACAGCCATGAACGGAGGTGCGGATGCACGTGCGTCTCGATTTGGGTGGCCTCCGATACAAAGTAATAGGGCGCCGACATCGCCGGGACCACGTAGGCGATCAGCCCGGCGGTCACGATCGCTCCCGCGGTGAGCGTCATGGCGGTGATCGTGCGCAACTCCGCGCCCGTAAGGCCCAGCTTCCCGTGCAGCCGTGCAAGAATCACGTTGAACAGCACGATCAGCCCGGCCAGCAGGAAGACCGGTCCTGACGCGTCGTAATCCGCGAACATCCCGCCGGCGTTCAGATAGAATGTCCAGTAGGGAGCGGCCAGCCCGATGAACGCGCAGAGAAGCAGGCCGATTATCACGGCGCGCAGCGTGAGCCGGGTCCGGGTGCGGGACTGCGGGTCCATCTGGTGGGCCGCTTCATCCGCCATGTTTCTCTCCGCTTTCAGTGGGCCAGGATTCTAGCATTACGGGGCTCCACGCGTCAAAAGCAGGCCCGCCGCCCGGAAGGCGTCTGTAAAAAAAGATGCCGTAAGCAATATCATAGAAAGCTGTTGCGACACATTCGGTTCGTTTCGTAATCGGGCCGATTGCAGCGGTTTCCGGTTCCCGAACCTCCAACTGGCGATCACGGACGGCACCCGGACGAACACCGACCCGCACTGACACAGTCGGTCCTGCTCGAGCGCCGCACGCGCGCCGTCGGTCGGCTCTTCTGCGTCAGTCCCCGTGCGGACAGGGGGCGACACAGGCCTGTCATCGGGCCGACACCGAGGGCCATCTACCGGACGGCGGTGGGTCAGGCCCGGCGATCCTGCGTCCGCCCCAAGGCCCGCCCATAAGCTCTGCCGTCCACCGTGCTCGCCGGGCGGGCCGTGGATTCGGTCCTGGCATCGGTGATCTGGCTTCAAACGCGGATACACGGCGTACGTCGTTGGAGTGGTGTCGGTCCCATTGATTCGACCCCGTTCTGCGACGGGCAAGCTTCGAACTCGGTTCTTCGCATCCGCCGCCTATTATAGTCGTTCTTGAAAAATCGTGTGTCCGGGTTGACCGCGTTGGGCGGGAAAATTTGGATTTTCTGGCGGAAAGGGGGGCCGTCCACCGGGTTCAAAAAGTCCACATACAGCGAGATCGCGGCCAATGCGGCCCCCACCCTGATCGCCATCGCGTGCGGCCTGCTGGACCGGCAGTTGGCGGCGCAGGCTCGGGCGTTTGAGGAGAGAGACGGTTTCACGGAGAGAATGTACCGGAGCCGACGCAAAAACAAAGGCCCGCGCCTCCCCCCAGGGTCATTCAAAAGTGCCACGCGCCGTAAAGCCGGCGGGGTAACGACCACAGGCGAGGGCGCCTGTGCTACACACGAATCGCCCTTTCACCCGGCTGCGCATGATCCGGGCCGGAACCGGGCCTGCGCAGCCGTGACCCGGAAACGACAGCGAAAAACCGATAACTGAATGACCCTGGCCCCGCCCGGTAGCCCTTGACACCCTGCAGGCCCCATTTACAATGGCGGTTGATATGGAATGTCCCATGGCAGCATAGCATCCCGCGGAGGGTCCGTCTTCACACAGGGCCTGTTGAGGAGTTGGCCCGACGATGCCAAAACAGTCCGTTTCCGACAGGCTGAAGTATTTCAACCACACAAATCCGTTCCTGTGGTTGCAGTGCGCCGTTGCGGGGGGACTCTTCAAGCTTATGATCCCGAGCATGCCTTTATGGGCGTGCTTGCTGATAGCGGTGCCGCCCTTCGTGTTGATGGCGTCCGTTGCCCGGGCTGGCCGTATAACCCGGCCGCATACGTACTTCACGTGGCGGAACCCCTTTCTCAAGGTCGGCCTGTTCTTCTGGCTGTGGCTGGCTGCGGCGGCGATCTTCAGAATCGCCGCCTGAGGGAAGGCCGGTTCCGGCTCTCGATCGCCGTCGATCGGATCGAGGGAGAGTTGGCCGGGGCGAGCGGGTCCGTCAACCAGGGCTTGGAGTAGAAAGGCTCCCCGCACGTGCCGAAGTTCGAGCGGTTTCGGCCCGAATAGCGGCGCCCGCGGGCCGACCTGCAGGGACGCAACGGAGGAGAAAGATGAGCACCGGCGACCTGGGACCAATGCTCGATGATCTGCACGAAGAATTCAAGGATAGTGTAACGTACCGGGCGGAGTGTCTCTGTAATGACATAATCGCCGAGATCCTCGGCCACATGGAGGAACATGGCATCCCCCGCGCCGCACTGGCCCGGCGGATGGGCGTCTCGGAGGCCCGAGTCTCGCAGATGTTTGGTGAGACCCAGCACGCCACTGTGGAGATGCTCGCCAGGATCGCGGCGGCTCCTGGTGTTGACCTGACCCTCAGTGTCCGCGAGGCATAAGATCGGGCAAGGGATAGAGACCCTGGCTGGGAGGTGCAGACGATCGGCTGTCCAGAGCAACCACTGAAGATCGGCGTGATCGGGGCCGGGTGGCACAGCCGCGCCTCCCACCTGCCGGCTCTGGTCCGGTGCGTTTCCGAACGCCCTGACGGCCTGAACCTGGCGGCGGTCTGCGATATCGACGCCGAGCGGGCGCGGGAGGCGGCCGAGGAGTTCGGCTTCGAGCGGGCCTTCAGCGGGATGGATGAAATGCTGGAGGAGGCCCGCCCGGACGCGGTCGTGGCAGTGACGCCGGTCGAGATGACGGCTGGTTGCGCCCTGAAGCTGATCGAGCGCGGGATTCCGGCCCTCATCGAGAAGCCGCCCGGGGCATCCGTGGAAGAGGCCCAGCGCGTGGCGGAAGCGGCGGCGGCCTCGCATTCGCCCGTGATGGTCAGCATGAACCGCCGCTTCGATCCCGCCCTGGCCGCCGCAGTGTCCTGGATGGAAGGAGGGACCATCCGCTATGCCCGCGGGTCGATGCTGCGGGCGGGGAGGAGTGAGCCGGCGTTCATGACGAACACGGCCCTGCACGCGCTGGATGCCCTGCGGGCGGTGGCGGGCGATGTGACGGCGATCTGTTGCCGCAACATGAAAGTGAAGGGCACAACGTGGTACGACGTTGCGCTTGAGTTCGAAAACGGCGCGCGGGGCGCGCTGGAGATCATGCCCACCGCGGGCGTGACGGAAGAGAGGTACGATCTGTTCGGGGACGGGTGGCGCGTCGTCATACGGGTCGGCGGCACGGACTGCGGCACGCTCACCTGCTGGGAGGGCGGCGAACGGGAGATGCAAAGTGAGCCGGCGGAAGGCGAGCCCGGCTTCGTGCGCGACGGCACCTACGCGGAGACGCGCGAGTTCCTCCATGCCCTGATTGAAGGGCGTAGCCCCCGGCCGACGCCTCAAGACGTCCTGCAGTCCGTGGAGCTCTGTCACGAGTGCGCTCCACGGTAGAGCAGCCTCAACCAGGAGAGCGACGCATGGAGCCGATGCTGGCGACCATAGCCCTGGAGCCGCGACGGTGGGACCAGCCCCGCTCTCCGGCCATGACGCTGTTCTATCTTTTGCCGCACATTGCCCGCGCCGGGTTCACGGACGTGGAGGCATGGCAGTGGCACGCCTCCACGCTCAGCCTCGACGAGCTGCAGGAGGTCCGGGACCTGGCCGACTCTCTGGGAGTCAAGATCTCAACCCTGGGGGTCTATCCGCGGTTCCACGCGGAGGGACGGGATGAAGCTCTCGGAGAGATGAGCGTGATGCTGGACCGGGCGCGCGTGCTGGGTGCGACCCGCTTGAAAGCGCTTTTCGGCGGCGGAAAAGGCGGTCAGATGGACGCAGCGGCCTTCGAGCGGTTCGACCGGCAGTTCGCACGATGGCACTCCGCCTGCGCGGAAGCCGGCGTCCAGATACTCGCCGAGCTTCACGCCGGGACGATCTTCGATCCGCCGGAGGTGGGCCTGCGCTGGCTGGACGGTCATCCCGAATTCGACCTGGGCATCTGCTATCAGCCCTACGATTTCGCCGACACGGAGGCGGCGCTGGAGCTGGCGCACATGTTCGCCGGGCGCGTCCGCCACGTCCACCTGCAGGCCCGGGACGAGGCCGGCGAGTTCTGCGCCCTGGCGCAGAGCCCCCTGGACTACGCCACGGTCCTCGCCGCGTTGGTGGCCCGGGACGAGCCCCCGACCATGGCCATCGAGTTCGTCCGCAGCTCCATTCAGGAAGGCCTGTGTTTCGACCTGGACGCAGCCCTGGCCGACGCCCGGGCCGACGCGGCGTGGGTGCGGGGGGTCCTTGCCGGCCTCAACCGCCTGTTGAAAAACAGGTCACATCAATGTCGTGGCGAAATATAAGGCTGGAAACGCTCTTTTGTGTGTAGCACAGGCGCCCTCGCCTGTGGACTCTCAGCCGGGGGCGGCTGAGCTACATTTTTCAACAGGCTGTCAACCACCGGGGACCGGGCCCTTTGCGGCAGGGCGTGGCGGGCGGTATAGTGTCTGGGGGCAAGCAGAGACTGGTGGAAGCGCCGGTAGCACAGGCGCCCTCGCCTGTGGACTCTCAGCCGGGGGCGGCTGAGCTACATTTTTCAACAGGCTGTCAACCACCGGGGACCGGGCCCTTTGCGGCAGGGCGTGGCGGGCGGTATAGTGTCTGGGGGCAAGCAGAGACTGGTGGAAGCGCCGGTAGCAGTCACGGTCCGGCGGGACCCCGTTGTGGCGGGCATCTGCCGGACCTACCCCACGGGGGTAGGCGCGGCGTCCCCGCAGCCCTCTCGTTTTTTCGTAATTGTAGACCGTGGAAGGGTAACTCATGGAGCAGTGACCTGGTTGGTCAATTCAAGTGCCGGAGGCAAAGCATGAAGTACCGCACGCTTGGGAAGTCAGGTCTGAGGGTTTCTGTGGTGGGCGTCGGGACATGGCAGTTCGGCGGCGACTGGGGCAAGGAGTTCGAGCAGGGAGAGGTGAACGCCATTCTGGCGCGCGCCCGCGAGCTGGGCATTAACCTGATCGACACCGCCGCCTGCTACGGCGGGGAGCACCGCTCGGAGAAGTTCATCGGCGGGTTCCTGGAAGGGGAGCGCCGCGAGGACTGGATCGTCGCCACCAAGTTCGGCCACGCGCCGGGCTGGGAACCGGCCGAGGTGGAGCAGACGCTGCACGACTCGCTGGAGGCGCTGCGGACCGATTACGTCGACCTGTTCCAGTTCCACTCCGGCAGTGACGAGCAGTTCGACACGCCCGGCCTGTGGGAAATGCTCCGCGAGAAGGTCGAGGAAGGGAAGGTGCGCCACCTGGGCGTCTCCCTTTCGCTGGGCAGCGAGAGCCTCTACCAGACCGAGCAGGCCCCCGGGATCGGCGCATCGGCCATCCAGGTCAACTACAGCCGGCTGCGCCGCGTGGCCGAGGAGGAGATACTGCCCGCCTGCCGGCGGCTGAACCTGGGCGTGCTGGCGCGCACCCCCCTGGCCAGCGGCTTCCTGAGCGGCAAGTACGGGGAGGACGCGGAGTTTCCCGAGAACGACGTGCGCTCCAACCGGGAGCGGCAGGATATCCGCCGGGCGGTCCAGGAGGTGCGACGCATCGAGCAAGAGGAACTGCCGGCCGGCGTGCCGATGGCCCGGTGGGCGCTGGCGTGGTGCCTGACCAACCCCGCCGTCACCTGCGTGATCCCCGGCTGCAAGACCGTGGAACAGGTGGAGTCCAACGCCGCCGCCGCCGACCTGGACATGGTGCCCGACGATCACCCCCAGGCGTGTGACTGACGCGCTACTCCGCTGGCAGCAGGTCGTCGGGGCTTTCGAGCAGGGCGCGGACGGCCTGGAGGAACTGCGCCGCCGCCACGCCGTCGATGATGCGGTGATCGCACGCCGCCGTCAGCTTCATCAGCCGGCCCACCTCGATCGAGCCGTCCTTCACCACCGCCGCCGGCAGCGCCGAAGCGACGGCCAGGGTGATGGAGGAGGGCGGGTTGATGATGGGCTCGAAGTGCTCCACGTCGTACATGCCCAGGTTCGTGACGGTGAAGCCCGGGTGCCGCCGCTGCTCGGCCGATAGCTTGCCCGATCGCGCGCGCTCGACCAGCTCCTTTGCGCGAGCCGCAAGGTCTTTGAGCGATAGCTCTGCGGCATCCCGCACGACCGCCACGGTCAGGCCCTGGTCGGTCTCGATGGCCAGGCCCAGGTTTACGCCTTTCCACTTGATGACCCGCCCCCGGTCGTAGCTGCGGTTCACCTCGGGGTGCTGCTGCAGCGCCCGGATGCAGGCAAGCATGACCGCGTGGGTGATGGTGGCGCCGTGCCTGTCCTTGAGTTCTTCCTTGCGCTCCATCAGCGCGGTGACGTCCGCCGCGCGCGTCACGTAGAAGTGGGGTATGGCGTGCTGGGAGCCGATGACGCGGCGGGCCTGGGTCTTCAGGCGGAAGGGCGCATCCTCGAGCTCCGCCTCCTCTTCGCTGACCTCCAGCGCCGGCATCTCTTCGTCGGGCAGGGGCTGGCGTTCCTCGCGGACGGCCTGCCTGCGCACGCCCACCACGTCGTCCACCGTGACCCTGCCGCCGGGGCCGGTGCCCTCGATCTCGGCCAGGTCCAGCTCATAGCGGACCGCCAGTGCGGCCGCCAGCGGCTCGGCGTTCACCTTGCCGGAGGGCGCGGCTGCCGGCGCTTCGGCGGTTTCCCGCGCGGGCGCTTTCCCGCGGGCGGCTTCCTCGATGTCGCGGGCCACGATCCGGCCGTCCGGGCCGGAGCCTTCGATGGTGCGATAGTCCACGTCTTTCTCATCGGCCAGCTTCCGGGCGTAGGGGGAGATGGCCACCCGCTCCTCTTCTTCCTCGGGCGCCTTCTCTTCGGCCACCGCTGGTTCTTCTTCAGGTTCTTCCTCAGGGGTTTCTTTGGGTTCGGGCGGGGCGGTCTCTTCTTCGGGTTCCCGTTCCTCGGCCTCCTCGGCCGGCGCTTCCTCCCCGGTGTCGATCAGGGCGATCAGCTCTCCGACCGGCACCTCTTCGTCGTCGCCGTGCACGATCTTCTCGATCACGCCGTCGCGGAAGCACTCCAGCTCCATGACCGCCTTGTCGGACTCGACCTCGGCCAGCACGTCCCCCTGGCTGACTTCCTGCCCCTCCTTGACTTTCCACTCGATAATCTTGCCCACTTCCATGCTGTCGGACAGCTTGGGCATCGTGACTTCGTACACGGTTTCCCTCCTCGATGTTTCAGGCCAGTGTCTTCAGGGCGGCCTCCACCACGTCCGGGGGGTGGGGTATGCATGCCTGCTCCAGCTCCTTGGCGTAGGGCAGGGGCACGTCCGCCCCGGAGACCCGTTGGATGGGCGCGTCCATCTGGTCGAAGGCCAGCTCGTAGACGTTCGTGGCCACTTCCGTCCCGATGGCGCACATGGGCGGGCATTCCTCGACCACGACCACGCGGTGCGTCTTCGACGCCGATTCCACCACGGCGTCCCTGTCCCAGGGCCTGAGGGTCAGCAGGTCGATCACTTCGGCTTCGTAGCCCTCTTCGGCCAGTTGCTCGGCCGCCTCCAGGCACACGCGGGTCATGCCCCCGTAGCCCACGATGGTTACGTCCCCGCCGCTGCGGGCGATGCGGGCCTGCCCGATCGTGCCCGGGGGCAGATCGTCTTCCACCTCGCCCTCGCTGTTGTAGAGCCCTTCATGCTCAAGGAAGATCACGGGGTTGTCGTCCCGGATGGATGCTTTCAGCAGGGCCTTCGCGTCGCGGGGCGTGCCGGGATAGACGACTTGCAGGCCAGGGGTGTGGACGAAGTGCGCCTCGAGGCTGTGGGAGTGCTGACTTCCGAGCTGGTGGCCGCCCCCGCCGGGCATGCGGATGGTGACGGGGAGGGTCACCTGGCCGCCGAACATGTAGCGCATCAGCGCCAGGTGGTTGCATATCTGGTCCATGGCGAGGTAGGAGAAGTTGACGGTCATCAGCTCCGGCACCGGCCGCAGCTCGCCCATGGCCGCCCCCGTGGCCATCCCCACGATGGCTGCCTCCGAGATGGGGGTGTCGATGACCCTGTCCTCGCCGAACTGTTCCATCAGGCCCCTGGTGACCTTGAAGGAGCCGCCGTAGAGCCCCACGTCTTCCCCCAGCACGATCACGGCGGGGTCGCGCTCCATTTCCTCGAAAAGGGCCTGGTTCAGCGCCTCGCGGTAGCTGATCTTTGCCATGTGTGAACCTCTCCTGCTCTCTCACTCTACGTAGAGGTCTTCGCGGAGCCGCTGCGGGGGGAGCTCCGAACCCGATTCGGCGAACTCGATGGCTTCTTCGATCTGGCGCTCCACGCGGCGGTCGACTTCCTCGAACTCCTCCTCCTCCACCTCGAAGTCGTGCTGGATGGCCGCCTTGATGCGCGGTATGGGGTCGCGCTTTTTCCAGTGCTCGACCTCCTCCCTGGAGCGGTAGCGGGCCGGGTCGGACATGGAGTGTCCCCGGTAGCGGTAGCACTTTGCTTCGATGAAGGACGGCCCCTTCCCGGCGCGAGCGTCGGCTATGGCCCGCTCGGCCACGGACTGCATCTTGAAGAAGTCCATCCCGTCCACGGTGTAGGTGGGCATCTCGTAGGCCTTCGCCTTGCGCGCCAGGCTCTCCTTCGCGCTGGAACGCGGCACGCTGGTGCCGATGGCGTAGTAGTTGTTCTCACACACCCACACCACGGGCAAATTGTAGAGGCTGGTCATGTTGAGCGACTCGTGATAGACGCCCTGGTTGGTGGCGCCGTCCCCGAAGAAACACAGGACGATGCGGTCCTCCTCCTTCTGCCGGATGGAGTAGCCCAGACCCACGGCCAGGGGGCACATGCCGGCCACGATGGCGTAGCCGCCCAGGAAATTGATGTCCCAATCAAAAAGGTGCATCGAGCCGCCTTTACCCTTGCAGCAGCCCTCCCGGTGGCCGAACAGCTCGGCCATGACTTTTTTGGGGTCGCCCCCGCGGATCAGGTAGTAGGCGTGGTCGCGGTAGGAGCCGATCACGTAGTCCTCCTCACGCAGGTGCCACATGGCGCCCACGGCCACGGCTTCCTCGCCCGTGTAGAGGTGGCAGAACCCGCCCACGTTGCCCCTGGTGTATTGCTCGGCGGTGCGAGCCTCGAACGTGCGGGCGAGCTGCATACGGTAGTAGACCTCCATCAGCTCGGCTTTGTTCATGCATGATCCCCCGTTGCGACGAGTCGCAGGTGATTCCCCGATGCATGGGTCTTCGGTCCGCCTCGCGACACCCCCGGCACGCACCGAATCCCCGAGATTCCCTTATAGCATGCTCCGGCCGGCGGGACAAGCCGAACGGGCTGCCGGCCCGTCGCTCGCCGCGTGGGGGGTCACCCCGACCGCGCCGGCCTGCCGGGCGGCTTCTTAGAATCGTGCCTCTTGAGGGTGTTCTCGTCGATGTCGCCGTTGAGATTGCCCTCCAGCAAGGGAGGTCTTTCGGGGTTACCCGGGGGATCGGAACCATCGCGGAAGGTGCGGCTGGACACGACCGTGGCGGACCGGATGTCGTGTCGTTGCGGGGGTGATCCGGGCGGTTGGCCGGCCCCGGCACGGATAGTGTTGGTGCCCGTGCGACGGCGGACGGGTTCTATGAACGGGTCGCATGCGGTGCAGAGGGCGCCGAGAAATGCCGGTATGCGCTTGCACGACGGGTGGAGTGCCTATAGAGTAGCGTGCGGTTTGCGCAAGGTCTTGCGGGCCGACCGCCGCGGTGCGGGGAGAATGCTAAGGAGCGCAGGGCTTCGGTTTTGACGAGTTCCGCACGGGCGATCCGGGCGGTGACAGCACTTGCAAGGCCGGAAACATACTGCTAAAATCTGCGCGAACAGAATTGGTAATCGGCAGTAGCAGCGGCTGTTGCGGGAGCATAAGACCGCCCGATCCGGGCGCGCGCCCTCCAGACGCCCGGGCCATGAAGCAGAGGGGAACGCAGAAAGGATTTATCATGCACATCCGTCATCGTCTGGTCCGACGCCGTCTTTGCCTGGTCGTGCTGGTTCTGTTGTGCGTGTTTGCTTTTGCCAGTGCAGCGAACGCCCAGTTGGAGGATCTCTGCCCGTCGGGCGCCAACGTTTCACGGTGGCCTACTCTCGGTTGGACCGACACGGGGACCGCCTTCGATGAATACGACGTGTGGTTTAGTTCCGATGGTGTCACTTTTTGGCTCATCGCCACCACGGAGTTGACACACGCTTCCCTGCCGGACTCCTGGGTGCCCCTCGCGCCGGGGCAAACGTACTACTGGGCTGTGTCGGCGGGCGCCGAGGCGGAGGAGGTATCGTTCACGGTGGGGCAGCCCTTGGTCGAGCTTCCAAACCCCAGGCCTAATTCCGCCATCGCGGTGCCCCGGGATTTTTCTGTGCAGCTCCCCGCCACCGATCCGACGGGGACAGAGTACGAACTGTTCGTGACTGAAGTGGACCCCCAGGATCCCTGTGACATCGTGTGGGTGAGCCAGGCGACAACGACCAAGGACGTCGGGGCCGAGACGTGGACCATGTCGAGCAGCGGCTTTGATATAACCCCGGTCGTGGACCGCGAACCCTATTACCCCGCCCCGCCGCCCTCTTACACCGGGCTGCGGGCGAACGAGCAGTATCTCTGGCGGGTGGACAATAATACGACAGGCGAGGAAGGCGAGCCCTGGCCCGTTCGCGTGCCCATGGGGGAACCGGCTCCCGATGCCCGCCGGGTAGGGGTGTACGTGCGCTTCCTGTGGCAGGAACACCCCCTTCTGACCTCGGGCGTCCAGGAAAAGATGCTGCTGGTGGACATGGACGAGGGCGGCGGCTACAACAAAAACTGGGTCGAGATCAACGATCAGAACGAGATCACGGGGATCAACAGCGCCCGGGTGGTCAAGACCTACAATCCCAACGGCTCCGGCCACGCCAAGCTCAGGGAGTTCTGGCACTTCGACAATGACTACCAGCGCCTGCTCCCCGATGAGCGGCATTACAAGTGGCGCATCCTCTATTGCGACAACGACGGGAAGCCGCTGTATTACGATGCGAATGGCGACGATAAGCGGGCCGAGGATGGAAGCGAGCCGTTTATCTGGGCGGACGGCGGCGATGACCGCGCCGCGGGGTGGGAGTTCACCACCGTGCCCGAAGTCTCGGACTCCAAACTCATTGATGCGGATACCGAGGCCCTGGTCGTGTACCACGAGAGCATGTACGGCACGGGAGCCATCGATCCCGAGGAGGGGGATTACACCTTCCGGAGCATAGCGGAGGACCTGCTGGATATCCACGAGAACGTGCATCACCCGGACGTACAGACCGTGATTGTCGGCACCCAGGAGCTGACCGCCTCCTATGGAGGCCTGAACAACGACAGAGCGCAACGCGCCCAGTGCAGCGATCAGGCTCCCTGGCCCGACGAAATCACCGAGTTCGACGGGTGGTACACCATGACCCGTGAGGAGAGGGCGGCGGAGTTCGACCTTTACGGGATGCCGCCCAAGAACACCCATAGCCGCGGGGCGGGCAACTCGCTTCTGGCCCAGGACCGCTACATGGAGTGGACGGCGCGGGCCCTGCGCGCCCTGCTGCAGGATGCCGCCAACGAGGACGGTTTTGGGGGTTCGAAGTTCGACCTGGCCTGGGCGGAGCACCTGCAGTACGTGGTGCTGCTGGGCGATGCCGACCGGGTGGCCCCCAGTTTCTACCACCATTATACCGTCGAGAGTAAATTCACTACGGAACACCGATGGCTGCCGACGGACTTCTTCTACTCCTCGCAGGACGACACGGCCGCGCCTGCGACGCAGCCGCACTACCAGGTGAGCCGCATCCCCACGCGCGCCAAGCACTTCTATCGCACGGTGGACCTGAGCGGCGAGTACGCTCCCGAGGAGCCGTTTATCACCAAGATCCGGCGCTATGCCCTGGGCCTGGACTCCGAAAGTGCCAAAGAGGATGCGTTCAATAATTGGTTTGGGCGGGCAGCGGTCGTCTCGGGTGGCACCGAGTACTGGGCGTGGCACCAGTTCTTCCCCGGCGTTGCGCAGAAATTGCTCAGCGATCGGGTGGATATCGGCGGAGGCCAGATGCGCGATACGTTCAGCGGCATTAAGGTGCGCCAGTACAACATCTGGGGCAAGAACGAGGAGGCGCTTAACCAGGTCAATGTCCTGCGTCACCTGTCGGAGCCGACCGCTGACTCGGACGAAGATGTCGGTTTCGTGTATTTCCTCGGCGAGGGCGATTATTGGACGTCTTTGGCGCCCGGCGACGCCGCTTATTTGACACCGACCAGCGCCTTGCAGGACACGTCCTTCGACAGGGAATGGGCCTCCGGAACTCCCCACGGCCAGCTTCCGCTGCTGGTCTCCTGCGCCGCGTTGATCAACCGCTACGATAACGCCCTTTGGGGCAACGACTTCTCGGAGTCCTTCGGTGAGGCCGCCATGCTGGCAGAGGGCGGACCCATCGGCGTGATGGGCTTCGCCAGCTCGGACTACCAGACGGAGGCTTCCTACACCACCGAGTACCCCGATGCCGGCAGCTATACGCGAACGATCAACGATTCCCCCGGCGTGGGGATTGACGACAAGGAGGGCCATAGCTGGCCCGTGCTCAATCAGGGCGTACTGGGATTGGAAAGAGAGGGTGACCCCGACGCCGCGCTCCGGGGCAAGATCGAGCTGATGAAGCTCATCGCCAGGGAGTACGCGCTCAGCACCGGGCCGGGCATGGGGGATATCTTCTACCATGCACTCGACGAGTACGTGGACGAGCACAGCGCCGAATTGACCAGCAGCGATCGCTACGAACAGGCGCCGGTGGCCAGCACGCTGTTCGGAGCGACCCTGTTCGGTGACTCCGCCCTGTTTATGCCTCACCGCCAGCGGGCGACCAACGACGTGACCCGTCCGGACCTGACGGATGACAATCCCAGGGCCGATGCGCCGCAGTACAACTGGTCGGCCATGCCCATCCATACCATCCCCGACGGCGTGGACGGAGTGGACGTCGATCTGACCGTGCGGACGAGTGCGCTGCAGGTCCGCGTCCGGGTGCTGACCCCCTTCCTGATGAACACAGGTTATACGTCGGGGTACTGGCACGATGAGAGCGGGACGCACTGGACGACCACCGACCTGGAGGTCGGCGATACGGTTACCGACCCGGACGGGACGCGCATGTACGAGTACGAGTTCACGGCCAGGACGCCTTCCATCTACCTGGTCGCCGTCCAGGCGCAGAACCCCGCCTGGACCCAGGGCGTTGCGGAGGAATGGCACTGGCTAAAGGAGCGCTGGATCTACATCCAGACCGTCAACCAGTTCGTGCCCAACAGCGACTACAAGACGTTGGTGGTGGACATGGACCAGCACGACCGTTACATGCTCAACGGTCACACCACCTCCTACGCCGAGGTGGAGGATTACTACGTCAACCCGGCGCTGGACGGCACCGGCTTCAACCCGGGCGATAACCCGCGCGATACGAAAACGATAACCTTCCCCAGCGCTTCCGCCAGCCAGGTGTTGTTGATCAACCCCACCTTCCAGCTCGTCACCGTGGCGGGCGGACCGCCGGCGGAGCTGGAGATAGACGCGGAGCCGGCGCTGCCCGTGCTCAGTAACGAGCAGGACCCCGAGGACTACCGCTATCAGTACTGGGACACCGGGGTCTATCACACTCTCGCCCTGAACGGGGAGGACATTAAGGACAACCGGCGCTACTACGGCGACCTCACGCCGGCTGCGCTGGATTCGGTGATCGATCGGTTCGGCTCGGTGGTGGTCTTTGACGGGGACAGCATCATCGCCCGCGACGACGCGACACGGTCCGGTCCCCACCGCTACCTGTTCCCCTACGATTCGATGGCGGCCTCCGACGTGGATTACCTGCAGAGCTATCTGGACGGCGGCGGGCGGCTGTTCGTGAGCAACCAGACCCTCAGCAACGAGGCGGCCAATGCCATACCTTTCTTCAGGGACTTGCAGGAGCAGTACCTGGGCGGCATCACGGCCACCGACGACACGGACTACACCAACATGGACGGGCTGATTGACGGCACGATCAGTGAGCTGATCCAGGACGTGAACATCGAGGGCGGAACGGGCGAGAAGAACACCGAGCGAAGCGGTGAGGTCGATCCCAACGGCGCCACGGCCACCACCGTGTTCACGTGGGACGAGGCATCGGGCGCCGGCACCATCAACAGCACCGGGACGGCCGCCCTCCACAACCGCCTGCTCGCCAGCGGTGCCCGGACGATGTACTTCCCCTGGCCGTTCGAGGCGATCGATCACGCCGGCATCGTGCAGACGGGCGAATCGGGGCGGGTCAACATAATGCGCCTGATCCTGGAGTGGCTGCGCAGCGTGCCGAAGACTACCAATCCGTCCCCCGCCAACGGCGCGGTGGACGTTCCCCTGAATGTGGTGTTGGAGTGGAGCGGAGTGCCGGAGTCCGACGGCTATGAGGTCTATATAGGCACCTACAATCAGGGTACGGGACAGGTTGATTGGACCGGGCCCACCGTCATAGCGCAGCAGGACCCTCCCCTGGCCCGCTACGAGCACGATCCGTTGGACCCACTGACCGGCATGGACTTTCTGAGTGCCAATACCCGTTATTACTGGCGGGTGGACACGGTCAATCCCGACGGATCGACCACCACGGGAGACGAGTGGATCTTCGACACGGGAACCAATAAGGCCAGCAATCCGGACCCGGCGGACGGGGCCACGGGGGTCAGTGCGGACAAAGTCCTGTCCTGGAGCGGCCTGGTCGATCCGACCGATCCCAACGAGGCCGGGTTCTACAGGCTGTATCTGGGCACTTCGTTGCCGCTCCCCGCGACGGAGGAATACGAAGGTACCGATGCGCAGTACGACCCCGACCTCACGCCGGACGAACAATACTTCTGGAAGGTGGACAGTCACCTGGACCAGGACGACGACGGGACGGTCGAGACGATTGCTGAGGGGGACACCTGGGAGTTCACCACGGCCGCCACCGGCCAGGCGTTCAACCCCGACCCGGCGGACGGCGCGACGGGCGTGCCCGTGGACAAGACCCTCTCGTGGAGCGGCCCGACCACGGCGGACACCTACGATATCTTCCTGGGCGAGGGCAGCCTGCCCGGCACGGCCACCGCCACGGGACTGACCACCGCCCAGTACACGCCGGCGGCGGACCTGACCGAGGGGGCTACCTACTACTGGCGCGTCGACGTCCACCACACCGACAGCACCACCACGACCGGGGTCACCTGGACCTTTACGGTGGAGGCCCCGGGGGCCGCGTCGAATCCGTCACCCGCCGACGGCGCCACGGACGTCTCGCTGATCGTGCTGCTGTCCTGGAGCGGCCAGGCGGACAGCTACGACGTCTATTTCGGCGCGGGAAGCGTGCCGGGCACGGCCAACATAACGGGCCTGACCAGCAACTTCTGGTTCCCCGGCTCGCTGACTGCCAACACGACCTACTACTGGCGTGTGGACAGCCACGTCGGCGCCATCGTGGTGACCGGGGCCGTGTGGTCGTTCACCACCGGCACCCAGACCACACCGGATGAGGACGATGGCGGAGGCGGCGGTGGCGGTGGCGGCGGCTGCTTCATCGCGACCTCCGCGATGGAGGCGACCGATTTGCCCGCCGACCGGACCATGGAGCTCAACTGCACGGGGCAGTACATCCTGCCCGCCGACAGGCTGCGCCGGATGAACCTCATCCGCGGCCTGCGGGACGAAGTGCTGATGCAGGTTAAGCCCGGCCGGCAGTTCTCGGCCTGGTACTACGCCCTCGGGCCGTACGCCGCCCGCGCCGTGCGACACCGGGAGCCGGCGAAGGCCGTCGTGCGCGGCGTGCTGCTCAGGCCGCTGGCCGGTCTGTCAGAGGAGTGTCTGAAACGGGAGCAGCAGTAGGATGTTCGGCAGGCGAACGACGCTGTGGAAACGGCTCCTGACGGCGGCCTCGCTTCTACTGGCGGCCGGGGTGTGTGCATCCGCCTACCTGGCCCTGTCCGGCCGCCCCACGCCTTCTCCGCTCGGGGAGGGGTTTACGGGCACCGGGGGACCGGGCAGTAGCACGCAGGATGGCTCTGCCGCGGAAAGGGACCTGGCCCACCTGTGGATGGGCCGGGATCCCGAACGTGCCGTTACGTCCCCCCCCACGCAAGGGCGTCCGGAGGACGAAGGGAAACGCGATCGGGTCCCCTTCAAGCTCCGGGGCGTCATCTACTCGTCGGGCGACGACTCCGTGGCCTTTGTCGCCGTGGGGGAAGAGTTGCTCCTGCTCGGCCAGGGGGAGGAGCTACAGGGCTGGAAGGTGGCCGCCATCCAGCCGCGCGCCGTGGTGCTGGAACGCGGGGACACCAGGCTGGAACTGGCCATCCAGAGCCTGCCCGTTGCAGAACGCCCCGTGGCTGACCTGACGGCAAATGCCGGGCAGGGCGGCGAGAATGAAGAGGGCGTCGGTCACTTCCGCGCGCAGGCCGGTGCGGCCGCGCCGGACGCGGAGGGGGCCGCCGAGACCGCTCAACTGCAGGACACCGCCCGGACCAGGGAGCGGCCACCGGCCTACAGGCCGCCTGCCCTCGAGGGCGCCGACGCGCGGGTGCGGGTGCCCGAGACCCTGGTCGATAAGGTCCGCCAGGACCCCGGGAGCGTGGAGTTCGGAGTCCGCTATAGCTGGCAGCTCGACGGTGGCGGCAAGATGGCCGGCTACCGCATCGACAGGGTGGAACCGGGGTCGCTGGCCGCACGCTACGGCCTGGCGCCGGGGGACCGGATTCTCGCGGTGAACGGCGTCCCGCTGGATTCGCCGGCCCGCGCCCTGGAGCTCTACCGGCGCTTCCGGGGCTCCGATTCCGCGCGGGTGACCATAGCGCGCAACGGCGAGACCAAGGACGTGCTCTATTACGTGCGCTAAATGAATTGACGTAAATGCGTTCCGGCTGCCAAACAGCGGCCGGGAGGCGGGGGTTCTTACCGCTCAGGTGTTTTGCCGCCGGCCGTCGGCGCGCGGGTCCTACTCCTGCGTCGCCTCCGGGGGCAGGTAGGGCAGTGGATTCGCCCCCATGTCGGCCAGCGGAACCACGGTCCAGGTGGCATACCGGTCCGCTCCCTCTTCGCCCTTCAGACGGACTTCCATGCGCACGGCTGCCGGGGGTGCCTTACCGGCCCAGCCGTCCAGCCATCGGGAGCCGTCCCAGCAGGTCACTCTGACGAAGGCCACCTCCTCCAGTAGCCGCTGGGCCGCCGCATGCTCCCAGGACGGGGAGGAGCCGCGCACATAGGGAGTCTGCTGGCGGGAGAACTCGTAGCCTTCGGTGGCCTCTGGCCGGGGCTCCAGGACATACCGGACGCGCTGCAGGTCTGTTTCGCCGTGGGCACGGGGAAGGATGGAGGTGGTGGTCAGCTCCAGGACGGCGCCCCCGCCCTCCGGCAATTCGGAGCGGACGACCAGGGGCGGTGACTCCTCATCTCGCACGGCCACCAGGGCCTCCACGTCGCGCCGGACGATGCGCGCCAGCCCATAGCTGATGCGGGCGCGGCGGAGTGCCACCCGGCTGCGCTGTATGCCGCGGACCGTCAGGCGGAGGACGCCCATCACGGTGACCATCAACAGGGCGGTGACCGCCAGCGCGCACATCACCTCCAGCAGCGTGAAGCGCCGGGCGGGCGTCGGTCGGGCGAGAGGCATCACGGACTCTCCTCCCGGGACATCTGTCCGAACAGCCAGACCGCCACCCGCACCTCCTCCTCGGGCTCTCCGGTGGGGCTGGATACGGAGACGCTGAAGGCCCGCAGTCCCCGCGGGGCGTCGTCCGGGGGCGGCTCTTCGGCGATGGTCCACTGGTAGCCCTGCGGGTCCTGGAACCGTCCGCTTCCCGGCTCTGCCAGGCCGGCCCGCAGCGCGGCGACGCGGGATGCGCACAGACGCACGGCGGTCAGGATTCGCCCGGCCCGGCCGGTGGCCTGCACGGCGCGCGTCCGGGCGAGCAGCAGCCCCGTGCAGACGATCGCCAGGATGGCCACGGCGGCCGCCACCTCCACCAGGGTGAAAGCGGCGCGTTTACGGTTGGAAGGCCGTTGCTTCTTCATAGTTCGGCTCGCCCGTCAGGGGGCTGAAGCGGATGCGAATCACGGAATAGTCCTCGTTGACCAGCAGTATCTCGTGGTCGGTCACGGTGCCGTCGGGATAGGCGAAGCAGGCCGCTACGTCGCGTTGGACCGTCGTGAGACCGAATTTGACCCATTCAAATCGGACCCCGCCGGGAAGCTGGTGGAAGGCCCGGGCCTCTCCCTGCTCGTCCTCGACCCAGAACTGACCTTCGGGCACGTCGTAGAGGATGCGGACCCGTCGGCCCGAGAGGGCGGCGGCGTTGCGGGCCCACTGCACGGTCGCGGCGACCTGGTGTGCCGCCGCGCGGAGCCGCCAGCGGGGAGTGATGCGGTTCAACCGCGGCATAACCACCGTCAGAACCAGTCCCATGACTGCCAGTATCACGGTCAGTTCCAGCACGGTGAAGCCGCCGGCCGGTGCGCGGCGGGCGGTTTCAGCCGCCGGAGTTCTGTGCGTGGAGCTCCCAGCTCTTGATATCCGCATCGGCGCCTTCGCCTCCCTCCATGCCGTCGCGGCCGTAGCAGATGATGTCGTAATCTCCGTGGGCACCCGGGGAGATGTATTCGTACTCGTTTCCCCAGGGGTCCCGGGGGACGGCCTCCAGGTACCCCCCCTCCGGCCAGTCGCGCACCCGTTCGTCCTCCGGCGGGGTGACCAGGGCCCGCAGTCCCTGCTGCGTGGAGGGGTAGAAGTTGTTGTCCTGGTAGAAAAACTCCAGTGCGTCCTTCAGCTCCTGCATCTGGATGCGTGCCACCCGAACGCGCGCCCGTTCGAGCTGCCCCCTGACCACGACACCCACGATTCCGGCGATCAGTCCCAGGATCAGCACAACCACCATCACCTCCAGCAGGGTCAGACCCTCGCGGCGGCGCAGGGCGGAGATCATTGCGTGCTCGCGTCTTTTCATTGGCGTTGCTCCCGTCAGTGACCCGGCTGCCCTGGCGCGGGCCGGCGTGTCAGATGCTGCTCAGTTCGAGTATCGTTATCATCAGCGACAGGGCGATGAAGCCCACCACAGCGGCCATCGCGAGCACCAGCACCGGCTCCAGGACGGTCAGCAGCCGGCGGGAGGCGATCTCCACCTCCAGGTCGTAGGACTTCGAGACGTGCTCCAGAACCTCTGACAGGTTTCCGCTTCGTTCTCCGACGGCCACCATGTAGCCGACCATGGGTGGGAACAGCCGGCTCTGCTGCATCCGGGAAGAGATGTCCTTGCCTTCCACCACGGCCTCGCGCACCCGATCGATCTCCCGGGCCAGGACCTCGTTCGGCGTGAGGGTCGCCAGCGTCTCCAGCGCCTCGAGGGCGGGCACGCCGGTGCGCAGCAGCGTCGCGAAGGACGTGCTGAATCGCGCCAACAGGCTCTTCTGCACGAGTTTGCCGACAAGCGGGATGCGCAGCACCAGTGCATCCAGAAGCGCCCGCCCGCGCCGGGAACGTCGCGCCCAGGCCAGCCCCAGCAAGAGGGCGGCGCCGATCGGCGGCACCAGCCAGATGTAACGGCGCACGAAGCCGCTGACCCCGAAGAGCATGGATGTCGCCAGGGGCAGCCCGCCCTCGTGCTGCGCAAGGAGCGGCTCCAACATGGGCACTACCACCGCCGAGAGGAAGAGGATCAACGCCACGGCCATCAGCACCAGGATGGCGGGGTAGATGAGTGCGGTGGACACTTTGGCCAGCAACAGGCGGCGACGCTCCAGGAAGTCCGCCAGCCGGGAGAACACCACGTCCATCATGCCGCTCTTTTCGGCGGAGGCGACCATCTCGATGTAGGCACGATCGAAGAACCGGGGGTAATTGCCCAGTGCCTCGGCCAGGGAGAGGCCGGAGTTGACCGTCTCCCGCGCCTGCAGCAGCGCCCGGGAGAGCCCCCGGTGTTCGGCCTGCCGGGAGAGCACGTCCAGGGCCTCCGCGATGGGCACGCCGCTGGCCAGCAGCACCGCGCATTGACGCGTGAAGATGGTGACGTGCTGCGCCGCGCGAACGCGGGCCCCGGGCAGCAGCGCCGTCAGGCGGCCCGGCCTGCGGCGGGCGGGCTCCACCTGCTGCGGAAAAAGCTCCATGGAGCGCAACTGCCGCCGGGCGTCGGCGGCGCTGTCCGCCAGCAGGATGCCCCGCACGACGTCGCCGGAGGAGTCGACGGCCTTGTAGCGATAGCTGGCCATGGTCAGGTGGAGTCCCGCTGAGTCACTCGGAGCACCTCCTGGACCGTGGTGATGCCGGCCATGGCTTTCTGGGCGCCGTCCTCCCGAAGCACCTTGACGCGCTGCCGGACGACCTTCTGGCGTATCTCGCTGGATGAGGCGCGCTGGTTGATGAGACGGCGGCATTCGTCGTCTATGGGCAGCAACTCGAAGACGCCGACCCGGCCGCGATAGCCGGTGCCCAGGCACTGGTCGCAGCCCTGGCCCCGGCGGAAGGTGGCGTCCGACGCCTGCCGGGGTGTGATCCCCAGCAGCTCCAACTGGCCCGGCGACACGTCGTCAGGGTGCGCGCAGTTGGGGCAGACGCGGCGCACCAGACGCTGCGCCAGCACCGCCAGCAGGGCGGAGGAGATCAGGAACGGCTCGGCCCCCAGGTCCAGCAGGCGCGCCACGGCGCCGGCGGCGTCGTTGGTGTGGAGGGTGCTGAACATCAGGTGCCCGGTCAGAGCAGACTGCACGGCGGCCGACGCGGTCTCGCCGTCGCGTATCTCGCCGATCATGATGATGTCCGGGTCCTGCCGGACGATGGAGCGCAGCATGGAGCCGAACGTCACGTTCTTGCGGGCCAGCACCTGTATCTGGCTCACTCCGTCCAGCTTGTACTCGACGGGGTCTTCGATGGTGATGATGTTCAGCTCCGGAGAGTTGATCTCCATGAGCGCGGCGTAGAGCGTGGTGCTTTTGCCGCTGCCGGTCGGTCCGGTGACCAGGATCATGCCGTGGGAGTACTGGATGAGTTCCTTGAAGGTGGCCAGGTTGTCCCGGTCCAGGCCCAGCTCTTCCAGGGTCAGCAGCTTCTCCTGCTTGTCCAGCAGGCGCAGGACGGCGCGTTCACCCTCGCTGGTGGGCACCACGGACATGCGCACGTCGATCTCGCGGTCGGCGTATCGGAACGAGGCCCGGCCGTCCTGGGGCGCGCGCCTCTCGGCGATGTCCATCTTGCCCAGCACCTTAATGCGCGACATGATGCCGTCGCGGGCGGAGCGGGGCAGGTCCAGCACGTCGTGCAGGATGCCGTCGGTGCGGAAGCGCACCCGCAGCCGGTCGCCCAGGGGCTGGAAGTGGATGTCGGTGCTGCCGGTGCGCACGGCCTGGGCGATGAGCAGCGAGACGAGCTTCACCACGGGCGCCTTGCGCATCAGTTCGCCGAAGTCGGTGACGCGTTCCACCTGGGCCACGCTCTCGGCCAGCTCCTCCTCGCTCAACTCTCCGGCGGCGTCCTCCAGGTACTCCGGCCGCTGCCGCACGGAGCGGTCCACGCAGTTCTCGACCTCGGACCTGGGCGCCAGGCGGCAGGATACTTCCCGGCGGAACAGTGCGCTCATCTCGCCCGCCACCTGCCCCATGTCCGGGCCGGGGGCCAGGGCCAGCTCCAGCCTGTCGTCGCTCAGGGAGGTGGCACAGGCGCCGGCGCGGCGGGCGTACTCGGGCGGCACACGCTCGAAGAAGCCTTCCGGCACGACGCAGCCCGTCAGGTCCGCCTCGTAGGGCACCCCGAGATGCCGGGCCAGCGCGGGCAGCAGGTCTTCCTCCGGGACCACGCTCTCCTCGGTCAGCACATCGACCGCCGGGCGCCAGTCCTCCTCCAGGCGGTCCCGCAGTCTCTCTGCCTCCCCTGCCGAGATGAGTTCTTCGGCCAGCAGGGCGTCCAGGAGTGTCGCGTTTCTGGGCGTTGCGCTGGAAATGGTTCGATGTCCCTCCGGTTATTCGGTGGACTCTTTCTGATCCTCGGCGGGCGGCAATGCATCGGCCGGCAGCATGGCGCCTTTCTCCCGTGCCTTGTCGCTGAGTTCGCGTCTGCGCCGGCGGGCCTCCGCGGTCATGGTATCGGGGCTGGTGTGGACGTGCGGGGTGATGAAGATACACAGGTTTCGTTCCTCGTCGGTCTCCACCTCGCGCCGGAACAGGACCCCCAGGACGGGAATATGCCCCAGGATGGGCACGGCGCGGGTGGTCTTGGACTTGGTGGTGCGGGTCAGGCCCCCGAAGACCACCGTGTGGCCGTCCGGGACGGTGACCTCGGTCTCGGCCTTTCGCTCGGTCTTGTTGGTCAGGACGGTGCCCGTCTCGGTGGATGTGCTGGGCAGGAACTGGTCCACCTGGGTGAGCACCTCCAGGCGGACGCTTCCCTCCTCGTTGATATGGGGGGTGATCTCCAGGTTGATGGTGGCCTCGTGGAAGCCTCCGCTGGTGATCTCCCTGGTGCCCGCCTCCGGGGAGAGGATGCTCTTGGCGTACTCCCGCTTTTCGGCGATGGTCACGGAAGCCGGCTTGTTGTCCACGGTGGTGATGCGGGGGCCGGCCACAAAGGAGACGCCCTCGTCCTTCTCTGAGGCGCGCACCAGGGCGGCGATCCGGGTGGCCGAGTCCTTGAATATCCCCGCCGTCAGGCCGCCTTCCGGGGGCGGAACGGGAATCTTGCCCACTTCGGTGAGCTCGGACAGGCCGAAGGTGCTGCCCCCGAAGCCCCGGGGGTTGTCGCCCGGACCGTCTATGGTGTTCAGCTCGATTCCGATGTCCATCAGCTTGCTGGTGCTGATCTCGATGAGCACCGCCTCGATCTCCACCTGGGCGCGTGGTCTGTCCAGGTCTTCCAGCAGGGGCAGCAGTTCCTCAAACCGTGCCCGGGTGGCAATGACGATCAACGCGCTGTTGGGCTCGTCCGCGATGATCTGCAGGGGCTCCTCCATGGCCCCGCGCTCCTGCTCGCGGGGCGCGTTGGCGTTCAGGATGGAGTCCAGCGTCTGTTTCAGGTCAGAGACGTCGCGGTTGAGAACGTTGTAGATGTGGTATTGACGGGCCGTTTCGTCCGGCCTGACGTCGAAGGTCTGCAGGTAACGGACCAGGCTGGCGATGTCCTTCGGGTCGCCCAGAATCACCAGGGAGTTCTGGGCGCGGTTCACCGTGACGGAGAGCCGCTCCAGTCGTTTCTTCACCGCCGGGCTGGCCTGGGATTTCAGGGCGCTCAGATAGTCGCCGGCCACCGCGCGGAGCGTTTGTGCCGAGCTCTGGCGCGCCCGATAGACCTCGTAGGTGAACTCGCTGTCGCTGCGGTCGAGCCGTTCGATCAGCGTCCGCATGGCCGCCACGTTGACGCCGTGGTCGGTGATGACGAGCTGGTTGAGGTCTTCGTAGGCCTGAATCTTGCCGTTGGCTGATTTCATGGGGTTCAGGATGTCCGCCATGCCCTGGGCATCGGCGTTTTCCAACTGGATGGTCACGGTGCGGATGGCGTCGCTCTGAAGGCCCTCGGCGGCCTCCTCACCCACCGGCAGGCCGTCCGCCTTCCCGGCAGGGGCTATCTCGATGTAACTGTCACGTTGCAGGACGGTGTAGCCCGCCTTGCGCAGCACGCCGGAGAAGACTCCCATGGCGCTCTGGCGCGAGACCTGGACCCCGGCGCCCGAGATCACGTCCACGGGCGCCTCACCCGGAAACCGTTCGGGCAGGAGGACGGGCTTGCCGGTCTCGCGGCTCAGAAACTCCACCACGGAGCTCAGGGTAACGCCGGAAAGCGTGATCTGGTATCCCTCCGCTTCCGCGGATGGCGGTCCCGCGGCCCCCGCAGACCGGGCGGGTGCCGCCGCGAGCGTCAGGGCCACCAGACCCAGCAAGACAAAAGCACCGGTTCCTTTCATGGCTGTTCCTCCTCTATTTGGCGACGCACGTGCAGCAGATTGACCGCGGTCTCCTCTCGCCGGACGAATGCCGTCAGGCTTGTTGTCAGGCCCGGGCCCGAGTCCCGCACCCGAACCGTGAAGTACTCGCTCGCCACGCCCAGGGTTGGCAGGAGCCGCCGGACCCTCTGCGGCGCGCCGACCCGGGTGAGGAACGCTTCCAGGTCTTCCCGCGTCTTGAACGGTTCGCTTTCCCGACGCTCCAGCAGCCGCTCGGTCAACTCCCGGTCGTCCCACAGCGAGTTCAGTATCTCCCGGGGGGCGGTATTGACGTTGATGTGTCGGGAATGGGTGGTCAACAGCCGAAGCAGGGACGGCTTGTCCGGTCGGTCTTCGAAGATGTCCGGTGTAATCAGCGGCGCCTGCCGGATCTGCCAGGTCTGCATGAGGGGCTCCCGGGCGATGACCCATTGCCTGAGCGCCTGATAGTCGCGGTCCTGCCCTCCGGCCTGCAGCACGGCGCCATAGAGCGCCCGGCGCAGGTCGGGGTACCTTTCCGCGTCGTGCGGGATGCGGGCCCCGCGGTTCACGTTCAGCCGGCGGTCCGCGTCCACGATCCG
Organism: uncultured candidatus Brocadiaceae bacterium; assembly: GCA_964572825.1. GTDB lineage: Bacteria > Planctomycetota > Brocadiia > SM23-32 > SM23-32 > CAYVBE01. Next base: position 58,761 of record CAZNGS010000014.1, read on the forward strand.
TAGCGTGCACGGCACGCCCGCCACCTCAATTGAACGTTCAGGCGCCGCCCACGACTCCTCCAGGCAGTCGAAATCGTTCTGTTCGGCATCCTCCCGCAGCAGCGCCAGCGCGTAGTGCAGCGCCGAGTCCACGGCGCAATCGCGCCGGAATGCGTCCCGCGCATTCAGTGCGGTCCGGCGGCTGACCCCGACGGAGTAACTGAACGCATAGCCCACGATGGCCACCACGGCCAGCACCAGCACGGTCATGATCAGCACCAGGCCGTTTCTACCGCTGCGTCGAGACGGACGCAGCACGCGCTGAAAAGCAAATCTCGGCATCGATCAGTTGGGGTTCAGCCTCGTTGGGGGTAATGCGCAGTTGCGCGGTCCGCACCGCCGGGTCCAGCCCCTCGACGGCCTGGAGGAAGTCCACGAGCGACTTTCGAGTGACTCCGACCAGCTTCAGTTCCACCTCTCGCCGGACCAGTCCGTCCTCCTGCACCGCCGAGCTGGCCTGGGGGGTGCCGGCTATTCTGCCATGTACGTTCTGGCGCGCTGCGGCCCCCGTGACGGCGGCGATGTCGAAGACCGCCGGGTCCCGCAACTGCCTGCTGGCCCGGGCCGCCCGCTCCTGCAGGGCCTCGTACCGGGAGGCCAGCTTCTCCATCTCGCGGAGCCGTTCCTGCTCGCTGCTCGCACGTTCCCGCAGGTCGGCGAGTTTGCCCCATAAGACTCCTTCGGAAGCCACGCAGACCACCAGCAGGACCGCGAGCGCGGCCAGTGTCCGGTGTTCGCGTGCCCAGCTCAGCATGGGGATCACCTGTATTGGAGCGTAACGTCAACGCGGGCCCTGCCGCTTTCCAGCATGGTGGTGTCGATCTCGCCGCTGGGCCGGAAGCCCTCGGCCGAACGCAGTATCCGGTCCAGGTCCACCTGCGGCGGCGAGGTGGCCTTCAGTCGAATCCTCTGCTGGTTCACGTCGAGCAGTTCGAAACTCACGTCCGCGTCCTGCGGGAGGGCGGACACCAGGTCCGACCAGCGTTCAAGGCAGGAGACAGTCATGGCCCTCTCGGCCGCTGCCGCCTCTATGCGCGCCCGGGTGACCGCCGCTTCCAGCCGGGCGTAAGAGGACACCTCGGGACCGACCCCGCTCATCACTTCTTGCTGGCGCCGCCGGGTCCGGGCGAGCGCCCGGCGCGCGGTCAGCATCTCCCGGACCGTGTACACCCCCAGCAGGCAGACCATCAGAACGGCCAGGGCCAGCGCCACGGCGGCCCGCCGCTCCACCTGGCGGGCGAATGCCTTGTAGGCCAGCTCACCGCGCCGGAGGTTGACGGCCGTTTCCCTTTCTTTTGCCGCCACCTGTGCCAGGCGCCGGGGGACCATCCAGCGGTCGTCCGTGAGGACGGAGACGGGCATGCCCATGCATTCCTCCAGCGGTCCCGCCAGGGCCTGCGCGGAGTCTCCTGCGGCGCTGAGCAGGATTTGGCCGGAGTTGCCCTCGCCGTTCGCCAGTTGGGCGGACCGAAGCCCGCGCCGTATTCTCTCGCACACTTCCCGCAGGCCGTCGCCCCCGCGGCCCACGTCCCCCACCCACTGAACGTGGCACGTGAGAGGGCGGCCCTCCCTGACCAGGACGGCCTCGCACTGATCGCCGTCCAGGCGGATCAGCCACGTTGCGTCGGGGCTCTCGTCCCACAGGGGCCGGGTCCCGGCCACCAGAGCGGGCTGGACCACGCACGGATCAATGCCCGCCGCCCGCAGGCCGTCCAGGACGGACCTGAGGTCCTGTTTGCGGCAGGCGGACACCAGCATCCGGGCCCCTCCCGAGCCGGTGGGGGCAATTCCGCCCAGGGGTTCCACCACGTAATCCTCGATGGCTCCTGGCACTCGCCCCTCCAGCGAGTAATGAAGGGTCTTTTCCACGCGGGAGCCCGAACGGAAGGGGAAACTCACCACGCGGCAGAAGCACCATGAGGACGGCACCGCGACTGCCGCGCTGTGTCGGCCCCGGCCGACGTCGTCCATCAGCCGCCCCAGCGGTTCCGAGAGGCGGTCAGCGGCATCCGGCGGCCGTGCCAGCGGGGGATTGATCGGCACTTCGAGTTCGCACTCGGGCGGACGATCCTCCGCAAACCGCCTGAACGCCACCGCCCGCAGGGCGTCCGCACGTATCTCAATCCCGATGATCATCTGTCTCCCGGCCGGCTCAGGTTACCTGTTATGTATAGGCGGAACAATAACATACGATCGTGTGCGGCGCAAGCATCGGTCGCGCGTGCGCGGTCGCCTGGACACGGATCATCGGACGGGTGCCTCGCCGCGATCCGGGTGGTTCACCGCGCCGCTCAGGCGCTGGTAGCGCAACGCCCGCACTACCGGCCCCAGGGGGGCCGTTGCGACTGCAAGGACCCCGCCCGCCGGCGAGAACCGGAATCCCGCCGCGAGGCCGCGCGGCACCGGCGCAATGGCCTCGCCCGGAACCCCTGCGAGTCCAAACCATCGGCGGATTCCCTCGGGGGCCACGTACAGCAACAGTTGGGGGTCTCGCGGCATGTCTTCCAGCGAGGCAACAAACCCCGCCTCGTGCCCCAGAGAAGAACGCATCTGTCCCTTCAGTGACCGGACCTCCTGAATGCAGCCCAGCGGGTTCCCACCCACGACCAGGGAAGCTCCGCCCTCATCTACCTCCAGAGCGGCCGTGGGGTCCGGCCCGAACAGCCAGTGGATGAGGGCGGCGGACGTCTCGGTCGGCACTACCTTCGCCATCTGCGTCTCCGTTGCGTCGTGCGGTCCGGCTCTGGTCGGGCTGAGCGTGAAGGGCAGGTAATGTCCGGCTGGTTGAGGCGCCTGAAGGGTGTGCCAGAGCCGCGCGGCGCAGCCGGGGCGCGTTTCAGAGTGCAGCAGCAACTGGATGTGCGAACCATCGTCGGCGCGGGGAAGGACCGCGAACACCTCCGCGGTCGGTTCCGCGCCGGGCTGGGGGTTGCCCAGGGCCTGTGTGATGCCGGCCAGGGGGGCCTCCAGCAATGTACGGCCCGCCCTGAGGCGGTGAAAGAGCACCAGGAGCGCGTCGGCGGGGCAGCGCCGCAACGCATCGAATGAGCCCGGCGGCTGCGCGCTCACCAGGAGGTCCAGCAGGGACCCGGGCAGGGGCGTTGCCCGGAGCCCGATAAGCGCACGCTCCTCTGTGATCTCCATCCACAGGTCGGCGTAGGCGACCTGCCGGGCCACCAGGAACAGGCGGTCGAGCTGGGCCTGGAACTCGGCCGCCTCTCCGGGCGGAACTTCGGGAACGGACGGGCGGTGCAGCGTGGCCTCCATGCGTTCCTTCATGAGTTGAACCTGCTGGTCGACCTCCTCATTGAAGACTTCCAGGAGCCGCTGCACGTCCACCCGGAGGCAAAGCTGGCCCTGCTCCGGAAGCTCGGCCAGGGCTGAACCCGGTCCGACGGCCCGGCAGGCAGCAGCGGCGTCCTCGTTACAGGCCAGGGTGGCCACGGCCCCCTCCAGTTGCACAAAAGTACCGTCCGCATCCGCCAGGGTCCGGCGCAGCTGTGCAGCGTCGGTTGTCGTAAACCGGAAGGCCCAGGGATGGGGGTACTTCGCGGGGGCGAGGTAGAAGAAGTGGACGGGTCGCGAGAGGTCAAGCAGGTGGGCATCCGGAAGGCCCACCCGGGTGGCCAGTGCGTCCGCCAGGTCCGCCGGCTGCGTGCGACCGTCCGCCGCGTGCAGCAGGCGGGCGAGCCGCCCCAGCAACTCACGGTCCACGGTCACGCGTCCGGCCAGCAGGCAGTCCGAGGCTTCCTCGGGGCAGCTTTCAGTCGCTCCTTGCTCGGCGTCGCGCGACCCGATCGTGTCCGCCCGTGCCGCAACGGTCATCAGCCCCACCCACAGCAGCGCTGACACGGCGAGTGCGGTGACCGCGAGCCGGGGTGCCTGTGGCGTTGCCAGACGCCGTATTGTGCGTTCGCGAGGAATCATAGGGAGGGAATGAACAAACTGTGTGACGGCCCCATTATAGCCGGAGCGGTCCGGGAACGCCAGCACGCACAAGGCGCCTGAACCGGGGGGTAGATTTGCAGTGGGCCCTGGCCCGCGGTACAATGATATTCCTCGGCAGACGGCAGGCTTGCCGGGTCGTGGTGGCCTCGGGGGGCGCGGCCGGGCGGCGCAGGGCTTGAGCGGCATTTTCACTCTTTGACGGAGCGCACGGGGCGAGGTGAAACGGGAAGACCTGGAACAATTCCGCAGGATGCTGGTGGAGCTTAAGCGCAAGCTTGCCAACAATATAGATTACCTTGAAAGCGGTGCTCTGAAGACCGGCGGGAAGACCGGGGAGGACCTGTCGGAAGTGACCGCCGAGCACATGGCGGAACGGGGGAGCGACAATTTTGCCCAGAGCCTCATGGTGCGCATCCTGCAGGATTGCGACGCCGAGGTGTGCGACATTAACCGGGCGCTGCAGAGGATTGACGAGGGCACGTACGGCCAATGCGAGAGCTGCGGCGGATCGATAGGGCACCGGCGGCTGAAGGCCCTCCCGTTCGCCAGGTTGTGCATCGAGTGTAAGCAGGAAGAAGAGCGCCTGCCCCGGCCGGAGGAATGAGACGACGCTCCCCGGCGCCGCCGGGACGTTCAACCAGCCATTTGCGGGATGACACTGTGCGTTCGGCATTGGACCTGTTCGAGGGCAAACGGAAGCTGTTTTGGGTGCTGGCCGCGCTTGCCGTCCTGGCGGACCAGGCAAGCAAGGTGCTTCTGTGGGAGTTGCCGAAGAAGGGCACAGGCCACGTGGTGCGCGACCTCTACCTGGTGCAGATCGTGAGGCATCCCGGAAACCCGGGCGGAGCGTTCGGCTTGCCCGGCGGGCCGGTGCTCTACGCGGCTGCGGCGCTGGTCGGGCTGAGCCTCATTGCAGCTTTCTTTGCCACCACTGCGCCGGGTCGCTCCCTGATGCACGCCGGCCTTGGCCTGATGGCCGGGGGGGCGGTGGGTAATCTGGTGGACCGGCTGCTGCTGGGCGTGGTGCGGGACTTTATCGAGTTTCCGTTCCCCTGGCCGGCTTTCAACGTGGCGGATGCGCTCATCTGCACGGGATTCGGACTGGTGCTCGTGAACGTGTTGTTCGGCCCGAACGTGGCACAGGCCGAGGCGGAGCCCCGGGCCGGTTGAGGGGGGCTCGGCCGGGCCTTTCTGCTTGCAACCGACAGGCCGGATGGTAAAATCCCTGTGCGTGGCCCAATGTGCTTTCTGTCCCCCACGGTCGGTGTGGACTCCCGTTTGTCCGCCCCGGAGACCCGGGGTCGGCCAGTGGAGGTGGGCCCCAGGTTTTTCGAAAGGCTGTGCAGGGCGCTGACAAACTGACTTTTCCTCCCGGCAAAGGACCCGGGCTCGGTATGGCGCATTTGATTGTCGAAAAAGGCGATAACGTTGGCGGCAAGGTCCCCCTTGCGCAGGTGACCAAGATCGGTCGCAGCAGCGACGCGGACCTGCAACTGGACGACTTGACCGTCTCGAAACAGCACGCCCGCATCCTGCGCAACGACAAGGCGCAGTACGTCCTGGAAGACCTGGGCAGCAGCAACGGCACTTTCTTGAACGGCGTTCAGGTGAAGACGAAGCCGCTCCAGGAGGGCGACAGGGTCCAGATAGGCAAGACCGTTCTGACGTTCCATCGGCCGGAGGAAGAATCGGGTGCCATGCCCCGGCCGAGAACGGAGACGCTGCTGGACATCGAGCGGGGCGACAAAAAGAGCTCGCAGGTCACCAGTTCGGTGGACGTGGACATGGCCTCGCGGGAAGGCGCCGCCGTCGGTGAGAGCACCATCGAAAACCTGACCCGGGCCAACTATCGGCTGCGCACGCTGCTGGAGATCGGCCAGTCGCTGGGCACGGCGCTGGAAGAGGACGAACTGCTCAACAAAATCCTCGACAGCCTGTTCGAGGTCTTTCCGGAAACCAACCGTGGATTCATCATCCTTCGCGACCCGGATACGGGTCGTCTGACACCCCGGGCCTCCCGCGTCAAACGGGGGACCGGGCCGGAGGACGAAACGCTCCAGATCAGCGAGACCATCCTGGAGTACGTGCTGGAGCGCAAGCAGGGCGTGCTGATCGAGGATACCATGAGCGATGAGCGCCTGCCCACCAGCCAGAGCATCCTGGATTTCGAGATGCGCTCGGTCATGTGCGCCCCCCTGAAATACGAGGACGAGGTGCTCGGCTTCCTCCAGGTGGACACGGACCGCATTGCCACCAATTACGACCAGGAGGGGCTGACGCTGCTGGTGGGCATCGCCAACCAGGCCGCCCTGACCATAGCCAACGCCCGTCTGCACAAGCAGGTGCTGGAGAGAGAACGCCTGGACAGGGACCTGCAGCACGCCCGGCGCATCCAGAACAGCTTCCTGCCCCAACAGCCCCCCGAGGTGGACGGCTATTCCTTCGAAGACCGTTACGCCACGGCGTTGGAGGTGGGCGGGGACTTCTATGACTTCGTGAAGATCCCGGACGGACGCCTCGTGGTCGTGGTGGGGGACGTGAGCGGCAAGGGCATCACGGCCGCCCTCATGATGGCCAAGATGGCCAGCAACGTCCGCTTCTTCGCCTCTACCGAAGCCGGCCCGGGCGGGCTGCTCGAGCGTCTGAACGAGGTGGCGCTCAGCTCCGAGACGGACATGTTCGTCACCATCCTGGTCATGTACCTGAACCCCGCCGAGAATACGATCCAGATGTCGAACGCCGGGCACTGCTATCCCCTGGTGCGAAAAGCGAACGGCGACGTGGAGCGCATCCAGGGCGGCAACGGGTTCCCCGTGGCCATCACCATGGAGGCGGAGTTCCCCGAGATTACGTTCCCGGTGGAACCGGGGGACGTGATGTGCCTGTTCACCGACGGGATTATCGAAGCGATGGACGAGGAGAAGAAACAGTTCGGCTACGAGCGACTGACCGAATGCCTTAAGGAGGCCGAGGCCAACCCGGCGGATGTGGTCAAGAGCATCCAGCGGGGTATCCGGGACCACACGGGCATGGCACCCCAGAGCGACGACCTGACCCTGGTCTGCTTCGGGCGCGCAAACGAGCAGGATGCGAAGGAGTAGTGGTTCTGCACGTTTGCTTGCGCGGGTGGCGAAGACGGCGGCGAGGGTGGTTCGCCCCCGAGCGGCCTCGCGAGAATCTCGTCGTGGCGTGACCGCAGTCCACAGAATCGAACGTGACGCAGTGCCAGCGGACCCGCTGCAGCCGCGTTCACGTCACGGGGCCGGGCCTGATGCGGACCCTCCTGTCCACGATCTCGAGCCGCCCATCGGCGAACAAATTGATGGCCTCGGGATAGGCTTCCTTTTCCTTTTCGAAAACGCGGGCGGCCAGTGTGTGCTCGTCATCGTTTTCCTTCACGGGCACCGCTTTCTGCACGATGATGGGACCGTGGTCGTACTGGTTGTCGGCGAAGTGCACGGTGCAGCCGCTCACCTTGCAGCCATAGTCCAGGACGGCCCGATGCACCCTGTCGCCGTAGTATCCCGCCCCGCCGAAGGAGGGCAGCAGCGCGGGATGGATATTCATGACGCGGCCGGCGTAGTGGTCCGGGATTTGGTAGAGGAACAGGAAACCGGCCATGGCCACCAGGTCAACGCCGGCGTCGTCGAGCTGCGCCGTAACGGCGTCGCTGAACTGCTGTGTGCCGGCGAAGTCGTCGGGCTGTAGCGTTGCCGCGGGGACGTTGTGGTTGCGGGCGCGCACCAGGCCGTACGCGTCCGGGTCGCTGGAGATTACCTTGACCACGGTGGCTCTCAGGTCGCCGGCATCCGAGAGGTCCAGGAAGTTCTGCAGTGTCCTGCCGCCTCCGCTTATCAGCACGCCCAGTCGCACGCATTCAGTCATCAGGGGCCTCCTTTCGGTCCGCGTTGTCGAGGAGGATAATCTCGCCAGCGAGCCGCTTTTTGTCAAACGGAACGCGGGTGCCGGCCGTGGTTTCGGCTTGCAATGGGGGCGCTTTCGCGTACAGTGAGGAATCCGCCGGGCAGTTTTTCGCCCGCAGACGCGGAGGATAATTCATGCAATTGATCGCTGACGTTGCCGCCACGCTGGGAGGGCGGTTCAACCTGCTGTTCCACCCGTACGCGCGCAGGCTCTATCAGCATGCCCCGGGGCGGTTTCCGGGCAAGCCCCTGGAGTTGACCGCAGGCATCAAGGGCCCCGACGGCACCGTGTGGGCGCTGCCGTTCTGCGCGGGGGCGGAGGGTTTTCCTTACGTGGAACAGTTCGACACGCTCACCGCGATCCGCTACCGGGCGCTTCACCCCGGGATCGGGCTGGAGCTGACCGTGCAGGTGCGGGCGCCGTTCTATCCGCAAAACGTGCGCATCTCCACGGCGCCCTTTTACTACGTGGACATCCGGGTGAAGCGGCTGGAGGCGTTCCGGTACGTGGAGCCGGACACACCGGTGAAGCGGGGAGAGATCGTTTTCGAGTTGAGCGGGCCGGAGGTGGAATTCGAACGCACGGAGGGGGGGTTGTCCTATGCGTTCCAGGCAGCATCTGAGACGCCTGCGGACGCAGAGCCGCTGGCCCTGGAGCTGAACACCTGGGTCGAGTCCGAGGACGCGGAGCCGTTCGGCGATTCGGGCCTGCGCAAGAAGTTCGACCTGGAGTTGGACGACGGCGCCCACATGCGGCTCATATGGTCCAACTGGGTGCCGGAGCCCGTCCTGTGGGTCTTCGACGACCGGACCACGTTCAGGTACCTGAAGTCGTTCGACTCGCGGGAGCAGATGGTCGCCTGGGCCCGGGAGGAGCGCCAGTCCGTGGTCAAGAGGTGTACTTTCCTGGACAGAATCTTCGAGGACTGGAGCCTTGGTGCGTCCGCCTCTAACCTGACTGCGCTGGCATTGCACTCGTTCCTGGCCAATACCTGGTGGACCTGCCGGAAGGACGGCTCGGACTGGTTCAGCGCGTGGGAGGGGCGCTGTTACTTCCATTCCACCGTGGACGTGGAGTACAACGACGCGCTGTTCTACTTCGCCCTGTGGCCGGGGCTGCTGGAGATGCTGCTGGAGGAGTGGGTTGAGTTTGAGATGGACGGCGCGGAGGTGCTGGGCGCCGACGGGAAGGGCACGGCCTTCCTGTGTCACGACATGGGCATCGGCCACGCGGTTGGCCGGCAGGGGTACGACCACCACATGCCGGTCGAGGAGAATGCGAACTATCTGTTGCTGCTGGCGGCCTGGACGGCCTTCACGGGAAAGACGAAAGAGATGGCCGGCAAGCTGGCGTTCTGCCGGAGGCTGGGGGAGTTCCTCGTAAAGTCGGACACCACCGGCAACGGTGTGCCGGACGCCGGCACGGCGAACACCATAGACGACGCCAGCCCGGCGGTGCAGTACGGCCGGGAGCAGGTGTATCTGGCGGTCAAGACGCAGGCGGCGCTCTGGGCGCTTGCGGAACTGGAGCAGAAGTGCGGGGACAGCGAGTCGCGCGCCGAACGCTGGCGGGCCTTCGCCGCCAAGAGCATAAAGACGATCGACGAGCAGGCCTGGCTCGAAGACCACTACGCCGTGACCCTCACGCGCACCACGGAGGGCCTCGTGGACCCCTGGACGGGACAGCCCCTGGAGGCCGGGGAGCTGGCCGGCTGGGACGATCATACGATTTACACCGCGAACGGGCTGCTCTACCTGTTCCTGGCCGGGGTCCGCATGCCCCGCTGGCGCCTGGGCCGGATGGCCAGGGACCTGGAGAATGCCGCCCGAGCCACGATGACCGCCTACGGCTGCCGGCATTCCAGCACGGGCGACCGCATCGTCTGGTTCTCGCAGAACATGTGGCGTGACTATGTGGCCGCCTACCTGCAGATTGACGTGTTGAACAATGTTGAACGCTACTGGGACTATCAGCTCACCAGCGGTACCAACGAGTCCGCGTCGCTCTACTACGACACCACCGAGCAGAACTACCTGGCCTACTACCCCCGCGGCGCCACGGTTTTCGGGATGCCCCTCAGCGCGGCCGGCCTGAGCCTGGACCGCGTGGAGGGCCAGCTCACGCTGCAGCCGCTTCGTCCCACCCTCCGCGTGCCGTTGCTGCCGCTGGCCGACTGGCAGGGGATGCGCGTGCCGGTGCTGACCGTCACCACCCGCCAGGGCGCTACCGGCGCGCGGATATCGGAGCGGGACCTGCTGGGTGACCTGACCGTGACCGTGGTCGGCCCGCAACTGGAGCCGGAGTAGTGTCAGAATTGCCGGCTGAACACGTGCGCGAACACCCGGGCATCCCCCAGCATGTCGCCGACCGCACAGCTTTCGTTGGCCTGATGCTCTGTGCCGCCTGAGGTCATCCAGCAGGCCGCCGGCAGACCGTGTCGGCGGAAGAACGATGCGACGGTCATTCCCCCGATCCCGGCGGTTTCGGGTTCAAGGGCCAGCACTTCGCGGATAGCCGCTTGCAGCAGGCCCACCACGGGCGCATCGGCCGGGGTGGCGGGCGGCGCGTCCATCCGGTTTCTCACCTTCACCTCGGTCCGCGTGCTCATCTCGTCGTCGATCTTCCGGCACTGCTCCCGCATGCACTCCAGCACGCCGTCCAGGCCGTAGTCGGGCAGCACGCGGCAGTCCATGCAGAACAGGTCTTCCCCCGGGATCGTGTTGACGTTCGGCACGTTGGCGGCGTGCAGCGTCGGCTCGAACGTGGAGCGCGGCGGACGGAACAGCTCGTTCCCCGCGTCAAAGCGCGCCGCCAGCGCTTCGTCCAGCCGGCACACCAGGCGAGACGCCGCCCGGAACGCATTCAGGCCCCGCTGGGGGACCGATCCGTGGGCCTGTTTTCCCCGCACGTTGACTTCTATCCACAGCACAGACTTCTCGGCCACCTCGATCAGGCTGCCGTCCTCGTTGCCCGCGTCCGGCACAATGATGATGTCTTCCGGGGAAAACTGGTCCCCGTGCCCTCTCAGCATGTAATCCAGGCCCAGTGCGCTGCCGGTCTCCTCATCGGCTACGAACAACAACCGGACCGGGTGCGGTGGGGTGAGGTCGTTCTCCAGCAGCGCACGCGCGGCGAAGACGGAACTGACGATGGACTGCTGATTGTCCGTAACGCCCCGGCCGAAGAGAAGGTCGCCCTCCCGGCGGAGCGTAAAGGGGTCCGAATGCCAGTCCTTCCACGTCCCGTCTGCCTTCTGCTCGCCGGGGGGCACCACGTCCAGGTGTGTCAGCACCCAGACGCAGGGCTTTTCCTGGAGGCCCGGCAGGGCGGCCACGAAGTTGGGCCGCGTCCCCTCGGGCACGCGTTCGTCGGGCGAGTCGTGGTGGCGGACATCCCCGATGCCGCACCCGGCGAGGTATTCCTCCAGGAACTGCGCCTTCTCCCATTCGCCCCGGCCCTCGTTTTCCGGACCGATGGCCGGCCTGCGGGTCAGTTCGGCCTGCAGGGCCACCATCCCGTCCACCTGCGTTTCGAGCCATTCGCTGAGCGTCTGGAAATCCGCCATGCGGTTCACCTCGGGGTCCTGCGGTTCAGACTCCGCTGTAGGCGCTGAAGCCGCCGTCCACGGGCACGACGATCCCGTTGACGAACCGGGAAGAGTCGCTGATCAGCCACAGCAGCGTGCCAACCAGATCTTCCGCGTCGCCGAACCGGCCGGCGGGCGTGTGGTCCAGAATGGTGCTGCCCCGGGGGGTGAGTTCGCCGCTCTCCTCGTCGATCAACAGGAAGCGGTTCTGTTCGGTGAGGAAGAAGCCCGGAGCGATGGCATTGACCCGGAAGCCGTCCCCGTAATTCAGGTTCATGTGCACGGCCAGCCATTGGGTGAAGCTGCTCACCGCGGCCTTGGCCGCTGAGTATGCCGACACCTTCGTGAGCGGTCGCAGGGCCGTCATGCTGGAGATGTTGATGATGTGTCCCCTGCCGCGCCCGGCCATCCGCTCTCCGAAGACCTGGCAGCACAGGAAGGTGCCCAGGAAATTGAGGTCGACGACCCACCGCACCGCGTCCTCGGGCAGGTCGAAAAAGCTCATCTCCTCGGAGGTGGTGGCCGCGGCCTTGTTGCCGCCGGCACCGTTGACCAGCACGTCCACCGGGCCCAGTTCCGTCTCTATCCTTTCGGCCGCATCGCGGATGTGGTCTTTGTCCAGTACATCGCACACGACCGGCAGTGCGGTTCCGCCCGCTTCCTGGATGCTGTCGGCCACCCGCCGGGCCGCTTGCTCCGCGACGTCCAGGACCGCCACGGCCGCCCCCCGGTCGGCCAGGGCGCCGGCCATTGTGCCGCACAGAACGCCGCCTCCGCCGGTCAGGACAACCACCGTGTCTTTCAGGTCGATTTCGAGTTCGCGCGCCACTTCTCTCACTCCCCTTCGGTCGAGTCCAGGTATCTCGCCAGGATCGTCTGCCACTTCTGCTGTGCCTTGAGGATGAACTCCGCCACCTCGCGCACGGCACCCTCGCCTCCCGGCGTTTCGGTCACCATGTGGGCGAACCGGAAAACGGCCTCGGAGGCGTTCGGCACGGCGACCGCCAGCCGCACGCGCGTCATCACGGGGATGTCCGTCAGGTCGTCGCCGACGTAGGCGACGCTCCGGCCGTCGAGCCCGGTGCGCTCCAGAAGCTCCTGGTAGGCGTCGAGTTTGACCTTCGCGCCCTGGATCACGTGCTGGATGCCCAGCGACTCTGCGCGGGCCCGCACGCCGGGCATGTCGCGGCCGGTGATGATGGCCGTGCGGATGCCGGACCGGTGCAGGTACTTTATGCCGGTGCCATCGTGAACGTTGAAGAAGACCCCCTCGAAGTCGTCACCGTAGAGGACTTTGCCATCGGTCAGGACGCCGTCCACGTCCATGATGAGCATCTGCACGTGGCGCGCGCGCCCGGCGGGCCGCTCCTGCTGTTCAGCCATGGTGGATCACCTCTCGGGGGGCATGTCCATGCCGCGTTCCACGTCCAGCCAGTCCTGCACGTCGAGTATGCCCACGGGTTTCCCGTCCTGATCGACCACCGGGACCTGGTCGATGCGGAAATCCCGCAGCATCCGATACGCCTCGGCCGCGAGGCTGTCCAGGCCGATGGTCTTGGGGTTGTGTGTCATCACCTCGCTGACGGGGCGGTCCAGCACGTCCGTGCCGCAGTCCTGCATGAGGCGGCGGAAGTCGCCGTCGGTGAAGAAACCGACCAGCCGGCCGTCCTCGTCCACCAGGCTCAGGGCCCCGTAGCTGCCGCGTCCGCCCATGCGACGCAGCGCCTCCCGGAGGGTGATGTCGCAGGGGGCGGTGGGGTTGCCGTCATTCTTCTTTATGACTTCGGCAACCGTTATCAGCTTGCGGCCCAGTTCGCCGCCGGGATGGTAGAAGGCGTAATCCTCCGGCTGCCAGTTGCGCATGCGGAAGATGGTCAATGCCAGGGCGTCGCCCATCACCACCATGGCCGTGGTGCTGCACGAGGGGGCCAGCCCCAGGGGGCAGGCCTCCTGGATCTGCCCGATGTCGAGCACCGCGTCGCTCCATTGGGCCAGGGTGGAGCGGGCATCCCCGGTGATGGAGATGACGGGGACGTTCAGCTTCTTCAGGGAGGGCAGCAGTTGGACCACCTCGGTCTCCCCGCTGTTGCTGAGGGCCAGCACGACGTCGCCGGGCTGCACGCGGCCCAGGTCTCCGTGCCGCGCCTCCACGGCGTGCATCCAGTAGGAGGGCGTGCCCGTGCTGGCCAGGGTGGCGGATATCTTCCGACCGATCAAGCCGGCTTTGCCCACGCCGGAGACGATCACGCGCCCATCGCAATGGTAGATCAGCTCCACCGCGCGCACGAAATCCGCACCCAGCCGCTCCTTCATCGCCACCAGGGTAGCGATTTCTTGCTGGATTATCTGGCGCGCTTCTTCGAGGTAATCCATCCGATGTGCCGTTCGAAAGGGAGGAACTTGCCGACCGGTCCGTTGCCCAGATTATATGCAGTGAGCGGCCGGCATTGCAAAGAGTAGGGCGTCTGGACCGGGTTTCGCGATGGAGCGCAAGGCCTGACCCCGTCCTGCCGGGCGGCTCGGGTCAACCCGCGCTGACCTTGTCGTCCGGCATGTAGGTGTGTTTGATGAAGATGCCGTCCAGGGGTTCGTCGCCGGTGTTGATTACGTCGTGGATTTCCCCCGGTTCCATGCGGAAGGCCATGCCGGGTTCGATGTCGTACTCCAGCCCGTCGGCGACGAACACCCCCGTTCCGGAGGTAAAGTAGAAGGTCTCCTCGACCTCGTTGTGGTAGTGGGCACCCAGCTCCTGGCCCGGCAGGAACCGGATCAGGCCCCAGTCTATCCGCGGGCCGCGGAACAGGTATTTCGGTCCACTGTCCAGGTGACGGTAGTCCAGCTCGCTCGCGTCCACTCTTTCCATGATCCACCTCTTGCTTCCGTCAATCTTTGGGCCGCCAGAAGCGATGCCGCAGGTGGCGGCTGCCGTAGCTGTGCACGATCTTTGTCGTTGCCCCCCGCCAGCACGGATAGCGTCCCAGGTAGGCCCGCAGGAACCTCATCCGGTCCAGCGGGCCGAGGGCCCGGCGCGACTCCGGCCATTTGCCTGCCGACCGGTCCAACCGGACCAGATTGGCCATGCGCCGGCGCAGCGGGACGTCTTCTATCACCTCCGCCCGGTCAAAATCTACGATGAACACTTCGGGGTCGTCAAGCGGCTCCCGCACGAGAATGTTCTGCAGGTTGAGGTCGGCGTGCGCGATGCCGGCGTCGTGCATGGCGGCCACAGCGTCGGCGGCCCGGCGCGCCAGCCGCCTTCTACGGGAGGCGGAAAGTGCGTCCGGCGGCAGCTCGGCGCAGAGGGTCAGCAGGTCCCGCGCGCGGGGGATGAGCCGGCTGACGTAATGCGCCCGCACCAGGGGGCCGAACACACCTTCGACGCGGACTGCCACCGGCAGGGGGGCGGCCACGCCGGCGGCCACCGCGTAGCGGGAGACGGCGAGCTCCTGTCGCATCCGTGCGGCGCCCACAAACAGCGTTCCCCACAGGCGGCCCAGCACGCCGCCGTGGGCGTACTGGCGCACCAGCAGCCCCGGCCCCTCGTGCCAGGCCGGACGCCACACCCAGCAGGTGGGCCGCCCCGGCTGTCGGGTGGTGCTGCCCTGGAGCCGGGCGACGATGGCGGGCAGTCGAACCAGGTCGTCGACCTGCACGGCGGGGGCGCAATCGGGGTTCAGCAGCAGCCGGACCCTTTCCCCGCGATGTTCCTGCGGTGGGGGGAGGTGGGCCGGATCGGTCGGTGGGATCGTGCGGGCATTCCCAGGCATGGACTACTGGTCGGACTCTTCCGGGGTGGCCGGACTGACGTCCTGCACGCAACGGAAGCCGGTCCGGGGGTCGGATTCCGCTGGATGGGCGCTGTAGCGGGCGGCGCAGCGGGTGGGTATCGGTGCCAGCTCTTCCTGGATCCACGATCCCCCCCGTCGAACGCCCCGCGGCCCGCCCAAGTCGGGAAGCTCCAGGTCGTTGCCTTCATACGGTTCGAACGCGTCCGTGGTCCACTCCATCACGTTCCCGATCATATCCAGACACCCGTAGGGGCTGGCGTATGCGGGATAGGAACCCACCCGCGTGGTCCCGGCGCCCTCGGGGAGCATGTGGTGGCAGTAGTCGCGGCTGAACGTGTTGCCCCAGGGATAGAGGCGCCCGTCAACTCCCCGGGCGGCCTTCTCCCATTCGGTCTCGGTGGGCAGCCGGGCCCCCCGCCACTCGGCATAGGCCAGGGCATCGTTCAGCGTGACGTTGGTTACGGGGTGATCTCCTTTGCCCTGGGGATAGTTGCTGCGGTTCCAGTGTGAGGGCGGCGTGTGGTAGGTGGCTTCCAGGAACTCCTTGTACTGGCGGTTGGTGACCTCGGTCCTGTCGATGAAGAATGCCTCCGTGGTTACGGTGTGCCCGGGCAGTTCGGCGCCGAATCCGTGCCCCCGGGCTATCGCCTCGATCTCTTCCCTGCTGCCGCCCAGTAGCGAAAGATTGTGTTTCTCGGCGATGGCGGCGATCTCGCTCAGGTCGGTGCCCATCAAGAAGCTTCCCTCCGGCACGTAAACCATGCCGGGCGGCGGGTTATCCATCCGGTGCACTGTTACCGTGCACTTCTGCTCCCACCCGGTTCCCCGGAATCGCGCGGCGACCGTCTGCAGGATTCTCTTGCACTCCCCGGGCGAGCCCGTTCCATAGGCGTGGAGGGCCGACTCGTAGTGCCAGGCCGGCAGCTTCGCGGCGGCCGCCATGGCGGCGGTGGAGTCCGCCCGGGCCAGCTTGACGATGTCTTCCAGCAAAGAGAGCGCGCCGGTGAAATCTCCTTTGTCCCGCATTTGCTCGGCTTTGCGGAGCTGGCTTCTGGCGGTGCTCTCGGGATATGCCGAATCTTCATCGGTGCGTTCCAGCCCCAGGGCCTGCCGCAAGGCTTCCACCGCCGAAGGTGTCTCAGGGTAGAGCTTCAGCAACTCTCCATAGTATCGATTGGCCTGCTCCTCGTGGCCGTCCTGGCGGGCCTGTTGGAACAGCCTGAGGAGGAGCTGAGCTTCCATCGCCCCTGCCTGGGTGGCGCTCTTGTGGTCGGGATAAGCCTCGATGAGATGCCTCAACTGGCTCCTGGCCTCTGCCGGGGCCCCCTGGTTGAGTTGCCGGCGGGCAGACAGCAGGTAGATGTCGGGCAGCGCCCCGCGGGCGTTTGCGCCGGCCTCGGAGTCACCGTAACGGTTGATAACCTCCAGCAGCAGTTCCCGCGCCTTGTCGTAGTTGCCCTCTTCTCGCAGGACCGACGCGCGTCCCAGCAGCAGGTCGGGCCTTTTGTTTTCCAGCAGCCGCGCCTCGGCGGTGCCCGGGAACTGCTGGGCTATCTTTCCATATACCTCCATGGCCCTGGCGTATTCCCCGGTGCGATGCAGATGCTCGGCCAGGTCGGCCATGGCGGCCGGGACCCTGGCCCGGGCCACGGCGGCGAACTGGCTGTCCTCCGGTACCACCTGCGCGGCCTTGCGGTAGTTCTCCACTGCCCCTTCGTAATCGCCCGCCTTGGCCAGGGCGTCGGCCCATTCCAGGTGAGTACGGCCCAACCGGGCCAGTATCCGGTCTTTTTCCTCGCCATCCGTCAGCTTTTGGGACGCGTCGGCGAGTGCGGCGATCGCCAGCTCGTATTGCCCGTTGCCGGCGTAGCGTGTGGCATCCTCCAGGGCCGTCTTGACGATTTCGGCGGCGGATTCTCTGCGCTTCTCCTGCCGGGGAGGCTGTTCACGGCCGGGGCGTCTGGTCTCCCCGGCACTCTCGCCAGGCTCCCGCCGCCCCGCCGCCGGGGCGTGCGCCCGCTCTCGTGGGGTGGTGGGCCATTTCCAGACCCGTGCCACAACGAACCCCGTGGCGAGGGCGGCGCCCGTCAGCAGTATCACCAGCACGATGGCCAGCCCGGTGGCTATCCTCAGGCCGCCCGTGTCCTCCGGCTCCAGTGCGTGGTAGTCTCGGGCGAAGGCGGAGTCCACGCCCCGCGGCACCACGTCCACGTGCCCGGTATGGATGCTCTCCCTGCTGCGGTCCAGGTCGTCGACCAGTCTTTGGGCGCTGCGGTACCGCTGCTCGGGGTCCTTCTCCAGCATTCGCTGCACGACTGTGGCCACCTCGACCGGTATGTCTTCTTTGACTTTGTTGAGCGGCTCGAGCTCTTCCTGGCAGTTGCTGAACAGGTAACCGACGGGATTGCGCGATGGGAAGGGCTCGTAGCCGGTGAACATCTGGTAGGCGATGACACCCAGGGCGAACACGTCGGCCTCCGGCCCGGGTGTGCGGCCGCGGATGACCTCCGGCGCCATGTACTTGGGTGTGCCCAACAGCTCGCCGAAAACGGATACCATCTGGTCGGGGCCGGCAACCGACGGGTCGAACAGCATCACCTTGACCAGCAGCCGGTCCATCTTGTCGCGGGCCAGCAGTATCTGGGAGGGCTTCAGATGCCCGTGCAGGAGGTTCCTCCGGTGGACGGCCCGCAGACCCTCCGCCACCTGGTGCAGTATCTCCAGCGCCTCATCCAGGGGCAGGGGGCTCTGGCGCAGCCTCTCGGTCAACGACTCCGCCTCCACGTCCTCGAAGGCCACGTAGTATGAGTCGTCGGCCTGTCCCACCTCTCGAACCTGCAGGATGTTGGGATGCTCCACCAGAGACTGCTGCTCGGCCCATCTCTCGTAGAAATGGCGACCGAAGGCGGCGTTCTGGCTGATGGCCGCCGAGACGAGTTTCAGCAGGATAGTGCGGTCCTTCTGGGTGTCCCGGGCGCGGTAGAGGCGTCCGGCCGGCCCTTCTTCGATCAGCTCGAGGAGCTCGAATTTCCCCAGGCTTTTCTTGCTTTCGTCGTTCATGTCGGATGCCCAAAAAACTTCCGACTGTTCCAGAAATACCCCTGTTCCTGGCTGCGCATTCTATGGGAAGGACGCCGCGAAAACAAATGCTGCTTCGGCAGTGACGGCGGCGATTGACACCCTGCGCCGGGGCTCACTATGATGGACTGGAGCGGGATTTCCGCCGATTTCGGTGCCGGGAGGCCACGTGGTCAGCGCTGCGAATCTGGTTTCCGCCTTCATCCACTATTGTGCGGCCGAGTGCGGCCTGAGCGCCAACACCCTGGTCGCTTACGAAAGCGACCTGGCGGCCTTTCTGGATTATGTGGAAGCCGAAGACGGCGCCGAGCTGGGCCGGGTAACCGCCGACCGACTGGTGGCCTACGTGGGGGCGTGCCGCAGGGCGGGGCTCTCTTCCAACACCATTCGCCGGCGGCTGGTGGCCGTGCGGATGCTCTACCGGTTCCTGGTCTCCGAGGGGGAGGTGCGGCGCAACCCCGCCGAGGTGCTGGAAAGCCCCCGGCTGTGGCAGCGTGTGCCGGAGGTGCTGGGAGTCCGGCAGGTGGAGGCCCTGCTGGATGCACCCTCCCCGGACAGTGCGCTCGGCCTGCGCGACCGGGCGATGCTGGAGATGCTCTATGCCACGGGGGCGCGCGCCAGCGAGGTGTGCGGGCTCGACGTGGGGCACGTGAACTTCGAGTACTCTTTCGTGCGCTGCTACGGCAAACGGCGCAAGGAGCGCCTCGTCCCCGTGGGCCAGCCGGCCCTCCGGGCCTTGCGTGATTACCTGGAGAGGGGCCGGCCGGAGCTTCTGCGTGACCCGGAGCAGTCGGCCTTGTTCCTGTCGCGCTTCGGCCGGCGGCTGGGGCGCAAGGGGCTGTGGGCGCGCGTCAAGAAGCACGCCACGGCGGCCGGCATAGGGACCGACGTCCATCCCCATACGCTGCGTCACAGCTTCGCCACGCATCTGCTCAGCCATGGCGCCGACCTCCGGTCGGTGCAGGTGATGCTGGGTCACGCGGACATCTCGACCACGGAAATCTACACCCACGTCGACAGGAGCCGGCTGAAGGCCGCACATCGCCGGTATCATCCCCGCGGCTGAGCCGGCCGGTTGCGGGCGCCCTGTTCATCCGGGAAGGGAACAGCATGGACTGGCACACGTCACACATACGGGTTCGCTACGCGGAGACAGACCAGATGGGCGTGGTCTATCACGCGGAATTCCTCGTGTACTTCGAGGTGGCCCGGACGGAGTACCTCCGGGCGCTGGGGTCCAGCTACCGTGACCTGGAGAACGAGGGTTTCCGGCTGGTCGTGGTCGAGGCCCGGTGCAGCTACAGGGACCGTGCTGCCTACGACGACGCGTTGCGCATCCGGACGCGGGTGGACAGACTGCGGCCCACGCGCATAGATTTCGTGCATCGGGTCACGCGCCAGGAGGACGACACCCTGGTTGCCGAAGGGCGGGTCGTGCTGGCCTGCACCGACGCGGACGGCCGACCCCGCCGACTGCCACCCCGGATAACAAAGCCCCTGCACAGAGACGCGGACGGGTGAGCGCCACCGATGGTCAGAGCGCCAGGAAGTTCGCCAGCAGCTTCGGCCCCTCCCCCGTCAAGAACGACTCCGGATGAAACTGCACGCCCTCCAGGGGATAGTCCACGTGCCGGATGCCCATGATCTCATCGGGTTCGGCCCGGGCGGAAACCTCGAAGCAGTCCGGCAGCGTCTCCTCGCGGATGGCCAGGGAGTGGTAGCGCGTGGCCTCGAACGGGTTCGGCAGCCCCTCGAAGATCGTCCTCCCGTCGTGATAGATCGGGCTGGTCTTGCCGTGCATCAGGCGGCGGTGGCGGTCCACGAGGGCCCCGAAGCTGTAGCCGATGCACTGGTGGCCCAGGCAGACGCCCAGAAGCGGCACGCGGCCGGCGAAATGCCGGATGATGTCGTTGGATACACCCCCCTCGCGCGGCGTGCAGGGCCCCGGGCTCACGATGATGTGGTCGGGCCCCAGCTCTTCGGCCTCTTCCACGGTTATCTTGTCGTTGCGGAAGACCTGGATGTCCGTCGCGCCCAGTTCGCCCAGCCGCTGCACCAGGTTGTAGGTGAACGAATCGTAGTTGTCGATGACCAGAATCATGGGCCAACTCCTTTCCTTTGACCACAATACCATTATCGGGCGGAGGGTCAGGAAGTCAATGGCCGCCGGGGCGCGGGGCTTCCTTTTGAAGGACTGCCCGCTTTGCCGCACAATGTGCCCCATGAGAATGGCCGCTGCACAGATCAACACCACCACCGGCGACGTGCGGGGCAACCTGCGCCTGGCGCTTGCGGGGCTGGAGCACGCGCAGGAGGCGGGTGCCGATCTGCTGGTGCTGCCGGCCTGGGCGCTGAGCGGGTGGCAGCCGCAGGACCTGGCACGGGAGAGCCGGTTCCGAAGCTTGCAGGAGAGCGCACTGGACCGGCTCGCCTCGGTCTCGCGAGCAATACCCGTAGTCGTCGCCCACGCAGCGCTCAGCGCAGACGGGCAGTGCGTGCCGGCGGCCACCCTTCTTGCGGGCGGTGAGCGCGCGGCGGTGCTGGGCCTGAGCGGCGGGATTGACAGCGCCGTCGTGGCCGCGCTGGCGGCCGACGCGCTGGGGCCGGAGCCGCGTCACGGCGCTTCTGATGCCCACGCGTTTCTCGTCCGAGGAGGGCCGGCTGGATGCGGAGGCCGTGGCGGAGAACCTGGGCATCGAGGCGTGGACCGTGCCCGTTGAGAAGCTGCGGACCGGCTTCGAAGAGGCGCTCCTGCCCATCTTTCAGGGCACCGAGCAGGACGTTGCCGAGCAGAACATCCAGGCCCGCATCCGCGGCACCGTGCTGATGGCATACGCCAACAAATTCGGCGCCATGCCGCTGGCGACCGGCAATCGCAGCGAGCTGGCCGTCGGCTACTGCACACTCTACGGAGACATGGCGGGAGGCGTTGCTCCCATCGGCGACGTGCCGAAAACGCTGGTTTACCGGCTGGCGGATCATATGAACCGCAGCCGTGAAGTGATTCCGCCCTCGGTCATGCAGCGCCCGCCCAGCGCGGAGCTCAAGCCGCACCAGACCGACCAGGACGATCTGCCGCCGTACGATGTGCTGGATGCGATACTCGGGCTCTACCTGGACGAGGGCCTGTCGGCCGATGACATTCGCGCGCGCGGGCACGACTCGACGCTGGTCGCCGACGTGCTGGGACGCCTGAAGATGGCCGACTTCAAGCGGCGCCAGGCCCCGTCGGTGCTCCGGGTGAGGCCGCCCGGCAGCCGGTGGCCGAGTCTGCCCCTCGGGGCCGTGCTGAGCGATTCCCTGCCTTCTGGCAGTGAGGAAAACGATGGGTGACACACCGACGAAGATGTATGTGACCACCGATGCCGTCACGTTCGGGCTGGCGCCGGAAGGCGGGTTGCGGGTGGCGCTGATACGGCGCAGGAACGAGCCATACAGGGGCCGCTGGTGTCTGCCGGGAGGGTTTGTTGAGGAGGATGAAGACCTGCCTCGCGCGTGCGCGCGAGAGCTTTTCGAGGAAACCGGTCTGGCGCCGGTGGCCATTTTCCAGCTCGGCGCGTGGGGCAAACCGGGCCGCGACCCACGGGGGCGGAACGTGACCGTGGCCTACGGTGCCGTGGTGCACCCCGAGGAGCAGGACGCTGCCGCGGGCGACGACGCGGCGGACGCCGCCTGGCATCCCGTGGCGGACCTCCCGCCGCTGGGTTTCGACCACGCCGACATACTCGCGGCCGGCCTGCGGGAGCTGCGCAGGCTTGTCCGTTGCACCCACCTCGCGTTCGCGTTCCTGCCGGAGAGGTTTGCCGCCGAACAGGTCGAACACGCTCTTAACTCGCTGCTGGGGCCGGAGGAGGGCGCGGCGACGGCGGCCCACCTGCTGGAGACCGCGGCATTGGAGCCGGTCCCGGGACAGCGGACCGAGGCCAGGTACCGCTGCACGGCCGAGGAATTCCTCTCGCCGCTCGGGCCGTGAATCAGAGCATGCCCTTGGTGGAGGGCACCTCGTCGGCGTGGCCGGGGTCGATCGCCACCGCGGCGCGCAGGGCGCGGGCCACAGCCTTGAAGATCGACTCGGCGACGTGGTGGCTGTTGCTGCCCCGGATCAGGTCCACGTGCATTGTCAGGCCGGCGTTAAGGCACAGGGCGTGCAGGAACTCCTCCACCAGCTCCACGTCGAACTCGCCCACCCTGGCGCTGGGGAAGGTGACCTCGAAGGCCAGGTAGCCCCGGCCGGAGATGTCCAGGCCCACCTCGCACAGGCTATCCTCCATGGGCACCCGGGCATCGGCGAACCGCGTGATGCCCTTTTTATCGCCCAGGGCGTCCGCCAGGGCGCCGCCCAGCACGATGCCCACGTCCTCGGTGGTGTGGTGGGCGTCCACCTCGAGGTCGCCTTCTGCCTCCACGGTGAGGTCAAAACCGGCCTGCTTGCACAGCAATTCCAGCATGTGGTTCAGGAAGCCGATCCCGGTCGAGACCTCGCAGCGACCCGGTCCGTCCAGTGTCAACTCGACGCAGATGAACGTCTCGCGGGTCCTGCGCTCGGCCCGTGCGCTGCGTGCTCGCTCGCACATTGGTCAGGTGCCTCCGGTGATTTCAGGGGCGGAGATGATCTGTTCCATGGCCTTCAGCAGCGCCTCCGTATCGGCGGGTGAGCCGACCGAAATGCGCAGGCAGTCGTTCAGGCGCGGCTGGTCGAAGTAGCGGACGAGGACCTTGCGTTCGAAAAGCATTTGGTGGACCCGGGCCGCGTCGGTCCCGGCGGGCACCCGGGCCAGCACGAAGTTCGTCTGCGAGGGCCAGCAGCGGAAGCCCATCCGCTCCAGCTCCTGCGTCAGCCGTGCGCGGGTCTCGTTGATTCTCTGCACGGTGCGGCGCAGCCAGTCCCGGTCCCGGATGGCGGCCGTGGCCCCCGCAATGGCCAGCGCGTCCACGTTGTAGGAATCCTTGACCTTCATCAGGCCCCGGATAAGGTGTTCCTGGGCCACGGCATAGCCAAAGCGCAGGCCCGCCAGGGCGTAGGACTTCGACAGGGTGCGGGTCACCACCACGTTGTCGTGAGCATCCACCAGGTCCAGGCAATCCTCCTCCGCGAAATCCACATATGCCTCGTCCACCAGCAGCACCCCTTGCAGCGCGGCGGCCAGTTCGCCGATCCGCGCGGGCGGCACCAGGGTGCCGCTGGGGGCGTTGGGATTGCATAGCAGCGTCAGGCGGGCGCCCGTGGACGAGAGCGCCGACGGCAGACTGTAGTCGTCCGGGAAGTCCACCTGGATCACGCGTGCCCCCTGGATGCGGGCGAGTACGGGGTAAAGACTGTACGTGGGCCACGGGAAAGCCACGACATCGCCCCCGGCGCAGATGCTGCGCATGGCGATGTTGAGCAGGTCGTCCGAGCCGTTTCCGCACAGCACCCGTTCCGGGCGGGTGCCCAGCACGTCCGCGGCCGCCGCCCGGAAGACGCTCGCAACGGGGTCGGGGTACTTCCGCAGGTTCGCCCCGGCCGCCTCCCGCAGGGCGGCCATGACGGCGTCCGAGGGCGGGTGGGGGTTTTCGTTCGTGTTCAGCTTGACGAACCCCTCCCCTTTCGGCTGGAAGCCGGGGGCATATCCGTCCATTGCTTCGATTTCGGGCCGAAAATAGCTCATCGCGGGCGAATCCGTTTTGAAGACGGGGCGCGCTGCTGCGTCGGAGTGATCGGACTCATTATAGGCCAGCCGCCCCGGAGGCCGCAACGAACACCCGTCATTCAACTGTCTTGCTGCGGGTGCCTTCGCGCCGCTGAGGACTCTGAGCGCGGCCTGCCATGGGAGCCTCAAAGGACCGAAAGGCCCAGGGCGGTCGGGGCTTCGAGTGAGCTCGGCCGAACGTCCACAGTCGAAGCACCGCTGCGAACCGGGCGCGGCTTCGTGCCTCATCATCGGTGGGGCGATCCCTTTATCAGTTGTATCTCTTTTTACATGCAGGTGTTCGGGAAAATTCGGTTCGTTTCGTAATCGGGGTTGTTTTGAGGTCCGCATCCCTTCAAGCACCACAGGATAGCCCCGGCGTCCCCGCCGGGGGCCTCCGCGGACCGCGCTGGACCGCGTGGACGAACACGGGACACTGCCCGGCCGCTCCGCGACAACCGCCCGCCACTGAAGGGGGAACCTGAGGGGCACCCGACTATGCGGCCTGAAGATGC
>CAZNGS010000015.1:0-78506 GCA_964572825.1 uncultured candidatus Brocadiaceae bacterium
ACTGCCTGACTGCTGCCGGACCATTCTGCCCGGGCGGGCGAGATCGATGGCCTCCAGGGGGCATACTGGAGGTCCCGCGGGGCATGCGCGGCAGGCCGCCGAAGCCGGCCTCCGTGCAGGCGCCTCACGCCTTCCGGCACGCCGACCGCTACTACATGTTCTACAACAGCGGTCCGGCTTTCTGCCTGATCAGCGAAGACGGGACGGACTGGCGGCCCCACCGGAACCTCCGTGGGAAGCGGGCCTTCTTCCAGATGGGGCGGGACGTTTGCGTGTTCCAGGACAGGGCGAACGAGCGGTGGATCGCCTCCTACTGCGGCACGGCCGAGGTGGAGGGCAAACGGCGGGGAGCCATGGTGGCCCGGACCGCTCCCCGCCCTGAGGGACCCTGGAGCGAGGAGGAGATACCGGTGCGCACCACGGGCAACCCCGAGAGCCCGTTCGTTCTCAAGCGGGGGGACCACTACTATCTGTGGCAGCAGATGAGTGTGTACCGCTCCGACGATCCGCTGGACTTCGACCAGGCGCCTCTCGTGGCCCACATGACCGAGATCTGGTACAACGGGCGCTGGGCGCCGGAGGTGATCGAGCATGAGGGCCGCTTCTACCTGGCAGGTTACGCGGACGGCATTCACGTGGCGCCCATGGAATGGGTGGAGAAAACGCCGCAGCAGGTCCGCGCGTGGCGCAAGGAGTGGAAGGCTTACCTGGAGGAAGAGCTGCGGAAGAAACGGCAGCGGGAAAAGGAGAGAGCAAAAGCTGAATAGCGTGTTTCACCGAGGATTTCGAATAAACGGTGGCATTTTGAGCTGAGGTGTGGGGATGAGAGCTTCCACAGCAGTGTGCGTGATGGCGCTGGCAGTGTTCGGACTCGCCTCGTCGGCAGCGGCGGCACAGGGCTGGACCATGTATCCCGAAGCCGGGGCCGACTACACGGTGCTCAGGGATGGAGCCGTGTACATGCAGTTCGGCATCGATGCCTGGGGGCCGAACTGGCGGTACTTCGGCCTGAGAGGGCAGGAAGAGGCCGACGAGGGTGGTCGGCGGACGGTGGCCATGAAGGGCACCATCGGCGGCACGGACAGGCCGCTGAATATGGTCCACACCGCCGCGCGCACGGCGGCCGACACCGTGGTGCTGCAGTACGAGCTGAGCGCCCCCCAATCCTCGGATCTGACCCAGATCGTGGTCCGACTGGAGCCGAGCGGACGCTTCTTCTCCGGCCGGAAGTGCATTGCCACGATGGCCGACGGGCAGCAGAACGAGGTCTCCATGCCCTTCGGGCGCGGCAGAATAGGCACGGAGGTGAGCAAACTCCTGCTGAAGGACAAGAACGGGGAGGCGGTGGAACTGACGGTCGATCCGGCGCGGGAGGTCAGCTCCGGCGGACCGGCCCGCATACAACTTGTGGGAAACTCGATACAGGCAGGTGCGAAACTGAGCACCGGCATAACTGTCAGGCTGCCGGGCAGCGTGGAGTTCGTGCCGGACGTGGAGTCGAGCCTTCAGCGGGACGACACCTCCAACTGGTTCCCCTACCCCGTGGGGCCGGAGGGCGTGCCGATAGACCTCAGTTTCCTCAACAAGGACGAGGACGGCAACTACGTGCCGGCCGGGTCGCACGGCTTCGTGGAGCTCAGGGACGGGGATTTCGTGTTCGAGGACGGCACCCCGGCGCGGTTCTGGGGCCTGAACGTCACCGCTGGCGCAGCGCTGGGCTCTCCCGAGCGGGCCGAGCAGCTCGCCGAGAGGCTGGCACGGCTGGGGGTCAACGTGATCCGGCTTCATCACCTGGACAGTTGGGCGAACCCCATCATCGACTACGACCACCCGGACGGCACCACCCAGCACCTGGACCCGGAGTCCATGCGGGCCCTGGACAAGACCGTGTATGAACTGAAACGGCACGGCATTTACGTCATACTCGACCCGTGGGTGCAGCGCTGCTTCAAGGAGGCGGACGGCGTGGCCGACTACGGGCACCTGGGCCAGCGGGGCAACTTCAACCTGCATCCTTTTATCTACTTCGACGATCGGATGCAGGAGCTCATTCAGAAGCAGTGGCGGCAGGTCTGGACCCACGAGAACGAGTTCACCGGGCTGGCCTACAAGGACGATCCCGCCTGCGCCATGACCGAGGTCATCAACGAGGGGCTCATGATCTCCCTCGGCGGGGTAAGGGGGTACCCGCACTACGTCAATGAGGTCAAGGAACTCTACCAGGAATGGGCCAGGGAGAACGACGGCCAACCGTGGGATCAGGCGAACGTGCTCAGCCAGAACTACGGCAACAACAACATTGACTTCATGCGGTATCTACAGCGGACCTACTACCGCGAGTCGCACGTCTTCCTGCGGAGCATCGGCCTGCGGATGCCCATCAACGCCACCAACTGGGCGCACTTCAAGTGGGTGATGGTTCCCCAGACGATTCTGGATTTCATGGACCATCACCACTACTACGGCGGCAACCAGATCGGTCCGGGCAGCGGGATGGGTGGGCTGTGGCTGAACCACCCGCCGGGCCTGCCGGGCGGCCCCTTCGGCAAACCGGCGGGCTTCGCGGTGCCCGGCAAGCCGGTGGCGTCCAGTGAATGCGGCAACAACCCGCCCAAGACCTATCGGGCGGCCTACCAGGTGGGCCTGGGCGCCGTGGCCGCCTTCCAGGGCTGGGACAGCATCACCGGGTACGCCTACAGCCAGTCGGGCCGTCCCGGGGATACGCTCGGGGCGTTCGAGTGGGAAACCGACCCGGCCTCGGTGGCCAGCGTGGCCATGGGTTCGCTCGTGTATAGGCGCGGGGACGTGCGCCGCGCGCGGGAGACGGCGGTCATGGACCTCCCGCAGGAGGAGATATACCGCCTGCGCTACGAGGACGGCGGGGCGAAGCTCTACTGGAATACCGCCGGGTTCCAGAGCGCGATAGAGAAGCACAGGGTACTGGTGACCCTGCCCGAGCACGATCCTCAAGATTACCACCCGGTCGAGGTGCTGGACGTCGAGGGTGCCTACAACTATCGGCAGGCGGACACAGAGCTGCGCAGCGACACGGGAGAGCTCTGGCGCGACTGGGACCTGGGCGTGGGCACCATCGACACGCCGCGCACGCAGGTGGCCTACGGGAGGCTGGGCGAGACGGGCAAAGCCTGGGAGACCGCAGACTGCCGGTTCGAGATATCCACGCCCTTTGCCGTGACCGCGCTGCAGAGCCTGACCGAAGACCCGATCGCCGTCTCGGGGCGGCTGCTGCTGACGGCAGCGGCCCGGGCCCAGAACACGGGCATGACCTTCAACATGGCACGGACGAAGATCGTGGAGATAGGTGGGCCGCCGGTCATCGCGGAACCGGTCGAGGGCACGATCATTTTCCGCACGTCGGCGGACGGACTGCTCCTGCGCCCCGTCCGCGCAGACGGCACGCACGGCCCGGCGGTGAGGGTCCCCGTGCGGAACGGCATCGCCACCGTGGAGCTGAAAGACGATTACCAGACCATCTTCTACGTGATCGAGGCGGCCGGCTGAGCATTCTCAATCGGTGGGACGGAGCAGCGGGAACAGGATGACCTCCCGGATCGACGTCCGGTTGGCCAGCGCCATGACCAGGCGGTCGATGCCGATCCCGAGACCGCCGGCCGGCGGCATCCCGTAGGCGAGGGCCTGGAGGAAATCGGCGTCGATGTCCTGGCGCTCCTCCTCGCTGCCCACCTGTTCGAGGAACCGCTGTTCCTGCTCGAGCGGATCGTTGAGCTCGGTGTAGGCGGGGGCCATTTCCATTCCCCCGATGTAGAGCTCGAAGCGCTGGGCCAGGCCGGGGTCGTCGGGCTCTTCGGTGGCCAGGGGGGAGATGCTCTTGGGATACCCGACGACGAAAACGGGGTCTATCAGCTCCGATTCCACCGTTTTCTCAAACACGTGGTATGCGAGCCACTCGGGATGTTCGCTGCGCGCTCCCTCCACCTGTTGCTGTTCTGCGAGTTGCCGGATGGCGGCCTCCTCGCCCCGCGCCACGCCGGTCTTCTTCTCCAGGAGGTCCCAGAACTGCCGGCGGGGCCAGGGAGGGCTGTAGTCGATCTGGTGTTCGCCGAATGGAAGGGTCAGCGAACCGCACACGTCGCGCGCCAGGTGCACGATAAGCCGCTCGGTTAGCTCCATCATGGACTCGTAATCCCCGTAGCTTTCATAGACTTCGAGCATCGTGAACTCGGGGTTGTGCTGGGTGGATATGCCCTCGTTGCGGAAGTTGCGGTTGATCTCGAATACCTTTTCCATGCCGCCGACCAGCAGCCTCTTAAGGTACAGCTCCGGCGCGATGCGCAGGTAGAGGTCGATGTCCAGGGCATTGTGGTGGGTGCGGAAGGGGCGGGCTGCCGCGCCGCCGGGAACGGTCTGCATCATGGGAGTTTCGACCTCGATGAATCCGCGCGCGTCCAGGAATGCGCGGATGGCCCGCACGATCTCGGCCCGCTTCATAAAGCACCGCATCACGTCGTCGTTGGTGAACAGGTCCACGCAGCGCCTGCGGTAGCGCAGTTCCTGGTCGCGGAGGCCGTGCCACTTCTCCGGCGGGTTCAGCAGCGCCTTGGCCAGTGTGGAGAATTCGTCGACGAAGACGGTGATCTCCCCCGTCCGGGTCTTCGTCAGTTGGCCCTGGACGCCCACGAGGTCGCCGGCGTCGAGCTGCTCGTGTATCTCGAATTTCTCTTCCCCCAGCCGGTCGAGCTGGAAGAAGACCTGGATGGAACCGGTCCAGTCCTTGATGTCCATGAAACTGGCGCGACCCATGCGGCGTTGATTGGTGATGCGGCCGGCCGCCCGGACCGCCTGGCCCTCCCTCTGCTCGAAGTCCTCCACCAGTCGGGCAAGTGGCGTCGTGTCGGGGAAGCGTCCCCCGTAGGGGTCCACGCCCAGTTCGCGCAGCCGGCGGAGTTTGTCCAGACGGAAGTCTTCGGGTTCGATGAAGCTCACTGCGCACCTCGCGCTCGGCGAAAGGGAAATGTGTCAGACATCCCGGCAGGGGGGCGAGCCCCGTGCGTCAACTCAACGCCCTTCCAGCAGCCGTTCAGCCAGGGAAGGGTCCATCCCGGGAGTGGCCATTATCTTCCTGGCGACGGCTTCGACGTCGTACTCCACGCGATGCCAGCGGACCAGGCCGTCCTCCTCGAGGGTGGCGAAACAGGCCCGCGAGTTACGGTCCCGGGGCTGTCCGATGCTGCCCACGTTGACGATGGCCTTCTGGTGGAAGTCGGGTTTGAAGCCCTCCGGGAATTGCTCCGGCTCCAGGAACTCCATCTCGGAGGTGATCACGCCGGCCCGGTGAGTGTGCCCGATGAAGCAGATGCGCTCCACTTCCCTGAAGTTCTGCCGGAGTTTCTCGTCCAGTTGGAGCAGCACGTCGATCCTGCGCAGGTATTCCACGATGGGGCTTCGGGGTGAGGCATGCACGAACAGGTATTCGCCCTCCACGTACCGATGCGGGAGGTTTTTGAGGAACTCCCACCTGCGGCGTTCGTCGGACTCGGGCGGGTCGTCCGCCGGTGGCATCAGCATGTGGCGATGGTGCTCAATGCTGGCGCGTGCGATGGGGTTGAACTCTTCTGCCCCGTAGACCAGGGCATAATCGTGGTTGCCGCACAGGACGACCTCGCACCGCTCCCGCACCGCGTCCACGCACCGGACCGGCTCCGGTCCGTAGCCCACGATGTCACCCAGGCATATGATCCGTTCCGCTCCGAGCGCGTCGATTCTCCGCAGAACGGCTTCAAGCGCGTCGTAATTCGCGTGGATGTCGCTGATTATCGCAAGCACGCCCGATTTCCCTTCGCCGATGCCTGGCTTGATTGTGGCCGGTTTGCCTCAGTCCATCGCCGCTCGGGCCCGGTCGGCCAGCTCCGGAAGGTGCTCGATCACCAGCTGCAGCAGCTCCTCCGGGCTCATGATGGCCACCCGGCCTTCGTCGTACTGCTGAGCGATCGCGTCGAACATGGCACTGATACCGGGGTGATTCTTGCTGACCTCGTCGTCCCCGGACAGGCCCAGGTGCAGGTTCACCCAGTGGGCCACGCCCGCACGGCCGCTCTTGTCCGTGATGCGCACGTCGAAGGGCGCGCCCAGAACGGCCTCCGTATCGAAGACGGTGTAGATACGCCGATCCTTGGCCAGCGCGTCGGCGTGGATGCCGGCCAGCGTGGTGTTGAACCGCGAGCCCACGAACGGCTGCTGGTCGGGGATGTCGTGGCCGATCTCTTCCCGGAAATAGCGGGCAATCTCGGTGATGGCCCGGGTGTCGATCGACTCATCGTGGCCCCGCAGAGCCAGGTACTCGATCACGAGTCCCTCGATGGGGGTGTTGCCCGTCCGCTCCCCGATGCCCAGGCAGGTGGCGTTGACCGCCGAGGTCCCGTAGAGCCACGCCGTCACGCTGTTGGCCAGGGCCTTGTGAAAGTCGTTGTGGCCGTGCCACTCCAGCCATTCACTGGGGAAACCGGCGTGATGCCGCAGGCCGTACACGATGCCGGGGACGCTCCGGGGCAGCGCCGCGCCGGGGTAGGGGACGCCGTAACCCATGGTGTCGCACATCCGTATCCTGATAGGCATGTCGGCCTCTTCGGCCAGCTTGCGCAGTTCGATGGCGAACGGGACGACGAACCCGTAGAAGTCCGCCCGGGTGATGTCCTCGAAATGGCAGCGACACCGGATGCCGGCGCTGAGGCATTCCTTGACGATACCCAGGTAGCGATCAATGGCTTTCTTGCGGTTGGCGCCGGGCCACTTGTGGAAGATGTGGTAGTCCGAGACGCTGGTCAGGATACCCGTCTCGTCCAGGCCCACGTCCTTGACGAGCTGGAAGTCCTTGGGATGCGCCCGTATCCAGGCCGTCACCTCGGGATAGCGGTGGCCCAGCTCCAGGCAGCCCTCCACCGCCTTGCGGTCGCGGTCCTGGTAGAGGAAAAACTCGCTGGTGCGGATCAGCCCCTTTTCCCCTCCGAGCTTATGCAGCAGGTCGTAGACGTGCACGATCTGCTCCGGGGTGAAAGGCGGCATCGCCTGCTGACCGTCCCGGAAAGTGGTGTCCGTGATCCACGCCTGCGCCGCCGGCCACATGGGCACGTGGCGATGGTTGAAGACGATCCTGGGCACTTCGCCTTCCGGGAAGACGTCGTCATAGTACTCCGGTTCCTCGGGTTCGTGGAGCTCGAACAGGTGTTCGTCCCGCAGCAGCGTGCCTGTGTGTTCGTCGTAAACTATCATCTTCTCCCCTGTCTCTAAGAGGTCTGGAAGGCCCGCCGTCATACCGGCCCCGGCGATGGGAGCACGCCTGCGCCTTTAGCGTTCCGGATTCCCCCAATTACACCGGCAAATCACCGGAAACAGATATCATAACATACATGGGCGCGCTCAGAGATGCAACTTCGAACCCTTTGTCGGCGGCCGGTTGAGCTCGACTTTCGACAATTGAAGAGGAAAGCCCTCCTGATATGTAGCGTCCCCGCCGGAGAATGGGCACGCATTCAGGGCATGATCCTCCACGTGCAACCGTGTCCCTTCGGCTCTGTAAGAGCCGGACATACCAGCCCAGGGCGCAGCCCTGGGGGTTCGAAGCGGCCACAACACAGTTGAGCCCGAAAGGGCGAGACAGAAAGGCATCAGAGCCAAATGGCCGAGTCAGACTCGAAGCTGGCGCTGCACCTGATTTTCAGCACGAAAAACCAGAGGAACCTCATCCCCCGGGTCGCAGAGCGTAGATGTCGGCCTTTCGGGGCTCCTTGGTGGGGAGCACCCAGCCTACTTCTCAGGCGAGGGCCTCTCTGCGGGCCTGCCTGTGGGTGCAGACAGGCGGGCACGCACAGGCAGGCGCCCGAGCTACACGGTGCGTTCAACGCGCACGGTTGATGTGTGGCGCAGCCCTTCGACGGGCTCAGGGTGGTGAGCGGAGTCGAACCACCGCCCCCGGCTGCGGCCGTTCGTCACTGGGCGAGGAGGCGTGCGCTTGCTCCGGGAGAGACCGTGCGATATAAGGAATGTCTGCGACGCCGTTTCCCCTTGCCTTTCATCGCGATCTGCACAGCCTTGAGACCCCGAGAGACAGAGCCCGAATTGGACGAAATCCTGTCCCTCCACGAGGGCGGCAAGACCAGGATGGTCAGCCGCGTTCGGCTGGACAGTGTGGAATGCCTGCGCCGAATTTACACCCCCGGCGTCGCGGAGGTGAGCCGCCTCATCGAGTCCGACCCCCGGAAGCTGTACGAGTACACCTCCGTGGGCGAGACGGTGGCCGTGGTCACCAACGGGACGGCCGTGCTGGGCCTGGGCGACGTGGGGGTGCGTGCCGCCATGCCCGTCATGGAAGGCAAGAGCGTGATCCTGATGGAGATGGTGGACATCGCCGCCGTCCCCCTGCTGCTGGACACCCGGGAGGCCGACCGGTTCGTAGCTGCCGTGACGGCCGTGGCCCCCACCTTCGGGGCTATCCTGCTGGAGGACGTGGCGGCGCCGCTGTGCTTCGAGGTGGAGGACCGCCTGCGCGAGGGGCTGGACGTGCCGGTCTTCCACGACGACCAGCACGGGACGGCCGTCGTCGTGCTGGCCGCCCTCATCAGCGCGCTCCAGATCAGCGGGAAGCGGGCCGGGGACCTGCGCGTGGTGATGAACGGCGCGGGCGCCGCCGGGTCGGCCGTCGCCCGGTTCCTGCTCAATTACGGGGTGGCGGACGTGGTGTTGTGCGACCGCGCGGGGGCCATCTACCGGGGCCGGGACGAGCACATGAACTCCGCCAAGGAGAAGATCGCCGCCGAGACCAACCGGGAGAACCAGCAGGGCAGTCTGGCGGAGGTTATGCGGGGCAAGGACGCCTTCATCGGCGTCAGCGTGGCGGGCCTCGTCAGCCAGGACATGGTCCGCAGCATGGCACCCGATCCCATAATCTTCGCCATGGCAAATCCCGTCCCCGAGATCTGGCCTCACGAGGCGCTGGAGGCCGGCGCGGTGGCTGCCGACGACGGCCGGCACATCAACAATGCCCTCGGTTTCCCGGGCATCTTTCGTGGCACGCTGGACGCACGGGCCCGCCGCATCAACGAAGAGATGAAGATGGCCGCTTCGGCAGCCCTGGCCGACCTGGCCCCGGAGGGCGAGCTGGTGCCCGATTTCATGGACAGGGCCGTGCACCGGGCCGTGGCCGATGCGGTGGGCGAGGCCGCCCGGCGCACGGGCGTCGCCCGCGCCTGAGGGCCCGGCGCCTGGTTCCCCTTTTTCCGCATGTCGCGGTTCCGCCATGCGCACTTACCGTATAGAGACTCTCGGCTGCAAGGCGAACCTCTACGACTCTCGCCGGCTGGCCGAGTCCCTGCAAGCCCTCGGGTTCCGACGGGCCGCCCCGGAGGAGGAGCCTGGAATCTGCGTGGTCAACACGTGCACCGTCACCGGCACTGCCGACCGCAAGAGCCGCCAGCAGGCATCTCGACTGGCAAGGGACTTTCCCCGGGCGCGGGTCTACGTGACCGGCTGCGGCGCCTGCGCGGCGGCAGGCGACCTGCGCGCGATACCGGGCGTGGACGGCGTTTTCGGGCGCAAAGAATGGGCCGGTTTGCTCGAGGCCATAAACCGGGGCCCCGTCCCGCCGGAGGCCATGCCGGGCGGGGACTTCGGCCTGAGATCGTTCGACGGCCGGACCCGGGCTTTTCTGAAGGTCCAGGAGGGCTGTGACGCCGGCTGTGCCTACTGCATCCTGCCACGGGTGAGGGGCAAGCCGCGCAGCAGGCCCGTCCAGGACGCGGCGGCCGAGGCCCGCCGGCTGGTGGACGCCGGTTTCCGGGAGGTCGTTGTCACCGGCATCCACCTGGGATTCTACGGTCGAGACCTCTCGGAGGGCGCCGGATTGCCGGGGCTGGTGCGGGCAGTGGCGGAAACGCCCGGCCTGCGGCGCCTGCGGCTGAGTTCCATCGAGCCGCTGGAAGTGGACGACGAACTCCTGGATGCCATGCGTCATCCCGCCGTCTGCCCACACCTGCACCTGCCTTTGCAGAGCGGCGACTCCGGCGTGCTGCGGCGCATGCGACGTCCCTACACGCCGGGGGAATTCCTCCGGGTCGTGGACGCGGTTCGTGCCGGACTGGAGAAGCCGGCCATCACCACGGATGTGATGGTGGGTTTTCCGGGCGAGACGGACGAGGCGTTCGGGCGAACCGTGGAGCTGGTCCAGCGGGTCGGATTCAGCCGGCTCCACGTCTTCCCTTTCAGTCCCCGTCCCGGCACTCCCGCCGCCGATATGGACGGGAGGGTGTCCTCCGACGTGGCCAAGGAGAGGAGTCGGCGACTTCGGGAATTGGGGCGGGAGTTGGCGGCAGGCTGGGCGCGGAGCTTCATCGGCCGCACGGTCCGTGTCCTGTTCGAGCGGCGGGAGAAGGGCAGACTCGCCGGCTACACCGATCGCTACGTTCGGTTCTCCGTGCGGGGACCGGAGGAGCTTCTCAACCGGGTGGCGTGGGTCACGTGCACGGCGGCCCGCGGGGTCGAGCTGCAGGGCGACCCTATCCCCCCAGCCGGTCGGTGATAAGGTCACAGAGCATCCGAGCGATCACGCTCTTGGTTGCCGGGCGGGCCAGGACGCCTCCTTCGCCATCCATAATCAGGGCGGGATGGGCTTCGTCGCGTATCTGCGTCAGGTCATTCGCCACCACGAGGTCCGCGCGGTTACTGCGCAGTGATTTCAGCGCCACCCGGCGCAGCTCTTCCTCCGAGAGGCCGACTTCCAGCTTGAACTGCACCAGGAAAGCGCGGGGCGCCCACGCGCGCATCTTGCGGATGACCTTTGGCGTGGGCACGAGCGTTATCTGCCACTCGTCCCGTCCCGAGGGAGCTTTACGCCCTTCCGCGCCCGCGGGAGCGTAGTCGAGCACGGCCATGGCGTGCACCACTACCCGGGGCGCATCAGGTCCCGTCAGGATGTCCTCAACTCGCTTGACCACGTCGTCCACCGTCACCACGTGCTCGACGCGAAGGCGCGAGCGTTCTTCGTGGCCCAGGTCAGCGGGGGTGGCGCTCTGCGGTCCGGCCAGCAGGATGACACCCGCCCCCCGGCGGAGCGCCTCGGTGGCGATCCGACACCCCAGACGGCCGGAGGAGCGGTTGCTGATGTAGCGCACCGCGTCAATGTCCGCGCGCGTGGGTCCGCTGGTCACCAGGATGGTCGTGTCGCCGAGTGATGCGGTCATCAGGCGGTCCGATGAAAGGACGTTCCCCGGTCGGTGCGTTATCGCAAGCTCACGGTACATCGCCGGGCCGGAAACGTCAAGATTCCTGCCTGTGCGGCGTCGGAGCGGGGGCGGGCAGCCCCGGCCTTGCGCCCCCCGACGGAAGCCAGTATAAACGCCCGTCCCGTGACGTAACCCCGGTTCGAACGTTTTTCTTCGGACATCAGGGAGTTGCCCGTGGCGCTTACACCCGAGTGGCGCGCCCGCATCGACAGGTGGCGCGAGAAACTGCAGGCCCGCATCTACCGTCCGCTGGAGCAGATTGAACTGGAGGGATTCACCACCACCGACCACCTGAGCGCGGCTGAGGCCGCTGAGGCCGCTTTCCGCACCATGCCGCCGGGCAAGCGGTGGGGGGCCAGGTGGGAATACGGATGGTTCCGCTGCACGGTGACCTTGCCCCCGGAAGCGGCCGGCCATGCCATTGAACTCCGCCTCAACCCCGCCGGCGAGAAGCTGGTGTTCGTGGATGAGGTCGCGCGCGGGCACGGCAACATCCTGCTGACGGAGTCCGGGGAGCCGGGCCGCATTTTCGAGGTGCTCGCGGAGGCATACGCCGGCCACGGTCCCACACCGGTGCATGCCGGGCCGGTGGCGCCCGATGAGGAAACCCTTCCGGAGCCGCCCGCGGCGCAGCGCCGGGTGGGGAACTCCTCTTTCGGCATCCGGTTGCAGGATGCCTACGGGCTGTACATCGATGTCGAGACGCTGCTTCACCTGCGGGACAGCCTGGATGCGGATTCCCTGCGCGTGGCGGAGATAGATGCGGGGCTGCGGGACTTCACCATCATCCTGGACCTGGAGCTGCCCCTGGACGGGTTCCTGGAGACCGTTCGCGCCGCCCGGCAGCGGCTGCGCCCGCTGCTGGAGTGCAGGAACGGCTCCACCGCGCCCAACATGTATGCCTTCGGGCACGCGCATCTGGACGTGGCCTGGCTCTGGCCGCTGGCCGAGACCACGCGCAAGGCCGCCCGCACCCTTTCCGCCCAGCTTGCGCTGATCGAGCGCTACCCCGAGCACAGGTTCATCCACAGCCAGGCGGAACTCTTCCGCCGCCTCAAGGCCCACTATCCGCAGGTTTGGAAGCGTGTGAAGACGGCGGTCGCCGACGGCAACATCATCGCCGAGGGCAGCGCGTGGGTGGAGATGGACACCAACATCACCGGCGGCGAGAGCCTCATCCGCCAGTTCATTTACGGCAAACAGTTCTTCCTCGGGGAGTTGGGCCTGGACACGGAGCTGCTGTGGCTGCCGGACGTGTTCGGCTATTCAGGCGCCATGCCCCAGATCATGCGCGGCTGCGGGGTCAAGTACTTCGCCACAGCAAAGATCTTCTGGGCCTACAAGGGCGGCGATCCGTTCCCCCACAACACCTTCACCTGGGAGGGCATCGACGGCTCGAAGGTTCTGGTGCACCTGATGAACGACTACAACTCCCAGATGCGCCCCTCGGACGTGATCGGGCGGTGGCGCGAACGCCGCCAGAAGGACGGCCTCTCGGCCCGCCTGATGCCCTTCGGCTGGGGCGACGGTGGCGGCGGACCGACTGCCGATCACCTGGAATTCATCCGGCGGGAGGAGGACCTGGAGGGCTGCCCGAAGGTGCGCCTGGCGGGCCCGATCGAGTACTTCCACGACCTGGAGGAGCGCGGCGTGCCCGACGTGAACTACGTCGGAGAGCTCTACTTCCAGGCCCATCGCGGCGCCTACACCTCCCAGGCAAGGACGAAACGCGGCTGCCGGAAGTCGGAGCTGGCCCTCCGCGAGGCCGAAATGTGGGGCGCGGCTGCCTCCGCCCTGGCCGGGTACCGATTCCCTGCCGATCAGATCCGGCAGGCATGGCAGCCGGTGTTGACCAACCAGTTTCATGACGTGCTGCCCGGCACGTCCATCGCCCGCGTTTACGAGGAAGCGGAGGCTGCATTCGAGTCGGCCATATCCGTGGCCGGCGGAACCCGGGCGGCAGCCCAGCAGGCCCTCGTTGACCAGCAGTGCGACGGAGTGACCGCCTTCAACTCTCTAGCCTGGGAGCGAACGGCGCTGGTGCCGCTGCCGGAGGGTTTCGATGGGGCCGTTGACGCCGAAGGTCGCTCCCTGCCTGCGCAGCGAATCGGCGGGGTGGCCCACGCCGAGGTCGAGCTTCCCTCCTGCGGCTGGACGACGGTACGCCCGGCCGGGGCGGCGACGCCCCGGGATGGTGCGAGCGCTGGCGAGCTGCTGCTGGAGAACGAGCTGCTGCGGGTTGAGTTCGACGATCGGGGCCGGATCGCCAGCATCTTCGACAAGGAGACCGCGCGCGAGTGGGCCGCGGGGAAGGCAGGCCTGTCCTTGCTGGAGAAGTTCAGGGAGACCGCGCGCGAGTGGGCCGCGGGGGCCTGCAATGACCTGCGGATGTACAGAGACGTGCCTGCCAACTGGGATGCCTGGGACCTGGACAGCACATACCGCCTGACCCCCGTGGAGCTCGAAGACCCGGTGGAGTTCGAGGTCGTGGCGGAGGGCCCGCTGGTGGCAACGCTGCGCATAAGGCGCACGCTCAATCGTTCGCCCCTGGTGCAGGAGGTGAGCCTGCGGCGGGGCAGCCGCCGGGTCACGTTCGAGACGACCGTTGACTGGCAGGAACGCCACAAACTGCTCAAAGTCAACTTCCCGGTCACCATCCACGCGGACGAGGCCCTCCACGAAATCCAGTTCGGCCACCTGAGGCGGCCGACGCACCGCTCCCGACCCTACGATGCGGACCGTTACGAGGTGTGCAACCATAAATGGACCGCGCTGACCGAGGAGGGTCGGGGGTTCGCCGTGCTCAACGACTGCAAATACGGCGTGAACGTGGACGGGAACACCATCGCCCTGACGCTGCTGCGCTCGCCGATGGCCCCGGACATGAACGCCGACCGGGGCCGGCAGGAGTTCGCCTATGCGCTCTACGCCTGGAACGGCAGCCTCTTCGACAGCCGCCTGGTGCGCGAGGCATACGAGCTGAACTGCCCGGTCACCACCGTTGCAGGCGCCGCTTCGGAGGATTGCAGCCTCTTCTCCGTGGACGCGCACAACGTCGTCGTCGAGACGGTGAAGCCCGCCGAGGACGGCTCCGGCGACATCGTGGTGCGGCTCTACGAATCCATGCGCACCGCCACGACGTGCAGCCTGACCACCTCCCTGCCGGTCGCCGCAGCGCAGGAGACCGACATGCTGGAGCGGCAGCGGGCGGACCTGGGAATCGCCGACGGGAAGATCGAACTCGACTTCCGCCCCTTCGAGATCAAGACGGTCCGCCTCCAGATGGCATAGACGGGAGAGAACCATGGACGATAAGAAGGTCTATTTCGCATCGGTCCGGATGTACGACATCACCGGCGACGCCTCCTTGCCGGCGAAGTTCCAGCGCATGCTCGACAGGTTCCCGCTCAAAGGGATGTTCGACGGCAAGCGCACCGCCATCAAGATGCACGTCGGCGGCGACATCGGATACACCACCGTCCACCCGCTCTTCGTCCGCCTGCTGGTGGAGAAGCTCAAGGAAGCCGGCGCCGACCCGTTCATCACCGACGGCACGCCCTCCCGGCACAGCATCGTCGCGCGCGGCTACACCGAGGAGGTCATCGGGGCGCCGTTTATTCCGGCCGCCGGCGTCACCGAGGACTACTACCGCGCCGAACCGGCAGGATACCGGAGCCTGGAGGAGGTCGAGCTCTGCGGCAACATCGTGGACGCCGACGCGCTGGTGGACCTGAGCCACTTCAAGGGCCACGGCCACTCCGTCTTCGGCGCCGCCATCAAGAATCTGGGCATGGGCGCCGTGACCACCCGCACCCGGCGGGCCATCCACGAGCTCGTCTCGCGCGAGCTTCACTGGGACGCGGACGCCTGCGTGCACTGCCGGCAGTGCGTCGAGGGCTGTCCCACGGGCGCCGCGCGGTTCAACGACGACGACCAGTTCACCATCTTTTTCCACCACTGCATCTTCTGCCACCACTGCGTCATCTCCTGCCCCGAGGGTGCCATCACCTTCGACGACCGCAACATCTACTACTTCCACTGCGGCCTGGCGGCCGCCACCCGCGCCGTGCTGGACCGCTTCGACCCCGAGAGCGTCCTCTACGTCAACGTCCTGCTGGACATCACCTCCTTCTGCGACTGTTGGGGTTTCACCACGCCCGCCATCGTGCCGGACATCGGCATCGCCGCCTCCCGTTGCATCCTCCCCATCGAGAAGGCGTCCCTCGACATGGTCAAGGCCGGGGACTTCATCGAGGGGTCGCTTCCGGGCCACGTCGAACGGCGGGACGTGGAGGGCCACCTGCTGGAGCAGATATGGGGCAAGGACCCCTACGACCAGATTCGTGCCGGCGAAGAGATGGGCCTCGGCTCCCCCGACTACGAACTGGAGGAGGTGAGGTGAACCCGGGAGCGGCCATGCCCCGGCAGGGCCGGGACAGCCCATCCATCAGACGCCGCGGCTAACGCGTCAATTCGCGGATCGTTCGGGACAACACGTCATGAGCACAATCACCCCCTGCAAGTGCGTTGTCAAGGCCGACGGGAGTGTGTCGTGCCGCTGAGCTCCGCAAAGACCGGCGGTGCCCTGGAAGGGCCCCGGTCGATACCGACGAACAGCATGGCGGCGATCTGCCGCCTGAAGGCGAACGAGACTCCGCTGCGGACTGTGGACGAGAGACGGAAACCGCCGACCTTTCCAACGCCGGGAGTGTAACACATGGGAGTGCCCCGTCTTTCGGCCTTCGTAGCCCCGCAGGCGCTCCGGCTGAACCCCCAGGATCAAGTGTCACGGACCACTGTATCCCTTAGTCGAGGAGACTGCTGTTGAACTGGCCGGAATTCGACTGGTTGCTGGACGCCGCGTTGACCGAGGACGCCGTGGCCCGTGACGCCACGACCCGCGCGCTGGTGCCGTCGGGCGCGGGGGCCACCGCGCGCATTACCGCACGCGAGGGCGGCGTGATATGCGGCCTGCCCCTGGCCGAACGCCTGGTGAAACGGTTCGGCCACGGCCTGATCTTCGATGTGGCTGCAACCGATGGAGTCCGCGTGGAAGCAGATGAGGTGGTCGCTTGCCTCCGGGGGCCCGCCGGGGCCATGCTGTCGATCGAGCGGGTCATGCTCAACTTCCTGCAGCACTTGAGCGGCGTGGCGAGCCTGACGGCCCGGTTCGTGGCGACGGTGGCCGGCACAGAGGCGCAGATCTACGACACGCGCAAGACCCTGCCCGGCTGGCGGCAACTGGAGAAATACGCCGTGCGGTGCGGGGGGGGCTGCAACCACCGTCCGGACCTGGCCGGCGCCGTCCTGATCAAAGACAACCACCTGGCGCTGGCCATCGAGAGAGGAGTGGCCCGGGCCGTGCGAAGGGCCAGCAGCGCTTATCCCGACCTGACCATCGAGGTGGAGGTCGAGAACATGGACCAGTTGCGGGAGGCCCTGACCGCGTCGCCGGACATCGTGCTGCTGGACAACATGACCCCCGCGCAGGTGGCGGAAGCCGCCGACCTGGTGCGAGAAGCCGCTCCGGAGCCGGCTCCATTGCTGGAAGCCAGCGGCGGCATCACGCTGGCGAATGTCCGGGCCTACGCCGACGCGGGCGCCGACCGGATCG
The DNA here is from genome assembly GCA_964572825.1 of uncultured candidatus Brocadiaceae bacterium. Lineage (GTDB taxonomy): Bacteria > Planctomycetota > Brocadiia > SM23-32 > SM23-32 > CAYVBE01. The sequence goes on from CAZNGS010000015.1 coordinate 16,867, forward strand.
CCATCGGGGCGCTCACCCACTCCGCGCCGGCGATGGATATCTCCATGGACATCGAGAGCGCGAGCCGGTGAACCGGGGCTTCAAACGCTTTCCCGGCGCAGGGAACCCGGAGTTCGGCCGGTGAGCCGCCGGAAGGCGTGCGACAGGTGACTCGCGTCGGCCAGCCCGACCTGCGCGGCGACGGCTTCCAGGGTGAGGTCTGTCTGGAGGATGAGGCTGCGGGCGGCTTCGACGCGCATCTGGTTGACCAGGCTCATGGGCGTCTGGCCCGTTATGCGCTTGAATTTGCGCGCGAAATGGTATTTGCTCAGCCGGGCTTCTCGCGCCAGATCGTCCAGGGAGATGGGCTGGTGGAGATGCTGACGAATGAACCGGCGGATGCGCTCCGCCAGGTCGCCGTGCGCGGGGTTCTGGAGCCGTCCCAGCTCGTGCACGACGGTATGAGCGAGCGCCTCGCACATGCGCCTGTCCGCCTCGTGCCGGCTGGGGTGGATGTCCAGAATCCATCCCATCTGCCGACGGATGCGCTGCTGACGGTCGGGCCTCACATCGGGCTCCGAGAGGTCAGCCAGACTACCTCCACCCCTCCAGCGCAGCACGACCATCACCAGCGGCTCCGCCCCGCGCGTTCCCGGCGCGTGCGGCATGCCGGCGGGGTAGAGCATGAGCTGACCCCGCCCGGCCGTCATCGTGCGCCCCCCTATGGATGTGCGCAGCTCCCCTCTCAGTGGCAGCGCCACCTCGTGGCAGTCTCCGTGATGGTGGGGGCGCCCCGTCCAGCCCGGCTCCATCTGGAACCGGAAGCAACTGTCGAAGCAGACGGGGCTGTCCTGAACGGGATCGAGCATGAGCGTGGGCGCGTCGCAATGTGAGCAAACCGCAATATGCGACAAAAGCTCCGCAACAACAGACATTGTAGGAGACGATCCAGCCCTTTACCATAGAAAGAAACTGCTGGCGGGCGACGGGGGATTGCTCGCTGGTCCCGCGAGGAGTTGTTTCTGGGCGCTTCTGACCCCCGCCCTTGACAGACGGGATTCCCGGCGAGGCGCTTCCCGGCAGCGTCTCTGCGTGAGGATTCCTGGGCACGGCCCATGGGCTGTGTTCCGCGAAGGCCGGGCGCATCAGCTCTGCCTGACATCTCGGACAAACCGTAAAGAGGAGAAGCCAGATGCTGTACCGCCGTCTGGGCAATTCAGGACTGGAAGTAAGCGCTATCTCGCTGGGCTCCTGGCTGACCTTTGGTCAGTCCGTGGACGACCAGACCACCGAAGCATGCATGAAGACCGCCTACGAGGCGGGGGTCAACTACTTTGACGGAGCCGAAGCCTACGGCAACGGCGCCGCCGAGGAAGCCATGGGGCGCGTGCTGCGGAAAATGGATTGGCCGCGTGACACGCTGATCATCTCCGGCAAGGTCAGCAGCAATCCAAACCGCAAAGCCACCCGGCACGGCCAGAACCGCAAGCACCTGGTGGAGGCCTGCGAGCAGGCCATGCAGCGGATGGGGCTGGAGTATCTGGACCTGTTCTTCTGCCATCGGCCCGATCCCAAGACGCCACCGGAGGAGACGGTGTTCACCATGAACGAGCTCATCCAGCGGGGCAAGATCTTCTACTGGGGCACCAGCGAGTTCGACCCCGCCGACCTGATGGAGATGCACGCCATCGCGCGGGAAAACAACCTGATCGGCCCGCTGATGGAGCAGACCGGCTACAACATGCTGGGCCGGCGGCGCGTGGACCGGTACCTGCTGCCGCTGTTCGAGAAGTACGGCATGGGCACAACGGTGTACTCTCCTCTGGGCGGCGGCATCCTGACGGGCAAGTACAACGACGGCATCCCGGAGGACAGCCGCATCGGCAAAACGGACGCCGAGTGGTTGAGGAAGTCCCTGACCGAGCAAAAGGTTCAGAAGACGCGGCAGCTTACGGAGGTCGCCGGCGAACTGGGCATCACCATGGCCAACCTGGCCCTGGCGTGGATCCTGAAGAATCCCAACGTGAGCACCGCCATCACCGGGGCGACGAAGGTGCGCCACGTCGAGGAGAACGTAAAGGCCGTCGACGCCGTGGAGCTGCTCACCGACGACGTGATGGAGCGCATCGAGGGGATACTGGACAACAAGCCGTAATGCCTTCATGAAGACCCGCAAGGCCGAGTCGCTGCGCAAGAAATACCGCTATCGCAGGCTCATCATGACCGGCCGCCTCTGCCTGCCGCACCCGGCGGCGCGCCGGCTCATTGGGCCGGACTGTGCCTATCATCTGTACGGTCACCTGGATCAGCGGGGCCGTGGAGAATCCAACCGGCCCGACTGCCGGGCTGCGCATGAAACGGGAAAGCCATGAGAATCGCAGAAGTGGAGTGGATTGACTACGACTCCGGACGAAAAAGGAACGGCGAGCCCAAACTGTGGCACGCCGTGCGCGTCACCACGGACGACGGAGCGTGGGGCTGGTCACAGTGGACCTGGGGCGAGGCGGGCACGGCGGAGGACCGGGAATGGGCCGCCTCCTTGCTGAGAGGCCACGACCCGTGGCCCGCAGAGACCCTCCGGGACCTGCTGTGGGAGAACGACATCCGGGGCCCGGTTCCTCACCTGGTGGACATTGCGCTGTGGGACCTGCGAGGGCGGACGGAGGGCAAGCCGGTCCACACCCTGCTGGGTACGGTGCGAGACCGGGTCAGGGCTTACGTGAGCAGCCCGTTCAACGTGGGGGGAGGCCGGCCTGAGGCCTACGCCGAAGTGGCCCTCGGTGTCCGGGACCGGGGTTTCCACGGCTACAAGATACATCCCACCCACAACGATGAATGGAGCCCCGGCAAGGCCGCCGGAGACGTGGAGACCGACATCGCCATAGCCCGCGCCGTGCGGGAGGCGATCGGAGACGCCCCGGATTTCGCCCTCATGTGGGATAACTTCCATACCTACAGCTACGAGGAAGCCGTCCGCGTGGGCCGGGTGCTCCGGGAGCTGGATTTCGCCTGGTACGAATCACCCCTGTGGGACACCGACGACTATATCCCCCGGTACGTCCGGCTGAGAGAGGAACTGGACATCCCGCTCTGCGTGCCCGAATCGAATGACGGGGACCACACCTCGCGCCTGAAGTGGCTGAAGGCGGGCGCCTGCGACATCAATCGCATTGATTTCTGGTGCGGTGGCATCTCCTCGAGCTGGACGGTCATCGAAGCCTGTCACGAGGCCGGCGTGCCCCTGGACCTGCACACCGGGCATTACAGCCACCTCCAGCTCATCGGTGCCACGGAGGAGGACACCATTCCCTACTTCGAGCACTACGCCACTTCCCCTTCGGTGGAGTTCGAGGGCGGCTGCGCGCTGGTGCCCGGTGCGCCCGGCATGGGGCTGGAGCCGGACTGGGTCTACATCGAGTCCCACCGCGTCGGCTGACGCGATTGGGTTGTCAACGGCCGGACGGCGTGAAATAATCCCCCTCGCGACAACACGGAATTGATTAACGTGGAGGGAACTGCTTCATGATGCACCTGAACATCCTGCACCGGACGGCCGAACCTGTCTTCTACGACATCTTCCGACGGCAGCAGGAGCTGGTCCACGAGCACGGTTTGCGCGCGACGGTCTTCCTGAAATACGGCGACCTGTTCGACGAGGAGGCGCTAAAGGACGTGCGGGCGGACCGCGACGAACACGGGGACGAGATCGGCCTCTCGCTCCACGGCCTGGGCGGGCCGGGGCTGGACGACCTCTCCGTAGGCCTCAACATGATCTGGCTCCACCCGTTGGAGCGGAAGCGCAAGATCCTGCAGGTGGTCCTGGAGAAGTGGCGGGAAGTCTTCGGCGAGAGCCCCGTCTCGGTCGCCTCTTACCACTTCGATTCCTCCTCCCTGCACATCCTCAAGGAGCTGGCGCCCGAGGTGGAGGCGGTTGTGGGGGGCTGCTTCGAGGAGGGCGTGCGGGTCTTCCACGGCTGCAACAACTCCTGGTACCTGTTCAACGAGGGCATGCCCTGGTGGCCATGGTATCCGTCCAGGACCCATTCGCTGCGCCCCGCGCGGGATGAGCAGGACGCCGCCGGCGTGGTGGCCGTGCCGCACCTGTGCCGCGACATGAGCCTGGCCTACGAGGGACGCAACGACTTCTGGGCCAGCCATCCGCCCAACGTCATCCGGGGCCTGGGCAATCACGCCTCCTTCTGTCCCTATGACCTGAACCTGATCGACCAGTATCGCATGCAGGAGCGCTGGAACGGCGGCCACTCCTACTACAACACGTTCGTGAGCGCCCCCTGGCTGACCTGGCATCACAACAGCGAATGGCCTCCCGAGGTTCCCTGGGAGCTCTACTGCAAGTTCATAGGCTACCTGGCCGATCTGAAATCCGAAGGGGAACTCCGCGACGAGACCATGGCCGAGTACGCCGCCTGGCACCGAGAGCACCGCCCGCTGGACGCCCCGGAGCCGCAGGTCTACTGGGCAAAGGAGATGCTCTACGGGTCGGGCAAGCATTACTTGTGGTATCTCGATCCGGACCAGCGCGTGCTCATCGACGCCTGCCAGGGCGGGTCCATCGGGGACCTCCGGCCATATGTCGGCAACGTCGAGGTCGCCACCGGGCCGGACACGCCGCACATGGAGATCGGCAGCTATCCTTACCTGATACACTCCCAGCACCGCACCGGCTACCCCAACCACTGCTACGACGGCTCGCGGACGACGTTCCAGGTGACCCACGGTGAGGAGACCGTTGACCTGGCCACCTGCCGGACGGAGGTTGCGGACGTGGAGCGCACCGAGGAGGGCGTGCGCATCGCGCTGACGCCGGCCGGGGTGGAGTTCGAGGACGGCCTGCGGGGGGTGATTGAAACGACTTACCTTTTCCGGCCGGAGGGGCGAACGCTCGTGGAGCGGCGCCTCGCGGAGGTATCCGACCCCGGGGCGGAGCTTCTCGTGACGGAATACTTCAAGGGCTGCTTCGGAACCACCGAATACCCCGAGCCGCTGCACGAGGTGACCCTGGCCGTCGACGGCGACGATCCGGCCGAGCTCAGTTTCGAATACCTGGGCCATTCGATCCAGACCGCCGGTGCCACGGCGGTCAGCGCGAGGGTGCCGATGGCCGGGACCCTCGTCGAGCTGCGGCCGGACGATGGGCCGGCCCTGCGCGCCGCTGCCGCTGACGGCCACCTCTACAACCCTTACTACATACTGAGCCTCGAATACCGGCTCCGTTCAGGAGAAAGCGTGCGCACATGGATGAGCTTGAGCGAAGAAGGTTAGAGATGCGCTGTCCGGTCTGTCTCTCCCGGGAGATCGACGTCTTGATGCTCCGGGAAGGGGACGAAGGGCGCTACTGCGTCAAGTGCGGCTTCCGGGGCACCGAGGCCGAGGCCCGCGGCATGTACCGGGACATCCAGAAGAAGTACCACTGGATGGGCAGGCGCCTGACCCTCACAGAGCAACTGGAGCTGTAGCGGTGCGGAAGAGCCCGATCCGGCGACGCAGGGAGGGAACCGCCTTAGTGAGCTCGAGGGAGAGGATTCTGTGCACGCTCGACCATCGGGAGCCCGACCGGTGCGCCACCTTCCGCTGGATGACCGGGCAGGCGGCGAGGAAACTGCTGGCCTACATGGGCCTGGAGACGCAGGAGGAGCTGGAGGAAGCGCTGGGCATCGACCGGTGGCGAGGGGTCGGCCTGAAGATCAGCGACCCGCCCGACCTCCGGGAGCGACTGCGACCGTTCAGGCCGGACTGGTTCGACTGCCGGGAGGACTTCGAGTGCCTTGAGGACGGCCGTCTTCGGAAGAGCAACGGCTACGTGGTCTGGAGTCCGCTCCAGGAGACCAACGATCCGGCCGCGCTCGATGATTATCCCTTCGAGACACCGGAATGCATCGGTCCGGTCACCGAGGAACTGAGGACGGAGATCGAGCGGCTGAAGGAGTCCGACGCCGTTGTGACGGCGGGCGCGATTCAACCGTTCAAAAAGGCCTGGGAACTGCGGGGCATGGAGAACCTGCTCTGCGACTTCCTGGTGAATCCCGAGATTGCCGAGGCCCTCTACGACCACATATACGGCTTCGTGACGGCCTACTGCGTGCGCCTGGCTGAGGCCGGCGTGGACATGGTCCAGATATACGGCGACCTTGCCATGCAGGACCGCCTGCTGATGAAGCGGGAAACGTGGTGTCGGTTCGACAAGCCCCGGCTTGCCCGCCTCATCCGGGAGGTAAAAGCGGCCAGCCCTTCGACGTACGTGTTCATGCACACGGACGGAGACGTGACCGAGATCGTGCCGGACCTGGTCGAGGTGGGGCTGGACGTGCTGAACCCCATCCAGCCCGAGTGCATGGATCCCTTCGAGGTCAAGGAACGCTGGGGGGACCGGATCGTCCTGCACGGGGGCGTCAGCATCCAGAGGACCCTTCCCTTCGGGACGGTCAACGACGTCAAACGCGAGGTGCGGGAGCTGGTTGTGCGGTGCGGCCGGGGCGGCGGTTACGTCCTCGGCCCGACCAACGGCATCACCGGCGATGTCCCGCCGGAGAATATTGTGGCGATCTACGAGGCGGTTCGCGAAACTTCGTGAGAGGACCGGCATGAGCGACCCGGGAATGAACATAGTGGACGTGGAGTGGTGCCTTTACGAGACGGGCAAAACGCGGAAGGACGGGACGGCGCGCGTTCGGTGTGCCACCCGCATCACCACGGAGGGAGGCGCCCGGGGATGGTCCGACTTCGCCTACCACGAGCACCTGGCGGACGGCACCGGGCAGCGGTGGGCGGAAGAGCTTCTGGCGGGCCGTAACGCCCTGGACCGGGACACCATCTGGGACGACGTTCATGAGACCGTGCCCCGGGAGATCGTCAACATGCTGGATGTTGCCCTGTGGGACCTCTGGGGCCGCGCAGAGGACAAGCCGGTTCACGCCCTGATCGGCACCGAACGAGAGCGGGTACCCGCTTACGTCAGCACCCCGTTCAACATGGGTGAACCGGAGGACTACGCCGAGTATGCCGTGGAGGTCAGGGAAGCGGGGTTTCACGGTTTCAAGATACACCCGTACATCGACATCCAGGAATGGAACGTGACCCACGTCGGTTTCCCCGACCGCGACATCGAGACCTACCGGGCGGTGCGCGACGCGGTGGGACCGGACTTCGCCTGTATGACGGACAATTACTGCTCCTATTCCTATGAGGAAGCCGTCCGGGTGGGGCAGGCGGTGGACGAGCTGGGTTACGAGTGGTACGAGTCGCCCATGATGGAGCACGACGGCTGGATGGAGCGCTACGTGCGACTCCGCCGGGAGATGGAGACCCCCGTCTGCGCCCCGGAGCTGGCGCCGGACAGCTACGCAACGCGCATTCGCTGGATGGACGCCGGCGCGTGCGACATCTGCCGAATCGACGTAGGCTACGGTGGCCTGACCGCCTGCCTGCGGCTGGCTCACGCCTGCGAGGAGCGCGGGGTGCCGCTGGAGATACACACCGGCGGTCCCTACCACCTGCAGGTGCTCGCGGCCTGCTCAGGCGACTTGATCAAGTACTGCGAGACGTTCAGCACCAACCGTGAAGAGCGGATAGGCCCCGGCCGGACTAATCCCGGGCCCGTGCCCGATGAGGAAGGTTACGTGCCCGTGCCGCAGACGCCGGGCATGGGCGCCGAGCTGGACTGGGACTACATCGCGGCACACCGGACCGAGTGATGGATACCTGTTGCCGCACCCCAGACCTGAGGAAAGCGATGAAGCGGACGACGTGGCTCATTCTTTGCGGTCTGACGTGGACTGTCATCGCGGGGGTCTGCATGGAAGCAAACGCGACATTTGAGGAAAGCGCGAGGCGAGGCTGGATTCCACTGAACAGGCGCGGCTTTAACGCCATCGGGGCGCTGCGCACCACGGGCGACCTGTTCATTAGCAACAGCAACGGGAAAACCGTTCAGGTCAGCCGCGACCACGGCGAGACGTGGACCGAACTTGTTGAGAAGCAGAAGCGCGGCCGGCACTACAATTCCATCGCCATGGACGCCGACTGGCAGGGCCGGCGGCTGGTCGTCTTCCCCATTGATTCCCCCGTGGGCTGGATCACGCTCGACGGCGGTCGTTCGTGGGACACCTTCGCAAAACCGCGGCCCCCGCAGGTGAAGAAGCACGACGGCTGGACTCTCGGTGCGGTGGATTGGTCGCAGGAAGAGCCGACCCGCTTCTTTGCCAAAGAGCACCACTCGGGGAACTACTGGTTCAGCGAGGACGCCGGCGCGACGTGGCGGAAGCTGGAAGGATTCGGCGGATACTTCGGCATCGGCTTCGGCGCGGACGGCGCGCTGCTGGTGGGTGCCTTCGAGGGCAAGAAGGCCCACATGCCCGGCGATAAGCCCGGCATCTACCGCAGCACCGACGACGGTGCGTCCTGGGAGCTGGCCTTCGAGTGCGAACTGCACCAGAAAGTGGCGCCGCAGCGGTTCGACGAGACGCTTTTCTGGCCCACCGTCCAGGGGCTGGCCGTCTCGCGCGACGGCGCCAAGACGTGGGAACTGCTGGAAAACACCCCGAAGAACGTCCTCTTCGGTCCCTTTTTCGGCCAGACGCAGGAGCACATGGTGGCGGTCAACGAGGAAGGCGTGCACGAGAGCGCCGATGGCGGCAAGACCTGGGACCTGATCGTGCCGCGGGCCGACCTGCCCAAGGTCGTGCGCGACGCCAGATTCGGGGGGCTGATGCCCAACTTCGCCTGGGACCCGCACGCCGACGTCCTCTACGCCACCAGCATGGGGGTGGGCCTGTTCAGGAGGCAGCTATGATCGGGCGGGCATCGGCGAAGTACTTTTTGATTTTCGCTCTCACGCTGTGCGCTGCCGGGACCGACGCAGCGGAGGTGCGCCACGTCTATCCGCCGGGTTACGAGGGCGAGAAGAGCGAGAGCCCGCGTTTCTCGACGCTCGAAGGTGCGATCCGGGGCAGCGACAGCGCCTGGGGTACGCCCGACCAGATCAAGCCGGGTTCGACGATCGTCATCCACGGCGGCACGCTCAAGGCGGACCGGTATTCGTACCGGGATAAACATGGTTTGCACTACTTTGGCACTTACTTCCCCGCGGCCGTCTCGCGGCATCTGCGGTGGAGTGGCGGCGACCTGCCGGAGCCCCTCACGATCCGGGCGGCCGGCGACGGGGAGGTCGTCCTGGACGGCGAGCGGGGCGGCATCCCCTGCCCGAAGCTCACACTGCGGGATTGCGCCTTCCAAGATGTCCAGGTGGGCCTCTGGGCGAACAACCGGTCCTGCGAGAACTACGTTATCGAGGACTGCACCTTCATCGGCCGCGAGGGGCGAACAACCAACGGCGTCACGCTGGCCGGGCGCGGCCACGCGCTGGATGGTAATACCTTCCAGAAGGTGGATGATGATACCATCACCTACCAGGAATACAGGCCGCTGCCGGAACTGGTCGGAAGGGCGGCACACGACGAAGGCTTCCCGCCGCAGGACCCGGACGACACGCGCGAGCAGACCATCGCCCGCGAGCTGCACCGGGACCCGCCGACGCTGCACTGCCTGGGTTTCGCGTGGCGCATCGAGGGCGATGCGAACCGCAACGCGGGGGTGGAGGTCCAATATCGCCGGCAAGGCGAGAACGAATGGCGCGAGGCGCTGCCGCTGTTCCGCCCGGACTTCTCCGCACAGGAACACGGGCCCCGCGACGAGCCGGTGAAGGCATATTTCAGGACTAAGGCCCGCGTCTTCAGCGGCAGCATCGTGAACCTGCAGCCCGGCACCGCCTACGAGTGCCGCTTCACCATGACCGACCCGGACGGAGTTGAGGGCGAATCCACCCGGACCGTCCCCGCCAGCACCAGAGCGGAACCCGCGCTGCCGGTCGGCGGGCGCGAGATCCACGTTTATCCCGAAAACTACTCGGGCGACAAGGCGACGCCGAATGCGGCGAATCTGGAAGCCGCATTCATCGGCCCCGACGCCGTGGAGGCCGGGGACGTGGTGCTGATGCACGCCGGCACCTACAGGCCGGACCGGCGGGGCTACGGCAACGAGGGCGGACACCTCTCCGTCGGTGGCTACCAGATCCGCGCCGAGGGTGCGCCGGACAACTACGTGGCGATAAAGGCCGCGGGCGACGGCGAGGTCGTCATAGACGCCGGGGGCGCGGAGCACGTGCTCGACGTGCGCTTCAGCCGCTACCTGCGCCTCGAAGGGCTGACCCTCCGCAACGCCGAGATCGGCGTCAAGTGTACCTCCACCAGCACGGAGTGCCAAGCCGTCGTCGCTCCGCGGGGATTCATGCTGAAAGGCTGCCGCGTCGAGGACACCTTCATCGGCCTCTGGGGCCTGGGACCGCGCGCGGCGGAGTTCCTCATCCTGGACAACACCTTCGTCGCCCGGGAGTGGAAGGGCGAATACGACAGCAAATGGGACCACCTCTACTCCGAGGCCGGCATAGACCTGAACGGCAAGGGGCACGTGGTCGGCCACAACCGCATCGCGAACTTCTGGGACGGCATCAACTTCTACGGCAAGGCGGTCGCCGTGGACTTCTTCGGCAATCAGGTCGAGGGCCAGAAGGACAACAGCTTCGGCAACGGAGCCAGCGGCGAGAGCCGGAACGTGCGCGTCTGGGGGAACTCCTTCGGCGGCGGGGGCCCCTGCCTGCACGTGCACCCCAGCGGCGGGCCGCTGGTGATGTTCCGCAACCGCGTGGGCGGCGGTGGTTTCTTCAAGCTGCAATTCGGCCGGACGAACGGAATCCGGTACTACCACAACTATCACGATCTGGGCTGGTCACGGGTCGGCGGAATCAAGCGCGTGACCGGCAGGCTCGATCTGCGCAATAACGTGTGGAAAGGCGGCGTCTGCCAACTCGCAACGCTCTCCACCAAGACACGCGTGGACTACAACGCCTGGCAGAAGCCGAAGAAGGAGGACGCCTGGCAGTATAAAACCCCGCAGGGCGCCGGCACCTTCGATACGGCCGAGGCCCTGAGCGAAGCGATCGGCTGGTGCGAGCATGCGGTCGTGGTAGAAGACCTGCGCGCCGTTCTCCGCGGACCCGCGCCCGCCGTGGGCTCGCCGCTGATAGACGCCGGCGTGCGCCTGCCCAACATCAATGACAACTTCAACGGCGAAGCCCCGGACATCGGCATGTTGGAATATGGCAAAGCCCCACCGCACTACGGGCCGAGGGTCTCCGAAGAGGGCGGTGGATAGCGTGAAGATATCTGTGACATTCGGTTTTCTGCTGTTCGCGCTTGGCGCCGGGCTCGTCCGCGCCGAGGACGCCATTACGCCGGGGGAACTGACGGTTGATCCGCCCACGCTGATCTGTCTGGGGTTCCACTGGCCCATCGAAGGCGATGATGACGGAGACGGCGCCTGTGAGCTGCGGTTCCGGAAGGCCGGGGCCGGTGAGTGGCGGCGGGGGTTGGACATGTGGCGCACTAACGGCGAAAGGTGCGGCGACCCGAAGTGGACGCCTCCGGCCTGGGAGACACCCAACGCCTTCGGGGGCAGCATCTTCGACCTGGAGCCGGATACCGAATACGAGGTGCGGCTGGAGTTGAAAGACCCGGACGGGGTGCGCGGCGACCCCGTGCGGACGGTCGCCGTGCGCACCCGGCCGGAACCCGTGCCGGTCTCCGGCGGCCGCGTGTTCGAGGTGCATCCCGGGGACGTGGAACGGGTGCCGGTCCACCAGATGGCGGAGACGGTGCCCGTCAGACCTGTGCCGGAGGTCACCGGCGAGACGCTGCACGTTTTTCCGAAGGATGCCGACCGTGGGCGGATGGGCGAGTTTGAGAACGCCCGGCGCGGACTCCTGCACGCCTTTTACGGCTACACCGCCTACTGCGACTGGATGTGGGACCCCGACCGAGTGGAGCCGGGCGACACCATCGTGGTCCACGCCGGCGAATACAGGAGCAACCGGTGCCGCTACCGCGAGAAGGCCGGCTACAGCCTCTGGTTCCACGGCACGCACTTCCTGGCCGAGTCCGGAACGCCCCAACGGCCCATCGTGATCGAGGCCGCTGGTGACGGGCCGGTTGTCTTCGACGGCGTCGGCTGCGACACGCTCTTCGACGTCACGCACGCGGATAACCTGGTCTTCCGGGGAATCACCTTCCGCAGCTGCCGCATCGCCATCAAGGCCGGGGACGCGAGCCGCGGTGCGCGCGGGTTGCGGCTGATTGACTGCTCCTTTGAGGACGTGGACCTGTCCCTCCTGGCCGGCAACCCCCGATGCACGGACTACCAGATCGCCGGCAACACCGTGGAGGGCCGGCCGTCCGACCTGCTGGACCGCGAGGCCGTGGTCGGCTATCGCGACCTGCTCATTCCCGGCGAGGTCCGCCCTGGCGATATCGTGAAGTTGCACGCCGGGACCTACAGCGTGCGGCTCCCGGACGATCCCGGGAACGGTCGCTGGATCCACGGCACCCACGCCTTCACGCAGAGCGGCACTCCGACTGAACCCATCGTCCTCACGGCGGCCGGCGACGGGCCGGTGATCATAGATGGGGGCGGCTGCGACACGCTGTTCGACGTGCGCGCGGCGGATAACATCTACGTGGAGGGCATTACCTTCCGCAACGCCAAGATCGCCGTGAAGGCCGGCGTTCAGTTCCTGGGCGGCACGCGCGGACTCACCGTCAGGGGCTGCGAGTTCGAGGACGTAGGATACGGCGTGATGGGCACCAGCGGACGTTGCCGCGACTTCTACATCGCCGACAACCGCATGCGCTGCCGGCAGGTGAATCGGATCAAGGACGCAGGCAACAATCAGACGTTTGACCGCGAGTTCGGCTACGGCGTGAACGTACTGGGCACGGGCCACGTGGTCTGCTACAACGAGATTGACGGCTTCTGGGACAACCTGAACGTGACCACCAACGGCCACGGCGACCCGAAGTTCGGCCGCCCCGCCATCAGCATTGATTTCTACAACAACGTGGTCGGTCAGAGCGGCGACAACAGCGGCGAGGCGGACGGCAGCGTGCGCAACGTGCGCTTCATGCGCAACAGGTGCAGCTTCTCCTGCCAGCCGCTCTGGGGCGGCCCGGTCTATTTCATCCGCAATCTGGGGCAGGCGTGGAAGTTCGCGACGCACCCTTCGGGAGCGGTGGTCTATCACAGCCGGCTCGGGTCGCTGGCGGCGCGCGGCGGCAAGCACGAGTTCGTCAACAACCTGGTGGAGTGGAGTTGGAAACCGATGCTGTTCAACCTTGACGTGGACTCCGCCCCCGGGCGGATTGACGGGAACGCCTACCGGCTCCTGCGGAGGGGCAAGGTGGAGCGCCCGGAGAAGTGGCGGCTCGCCACGCCGCAAGGCGAGATAGTGGAGGAGGATTTTGACGCCTTCCGCCGGGCGGCCGATGTCGAGAGGCGCGGTTTCACCTTCGAGACGCACGGGGACGAGGCGCTCGCGGACCGCGCCGTCCTGCTGCCGAACGTGAACGATGACTTTGCAGGTGACGGTCCGGACGTCGGCCCGCACGAGCGGGGTCGCCAGGAGCCGCACTACGGTCCGCGTCAGTGAGGAGAGGACGATGAGAAACATCGAGGACATCCGCCGGATGATCGAGAAGCAGGACATCGCGCCGCGGGACCGCTACGACCTGCCGGCGTCGGAGAAGCGCTTCCCCGACGGGGCGCACTACCGCAACGAGATATCGGGCATCGGCTCTGTGGAGGCACTGGAGGAACTGATCGACGAGAAGGAAAAGCGCGGAGTCTCCATCCATCGCATCATCATGGGCGGGGGGAACAAGCGGACGCAGGATCAGCTCGATGAGATAGTGCAGGTAGCCCACGAGGAAAAGCTCGAGATCGTGATGGACCCCGGGCCCAAATCGATTACGGACATCGGCCGCCATGCAGAGACCCCCTTCGGGAAATGGGGCGGCTGGCGGCTGCGGGGGGCGGACAACGTGACCTACCTGGTGCAGTCCATCCTGCGCTGCTACGACGCCGGCCTGCGGGCGTTCCTGCTCTACGACGAGGGCGCGCTCTACCTGCTGGCGAAGATGCGCGCCTCCGGCGACATCCCGGACGACATCATCTTCAAGGTCTCCTACACCGCCGGCTACCGGAGCCCCGCCGGGGCCAAGCTGCTGGAGGAGATCGGCGCCGACAGCTTCAACCCGGTCACGGACCTGGAGCTGCCCATGCTGGCCGCCGTTCGCCAGACGGTGGACATCCCCATGGACATCGTCATCTTCGGCTGGGAGACCCTGGGCAACTTCTCCCGTGTCAACCAGTCACCGGAGATCATCCGCGTCTCGGCGCCCTGCTACCTGAAGCAGGAGCTGCACGGCCAGCCGCGGCAGAAGGTTCGCTACTGCGAGATAATCCGCGAGATGATTGACGCCGCTTATCCGGAACTGACGGTTTCCGACCAGGGTCCGGCAGACCTGCACCTTCCTTTACCCAGGTGAGGGCTGCAAGGAGGAGATAGTGACGGAGCACAAAGATCAGCCGGAACGTGTTGAATGGCAGGACGTGCCACCGGTAAAACTGGTCTGTTGGGACATCGTGGAGCATCGATACGTTAACACCCACGGCAAAGAGAAGACCGCGACCGTGCTGCGGGTGCTCGGCGACAACGACGCCGTGGGCTACTATCGGGGCGGCGCCGACGAGGGGGAACTGCGCCTGGCAGTGCCCCTGCTGGGGGACCATGACCTGCTGGACCATGACAGTATGTACAGCCGATTTGTGCAAAGCAGGCTTCCATCCGCTCCGGCGCGCGCGTGGGACATCGCCTGTTGGGACATGCACGCCCGCATGCTCGAGGCACCGCTGTGGCACTTCTGGCAGCAGAAGAGGGACCGCGTAATGCTCTACGGGGATGTCCGCTGGGACTGGTTCCAGGACGTGCAGGAGTTTGCAGACTGCGTGGGGCACCGCGTGCACGAGGAAGGCATGCATGCCGTCAAGCTCCACCTGCCCGGCACCTGGGGCAAGACCTTCGCCGGGGAGGAACCGGCCGGGCTGGAGGTGACGCTCGCCTGCCTGAGGGCCGCCCGCGAGGCCGCGGGCGACGAGGCGATCCTGGCATACGATCCGTTCAACCCCGAGTGCTTTCCGTTCGAGGAAAACCTGCGGGTGGTGGACACGCTGCAGGAGTGCGGCTACGAATAGCACGAGGGCGGCATACCGGAGCTGCCGGAGGAGAAGTGGCGCGAGCGCTACGTGGAGCTTTGCGAGTACGCCGACCTGCGCATCGAGGCCGAGGGCGGTTGGGAGCCGGGCTACGAGCCGACCGAGGAGGAGCGCGCCGAGTGGGACCTGAACATGGTTGAACGCGACCTCCGCTGGGCCGAGGCCGGCGCGGCTGACCAGTTCCATTACGACATGCACGAGTCCGGCCGGGGAATCACCGAGGGCCTGCGCCTGATCGAGACATTCCGGGCACGCCCTGAGCTCGACATCCGGCTGAACTTCCACTGGCACTGGCAGCCTCACCAGCACCTGGCCTTTGGCGTCGAGGCGGGGCTCTGGCCCTACCTGGAGTGCAGCACCCAGCGGAAGGTCCCCGGCAACACCGAAGAAGGCCATCTTCTGCCACCCGATTGGATCGGGGTGTACGATCTGGACGCGGAACAGGTGGGCAGACCTCGTAACTGAGTTCCGCGACGGATGCTCGGTTTTGACAACCAGAACATTGTGAGCGAAGAGTAGACTCATGGACCGCCTGAAAGAGCTGTTTGAGGATCCACCCCGCCGCTACCGCACCATGCCCCAATGGTCATGGAACACGGAGCTGACCGAGGAGCGCCTGACCGAGCAACTGGAGCAGTTCGCCGACCAGCAGGTCGGCGGCCTCTTCCCTCACGCCCGGCCCGGCCTGACCACGGCCTACCTCTCGGACCGCTGGTTCGAACTCTGGGCCCACGCCTGCCGCGAGGCCCGGCGCCTGGGCCTCGAGATGCACATCTACGACGAGTTCACCTGCCCCGGCGGCGAGGCGGGCGGACACGTGGTGGCCGAGCACCCTCACCTGGTGCAGCAGACGCTTGCCGTGAAGACTGTCCGCCATCCGGCGGATGTGCCCAACGGCGCGATTGCCTACGTGTGCGAAACGGAGGAGGGCGGGCCGCCCCGGCGCCTTGAAGATGCTGACGTCGCGCGCGAGGCCGCGCGGGAGCGGCCGGTGTATGCCGTTCGGCTCCACACGCCCTCCGTTTCGGTCGAAGGGGCCGGCCTGCCCGGGCCCGACCTGACCAAGCGCCAGACCACCGACGCCTTCCTGGCCTGCACGCACGATCGTTACGCCGAATGGGGCCGGGACTGGTTCGGCGACACCACCCGCCTGGTGTTCTGCGACGAGCCGCAACTGCTGGGCTCGGGCGGGGTGCCGTTCTCCGCCCATCTGGAGCGGCAGTTCCGCCTGGAGCACGGGTATGAACTGCGCGACCGGATCGTCGATCTCTATTTCACCATGGAAGGTTCCAGCGAGGTCCGCCACGATTACTGGCAGACCGTCAGTCGCCTGTTCAACCAGAACTTCATGCGCCCCATCCACGATTGGTGTGCCGAGCACGGCCTGGAGTTTACCGGACATCTCATCGAGAGCTGGCCGTCCCCGCGCCGGTCGCCGGACGACATGGCTTCCTTGCGGTGGATGCAGGCGCCCGGCGTGGACCTGCTCGGGTTTCAGTTCGAGCCATCCACTCCCGAGGAGAACAAGTCGTACCTGCTGATCCTGAAAGAGCTCAGCAGCGTCGTCAACCAGCTCGGACGGACCTGGGCGCTGGCAGAATCCTGCGGCGGCGCCGGCTACGGGGCGGCGTTCGATGTCTTCAAGCCTCTCGAGGATTACCTCCTGGCCCTGGGTGTGAACGTAATGGATCCGCACCTGGCCCACGTCAGCCTGGCGGGACGGCGCAAATACGACTGGCCGCACACGATTTCCGACCACAGTCCGTGGTGGCCCTATTACCACCTGCAGGCCCAACATGTGAACCGCGCCAACGCCGTGCTCGCCCAGGGGCGCGAGCACAACCGTGTGCTTCTTCTTCACCCTGTAACCACCGGCTGGATGCATTGGCGACCCGGGCGTGGCCGGCGCGATACGCGGGATCGGGAACTCACGGAAGTGGCAGAAAGCCAGTTGGAGACGGTCCTGGCGCTGTACTCCGCGCAGGTGGACTTCGACCTGGGTGACGAGTTCATCATGGAGGAGTTCGGGGATGTCGAGGACGACCGGCTGGTTGTCGGTGAGCGCTCCTACAAGCTGGTCATCGTCCCCGGGAGTATGCAGACAATCCGCCCGGAAACCCTTGATCTACTGCGGGCATACATGCAAGGTGGAGGCGCCGCGATGGTCGTCGGGGACGGACCGGAGCGCTTGAACGCGCGGCTATCGGACGCCCCGTCGGCTTTGCAGAACGAATTCCCGGGCCAATGGCGTTCGCTCCAAAGCGTCCGGCAACTGGTTGAGGCGGTCCGGGCGGAGGTGCCGCCGCGGCTGAGTAGGCCGGACGGGGAGTCGTTGCCCCGAAGCCTTTGCTGGCGCCGGGCCGTGACGGACGAAGGGCAGACCCTGCTCTATCTCTGCAATCCATGGCCGGAACCCATCATCACCGAGGTCCGCGTGGAGGGCGGGTCGGTCGTCGAGTTCGACACGGCCTCCGCCGGGACCCGCGTGCTGGACGTCCACCAGGACGGCGACCACGTCGTTCTGTCCCTGGATCTGCATCCCCGGGGCCATGCGCTCTGGGTGGTGACCGATGAGAACCTGATCCCCGCGGAGCCGGCCTCCGAGCCCCGGCGCACGTCGGTGGACGTCCACCCGGCCGGCATAGAGCGCCTGAGTCCCAATGCGCTCTACCTGGACTACTGCGACCTGGAGGCCGATGGTCGCCGCCTGGAGGACGTCAACACCGTCGTCGCGGACGATGCCAACTGGCGCATGCAGGGCTTCGAGGACAGCGTGACGGGCAGCAAACAGTTCAAGCGAAACAACATTGACCGGCCCATACCCCCGGACAGCGACCTGACGGTGCGGTATCACTTCGTCGTGGACGAAGAGGTCGCGGGCCAACCCGGCCTGCGGCTGGGGGTGGAGCGACTCTACCTCTACGAGGCGGAATTGAACGGGCAGCCCATCGACCAGTGCGCCGCCGAGAGGTGGTTCGACCCCGAGGCCCGAGCCGTTCCCGTGGAATCGCTGGTGCGGCCGGGGGAAAACGTCCTTACCCTCAGGGCAGAGCCGTTCCACGTGCTGTGCGAGATCATGCCGGTTTACCTGCTGGGCGAATTCTCCCTGGAGCCGACCGAGCGCGGATTCAGGGCGGTTGCCCCCCGGGAACTGGAGCACGGCGATTGGACCCGCCAGGGCATGCCCTTCTACCACCGAAAGGTGCGCTACCGCTACGGCTTCCAGGCCGACGCGCCGTGCGACGGGCTCGACCTGGAGCTTGGAGACTGGGCCGGCGCAGTGGCCGACGTATCGCTGGACGGCGAATCGGCGGGCGTCATACTCCATCCGCCGTATTCGTTGCGGATGGACCGATCGATTTCCGCCGGACGGCACGAACTGGCCGTGGACGTGGTCGGGAACATGCGGAACTTCATGGGGCCGCACTTCGTGGACGGGTTGCCGGGCATATGGAGCTACCGGCCGGCTCCGGCCCACACCCCACCCGGCGAGGCATACAAGAAAAAGCCCAGCGGCCTGATGGTGCCGCCGAAACTCTGGCTTTTGAAGACGTGAAACTGTGGACGCTCGACGCTGAGGAGGAATGCCCATGTTCAGGACGCTTGTGTTCGTGTTGAGTATCTTCGCAATCGCCGTGCCGGTGGGGGCAGAGGACTGGTATCAGTGGCGCGGTCCGGACCAGGACGGCATAACCGAGATCCAGAACCTGCCCGTCGAGTGGGGGAACGAAAAGAACATAGACTGGAAAACCCCCCTGCCCGGCCCCGGCTCCTCGCAACCGGTGGTGTGGGGCAAGAAGGTCTTCGTCACCTCCTGGAGCGGCTACAACCCGCGCGCAAGCCGAAGCAAGGAGGAGTGGGCAGAACATCCCGTGGACGAGACCCTGCGCTACCACGTGACCTGCCTCGACGCCGGCTCCGGGGAGGTGCTGTGGTCGAAGGAGCTGAAGTCCATGAACTCCTTTACCCAGCAGGCCAAGAACGTCAAGAACCACGGTCTGGCGACCCACACGGCCGTGGCACAGGGGAATCGTCTCTACGCCAGCTTCGGCCCCGGCGGGCTGTTCGCCTTCGACCATGAGGGAAACGAGGTCTGGCGGACCAGCATAGGGGAGAAATTTGCCGGCTGGGGCAGCGCGGCCTCACCCATCCTGCACGGCGACAGGCTCTTCGTCAACGCCAGCGTCGAGTCCGGCGCGCTGCTGGCCATTGACAAGAACACCGGCAAAGACATCTGGCGGCAGGACGCCAATATGAGCTTCGAGGACGAGCAGAAGGCCTGGTACAACCGGGCCTGGTCTACGCCGCTGGTCTTCCAGGTGGACGGCAAGACCCGGCTGGCCATGCTGGTGGTCGGCCAGCACATGAACGTTTACGACCCGGAGACCGGCGATGTCCTCTGGCGCCAACCGCGCGTCAGCGGCGGCTACGCCTGCAATACCCCCATCTACGACCCGGAGAAGCAGATTCTCTACTGCTTCGCCGGCGGCTCTCACGGCACCACCACCGCTTCGGCCATCAAGGCGGGCGATGACGTGGAGGACCGCCTGATCTGGCAGCACGAGGAGCGCGGCGCCGCGCTCATCCCGCCGGTGCTGTACCACGGTCGGCTGTATTACGGCGCCTATGGCGGCATGCGACCCAGGACGGCCCGATGCATCGGCTGTCTGGAACCGGAGACCGGTGAGGCCATCTTCGAAGTCACCCCCGAGGAGTTGCACGAGTGCCGCGGCGTCTATGCCACCACTTTCGCCGGCGACGACAAGGTCTACATCCAGACGCGGAAGAAAGGCACCTGGGTCCTGGATGCGACCACGCCGGAATTCAAAGTGCTGTCGGTGAACATCCTGGACGCCGAAAAGAGCCCCATGCCCCTGGCTCTGGACCGGCAGAACCCGGACGCCAACGTGTTCAACGTCTGCCCCGTGCCGCTGTCGGACGGGCGCCTGATACTCCGCAGCTACTGGGGCGTGCACTGCATCGAAGCGGGGAATTAACGTCAGCACCAGGCCCCCCAAAGCTTAGTTCCATCCCGTAATCGAAGAGGTGTGCCGTGATCCAGATAGACGACATCGTGAAACCCCTGAAAGAGGGCGTCGTGCCGTTCAGATTTACCATCGGCGGTGAACCGGCGGAACTGGTTTTTCAGCACAGCCGGCAGAAGCGCCGCGCCGAGGGTGTGGACTATGTCTACGCCGTCGAGGGGCACCCTCTGACGGTCGTCCTGGAGACCCGCCGGGTCGAAGCGCACGACATGCTGACCTACCGGTGGCGTCTGCTGGCGGAAAAGAGCATACAGGAACGCATCAGCCGGGTCCGTATCATGGACCTCTCCGTCCCGGGTGCCACAACATTGCGCGGGTGGAACGGCGGCTGCGTCTACAATACCGAAACGGGTGAGAACGAGGCCAAAAACTACTTCCCGCCCAGGGAGTTCCGCATCTGGGACAGGGACCTGGCTGCGGAAGGCGAGGTCGAGTTCGAGGACCTGCTGGGGCGCTCTTCGGTGGTGCTGTTGCCGGTCTGGTTCCTCTACAACGAGGGCGGCGGCATGTGGTTCGGCCCCGAATGGTCGGGCACCTGGCGGATGTCCACCGGCAGGTCCGACGACGGCGCGTGGGCGTGGATCGAATTGCCCTGCCTGGACTTCGAGATGATGCAGGGCGAAGAGGTGCAACTGCCACCCGTTTCCCTGGGCACCTACCGGGGCAGCGTGCAGGACGGCTGCGTCAAACTGCGCCGCACCATCCACGACGAGTTCATGCCCACCATCGACGGCGAGAAACCTCTGCCGCCCGTGCTGTGTCACGCCATCGGTGGGAGTTGCCCCGAGTTCGACGCCGAAGGCATCGCCCGGGAGATGAACCTGTGCCATTCGCTCGGCATCGAACAGTTCGTCTGGGCCTCGCCGTGGTACAGACCACCCACGGGCAGCAAAACGCCGTTCTCGCTGGAAGAGCTTCAGGAGATGTTCCCCGGCACAGAGAGCGTCGAGGGCTACGAGATACGCGCCTGGTGGGAGCAGTGCGGTCTTTTCGAGCCCTACGAAGACCGCTTTCCCGGCGGGCTGAAGGCGTTCTCCGAGCGCATGGAAGAGCTGGGCATCATCCTGGGCTTGTGGTACGACCCGCGGATCAACGTGCTGACCGAGCCGCACGAGCGGCTGCGCGACTGCCTGGTGCCCTATAAGTGCATCGACCCGAACGACAGGGCCTGGAACATGGGCCTGATCGACATGAGCACGGCTGGCGGCCGGGAGCTGATGTTCGAGCTGCTGGAACGTTTCGTGGTCGAATTCGGCGCCCGCTACCTCTGGCACGACCTGAACGTGCATCCCCGCCGCCGCTACTGGGACCACGTGGAGCAGGAGGGCCGCCGCGGCCTGAAGGAGCTTCGTCACTACGTCGCCCAGAGCGAACTCTACGCGGAATTCCTGGAACAATACCCCGACGTCTGGATCGAATGGTGCGGGGGCGGCGGCTCGATGCTGAACCTTGGCGTCTTCCGGCACGCGCACACCCTGCACATCGCCGATTGCTGCGGCATCTGGGACGCGGAGAAACCCAACTCCGACCACTGGCGCATCTACCGCACGTCGCTGAACTGGATACTGCCCGCCACCTACATCAACAACCACTTCGGCCCGGCGGGCGGCATGTACGAGCACCACGACCGAATGGGCCTGGAGGTATGGCTCTCCCAGATGGGCAGCGCCCTGAACCTGCACCGCACCATCTCCAAATGGAGCGTGGAGGATCGTGCGGACGCCGCGCGGGCCATCAGCGTGTTCAAGAACATACGCCACTACCTGAACAAAGACTTCTGGAGCTTGTTCCCGCCGGCACAGGATCGGGAGAGCTGGGACGGCTGGCAGTTCCACGACCCGGACACGGGAACGGGGATCCTTGTGTTCTTCAAGCGACGCGACTGCGAGGTGGACGAGCGCACCGTTGACCTGCGCTGGCCCGACGATCTGTCGGATTACTCTTTCGGCACGGTGATGGGCGAGGCCGACGTGGAAGCGCGGGGCGACCGCACGGTAAAGGTCACCATGCGGAGCAAAGCCGCCCTTGTCCGCTATGACCGCGGCCGAGGCCCGGCATCCGAACGCAGGAACTAACCCACGCGCGAAAGGACGCAGGAAGGCCGCATTTATGAAAAAGTCGGGTGCACCGAACAGGCAGGCCGAGCGGGCAGCACTGACGCGCCGCGGTTTTATTCGCGCGGGTCTGGCCGTCGGAGCGTCCGGGTTGATGCTGACGACCGGGCCGGTAGTCGCCGAGCGCCGGCCGGCGTATTTCCTGGAAGCCGAGCACTTCCAGAAGCACGGCGGCTGGATCGTCGATCCGCAGTTCGTCGACGAGATGGGCTCGCCGTATCTGCTGGCCCACGGCCTCGGCCGCCCGGTCGATGATGCCATCACCACTCTACGCAACGTTCGGCCCGGACGATACCGCCTCTGGGTGCGCACGCGCGACTGGACCCAAGAAACCGGCGAGTCGGCTGGACGCTTCCGGGTGCTGGCTGATGGAAAGCCGGTGGAGCCTGTCTTCGGCACCGGGTCCGGCGACTGGGGCTGGCAGGACGGCGGAGTGGTGGACCTGCGCGACAAGGTCGAACTGGCGCTACACGATCTTGCTGGATTCGATGCGCGCTGTGACTGCCTCTGGCTCAGCCCCGACCTCCAGGCGCGTCCGCCCGAGAAGGACGACGAGATGCCCGTGTTCCGGCTCGCCCAGGCCGCTCTGAGTGGTGAACCAATTGACGGTGGCAGCTATGACCTGATCGTCATCGGCGCGGGCGTGGCCGGTATATGCGCGGCCGTCGGCGCGGCGCGCCTTGGGCTGCGTGTGGCGCTGGTGGAATGCCGCGAGGTGCTCGGCGGCAACAACTCCTCCCGCGTGCGTGTCCACATCAGCGCAAAGACGAACATGGAGCCCTGGCCGAACCTGGGCAACCTGGTCGGCGAGATGAGCGCCGCCAGGCGCCTGGCCCGGCCGTGGATGACGGAGAAGTTCATGGAGGGCGACCGCCAGAAGGCCGAACTGGTCGCCGCCGAGAACAACCTGACCGTGCTGAGCGGCCATCACCTGCTGGACGTGGAGAAATCCGATGATATAATCGCCTCGGTCACGGTCATGGACCTGTCAAGGGGCCGACCGGTCCGCCTGAGCGCGGCGCTGTTCTGCGATGCGACGGGCGACGGCGACCTGGCCTACGCCGCGGGGTGCGAGTATCACATCGGCCGCGAGAGCCGCGAGACCTACAACGAACTCCGCGCCCCCGAGCAGGACGACGTGCAGGTGCTGGGCGCCACCCTGCACTGGTTCTCGGAAGAGGAAGAGGACGTCTTCGAGTTCCCCGAGACGCCCTGGGCCCTGCCGATCAACGACACCACCGCCTGGCCGACGACGAAGAGCGCGTGGAATTGGGAGGCCGGCTACTGGCTGAATCAGGCAATGCATGGCGAGCGGACGCGCGACCTGCTGCTGCGGTCAATCTTCGGCAACTGGTCGTTCCTCAAACACGACCCCGGCCGGCGCAAAAACTTCCGAAAATACGCCCTGCAGTGGTGCAGCTACAACCTGGGCCGACGCGAGTCGCGCCGCATCATGGGCGACGTCGTCCTCACACAGAACGGCATCCCTTCGACCGGGGACAAATATCCCGACGCCGCCGTGCCCTGCACATGGGGCATCGACGTGCACGTGCCGCGGGACAAACACGTCCAGCACCTCGGCAAGCGGGCCTTCAAGTCGCGGGCTCTGCACAACGAGCGCGGCCAGACCAGGGCCGTCATGCCGTACCGCAGCCTCTACGCGCGCGACGTCAGTAACTGCTTCCTGGCCGGCCGGTGCGCCTCGATGTCGCACCTGGCCCATGCCATGTTCCGCTGCCAGGGCACGACCGGCATGATGGGCGAGACGGTAGCCATGGCCGCCGTGGTGGCCTCGGAGGCGGACTGCGCGCCGCGGGCCGTGTACGAGAACCACCTGGATGAGTTAAAGAAGCTACTGGACAGAGGATTCTGAGTCACCTGGAGAGGAAGAGAGCTGGAATGCAATGCGTAGAAGAAGACGCGCGCCGGACTCCCGTGGTGGGTGATGTTGACGTGCTGGTGGCAGGCGGCGGCATCGCCGGGGTGGCGGCGGCCGTCTGCGCGGCGCGACAGGGCGCGGAGGTGCTTCTCGTCGAGAGGTACGGCTACCTGGGCGGGGTCACCGTGGGATGGCCCGTGCCCGTCCTGGTGCAATATGGCCGGCCGGATGAGTATTTCGTTCAGGGCTTCGGGCGGGAGCTGATTGACCGGCTGGACGAGCTGGGCGGGTGGATCGGCCCGGATGAGCCCGAGTCGCGCGGCGACGGGCTGCTGGACACCGAGTTGCTGCGCCTGGTGCTGGCCGAGAAGTGCCGGGAGGCCGGCGTGGAGGTGCTGCTGCATAGCTGGATCGTGGATGCCGTCACGGAGGACGGCGCGGTGCGCGGTGTCATCGTGGAGAACAAGAGCGGGCGGCAGGCGTTGAAGGCCGACGTGGTGGTGGACGCCACCGGGGACGCCGACGTCGCCGCGCTGGCCGGCGCCGCCATGCTGGCAGACGAGGCCCCGGAAGCGGTGGACGAGCCCACCGGGAGGGCGATTGGCAGGTGCTCCTTCCGTGCGGACCCGGAGGGCGTGGATACGGAACGCTTCGAGCGGTTCAAGGAGGAAGAGCCGGAGCGCTACAAGGAGCTGATGGAGCAGGTGGTGGCCGCCGGCGGCGTGAAGGAGCTGGGCGGCGCGGCCATCAGCTTCCGGGGCGATGCCGTGAACGCATGGGACCTGACCCGTATGGAGATGGAGGGTTCCCGGCAGGCGCTCGTGACGCTAGAGTTCTTCCGACAGAACGTTCCCGGCTGGGAGAACGCGACAATCGGCCGGCTGGCTGACCAGTTCGGCGTGCGTCTTGGACGCCGCGTGGCAGGGCTCGAGACGCTCACCGCGGAGCACGTGCGGGCCAATCGCCGCAGCGACCGGGATATCGCCCTGTTCGCCGCCGGAGACGGCAAAGCGGGCATTCCCTACGGCTGCCTCGTGCCGCGGTCCGTGGACGGACTCATCATCGGCAGCCGCTCCATTTCGGTGGGAAAAGGCGTTTTCGGCAGCATTCGCCTCATAGGGACCGCCTGGGCACTGGGCGAGGCCGCCGGCACGGCCGCCGCCCTGGCGCAGGCGGAAGGAGTAGAGCCCCGATACCTCGACGTAGCCCGGCTTCGCGGCGCCCTCAGAGAACAGGGCGCACTCGTATGAACGCAGTCAGAGGAGATAGAAGGTGAAGATTATGCGTCGTGTTGTCTGCGTGGTTCTGTTGGCGGTTGTCTGGCCGTGTCTTGCCCACGCCGCGCGACCCGTGGGACTGGTGGTAGAGCCGCCGACGCTGGAATGCGCCGGGTTCCACTGGCGCATCACCAGCGATGGCAACTCGAACGCTACCGCCACCATCGAATTCCGCAAGGCCGGCGAGACCGAGTGGCGCCACGGACTGGACTTCATGCGCATGGGGGCCGACGGGCACGAGTTTGTCGCCGGCAGCCTTTTCGATCTGCAGCCCGGCACGGACTACGAGGCACGCGTCACGCTGGTGGACGAAGACGGCGTGGATGGAGAAGCGACGCGCACCGTCCAGTTCACCACGCGCGCGCAGCCGCAGATGCCCGAGGACGGCACCACCTACCACATCTACCCGGAAGACTTCTCCGGCCAGAAGGAGCAGCCGCTGCTGGCGCCGGAGGGCGACTGGCAAGATGTGATCGCCGACGAGAACGCCCCGGTTAAGCCGGGCGACATAATCCTGGCCCACGCCGGCACCTACACGGTCGACTACGCCGAGGGCGGGACCGTGCCGCTGGACGAGCTGGTCAGCGCCCCGAAGCCCGAGATGCCCGAGGGCGGCACCACCTGGCATGTCTATCCCCCGCGCTACAAGGGCGAGAAGCAGCAGCCGACCTTCACGAAGCGCTGGGCCTATGCGCTCATGCGTGGCAGGTATGACCAGCTCAAGCCGGGCGACACCATCCTGGTGCACGCCGGCACCTACAAGGTCAACAAGTACGACTATCGCGATCCCATCTTCTCCGCACCCCGCTGGGGAAGCTGGCGCATCTGGATGGGCGGCCAGCCCGGCAAGCCGATTTGCGTGAAGGCTGCCGGCGACGGACCGGCCATCTTCGACGGCAACGGCAGCTACCTGCTGTTCGAGACCATCGGCTCGCAGAATCTCTGGGTCGACGGGCTCACCTTCCGTAACACCGAGTGCGCCATCATGGCCGGGCAGAAGCCCTACGGAAGCTGCGAGAACCTGTGGGTGACGAACTGTACGTTCGAGGACGTGCGCATGCCGCTCTTCTGCGAGACGGAGATAGAGGGTCTGCACCTCTCGGGCAACAAGGGTCTGGAGGCCATCCACACCGGCCCGACCGAGGACGTGTTCGGCACCTGGCGCTTCCGCCTTAGGGGCACGGCCGAGAAGCCCATCGTCTTCAAGGCCGCCGGGGACGGCGAGGTCACGTTCGTGGGCCAGAACCACTACGCGGCCTTCGACGTGGTCGAGGCGGCGCACCTGTGGTTCGACGGCATCCGCATCCAGGAGACCGAAGCGGCCTTCCTGGCCGGCTATCAGCCCTTCCAGAGCACCACGGGCCTGATCGTCACCAATTGTCACCTGGAGAAGGTGCGCAACGGCATCTACGACGACGAGTCCCGCGGCAGCGAGGGCTACTACATTGCCGACAACTTCTTCAAGGGCCTGACCACCGGCGGCATGAACGACCACCGCTCGCCCTTCGGCATCTTCATTGCCGGCAAGGGCCACGTGGTGGAGCACAACCATCTGGAGTGGTTCCAGGATTGTATCAGTACCGGCTGGGATCGATTCCTTGACTACGAATCCGGCGACTATATCGCCTCGATGGACATCTCGAACAACGTGCTGCTGCAGGGAATGGACGACTTCATCGAGATGGATAACGGCATGTTCAACATCCGCGCCGTGCGCAACCTGGTGATGAACACCGGCCCGCCGGCGCTCTCCATGCAGGGCGGACCGGGCGGACCCTACTACTGGGTGCGTAATATCGCCGTGAAGCGAAACAAAAGTGCCTTCAAGATGTCGCGGAACATGATCGCGTTGCACAATATCCTTACGTCACCCAACGCCGGTCACAACAAGTATGCCGACGACCTGCACTATTACAACAACGTCTTCCTGCCGTTCCCCGAACAGTTCCGCGAGCGTGACCACGGCAACGCGCTGCTCATTCACTTGAGATCCCTGCCGCCGCGCAACAGCAGCGATTACAACGCCTATAACATGCTCCGCGATATCTTTGCCGAGAAGCCCGTCGGCGTGGGGCGGCGGGACCGTTGGGCCACGCTGGAGGAGTTTGCCGGGGCCACGGGGTTTGCCCGGCACAGCACCATCATGGACAAGGCCTACGAGATGTATCGCAAGGCCCCCGAGCCGGAGCGCGGCAAGCTCTATGTGCCCGGCGATTACGACTTCCGCCTTGAGGAGGGTGCGCCTGTCATCGACAGGGCGAAACCGCTGCCGAACATCAACGGCGACTTCCACGGCGACGGGCCCGACATGGGCGCTATCGAGTTCGGCGACGATCCCCCCCACTACGGACCGCGAATCAATAGAAGAAAGGAATAGAAGATGTTTAAGAGGTGTTTTTGGACTCCGGCCGCTGTGCTGCTGCTTCTGGTTTTGTCTCCTGCGGTCCGGGCAGATGAGGCCCTTGCGCCTGGCGACCTCGTCGTCGAGCCCCCTACGCTTCACTGCCTGGGCTTTCAGTGGTTCGGCGAGGGGGACGACAACCTGAATGCGACGGTCGAGGTGCGTTACCGCCGCGAGGGCGAGAGCGAGTGGAAGCGCGCGATGGATCTGGTGCGCCTGGCGCCGGACGAGGATCGGCCCCTGCTGGCCGGCAGTATCATCGAACTGCCTGCGGACACCGCATTCGAGTGCCGCCTGGTGATGAAGGACCCCGACGGGGTCGAGGGCCGTGCCACGCGTACCGTCACCTCTCGGACCGCGAAGCCGGCCGAGATTCCCCGGGACATGAACGTCCGGCACGCCTACATGGCCGAGTACCGGGGAGAGAGGCAAGAGCCGGCGCACTCGGGCCTGCTGAACGCCATCTGGGGCGGCAACCTGTATAACCGGCGCTCCTCCGACTGGGCCGAGGGCGGCGACGTTATCCTACTCCACTCCGGCTACTACAAGGGCAAGAAGTTCGACAAGCGCGATTTCCGCGGGCACCTGATCTTCGACAAGAGCGGCTGGCACGGCTACCCGCTGGGGCACGCCGGCGGCGACCGCCCTCTGGTCATCAAGGCGGCCGGGGACGGCGAGGTGGTTATTGACGGCAGCGGCATGCCGGAGCTGTTCGACCTGGCCGGGGCGCAGAACGTGATCATCGAGGGCCTTACGATCCAGAACTGCGAGATCGCCTTCCAGTTCGCCGAGGCGCGCAATCTGCGGCCCAGCCGGAACATCACCATACGCAACTGCACCATCCGGGATGTCGCCCACGTGGCCTATGGCAGCCACCCCGGCAACCGGGACATCCACATCACCGACTGCCGCCTGGAGGGCCGGCAACAGGCGATCATCGGCTCCTGGGGCAGCACGTTCTCGCGCCAGGCCATCACCATCAACGGCAAGGGCCACGTGTTCAGCCACAACCGGGTGGTGGATTTCTTCGACTACGTCAACGCCGGGCCCGCCTCCTCGGCCATTGACGTGTCCCACAACGACATCCGGCGCACGGGCGACAACGCCATCTGCTTCAACCGCACCGTCAAGAACTGCCGCGCCATCCGCAACCGGGTCGTCAATGGCGGCGACCCGCAACTGGACAACCGCAACCGCGTCGGACCCACCTACTGGATCCGCAACGTGGTGTTCAACCAGCGGTCCGCCCGCGGATTCAAGAACGACGGCGGCATCGGGGCATCGTGGCCCTGCACAACACCATGACCCTCTACCCGCTGAACTTCCAAACCTACGCCTACGGGCGGCTGCAGAACAACCTTTTCCTGGGTGGCCCGAGCAAGGGAGAGCGGGCGGAGGCCGTCCAGGTGGTGCCCGGCCAGCGGACGCGACTGAACCACAACGGCTACCTGATGAGCAACGCGAAGTTCCTCTACGACGAGGAAGTCTGCCGGAGCTTCGGGGCGTTCCAGGAGGTCTCCGGACTGGGCGAAGGCGGCATCGGCGTGGATTTCTCCGACTTCGTCCGTGCCGCCAGCCCCCACGGGCTCCAGCGGGAATGGCCCCACAACATCAAACTGCTCGATCCGGAGAAGATAGACCTGCGCCTGGCCGACGGCTCCGAGGCCATAGATGCCGGTGTGGTGATCCCCAACGTCAACGAGGACTTCACGGGAGACGCGCCGGACCTGGGCGCCTACGAGCATGGCAAACCGCTGCCGCACTACGGCCCCCGCTGCGAGTTCCCGGAGCCCTACCGGATGCGGGAGCCGAACGGAACCAAGCCGCCCGATGGTCGGCTGCTCGCCGACCCCGGCGATGTGACAATACGTGTAGCGTGCGGCTCGCCATGGCCCTACGAGGACCCCGCCGGGCGCGTCTGGCAGGGGGACCGGAAATACAGGTATCCCCGCCCATGGGGTTTTGTGGGGAACCCGAACGCCTGGCACGACCAGCGCGGACGGGGCTCCGTCGGGGGCACACCGCTCACGCAGCTATACCGCTTCGAGCGGGCCGCTCTGGACGCATACATCTTCACCGTGCCGCCCGGCGGGTATGCGGTCCGGCTGCACTGGATCGAGCGCTGGGGCGCCGGGCGGGTCTTCGACGTCACCATCAACAACAGGAAGGTGCTCGATGACTTCGAAATCTTCGATGCGGCCGGGGGCAACCACCGACCGATCTCGCGGAAGTTCCCGGTGAAGGTGCGCGGCAACACCATCCTCATCGAGTTCGAGCGCGAGTCGGGCGGAACGCCCATGCTGAACGGCATCGAGATATTCAGGACCGACGAGCACGCGAAAGGAGACTGACCATGGAATACCGCAATCTGGGCAAGTGGGGCCTTCCCATCAGCGCCATCTCCGTCGGCGGCCACGCCGACTGGGGCAAGAACATCCCCGACGAATTGACCGAGGAGATCATCGTCACCGCCTACGAGGGCGGGGTCAACTACTTCGACAGCGCGGAGAAATACGCCGACGGGCGGTGCGAGGAAGTCATTGCCGAGACCATCCGGAAACACGACTGGCCGCGCGAGACGCTGATCCTGGGCACTAAGGTGAGCCTGGGTGGTGTGAGCGGTGCCACCTCGACCGAGAAGGGGATGCACCGCAAGCACATCGTCGAGGTCGTCGAGCGCTCCCTGCGGACATACGGGACCGATCACCTGGACCTGCTGTTCTGCCACCGGCCGGACACCTCCGTGCCGCCCGAGGAGATGGTGGTCACCATGAACCGGCTGATGCGGCAGGGCAAGATACTCTACTGGGGCACCAGCGACCACAGCGCCGAACTTCTGCTCAGGATGCACCGCATCGCCGAGGACCTGGGCATGGAGGGCCCGCACATGGAGCAGACCTGGTACAACGTGTTCGGGAGGGCGCGGATCGAGGACGAACTGCTGCCCCTGTTCAGGCGCCACGGCATGGGCGTGACGGCCTACCAGCCGCTCTGCGGCGGCATACTTACGGGCAAGTATCAGGACGGCATCCCCGAGGGCTCGCGGCTGGAGCGCGCCACGTGGGCCCGGGACCGGTTGACCGATGAACGGCTGGAGAAGGTGGACCAACTTATGGAGGTGGCCGACGGCCTGGGCATGCCCGTCGCCACGCTCTCCCTGGCCTGGGCGCTGAAAAACCCCCACGTCAGCACGCTCATTGCCGGCGCCTCCAGGCCGGAGCACGTCCGCAGCAACCTGCAGGCCATGGAGGCCGCCGAGAAGCTGGACGCCGAGGTAATGGGAAAGATCGCCGCAATACAGGGCGAGAAGCTCCAGATATAAGGCCTCATAGAAACCAAGGAACCGCGAGGTCCCGGAGAATGAAAACACATGGTTACGTCGCGTTGTTTCTGGTTTCCTCCCTGGCTCTGTCACTCACGGCGGCCGACGCTGAGGACGTTGTGAAGCCGGACGCGCTGGTGGTGGAGCCGCCGACGCTCCTCTGCCTGGGGTTCCAGTGGTTCGCCGACGGTGACGACAACGGGAATGCCACCGTCGCGCTCGAGTTCCGCGCAGCGGGCCAGGAGGACTGGCGACAGGGCATGGACCTGCTGCGGGTCCACTACAGCGGAGATGAGGACGACGTTCCGCCGATGTTCGCGGGCAGCATTCTCGACCTGGAACCGGGCACGGAGTACGAGTGCCGTCTCGCCCTGGAAGACCCGGACGGCGTGGAGGGGGATGCGACGCGGAAGGTGAAAGTGTCGACGCGCGAGGAAGCCGAGGCATGGGAAGAGGGCCCGGTGCGCCACGTGCATCCGGCGGACTACCGGGGCGAGATTCCCGACGGCGCCTACTACGGCCTTCTGGCCGCTTTTCGCGATCGGCCCGGCAAGCGTGGCAAGGGCTGGGGCGCGGCCCAGGGGCCGGCGGAGGTCGAGCCCGGCACCATCTTCGAGGTCCACGCCGGCACCTACAAGGCCGAGCGCTATCATTACCGGGATGATTACTTCCTGATCGGTTTCGGCACCTACCACATCGCCGGTCTGAAGGGCACCGCCGAGAAGCCCATCGTCATCCGGCCCGCCGGCGACGGGGAGGTCGTCTTCGACGGCGCCGGGTGCTTCCGCCTCTTCGACTTCCGCACGGCCCGCCACCTGGTCTTCGAAGGGTTCACCGTTCAGAACACCGAGTTCGGCGTATGGCTGGGCGACTTCGGCGAGTCCATCTGGGCCGAGGACATCACCATCCGCGACTGCACGTTCCGTGAAGTGACCCACGGCGTCATGGGCCGGCATCCCCGGGGGCGGAACTACACTATCACGGACAACCGGTTCATCGGCCGCGGCCCGATGGGCCAGAACGTGGAGGCGAACATCGCCGTCGAGGTGGGCGGCAAAGGGCACGTGATCGCGCACAACTACTGCGAGCGGTTCTTCGATTTCTACAACGGCGCCCGCAACGGCGAGGTGACCTACAGCTACATGTACGTGCCCGGCCAGGACAGCGCCATTGACCTGTACAACAACGACCTGCGGCAGATAAAGGACAACGCCCTCTGCACCGGCGGCCGCGTCCACAACATCCGCTTCCTCCGCAACCGTGTGATCAACCAGGGCGGCGCCACGCTGGCGCCCTACGGCAACCCGGGCGGGCCCGTCTACTGGATCCGCAACGTTACGCACGGTGCGAAGGGCTTCAAGTCCCTGCGCAACGGCAATCTGGCCTACCACAACACCTGTGACAGCGGCCCCACCCGGTGGACGCACGATCACTCGGCTTACGTCAACAACGTCTGGCTGGCGGAGAGGGCCCGCCGGGACAAGCGGCCGCAGGTGCTCTTCCCGCTCTCGGGCGCGCGTGACCACGTGATGGGCTACAATGCATGGTTCCTGCCGCGGGAGGACGCCATCTTCGCCGCGGCACGCGGGGACAGGAGTTGGAAAACACTGCGGGAGTTTCAGCAGGCTCAGGACCGCCACTGCGAGCACGCGGTCATGGTGGAACCGGACGACTTCCGGCGGATACCTGAGACGTGGGTGGAGTACGGAGGGCAGATATCTCCCGAGAACCTGGACCTGCGGCCGAAGCCGGACTCCCCGGTGGTGGACGCCGCGCTGCCCATTCCCAACGTCAACGACGACTGCGTCGGCCGGGGCCCGGACATCGGCG
Organism: uncultured candidatus Brocadiaceae bacterium; assembly: GCA_964572825.1. Taxonomy (GTDB): domain Bacteria; phylum Planctomycetota; class Brocadiia; order SM23-32; family SM23-32; genus CAYVBE01. The sequence goes on from CAZNGS010000015.1 coordinate 49,891, forward strand.
CCTACGAACTGGGTAAGCCGCTGCCGCACTACGGACCGCGCACGCCGGCGAAGACAGAATGAACCCGATGATTACCTCTCTTAGATAGGTGATGGTATGAAAGTGCGAACAATTCTCGTTGTTGTGGCAATCCTGTTGTTGGGCCCCCTCCTCGCCGCCGACGCGGGTGCTCAGGAGCCTCTGGATCTTTTTCAGCTCGGGCAGAGCTACCGCACGCCGATGGATATGGTGGAGGCGTTCGCGGAGGCGCGGGGGCACGATTTCCGCTACCGGGCCTATCTGCCGCCGGGGGTCTCCATCTACTGGCGCTGGGCCAGGATGGACAAAACGCGCGAGATGATGGCCGACGTCAACTGCCGCGTGCTCTGCCTGGTTCCCTACTACGATTTCAAGGACGAAAGCCCGGAGGGGGCCGCGGGGTTCTTCGGCCTGGCGCTGGAGAACAACCCGGAGGTGCGGGCCTACCTGGTGGACCACTGGCCCCGCCGCGCCATGCCCATGGAGGAGAAGGAGGCCTGGATCGAGCAAAACCAGCCGAAGTTCGAGCTGATGGCCGAGACGGCCAATCGGGAGCACCCGGACGCCGCCCATCCGATGCGCGTGGTGCCCCGCGCGGCGGCCTTCATGGACCTGCTGCGCCACTGCGACAGGATACCGGGCTTCACCTATCCCGCCACGGCCTATAACGACGGCGGCCACCAGTCGAACACGGCCAACTACATGTTCGCCGCGATGGAATATGCGTGGATCTTCGGCGAATCGCCGCTGGGCCTGCCCAACTACGCCGAGAAGACGCGCAAGGGCAAGACGGAGGCGCTCTTCGATCTGACGGAGCGGCAGGCGCTGGCGCTCCAGCGGCTGGCCTGGCACCACCTGACGGCACACCCCACCAGCGGCGTCGAGGTGCCCCGGCACGCGGGGGCTCCGGGGAGTCCACAAGACGTCAGCGTGCAGGCCACGCACCGCGCCGTGACCCTGACCTGGCCGGAGGTCGAGCGGGGCACGGACGTCTTCAATTACCTGGTGAAGCGTGGCGACGGGGCGGAGTTCGACAGCGTGATCGCGCACTTCGTGGACCGTACGGGCGAGAGCGGCCGGTCCTACACCTACCGCATCGTCGCCGTGGACTTTGCCGGCAACGAGTCCGATCCGTCCGAGCCCGTGCAGGTTGACCTGCCGGTTGACCGCGAGGCCCCCGAACTGGCCGAGGTCTCCGCGGATCGCACCGCCGAGACCGTCCGGGTTACCTTTGACGAACCCGTCGCCGAAGAGACCGCGGCCGATCCGTCGAACTACCGGATCGAGGGTCTGGAAGTCCGCGAGGCGCGCGTGGCGGACCCGAAGACGGTGGTCCTGACCACCGGCGCCATGACGGAGGGCGAGGGCTACACGCTTCAGGTGACCGGCGTGGCCGACATGGCCTCCGAGCCCAACGTGGCATCTGACGTGACGGCTGATTTCACCTTTAAGCCCCCTGTGTGGACGAAATTCGATCTGGACAACTGGGAGGGCACGGAGATAGACGTCGAGGGCCCGCAGGTGCGCATCACCGCCAAAGGCAAGGGCGGGTTCCGCTCCTGGAACACTTTTGATCCCCCGGCCATGGCCGGCATCTACCGAGAAGTCGAGGGTGACTTCGACGTTCCGCTGGCCATCTCCAGGCAGGGCCAGGTGGCTGCCACCACGGAGTTGCCGCCCTACCAGCGCAAGGGCAACGTGAAGACCGGCTTCGTGCTGGCTGAGAACATCGAACAGATCGGCCAGGGCAGCTACGCCACCTTCTACCTGGACGATTCGACGCGCTTCCGCATGATCGTCCACCGGGACTGGCTCATCACGGCGCGCGTCATCGGCGCGGGCGACCCCCGGAAGAACCGCGAAGGACTGGACCTGCCCGTCTGGCTGCGCTTCGTGCGCGAGGGCACCATGCTGACCGGCTACTACAGCCTGACCGGCGTGGGCGAGGACGACTGGCGGAAGCTCGGGTCCATTAACGCCGAGAAGATGCCGGAGAAGCTCGAGCTCGGCATCTTCAACATCAGCGGCGTCGAGGACGAGCATTCCACCGCCATGTTCGACCTCCGCGCCACGGGTGAGCAGAAGTCATACACCAACGTGGGAGAGTGACGGCGATGAGGACGCTGATACGCTGGACGAATGTGGTAATCTTCGGGCTTGCGATCTGCTTTCTACTGACGGGCTCCGTTCAAGGCGCGGAGGTCCGCAGCCGTCTGCCCGAGGGCATTACGCGCCCCTGGATCGGGCCGGACTACTGGGCCGAGGACGGCAAGCTCCATCCCGACGACTGGCGGCTGAGCGACGGACGGATCGAGTGCCTGGACGCCGGCCCCGGCAACCAGCTACACCTCCTTACGCGCGAGTTGGCGCCGCACGACGGCCGGCTGGAGATGTCCCTCCGCATGGGGCGGCTGAACCAGCGGACGGAGGGCTTTGCGGGATTCCTGTTCGCCGTGACCGGGGCCGAGAACGAGTACCGAGCCAATCTGCTGGACAACAAGTTCGTCCGCGCGGGGCTGGACGGCGCCGGTCACCTGGTCATCGGCGACCAGAAATCGGCGGAGGCGCTGCCCGAGAGCGCACTGGACCATCTGCTGCTGAAGATGACCGCCTACTGCACCGACAATCGCGCGGAGGTCTCTCTCCGGGCTTTGGCGTCGGCGGAGGGCGAGGCACTTCTGGAGTTCTCCGGGGCGGTTGAGAAGGAACCCCTGGCGGGCAACCTGGCGCTGACCTGCGACGGCAAGGCGCGGTTCTGGTTCCGGGACTGGCGCGTCGCGGGCGACAAGGTGGTGGAGCGCCCCGACCACCGCTTCGGACCCATCCTGTGGACGCAGTACACGCTGCACGAGGGGACGCTGAAGATGACGGCGTTCATGCCGGCCCTGGCCGAGGGGGACAACCAGACGGTGAGCCTGGAGATAAGGCGGAATGGCCGCTGGCAAGAAGTCGCCCGGGCGCGCATTCAGTCCCTTCCGGACCCATCGATGTGGCGGCGCGGTTGTGCCACGGCGCACCTGCGCGTCGAGAACTGGGACGATACCCGCGACACGCCCTATCGCGCGGTGTATCGGCTGCGCACGGCCGACAGCTTCTTCACCGATCGCTGGGAGGGTGTGATCCGCCGCAACCCCGTGGACAGGGAAGTCGTCTCCCTCAGCGTCGTCACCGGCATGGGCCGCATCGCCTACCCCAACCATTACATGCAGCAGAACCTGCTGGCCCAGGACCCCGACGTGGCCTTCTTCAGCGGCGACCAGGTCTACGGCGCCAGTTACGTGATGTTCGGCTGGAGCTTCCGGCAGTTGCTGCGGGACCGGCCGTCGGTCTGCACGCCCGACGACCACGACGTGAGCGCCAACGACCTGTGGGGCCGGGGCGGTGAGCTGTGGCCCGAGGGAGCAACACGGGCCTTCGGCGGATATCGGGCCTCCCCCGAGTTCGTCAACATGATTCACCGCATGCAGACCGCCCATCTGCCCGACGGCTACGATCCCACGCCGAGCAAGAACGGCATCAGCGTCTATTACACCGCCATGGACTACGGCCGGGTCAGTTTCGGCATCATCGACGACCGGCACTGGAAGTCCGCCCCGGGCCAGGCCCTCGACCATCCGGTGGGCCACGACAACTTCAACAACATGGAGAAGGTCAAGGCCGAGTACGGCAAGTACGACACGCGCGAACTGGATAAGCCCGGGCTGGAACTGCTCGGCGAGCGGCAGCTGGCTTTCCTGGACCACTGGGCGGCCGACTGGCGGGGGGTGGACATGAAGATGCTGCTGCACCAGTCGCCCTTCTGCCAGTCCAGCAACTACGGGGGCGGATTGTGGCCGCCCGACCTGGACACCAACGGCTGGCCCCAGTCGGCGCGCGATCGAGCCCTGCGCACCATTCGGAAGGGCTTCGCCGCCATGGCGGGCGGCGACACGCACCTGGGGATGCTGCTGCAGCACGGCGTGGACCACTGGAGAGACGCCGGGTGGCAATACGTCTGCCCGGCCGGCGCGCCGGTAAGCAACCGCAACTGGAACCCGGGCTTTCCCGGCGGGAATCATCGTCCGGACATGCCGGACTACACCGGGGACTACAAGGACGCGTTCGGCAACAGGATGACCGTGTGGGCCGTGTCCAACCCGGGAAGCGAATTCGCCCACAACTACTGGGAGCCCGACGGCAGCCTGGTGGACCGGCTGCAGAAGCGCGTGGCCGGCTACGGGATCATCCGGTTCGACAAACTGGACCTGGCCTACACCTTCGAGTGCTACCCCATCTACGACCGGTTGGAGGACCCCGCCGCGGCGGACCAGTATCCCGGATGGCCCCGCAGAGTGCCGCTGGAGAGCAACTACGGCCGCAGAGCCACCGGTTACCTGCCGGCCCTCAGGTTCCAGGGTGGCGGTCGCCCGGCCGTGCAGGTGGTGGATGAGACAACGGGAGAGATCGTTTACACCAGGCGCGTTGTGGCGGACGTTTTCCGCCCCCCGGTCTTCGGGGACGGCCCCTACCGGGTGGCGGTCGGGGAGGTGGGCGGCCCCGACGTGACCGTGATTGAGGGACTCCGCCCGCTGCCCAAATGCCCCCGGAAGGTAATCGAGGTCGAGTTTTGAGCGGGAGTCTGCAATGTGTAAGTTTGTTTCGCTCCTGGTTTTCATGTGCTGTAGCCTGGCGGCGGTTCGGGACGTACGGGCCGCGACGCCGGGGGTGCTGACCGTTGAGCCGCCGACGCTGCACTGTGCCGGTTTTCACTGGGAAATCACCGGAGACGGCAACGAGAACGCCACGGCACGGATCGGGTTCCGCAAGGTCACCGAATCCGAATGGCACCGCGGACTGGAATTCATGCGCGCGCACGCCGATGACCACGATTTCGTGGTGGGCAGTCTGTTCAACCTGACACCCGGCACGGCTTACGAGGCGAGAATCACGCTCGTTGACCCGGACGGTGTTGAGGGCGAGGCGACGCAGACCGTGGAGTTCACAACACGGACGGAGCCGACACTGCCCGATGGCGGAACCACCTACCACGTCTACCCTCAGGCTTACACCGGGGCGAAGGCGCAGCCTGCCCTCGACGATTGGCGCGCGGCCCTGGCGGATGCGGAGGACTGCCTGCTGGAGCCCGGCGACACAGTGGCGATGCACGCCGGCGAGTACCAGCTTGCCCCGAACAACGACGCGGTAAGGACGCGCCCGGTCGGTGAGGTATCCACTGCCCCGAAGCCGCAGATGCCCGAGGACGGCACCACCTGGCACGTTTACCCCCTGGACTACAACGGCGAGAAAGAGGAACCGGTCGTCAGGTTGAACCACTACGAGACGCCGATCCTGAACACGAACCGTGACGGCGAGCAGATCGTGAGGCCCGGCGACACGGTTCTCTTCCACGCCGGCACCTACAAGGTGGACAAGTACAACTACCGCGACCGGCTCTTCCAGGGCCCCAAGTGGGGCGTCTGGTGGTTTTGCCGCGGCGGCGAGCCCGGCAGGCCGGTGCTGTTCAAGGCCGCCGGCGACGGTGAGGTGGTCTTCGACGGCGACGGCAACTACGCCATCTTCGAACTGGCCGCCACACGGCACCTCTGGATTGACGGTTTGACCTTCCGCAACGCGCTCAGCGGTTTCGTCGCCGCACACGACGGCTGGGACACGGCCGAAGGCCTGACGGTTACCAACTGCACCTTCACCGACATCACCATGCCCGTCTACGCCGACACGGCGCCGAGGGACTGGCATTTCTCCCGCAACACAGGACTGAGGGTCATCCACTCCGGGCCCTGGCACCAGGCGTTCGGATCGATCGATGTCAACGTGGACGGCGAGCCGGGCAGGCCCGTGGTCATCCAGCCCGCCGGCGATGGCGAGGTCCTGATAGAGGGCGGCGATCACTACGCCGTCTTCGACGTAACCCATGCCGATCACATCTGGATCAAAGACCTGAAACTTCGTAACACCGAGTGCGCGGTGCTCTGCGGTCTGTATCCCTTCGGGCACGCGCCGGACGGCCTGATCGTCACCGGCCTGGAGGCCGAGAACGTGCGCATGGGCGTCTACGGCGACGAGAGCACCGGCGAGCGCTGGTACATCGCCGATAACAAGTTCATCGGCCGGGGCGTGGGCGACATGAGCATGAACCAGCACGTCTCGCCGTTCGGCATCAACGTCTGCGGGCACGGCCACGTGGTGGAGCACAATCACCTGGAGTGGTTCCAGGACGGGATTGACCTGGGCTGGTGGGACCGCGACACCAGCTACGAGCGCGGCGACTTCACCTCTTCGGTGGACGTCTACCGCAATTACGTCTTCGGCTCCGGCGACAACTCCCTGGAGGCGGACGGCTCGTATTTCAACGGCCGATTCATAGAGAACGCGTTCATCACCAACAATAGCCCTTCCACGCAGAGCACGCCCGGCGGGCCCTACTACTTCATCCGCAATGTTTTCTACAATGACAAGAGGGCCGACAGTACCTTCAAGCTGCCCCACTCGATCATTGCGGTGCACAATGTGTTCGGCACCGCCCGCAGCCTGCGCTGGGGCGGCGGAAACCTGCGCTTCTGGAACAACCTGTTCGTCTTCACCCCGTCGAGAAAGCGGGGCGACGACAAAGCCAGGATCATCACCTACAAACAGCCCGAGCCCGGTGCCGCCAGCGACTACAACGGCCTGCGCCTGGTGCCGGAGGTGATGAAAGAGAAGCCGTTCGCCATGCGGCACGGCCGGGACATCACGGAGTATGCCACGCTGCAGGAGTACTCCGAGGCCACCGGGTTCGAGAAACACAGCATCCTGATCCCCGGTTGGGAAGAGCTGTTCGTCAGCGTGCCCGAGCCGGACGGCGGGACCCGCTACCGCCTGGAGGGCCTGGACTTCCGCCTGAGGGACGGAGCCCCGGCCATTGACGCCGGGAAGGTGCTCCCAAACATCAACGATGATTTCAACGGCGCCGGGCCGGACATCGGCGCTATCGAGTTCGGGGACGAAGCCCCGCACTACGGACCGCGAGTCAGGGAAAGGGGACAGGGGAATAGATAATGCTCAAGAGGAATTCCCGTGTTCTGGCCGCTACGCTGCTCTTTTTGGTCTTCGCCTCTGTGACCCGGGCAGGTGACACCCTTACCCCCGGCGAGCTGGTGGTCGAGCCGCCCACGCTCATCTGCCTGGGGTTCGAATGGTACTTCCAGGGAGACGACGACGGCGACGCAGTCTGCGACATCCAGTTCCGCAGAGCCGGCGAGGGCGAGTGGCGCCGGGGAATGCCGCTGCTTCGCGTGCCCGGCGAGGAGCCCAAGGAAAAGGGCTGGTATCAGAAGCCCATGTTCAGCGGCAGCCTCATCGACCTGGAGCCGGATACCGAATACGAGGTACGTCTCACCCTTACGGATCCAGGCGGGATCGAAGGGCAGTCGTCGAAAACCTTGAAAGTCCGCACCCGGGGCATGCCGAAACCGGACCCCGAGGGCGAGGTGCGGCACGTATATCCGCCCAAACCGCGCCACCAGGGACAACCCCAATACAACTCCATCGCCGCCGCCCTGCGGGGCCGCAACCTCGGCGCGCACGACGCCGGCAAGCTCCCGACGGACGACGCCGCCACACCCGGCACCACCATCCTCGTGCACGGCGGCACCTACAAGCCGAACCGCTACTGGTACCGCGATCCGATGGGCATGGTCCTATTCGGCTCGAACATCCTGTCCGCCGACGGGACTCGCGAAAAGCCCATCTACATCAAGGCCGCCGGCGACGGCGAGCCGATCTTCGATTTCGATGGCAACTACTGCGGTTTCAACGTCATGGGCGCCGACTGGCTGGTGTTCGACGGCCTGACCATCCGCAACACCGACATCGCCTTCATGGCCGGAATGTGGAACACCACGGGCTGCGTGGGCCTGACGGTGCGCAACTGCAGAATCGAGGACGTCAACAGCGGCGTGATCGGGTTTCACGGGCGGTGCCGGGAGTTCACGATCGCCGACAACGAATTCCACGGGCGCTACGAGCAGCAGGAGACGGTCGGAGAGGGCGCGCCCATGGTGTCGATGTACGGCGTCAACCTCTGCGGCGGAGGGCACGTGGTCTGCCACAACAGCTTCGAGCGTTTCTTCGACGTGATCGACGTCTGGACCGAGGGCACGCGTGACCCCAGTTTCCGATGCTGGGCCTACGATATCTACAACAACGACATCCGCTTCAGCCCTGACAACGCCATCGAGGCGGACGGCGGCTACACCAACATCCGCATCCTGCGCAACCGGTGCACCAACAGCGGAGGCATTGCTCTCTCCAATCAGAGACCGTCTCCCGGTCCCGTTTACTGGATCCGCAACGTGGTGGTAAATGGTGGCGGGGCGGCCTTCAAGGACGTGGCCGGCATCAGCGGGCTTCGCGTTTACCACAACACCATCTTTGCCCACTACACCATGAACTTCGGGATGCGCCACACCGACCACCGGAACAACCTGTTCATGGGGCCGCCGGAGGGCAGCGGCAGGCGCGGGCAGGAGAAGAAGTTCCTGAACGTGCAGCACAGGACCGAGGATTGCATCTTCGATTACAACGGCCACTGCGTGGGTCCGGATGCGGAGGGGCTGTTCCGCTACCGGGGTCCGCAGGGCCGGGAAATGACGGTGGGGTCCCTGGCCGAACTTGCGCAACGCACGCCCATCGCCCATCATGGTCTTTCGATACCGGGTCGGGACATCTTCGTGAAGGTCTCGCCCCCGGCCGCGCAGGAGGACGTGCGACGGCCCCTGTGGGATCCGGAGGCACAGGACCTGCGGCTGCGGCCGGCAAGCCTTCCGGTGGACAGGGGTGCCGTGATTCCGAATGTCAACGAGGATTTCACCGGCGTTGCGCCGGACCCGGGGGCCTGCGAAGTCGGCGCGCCCGCATGGCACTACGGTCCCCGCTCGGGTGGACGGGAACAGAGACGATGAACCGAAGCACGAAGCGAACATGGGTCGGGGCTGCTCTCTACCTGATTACATTCTTGCTGGCTGGATGTCACGAGCCGCTTGTTCAGGACGGAGTTCAGCGGGAGACGACGGTGACGAAAGAGCGAGACAAGCACCCGGGTCGCGTGTGGCTCGACTGCGATTTCGGAGATCAGGAAGCCTATCGGCCCACCCGGGCCGGGGAACTTCCCGAGGGCTGGATGGACCGGTCCGGATGGGCAGGCGCACGGGTGAACTACGAGTTTCGGCGTGAGGGGGGAGGGGGCTACCTGCACGCGGAGGGCGAGGGCGAGGACAAAGTCCAGTTCGCCCGGCCTCTTGACATGCGACTGGACGGCCTGACGGCGCTGCGGATCCGCTTCCGGGCGCGCAGCGAGAGCAAAGCCGGTCTGCTTCTGGGGCTCCGACGGTGGGACCGGCCCGAACGTTCCAACGACTTCTACGCCGCCTGCGTCCGAACGATCGATGAAGAATGGAGGGATTATGAGGTGTCCGTTCGGGGCGAACCCACGGACGGGGAGCTCGGTTTCTACCTGAACTTTGCGGCTCCGGGCAGCCTGGACCTGTCCCGCCTTTCCGTGGAACGCATGCCGCCGGCCGAACATACCCCGCCGACAGTGGTGCCGACGAGGCGGGAGCCCGCAGCGGTGGCGGCACACCGCAGGATGTGCCGCGAAGCGGCCGAACGGCAGCCGGCAGTGATTTTCTACGGCGACTCGATAACGGCGGGCTGGTCGCACCGGGGCAAAACGGTGTGGGAGGAGTGCATCGTGTCGCTGGACGCCATGAACTTCGGCATCGGCGGCGACCGGGTCGAGCACGTGCTATGGAGGGTGCAGAATTCCGGGCTCGGTACGGATTTCAGACCCCGGCTGATCGTGCTGCTGATCGGCGTGAACAACCTGTTCAGGATCAACAGCGTTCTGGATATTGCCGAAGGCATGCAGAAACTCGTGCACACGATCCGGGACAGATCACCCGACTCCCGGTTGCTGATCCTGGGCGTGTTCCCCTCGGGACAAAGCCCCGACATCGGCCGTCGCGATTTCACCCGGCAGCTCAACGAACGCTACGCGGAGTTGGCCGATGGGGAGACCGTGTTCTTTTTCGACTTTGGTGACCGGTTCCTTGAGCCCGATGGTTCCCTGCGCAAGGGTGTGACCGTGGACGGCACGCATCCCTCGGAGAAGGGCTATCGCATATGGGCTCGGAACGTCGTGCCCAAAATCCGAGAGATCTTGAGCCTTGGAGGCGAGATGTGAAGAAGATTGGTCGAGTCACGGTTGTTATCGCTTTCTGCCTTGCCGCGGGCGCTGCCCTGAACGCCGCCACATTCGTGCCGGGGGACATCGACGAACGGCCGGGCCCGAAGGTCTACATGCTGGGCAACAGCCACACCGACACCGTCCGCGAAGAACTGGCGGGCCTCGCGGCCGCCGCCGGGCACGAAGGTTTCGCCTACGGTACCCACACGATTCCGGGCGCCCCGCTACGCTGGCTCAGGGGGCATCCCAAGGACAGCTTCGAGGCTCTGCGCGGGCACGCGTGGGACGTTGTGACGCTCCAGTCATACAACAGCACCAATGAAGAGGAAATCCAGGCGGCCATCGCCTACGCGGGCGCGGCCCGAGAGGGCAACCCGGACGTGCGCATCATCATGTACTGCATCTGGCCGGGCGGCGAGAACTGGGACAATCCCGGGCTCGGGCGACGGGAAGAGTGGAACGAGGGCGTCATGGCGCGCATTCGGCAGGCGCATCCTGGCATTGAGGTGCACGTCGCTCCCACCAGCCTGATCATCAGGCGGCTGGGGAACATGGCTGACGCCGGCCTGATACCCGGCCTGACCAGCCGCCGCGACCTCTTCGCCGATCCCGGCCACATGGGACCGGTCGGAGCTTACGCCATTGATCTCGCTTTCTGCGCCATGATCTTCAACGAAACCCCCATCGGCTACCCCAGTGCCGTGCTGGAGGTGCGGGGTGGCCGGGCGGGGGACGAGGTCGCCTTCGATCTGGGCCGCGACACGGCGCGGCCCATCCAGCGGCTGGTGTGGGACACGCTGGCCGAATACGAGCACGACGGCGTGGACACCGGCATGGTCATCAACTCCGGCCACCTGGCCCCCGGCGTGGTCGGTCATGCCTACGACCAGCCCCTCCCGATCGTCAACGCCCCGGGCAGGCCGGAATGGACGATGGAGGAGGGCGAATTGCCCGCCGGACTGGAACTGCGGAAGGGCCGCATCACCGGCACGCCCACAGAGACGACGCAAGTGAGGCTGGCGCTCAAGGCCGAGGCGGACGGACAGACGGCACAGCGGGCCGTGAAGCTGATCATCGGGGAGGACAGGCCGCTGGCCATCCCTCCGCAGGGCCTGCAGAGGGATGTGGCGCGCAATGAGTACATCTATCACCAGTTTGAGGCCGCGGGCGGTGTGGGGCGTGTTACCTGGAGCGTGGCCGAAGGCAAGCTGCCGAAGGGCCTCATGCTGGTCGATGGAGGTCTGCTGATGGGCACGCCCGGCGAGACGGGCAGCTTTCCGGTCACCATAGAGGCCACCGACCGACATCCGGCCGGCCCGCGCACGGCGACGCGGGAGTTTGCCTTCAACGTCGGCCCCGCCACGGGCGGAGTCTTGCGGGTCCGCCGGGTTACTCAGGAGTGGACTCAGGACGGTAAGCTCGACGAGCCGTTCTGGAAGCTGCACAACATTCTGACCGACGACCGCGGCAACGAGGTGGCGCGGTTCGACGCGGTCTGGTACGGGGACCCCGAGAACCGCAGGCCGGAGAAGACGCGGCACCTGCTGCTCGCCCTCGAGGTCACCGGCCAAGGCAGCCATGCGCTGCCGCTGGAATCGGTTCACCTCTACCTCGACTGCCGCCACAACCGGGAGATCATTTACAACGAGGACGACCTGCACTACGTCGCGTTTCCCGGAGAAGACCGCGACGGGAACCGGGTTGTCGCGGACGAAGTCGTCCAGGGCTACAAGAGCGGGCGTCACTTCGATCAGGCGGGCGCCTTCAGCGATGATGGCACGTGGCTGATGGAGGTCGAGGTCAGCCGCAAGGTCTTCGCCGGGCACGGCGTGCACACCACGTTCGGCCCGAACGTGACCTGCGGCTTCGACCTGGCCGTCGGCAGCAGGGACGACGCCGACAGACGCGCTTACCTGTTCGGGAGTCCGGCGGCGGACAAGGACACCAGCGTCTTCGGCAGCCTCGTGCTGGAACCGGCTGATTGACTGGGTTTTCCACCCCGGAACCGATGCGGAGGGGGAAAGATGAGAGCCAGATTCGGACTGTGCACAATCTTGTTGCTGTTCGTTACGCTGACCGTGGCCAATGCGGCCGAGGGCTGGACGCGCTTCCGCGGGCCGAACGGGTCCGGAGTGTCCAAGATAAGGGGCCTCCCCACCCGTTGGAGTGCGGACTCCAATATAGCCTGGAAAACGGAGCTGCCGGTGGCCGGCGTGTCCAGCCCGGTGGTGTGGGGGGATCGCATCTTTGTCACGGGCTACAGCGGCTTCGACCGCTGGCAGAGGTCAGAGGATTTCAGCGGGCTTAAGCTTCACGTCTTGTGTGTAAGCGCCTCGGACGGATCGACTCTGTGGCACAACGTGATCGACTCCGCGGGCAAGCGGCGCCGCGGCGGCTACGGCGGCACCCGGCATCACGGCTACTCCAGCGCCACGCCGGCCGTGGATGCGAAAGCCGTCTACGCTTCCTTCGGGCCCGACGGCGTCTCTGCCCACAGCCACGACGGCGAACGGCTCTGGGAGAGCAGCGTGGGCACCCGCACGGATTCGTGGGGCACCGCCTTTCCGGTGCCGCTGGACGGCGGCGGGCTGCTGCTGCGCAGCGATTGGGGGCTGTACTGCATAGGGCAGAGCACAGAATAGTCTGAGCCCAACACGATGGTTCACTTGAAAGAGCTGGAGACATGGGATTCAAGGGTTGGGCAGCGTTGGTTCTGACGTTCGCGCTGGGTGTCGCGTCTTTCGCGGCGGAGGAGTGGACGCAGTTTCGCGGCCCTGGCGGACTGGGCGTCTCGACGGCCACAGGGCTGCCGGTGGAGTGGGACGGCAGCACCAACATTACCTGGAAGACGGACCTGCCGGGCCCGGGCACCTCCAGCCCTGTGGTTTACGGGGACCGGATGTTCTTGACCTGCTACTCCGGCTACGGTCTCAACGTCCGGGGTCGGGGGGAATCCTCCGGAGGGGGCTCTGGGAACATCGAGGACCTGACGCACCACGTCATCTGCCTTGACGCGGACAGCGGCAACATACTGTGGGACAAGAAACTGGACCAGGGCTCGAAGCGGGCCAAATTCGGCAGTTTTCTGACCTACCACGGCTACGCCTCCAGCACGCCCGCCGTGGATGGGGACGCCGTCTATGTCTTCTTCGGGCCGGTCGGCGTCTTCGCATTCAGCCACGAGGGCGAGCAGCTCTGGCAGGCCGACGTGGGGAACCGAACGCACGGCTGGGGAACCGGTTCTTCCCCGTTGCTCTACCAGGACAAGGTCATCGTCAACGCGGGCGTCGAGAGCGGCTCGCTCGTCGCGCTCGATAGGAAGACGGGCGAGGAGGTCTGGAGCCAGGGCGGCATGACCATGACCTGGGTCAGTCCCATGCTGGGGGATGCGGGCGACCGGGAGGAGGTCGTCATGAACGTGCGGCGCCAGGTGATGGCCTTCGATCCCGCCACGGGCCGGCAGCTCTGGCATTGCGACGGCATTCGGGATTACGTCTGCTCCAGCGTGGTCTCGCACGAGGGGGTGGTGTACGTCATCGGCGGCCGGAGAGGGAAGTGCCTGGCTGTGCGGGCCGGGGGCGAGGGCGACGTCTCGGACATGCACGTGCTGTGGGAGGCCAGGGTCGGCAGCGACGTCTCCTCTCCGGTCTATCACGACGGCTATCTCTACTGGCCTCACGAGAAGCGCGGCATCCTCTACTGCGTGAACGCGGAGAACGGCGAGGTCGTTTACCAGGAGAAGCTCCCCTCCGACGGGCCGGCGCCCATGTTCTACGCCTCCCCCATCCTGGCCGATGGGCGACTCTATTACGTCAGCCGACGGGGCGGCACCTACGTGGTGGCGGCGAAGCCGGAGTTCGAGCTTCTGGCCCACAACACGATCGAATCCGACGACACCGTCTTCAACGCCGCCCCGATCGTGGACGAGGACCGATTGCTGATCCGCAGCGGCAAGGCCCTCTACTGCATCGGGAAGTGAACGGGCACCGGCGCTGTCCTCATCGAGACTGCACAGGACGGGAGACCCATCATGCCAGCACGGTGGCTGCTGATCTTCGGCCTGCTCTGCGCTGCACCGGTATGCGCGCAGCGGGGCGGGGACGTTCCCGAGGAGTCCCGCGTGGAGGGCGGCCTGGTGGTCGTTCTGGGCTGCGGCAACGTTGAGCTTCTGTCCCGGTTCAGGCCGGACGGGCGCTACATCGTGCACGGTCTGGACCGCGACCCCGCCGCCGTGGCGAGGGCGCGCCGGTCCATCCGCTCGGAGGGCCTCTACGGCCCAATATCGGTGGCCACGCTGCGCGGCAGCCGGTTGCCGTACGCCGACAATCTGGTGAACCTCCTGGTGATGGCGGACCGGGCGCCCGCCGTGGATCGGCAGGAAATCACACGCGTCCTCGCTCCCGGCGGCAGGGCGGTTTCGCTCGGCGGGACGGAGCCGGCAGCCGGGGGACTGGTGAAGCCGTGGCCGGCGGAGATCGACGAATGGACGCACTACCTTCACGAGGCCAGCGGCAACGCCGTTGCGCAGGACACCCGCGTGGGACCCCCGGGGCGCGTGCAGTGGATGTCCTGCCCGTTGTGGACCCGCGCGCACGAAAAGATGTCCAGCTTCACCGCCATGGTCAGCGCCGGCGGCCGCGTGTTCATGATCCTTGACGAGGCCCCCGTTGCCTCCATGGCCATGCCCGCGGACTGGCAGCTCATAGCTCGGGATGCGTTCAATGGGAAACTCCTGTGGAAAAAGCCCATCTCCGAGTGGTGGCCCACCATGTTCGGCTTCAAGTCGGGTCCCGTGTTCCTGACGCGCCGCCTCGTGGCCGTCGGAGAGCGCGTGTACGTGACGCTCGGGTCGCGTGCGCGGCTGTCCATTCTCGACGCCGCCACCGGCGAGGAACTCCGGACTTGCGAGGGCACCGCCAACACGGAGGAGATCATCGTCCACGGCGGCACCGTGTTCATCACCGGCCACGAGCCGGAGCGAACGGCGGAGAAGCTGCCGACCTGGATCAACAAGGAGAAACGGCCGGCCGTGTTCTCCCTGTGGCATCCCGAGCGGCGCTGGATTAAGGCACTGGATGTTGAGAGCGGGGACATCCTGTGGGAGCAGTCCGGGATGGTCACTCCGCAGAGCCTGGCCGCCGATGCGAGGCGCGTCTACTACCACGACGGGGAGCGTGTCGTCGCACTCGACCGACTCGACGGCGCTCGGGTGTGGCGTTCGGACCCAGATCCCCTGACGAAAACGCCCCGCAGCGACTTCCGCCCGAACCTGGTGATTCAGGACGACGTAGTCGTGTTCTCCGGGGGTCCGGAGGAGCTGCCCCGCTACGACGGCGGCTACAATGAGATGATCGCCTTCAACGCGGAGACGGGCGAGCAGCTCTGGAAGGCCCCACATCTGAACTCCGGATATGAGTCGCCCAAGGACCTCTTCATCATCGGCGGTCGGGTGTGGTCCGGCGCCACCTGTCACAACCGACCCATGCCGAAGGTCAGCCCTACGGCGGGGACCGGGACCTTCGTCGGCTACGACCTGCGCACCGGGGACAGCGTGTCCTTCGAGCCGGACGTGCCCCGGCAGTGGTTCCACCATCGCTGCTATCCCGCCAAGGCCACGACGCGGTATTTCATCACCTCCCGGCAGGGAATCGAGTTCGTGGACGTCGCGAACCAGCATTGGGACGTGAACCACTGGGTGCGCGGCGCCTGCCTCTACGGCGTGATGCCGGCGAACGGCCTTCTCTACGCCCCGCCTCACCCCTGCGGCTGCCGCCCCCTGGCAAAACTGAACGGATTCTGGGCGCTGGGTCCGGAACGATCGGCCGACACCCGGAACGAGGACCCGAGGGTTGAGCGCCACTATGAACGGGAGAAGGGACCTGCCTTCGGCGATGTCGAACCGGCCGCGCCGCGGCCGTCCTGGCCCACCTACCGACGCGACAACGAGCGCAGTGGATACATCGAAACGGCGGTCCCCGCCTCAGTGTCGCAGACGTGGCGGGCGGACCTCGGCGGAAAGCTGAGCGCGCCGACCGTGGCGGGCGGGAAGGTGTTCGTTGCACAGGTCGACGCACACACTGTCAACGCGCTCGATGCGGACACCGGCCAGGTCGTCTGGCGATTCCCGGCCGGGGGGCGGGTCGATACGCCGCCCACGCTCAGCGGCGGACTGGCGCTGTTCGGCTGCGCGGACGGGTGGGTATATGCCCTGCGCGCGTCCGACGGCGCACTCGCCTGGCGTCGCCGCGTCGCACCGGAAGACCGTCTGGTGATGGTCCGCGACCAGTTGGAGTCGGCGTGGCCGCTCCACGGAAGCGTGCTCGTGCGCGACGGCGTTGCCTGGTGCCTGGCCGGTCGCTCCATGTTCCTGGACGGCGGCATGAGACTGGTGGCACTCGACGCCGGCACCGGTGAGCTGCTCTCGGACACCCTGCTGGAGGCGGAGGACCTCGGCGCCAGGCTCCAGGACGTGGGGCGAGACGTGGACCTCTCGCGGGAAGGCGCGCGGGCGGACATCCTGGTGGCCGACGGAGAGAACCTGTACGTGAAGCATCTGCCGTTCGACTTCAACGGTCAACTCTCCCTGCTGCATCGCGACGCGCCGGTCAGGACGGATTGGCGAAAAGGGCTCCAGGTCGGCCGACCGCACCTCTTTGCCCCCCAGGGCTTTTTGGATGAGACCTGGCACCACCGGTCCTACACCGTGTACGGCAACTGGTTCGGCCATGGGTCCGGTGGATTCTACCTGGCCGCCGGCTCGCAGCCCTCCGGGCGTCTGCTCGTGTTCGACCGCGACAGGGTTTACGGTTTTGGCAAGCGGCCCCCATACTTCGGCTGGACCACGCCGATTGAATACAGGCTCTTCTCGACCGACAGGACGCCCGAGGTAAAGGACATCGACGTGAAAGGCGGCTACAGCCTGAAGACTACGTTTGTGACCCATTGGCGCCAGCGAATTCCCATGCACGTTCGGGCCATGGCCAAGGCCGCCGACACAGTGTTCATCGCCGGCCCGCCGGACGTTTTCGACGAAGGACCGCGGAAGACGTACGGCGACATCTCGATCACGCCGGAGAAGAGCCGGCAGGTCCTGGCCGCGTGGAAGGGCAAGCTGGGAGCCTCGCTGTGGGCGGTCGCGGCGGCCGACGGCGAGAAGCTTTCCGAACTGAAGCTGGCTGTACCGCCGGTCTGGGACGGCATGGCCACCGCCGACGGCCGCCTCTACCTGGCCTGCACCGACGGCTCCATACTTTGTTTCGCACGGTGACGGACCTGACATGGGGCACGGAAGCGCGGCGAGACCAGTTGGGGAACATCCACGATCCGGGAAACGGAGGTAGCTCGATGCGCAGGATCGGATATGCCGCAGCCGTATATGCTTTGTTGGTCGCAGCTTTGGCTGGCACGGTTCGCGCCCAGGATGCCGTAACGCCGGGCGAATTGGTCGTGGAACCCCCGACGCTGATCTGCCTGGGTTTCGAGTGGCGGGTAAAAGGCGACGAAAACAACGACGCCTCGGTGGCCGTGTGCTTCCGAAGGAAGGGAGCGGATGAGTGGCG
The DNA here is from genome assembly GCA_964572825.1 of uncultured candidatus Brocadiaceae bacterium. Classification (GTDB taxonomy): domain Bacteria; phylum Planctomycetota; class Brocadiia; order SM23-32; family SM23-32; genus CAYVBE01. The sequence continues at coordinate 67,690 of CAZNGS010000015.1, forward strand.
CCGGGGCTTGCCGCTCGATCCCATCGAGTACAAGACGCGCCTCGGCGAAGACGGTTCGGAGCTGGAGGAACCGCGGGTGGTTAAGGGCTTCGCCGGCAGCATCCTGGACCTGGAGCCGGATTCGGCCTACCAGGTGCGGCTGGAGATGCACGACCCGGATGGCGTTCAAGGTGAGGGCGTCCGCGAACTTACCCTGAGCACACGGGCGGAACCGCAGCCCTATCCGGACGGCGAGGTACGCCACGTCTACCCGCCCAATTACAAGGGCCTGAAACAGGAGCCCGCGTACCGCAGCATCATGCACGCCGTCAACGGCTACCATCCCTGGTGCGATTGCTACCGGACGGTGCACCCGGACGCCGCCCCGCCGGGAACGGTCATCAAGCTCCACGCCGGCACCTACAAGATCGACCGTTTCAACTATCGCGAGCCCACCCAGCGGTGGCTGCACGGCACAATCACGCTGGTCGCCGACGGAACACCCGACAAGCCCATCGCCATCGTGGCGGCCGGCGACGGGGAGGTGGTCATCGACGGGGACGGCTGCCACAACCTGTTCAACATCAGGGCGGCTGATTATCTATACTTCGAGGGCCTGACCATCCGGAACACGTTCATCGCCTTCCACGGCGGTTTCCAGGGCGTGATGGGCTGCAAGGGCCTGACGGTCAAGGACTGCTGGATCGAGAACGTGGCCTACGGCGTGCTGGCCCAGGACGGGCGCAGCGAGGGCTTCTACATCGCGGACAACGTGTTCATCGGCAAGAACCCGCACGACCGGTTCAACCCGGAGAGCGGCGGCGCCTGGGGCCGGACGAAGGCGGGCTATGCGGTCAACCTGTCCGGAAAGGGACACGTGGTCTGCCACAACTATGCGGCGGACTTCTGGGACGTGATGAACGTCTTCACCTCCGCGCTGGCCGATCCCTTCTACGGCCAGCAGGCGCGGGCGATCGACTTCTACAACAATGACCTCTACAATGGCACGGACAACTTCATCGAGTCGGACGGTACGTTTGCCAACACCCGCATTCTGCGCAACCGATGCTTTAACTGCCTGGCCGCGCCCCTCTCCGTGCAGCCTGTATACCAGGGTCCGGTCTACTGGGTGCGCAACGTCGTCTTCAACGCGGCGGGCGGGGGCACGGGGTTCAAGCTGGTGGGCCGACAGAACGTCCACTGCTACCACAATACGCTGACGTGCTTCCCGACGATGGACTTCGTCTCTCGAGAGGTCATGTTGAACAACGCATTCGCCGGGCCGGTGAGGACGCCGGACAGCCGCCGGAAACACATTTTCAGATACTCCGGGCGAGACGGCGGCATCCGAGACCACAACGCCTATCGGGTCGCGCATCCGCTGGAGGGCCTCTTCGTCGTGGGCTCGGGGGATAATGCGAATTCACACGCCTCTCTGAGTGCGCTGTGCCGCGCCACCGGTCTGGAGGAACACGGCCTCACGTTCGGGGACTACAGCGTATTTGCCGGCGCAGAAGAGCCGACCCACGCGCGCTCGAACCAGGACCCGCTGGTGGATCCCGCCACGGTCGATCTGCGCCCGGCGGCGGGCTCTCCCCTGATCGACGCCGGGACGGTCATTCCCAATGTCAACGAGGATTACGCGGGAGATGCGCCCGACATCGGCGCGTACGAGCGGGGCCGGCCGATACCGCGCTACGGCCCCCGCAAAGGTCCCTACCTGGATCGTCTTGAAGCCCTGCGGGAAGGGCGCTACCGACCCGGCACCGAGGCGGGCGGCCGAAACCCCGTCCCCGACGAGGCCACGGCGAGCATCGGCCGGCCGGTGACCGGCGTGACCGACGAGGACGGCGTCATCGAAGCAATACGCGTGGGTGAGACCACGCTCAAGATAGGTGACCTGGTGTTCGGGACTCCGCGCACTGAGGCCGACGTGCGGGACGTGGGCGAGATGTGCAACTTTGACATGACAACCGGCATGCCCAGCCACGGGACCGACACGCTGGTGGTGGACGTAACGGATTTCGGCGGCGCCAACTGGAAGGACACCAACGGCGAGGGACCGGATTTCTTCATCTTCGAGGCCGGCGCCAACGACAACGTCCTGGTGGCGCCGATACTGGCCGGGGACGTGGTGGGCAAGGCGGCGGCCATCCGGGGCTCCGCGTGGGGCGACACGGGCATCGCCACACCCATCGGTGCCGGCAACAGCGTCGGCGTGGCCATCGAGGTCACTGAACTCTTCGACGAGGACGGGGAGGCGCTTTCGCGCGATGCCGGGCTGAAGGGCCTGCGCATAATCAGCCAGCCCACGGGGATGGACCTCGCCTGCGTCTGCGCGGTGAAGCCGGAATCCTGAGGTGGTTTGTGAGCGGGGACAACGGTGGAGCCATCCAAACCGTGAAGTTTACTGCGCGCACAGAACCAACGAAGCCGAAGGGTCGCACGATGTTTCACATCCGCCCTGAGGGCCAAGTGACGAGTACACGGCGTGGGGCTGGAACTCGGGCCCTGGGAGTGCACAAGCCGCTGCCGCTCTGCGGACCGCGAGACTTACTTACAGGAAAGGGACAGAAGAAATGACAAACACTCCGTCAAGACGCGATTTTCTGAAAGCATCCCTCTTTGGGGCCTGCGGCGCCACGTTCGCCGCCGGTTGTTCCAGCCTGCCCGGATACGGCAGGCGGAGCAAGCGACCGAACATCGTGGTGGTCTTCTCGGACGATGCGACGCCCAGCTATCACAGTTGCTATGGCGGACGCACGCCCACGCCGGCCATCGACTCCATCGCCACAGAAGGCGCCCTGTTCAACAACGCCTTTTGTGTCAGTTCCCTGTGCTGTCCCTCGCGCCAGAACCTCCTGACTGGCCAGTTCGTGGGCCGCGCCCCCCGGGTCATCGAACAGACGCCCGAGGACGAGCCCTACAAGATCGTGCAGAATGCCAATATCACGCCCCGGGTACCCTGCCTGGGCCGCATCTTCAGCCGGGCGGGCTACCGCACGGGCTTCCTGGGCAAATGGCACAGCAACTGGGAGGTCAAAGAGGCATACCCCGAGTTCGAGACCATCCCCCGTGACGCCGACCCCGACGACCCCGAAGTGGATAGCGCCCTGCGGAAACAACAGAAGATCTACTCGAAGTTCATCGAGGACATGGCCGGCTTCGACCACGTCTCGCACGTGATCATGGCCAACCACGTCTGGTTACCCGCGAAGCTCAGAACGCATAACGTCGAGTGGATGACCCAGGGCGCGCTGGATTTCATCGACGAAGCGGCCCAGGGCCATGAGCCGTTCCTGCTCTACGTGGCCGACACCCTCATCCACTCCCCCAATACGGCCGAGATTGTCGAGCATGATCCACGCTACACGCCGGGAGGCAAGCTCGATTCCGTCCCCACCTGCCATCCGCCGCGATCGACGGTACGGGAGCGCGCCCAAAAGGCCGGTCTCCCATTCGAGACGGACGACGACCCCCAGGCCGGAATGCAGATGGGCATGATCATGCTGGACGACCAGGTCCGGGCCATCCAGGACAAGCTCCGCGAACTCAACATTGAAGACAACACCATCGTGGTCTATGCTGCGGACAACGGGATATATGGCAAGGGCTCTGCCTATTACTCGGGAGCCATCGAGCCGTTGCTCATCAAGTGGCCCGGAAAGATCCAGCCCGGAACCATCGTCGAGCAGCCCGTTTCGTTCGTCGACATCGCCCCGACGCTGATGGCTGCCGCGGGCATACCGGTGGACTGCCAGGTCGACGGAATAAACCTCCTGCCCGCGGCCATGCACGGGGAGAACCTGGGCCGCGACACCGTCTACATGGAACTGGGATACACCCGGGCCGTCCTCAAGGGCAGATATCACTATGTGGCATTCCGCCCGCCGCACAGCATGCTCAGGGCGATGGAAAACGGCGAACACGATGTGGCCCTGGACCACTGGGGAGAGGAGTCCAAAGGCTTCACCAGGATGAACGCACCCTACAAGCCACACTTCTTCGAGCCCGACCAGTTGTATGACATCGAGAAAGATCCGTTTGAGCGGAACAACCTGGCCCATGATCCGGCCTACGCCGACATCCTGAAGGACATCAAGGCCGAACTCGGGAAGTACCTGAGCCGCTTTGAGCGGCCCTTCCCCCTGGAAGTGCCGCCCTTCATGGAGTCCGAGGCTTACCAGAAGCTGGTCGCGGCCCGGTGGGAGCAAATCAACCGAAAAGTCCGTCATCCGCAAGGTTATGACGCCGAGAGAATCATGAACCTCAACCTGCCCGAACCGGCGGCGGAGTGAACAAAACCCATGTGCTGAAAAGCGGGGCAGCCTGTCCATTGAAGTCCTGGTTGAAGTTGAGTGTGGAACAACGGTCGTCGTGGTAGGCGGAGCGCTGATGCTCCTCTCCGTTCCAAAAGTGCGTGTTACACAACTGGACGCAGGATCAGGACGCCGATGTCCTTGGTCGCCCGTCTCCACAACCACGCTCATTCTTCGGAGCAGGAACCACATAAACGAGGACCCGCCGGGACGAAGGCTAAGACGGATAGAACCGCTGATAGGGCGGATTTCACAATCTGTTTGTGGAGAATGATTGTATGAGCCAGCGGAGCTTTGCGAAGCGGCCGAACATCGTGATTACGATCTCCGACGACCAGCGGTTCGACGCGCTGGGAGCCGCCGGCAACCCGGAGATACGCACTCCGGCCATGGACGCCCTGGCCGAACGCGGGATGCACTTCACCACGGCGTATCACGGGGGCGCCACCGTGCACGCCGTCTGCTGCCCCAGCCGCGCCATGCTGTTCACCGGCCGGCAACTCTACAGTATCCCGAACATCATCAAGGGCTGGTGGCAGGAGGAGTCGCCGCTGTTCGAGGCGCCCAACCCGGACCCGATGTGCGCGCCCATGTTGGGTGAACTGCTCCGGCAGAACGGCTACCACTGCTTCGCCGCCGGGAAGTGGCACAACATGCAGGTGACCTTCACGCGCAACTTCAACGACGGGGCGGCGATCTACTGGACCGGCGGCAACCCAATCCAGCGGGCATTGCGGAACAAACCCCTCCTGCCGTCGGGACGCTACGGTCGCCAGCGGCCGGAGGATCTCCAGCGCGGCGGGCACTTCAACAAGCCCATGTGCGAGTTCGACGCCAGCGGGGAATACAGCGACTACACCTATTACCGTGAGCGGCGGCACACCACCGAGGCGTTTACGGAGGGAGCGGTCGACTTCCTGGACGCCTACGACGGCGATCGACCGTTCTTCCTCTACTGCGCGTTCACCGCACCCCACGGACCCTACAGGACGTACCCGAAATGGCACGAGCAATACCCGGCGGACGCAGTCAGCCTGCCTCCCAACTATTGCCCCTGCCACCCGTTCGACAACGGGGGACTGTTTGTCAAAGACCGCATGGAGCGCGGCTGGCAGCTCACCGAGCAGGAGGCCAGGGAGGCCATCGCCGGCCATTACGCCATGACCGCCCACGAGGACGACGGCATACGCCGCATCCATGAGGCCCTGGAGCGCAATGGCTACCTCGAGAACACCATCGTCATCCACACCGGCGATCACGGCAAGTCCGACGGCCACCACGGTCTCAAGGGCAAACAAAGCCTCTACGAACACGCCGCCAGAGTGCCGCTGCTGATGGCGGGCCCCGACATACCGGCGGGCAGCCGGTGCGACGAGATGGTCTATCAGCACGACCTGTTCCCCACGCTGCTGGAGGTCTGCGGCGTGGATGTCCCGGAGGGCCTCTGGTACCGGAGTCTCTGGCCGCTCATCGGGGGCTCTGGAGAGGGTTGGGACCTGGTGTTCAGCTCCTACATCGACACCCAGCGCATGGTGCGGGATCGACGCCACAAACTGATCGAGTACAATGTGGGCGGAACGCGGCACACGCAACTGTTCGACCTCGTGGCGGATCCGTGGGAGCTCGACAACCTCAGCGAAGACGCCGAACATGCCGACGATCTGGAGCGTCTGGGCCGGGAGCTGAAGCGGTGGCAGGCCGAGGTGGGTGATCCCTGCGAGATCCTGTAGACACTTCTGAGGACGATCAATGACACCAGGGAGGTCTGAAGGATGGGCAAGAAGAAGCTGAGCGTGCTGGACCTGCAGCGCAGGAAGGACAAGGCCGACCCCGTCGTCTGGGTCACCGCCTACGACTACATCACGGCCCAACTCGCGGAGAAGGCCGGCATCGACATGATACTGGTGGGCGACAGCCTGGGAATGTGCATCTACGGCTATCCCGGCACGATTCCCGTCACGATGGACCAGTGCATCTACCACTGCGAGGCCGTGCGGCGGGCGGCGCCGAACACCTTCATCATCGGGGACATGCCCTTCGGCTCCTACCAGGTCAACGCCGACGAGGCCACCCGCAACGCCATCCGCTTCCACAAGGAAGCCGACGTGGACGCCGTCAAGCTGGAGGGCGGCGCGAGGGTCGCCGACGTGGTGGAGAGCATCGCCAACAGCGGCATGCTCCTGATGGGGCATCTGGGCCTGACCCCGCAGTCCTCGAACGTGCTGGGCGGCTTCAAGGCCCAGGGTCGGACGGCGGAGACCGCGAAGGACGTCATCGAGGATGCCCGCGTCATCCACGAGGCCGGCGCGTTCTCCATCCTTATCGAGGCCGTGCCGCCGGAGGTCTGCAAGATCATCCGCGACGAGCTGCCGATACCGATCTACTCCATCGGCGCCGGACCGCACGCCGACGGCCAGCTCATGATCTGCAGCGACATCATCGGCCACTTCCAGGCGTTCACCCCGAAGTTCGTCAAGCGCTACGGCGACGTCGCCGGGGAGATCAGCAAGTCCTTCGAGCAATACATCCGGGAGGTGCGCGACGGGGATTTTCCCAACGAGGATTACGTCTATACCATGCTGGAAGGCGAGCACGAGAAACTGCAGGAAATCCTGGGCGAGTAGGTCGCAGCGCAGCCCCGACGGTTGACTCTGACGGAGAGGGGGCAAATTCCCATGAAAGCACTGGTGATCGAGGAATTCGGCGGTCCAGAGGTCTTCCACGTCGCCGACGTGCCGGACCCGAAGCTCAGGCCGGGCCACGTGCTCATCCGCGTGGCCGGGTCCAGCGTGAACCCGATCGACTGGAAGGTCCGCAGCGGCGCGTTCACGGGCATCGCGCCCGACTTCCCGGCCGTCCGGCATCGGCTTTTCGCCGAGCACCTCACCGCCGAGTACCGCGGCCGCACCGTGGAAGAATGGAAGTTCCCCGCCCACCGGCCCGACAACCACTGGCTCGACTGCGTCGTCGGTTGCGCCGCCGCCGCGTCCATGCAGGGCGTCGAGCGCATCGGAGCGGCCGTGCAGCCCACAGGGGACCGGCCGCGGCTCAGACTGTCTGGCCTTCAACGACAGAGGGTGCGCGGCCGAGGCCAATAGATAGTCTTGTGCAGTTGTTTGATTAGGCGAACGGGCGCCGTAGAATGGCTATCCGTAGAAAGCCTGGGGCCGGAACGGGATTCAAAGTGCGAGGTCGCTCTGGTTTCCTCCGGTCACTCGCATACTGCTGGAGCGGAGATGTGAAACCGCACACGATTCGGGAGCTTGACAGAAAAATGGTAGCCGACGCAGAGAAACCAATCGCTGGTCGTTCCTTCTTCTGCTCATGGAGCGGAGGCAAAGACTCGTGTCTTGCCCTGTATCACTCGATCCGGAACGGTGGCATCCCCCACTCCCTTATCACGATGCTGTCGGAAGCCGGCGCAGTCTCGCGTTCTCATTCGTTGCCCAGGTCGCTGATTGAGGCACAGGCTATGAGTCTGGGGCTGCGGCCCGTCTTCCGTTCGGCCTCATGGGATGAATACGAAGCGGAGTTCATCTCCGCTCTGCACGAGTTCAAGGAATCTGGAATCGAGGTGGGGGCATTCGGCGACATCGACGTGGAGCCGCATCGAGAATGGGTTAGGCGTGTGTGTGGTGTGCCGGGGATCGTGCCGCTTCACCCCCTCTGGAAACGAGATCGGCGCGAACTGCTGGAAGAGTTCATTGGTCTGGGATTTATTGCCCAGATCGTCGTCGTCAACGAACAGAAGCTCGACAAGAGCTTCCTGGGGAGAATGATAGAGGCTCAGACAATGTCCGAGATGGAGGAGTGCGGGATCGATCCGTCGGGAGAGCTGGGTGAATACCATACCGTTGTCACGGACGGTCCCATCTTCTCATCTAGGGTGGAGACCAGGCTGGTAGGTCAGCACAACCACGAGGGCTACTGGTTTCTGGATGTTGACGCATAAGGCCCTTCATCCGGAAAGCCCATCTCGCCAGGGCTCGGCCACGCGCAGGGCCGCCTCCCGCCAGCCTGCTCACGCGCTAGGCAGGCTTCGCTTTCACAAGGAATCATACTGTGCGGGCGGGGCAGTCTGTGTTCATATATTCCTTCACGCACTCTTACCGGCTCTGTCCATCGGTCCTGTCCTGGGTAGAACGGCGGAAGTGCTTCAGTCAATCTATTCCGGCGGCTAAATGACGTAGCATGAAGGCCAGAAGACGAACGAAGCATTCCGGCGCGCGGCGAGTTGTTCGGCTTAGGCCTGCCCGCTAATCTTCATGCCACTGTGCTGGCACCGGCTGTTCCTCGTACAGCCGGGCGCGTTGCGCTTCCAGAAGTCGCCGAGGACGGCCCATAAAATCTCCTGCACACGTTACACGGTTCGGGCTTTGTGCCGATATCTCTTGAATCCAAGAAAGCCCGTCCATGCAGCGCAGCAGATGATGGTCGATTATCAAGGTTTCCACTGTTTGGGCAAGCGTTAGTGATAGACGCCAGGTCTTCTCCTGCACATGAGAGGAAATATCCAGGTAAAGCGGTGGCCCGCTGACCAAGAGCATGGTGGGCTCCCACCGCTCAATCCGCCGGGCGGCCCGGCTGTTCCCGCTGGCGGTCTCGATGCTCGCCGAGGACGGCTCGCCGCTTCGCCGGATGGTCACTCCCCGCATGCCGTGGGAGCGCGCGGCCGAAGCATTCGAGATGTACTGCCACCCGGCCGAGCACGAGGGCACCCTCAAGCTGGCGCTGGAGCTTTAAGCCGGCCGGCCTCACGGTAACAATCCGTCGAAGAACGGCCGTCGATCTATGCCCCCGGAGCGTGATCGGGCCTCATTTGCACTCCCGGATATTCGGGGGCTCGAACTCCGTCACGCCGCGCCGTTCGTATTCCCTGAATATAGCCCGGATGCGCCGCGCGCCCTCCTGGCAGGTCTGCGGATCGTCGTTCAACTCGTGGGCGCGGTAGAGTTCGTCCTGCAGTTCCTGCCAGTTCAACGTGGCGGGATCGGGCATCTCAGTCCCTTCGGCCCGGGGCTCTCCGCCCGGCGGGGCAGCCTGCCCGGCGGTCTCCAGCAGCCCTTCCTCGGCACGGACCGTCCGCTTCAGCCTCTCCAGCGCTTCCCGCGTCTTCGCGATCTCCCGCTCCACCCATTCCCGGTGGTAGGGGCTGACCTTCCGCGGCGGCGGTGGCCAGCGCCCGTCGGAGTTGGCCGCGTTCGTCATGTGGAACCAGAACTCTTCCACCAGGTCCCGGTAGCGCTCGTTCCCCCCGGCCGCCGGCTGCACGTTCTCCTTGTAGTCCCGGCGCATCAGGTCGAGCTGCGGGTCGAACCGCTTCGCCTCCGGCGTGTTGCCCCACACCTCGGCGTAGGTGCGGTGCCACGCCATGCCGTCTTCGACGAAGAACGGTTCCCCCACGGGCTCCTTCTCGCATGCCTCCTTGAAGGTGATCATCGGCCCCAGCTGCGTTACGGCGTGCACCATCGCCTCCAGTCGGTCCCCGGCCTCCGGCACGATGCCGAAGCACTTCGAGTAGTCCCCGTAGTGCTTGATGTCGTAGTAGCCCCGAGTGCCGCAGTACTCCGCGTCGTCGGCCACGATGATCAGCGACCCCTCGTCCCGCGTGCCGGACCAGCGCCGGATGTTCTCCATGTAGTCGTCCAGCGCCACACTGCCCAGGAAGTAGCCGATGGACCGGCCGGCCAGGCGGTCGCTGCGGCACAGGCCGCCCAGGCCGGGCACCACGTCGCGGAAGGGTTTATGCAGCGCCGGGTCGGCGGGGTCCAGGTCGTACCAGGGCAGGTGACCTCCCCAGTAGATATTGTGGCCGCGGTTGCGCTCGACCCAGCCGTACTCCCGGTCGGTGCTGACCTTGTAGCTCTCGAAGTCGAGCGTCAGGTAGCTGTAGCCCGCGTCCCGGAAGGCCCGGGGGACGTACTGCCGCCAGGTGCACTCCGGGTTCCACCCTGACTCCGGCCGGAAGCCCAGGTACTTCTCGTAGGTCCGCATGGAGAACTCGTTCGCCCACCGGCCGTCCTCCTCCGGGATGTTCGCCATGATGGGATGGGCGTAAGGCGAGCCCATGAACTCGCACTGCCCCCGCTCGATGGCGTCTTTCAGCTTCTCCAGCACGTCCGGTGTCACCTTGGCGATGTGCTCGATGGTGAAGCCGGACGCCTCGAACACGTATTTGGCCTCCGGGCACCGCTCGCGGAACACGTCGATGATGGTCTCGTAGGAGGCCCGGATAGTGCGCTCGAAGAAATAAGGCTCCAGCCAGGCGTAGTTCAGGTTGGCGTGGAAGATGGCCACGTACTCCATGCTGCCCTCCCCGAGATGGTCTTATGGGAGCCGCCATGATACCAGACGCCGTCCCCCGCGCAACGCGGCGCGCGGGCGGGGGGATGTGCCGGGTTGATGCTGGCGCGGCCCGCTGCATTCCCGTCGGGCCACACCGGTGAATCCCCTGATGGGCTAACCTCGACTTTCTACATTATGCTGCGCGGTTTTTGGCGCAGCGGTGCATCGCTGATG
>CAZNGS010000016.1:0-70643 GCA_964572825.1 uncultured candidatus Brocadiaceae bacterium
CTGCCACCAAGCCGAAGTCGAGCTCTTGGGGTTCCAGCTCGAACTCCGGCAGTACTTTGCCCTGGAGGAGCACTGAAACCTGCCTGTCGGAGGGATTGTTGCTCTCGATCACTACGTACCGCGTAAACTCCCCCACCACGTCGAGGGCCTCGTATTTCACCTCCAGCGTCGCCGTGCCTCCCGGCGGGACGCGCCTCTCCTCCATCGCCACGTCCATGCAGGTCTCGCAACGGGGCCGGACGTCGGAGACGACCAGCGTGCCGTCCCTTTCGTTGCGGAGGATGTAGCTGACCTCCACGGTTTCCCCCTCTCTGATCTCGCCCACGTCGTGCCTCTATTTGTCAATCGCGGGTCGGGGTAGAGATCCACCGAACAGACTGGCCCTGTGGCGCATAGGGAAAGATTCGCCAACTGGGGGTAACCGGTCTCGGCCCGGCATCTTCAAGGGAATACCCTAAGTCGCTTTATTTCCAGCAGATAGAACCCGCAAAAGACCCCTTGACAATTCCCCCCGCGTCCCCTATCAGCCTGTTGAAAAACAGGTCACATCAGTGTCGTGGCGAAATATAAGGCTGGAAACGCTCTTTTGTGTAGCACAGGCGCGCTCGCCTGTGAACTCTCAGCCGGGGGCGGCTGAGCTACATTTTTCAACAGGCTGCTATGATGCGTGCGTAAGATGGAGGGGGAGGACGCCTATCCGAAGGCGGGTGGAGGTGGCCTTATGGCTCCAGAACTGAACAATCCCCCCGGGATGGCAGCCGCTGCGCTCGTAGCGGCCGTCTTCCTCGCCGCCGGCGTGTGGCTCTACGTTCAGGGCAGCCGTGCCGCGCACCATACGAGGGCAGCCGAAAGTGGGACGGACGGCCGAGAGCTCGCAGCCTTCCCGGCGGCCGCACCGCAGGAGTCCATCGCCAACAACATGGGCGTGGATTACGCTTCCCGAGGCAAGTACGAGAAGGCCGAGGAACTTCCTCCGCTCGCCGAGCACCTGCAACGTGCGCGGCGGGCGAGGCGCGCGGCGCGTTATTCGTCGAGGAGGTCCCGCACTTTCTGAGCGAGCTCTTCGGCGGAGAACGGTTTGCGCATGAAGGGTGTGCCTTCGGCGATCTTGCCGCGCTGCACGATGACGCTGTCCGTGTAGCTGGACATGTAGAGCACCTTGAGCACCGGACTGGAGCTGCGGAGCCGGTCGTAGAGCTCGGCGCCGCTGCGGCCGGGCAGGATGACGTCGGTCAGCAGCAGGGCGAACTCGCCTCCGTGCTGGTGGAAGAGGTTCTCGGCCTCCTTGGGAGTGGCGGCGGCCACGACGGCGTAGCCCTTTTCGCGGAGGACGCGGGTTGCCAGTTCGCGCACGGATTGCTCGTCCTCCACGACCAGGACGCTTTCCTCGCCGCCGGCGGCCCCCTCCGCGCGGTCCTCGGTTTTGAACGGGCGGGCCTTCCCTTCGGTTCGGGGCAGGTAGAACTTGAAGGTTGTGCCTTCGCCCGGCTCGCTGTAGACCCAGATGTTGCCCCCGTGCTGCTTGACGATTCCGTAGGCGGTGGGCAGTCCGAGGCCGCTGCCCCGGCCGGTGGGCTTGGTGGTGAAGAAGGGATCGAAGATTCGCTCCTGGGTCTGGGGGTCCATGCCGCAGCCGGTGTCGGTGATGGCGGTCATGACGTAGGGGCCGGGCGTCACGCCGGTATGGGCGGAGGCGTATTCGTCGTCCAGCACGACGTTGTCGGTTTCGATGGTCAGCACGCCGCCCTCGGGCATGGCGTCGCGGGCGTTGAGGGCCAGGTTCATCAGCACCTGGGTTATCTGGGCGGGGTCGGCGTGCACGTTGCCCAGATCGGGGGCGAAGCGGGTCTGCACCTCCACGTCTTCTCCCATGACGCTGGTCAGCATCTGGGTGACCTCTTCGATCAGCTCGTTCATGTCCAGCACGATGGGCTGGAGGGCCTGGCGTCGGCTGAAGGCCAGAAGCTGCTGGGTCAGAACGGCCGCGCGGTCGGCGAGCTTGCCGATCTTGCTGAGGTCCTCGTGGACGTGGCTGCCGGGCTCGAACTCGTCCAGCAGCAGGGAGACGTATCCGCTGATGCCGGTGAGGATGTTGTTGAAGTCGTGGGCCACGCCGCCGGCGAGCTGGCCGATGGCCTCCATTTTCTGGGACTGTCGCAGTTGCTCTTCGAGTTGCTTGCGGCGGGTTATGTCCTGCATGACCGAGCGCATGCCGACGATTTTTCCGTCGCCGTCGGTCAGCAGGCGGTCCCGGATGAGGACGGGCAGTTTGCTGCCGTCCTTTTTGAGGTATGTTTGCTCGAAGCCCTGCCCTGCCGGTATGGCCCCGCTGATTTTGGCATGGAATGCGCTGCGGGCCTGATCCTTTTCGACCATAAAGTCCCAGGGATGGCGGCCCAGCATTTCCTCGGCGCTGTAGCCCAGCATTTCCAGCCCGGTTCGGTTGATGCGCGTGATGCTGCCCTCGGTGTCCAGTTCGTGGTAGCCGACGGGGGCTTCATCGAATAGCTGGCGCATCCGTTTCTCGTTTTCCTGCAACATGCGTTGCGCGTTGTTGTTTTCGGTCATGCCGCAGAGCCGCCGTCACGGGGATGGGATGTCATTTGCTTGTTCATTTCTCCGACCACAGGTGTGCTGCATTGTACGCAATGCTGCGGGGCAGACTCAAGAATTGATGCCAGCTTCCTTTTCGGCCCGGCTCCGCCGCAGTCGTGGCGGCGCGGGCCGGCTTGACTTGTGTCGGCCGCTTGCGTATTGTCTAGACAGGACGGGCGAGGCGCTACGACCCGCCCGGTCTCCCTTCCGGTCTTGGCGAGAAGCGCAAACTTGTCGGGCGAGCTGCCACACTTGTTTCTCCGCTCGATCACGCTGCTGGTGACGTTCGTGCTGTCCGCGTTCTTCAGCGGCTCGGAGACGGCTCTTTTTTCGTTTCAACCACACGAACTCAGCCGTATGCGGGAAGGCAGCCGGCTGGATCGGATGGTGGCCGGGCTTCGCGATAGGCCGAAACGGCTGCTTACCACTGTGCTGTTCGGCAACATGGTGGTTAACGTAGTGTTCTTCAGCGTGTCGTACCTTATGGCGCTCGACCTGCGGCCGCGGGTCGGGGGGGCCGGCACTTTCGTCCTCAGCGTCGGGGCGCTGCTGGCCATTGTGGTGGGGGGTGAGGTGATGCCCAAGAGCTTTGCTGTGATGTTCTATCGCCCGATGGGGCGGATTGTTGCGCTGCCGCTTTACCTGCTTCAAAAGGCGTTGGTGCCGGTGATCCTGCCCCTGAGCAAACTGGCGGACTTTGCCGCCTCTGTGGTGGGTGGGGGCGGAGGGCGCCGCCTGCGCTCGGAAGAGTTGCAGATGCTCGTCAGTTTGGGCGCGAGACAGGGGGTGCTGGAGGCGGGCGCCGGCAGAATGATCTCCGAGGTCATCCGGCTCTCGGGCGTGCGCATACGCGAGTTGATGGTGCCCCGGGTGGACATGGTTTGTTTCAACCTGCAGGACCCTGAACCGGAGCTGCGGCGGCTTTTCCGCCGGGAGAAACTCACCACCATCCCGGTCTATGACGGGGAGCTGGACAATATGCGAGGCGTGATCCATATCAAGGATGTGCTGTTCCGCGACGCCGGGCAGAGCCTGCAGGAGGTGGTGCGTCCCATCGCTTTCCTGCCCGAGACCGCCACCGTGGAGGAGGCGTTGCGGCAGTGCCGAAAAAAGGCATCCAAAACGGCCTTCGTGGTGGACGAATACGGCTCCGTCGAGGGTCTGATAACGGTGGAGGATCTGCTGGAGGAGATTGTGGGGGAGATCGGGGACGAGTACGACGTCCGCGGCCGACCCGACGTGGCGGTGACTTCAGACGGGCAACTCCGCATGCGCGGCGGCCTGCCGCTGCGGGACTGGGAGGAACTGTTCGGCATCGCCTTGCCAGAGGCGGATGTGGACACGGTGGGCGGCCTGGTGATGGCGCTGTTGGACAGGGTGCCCAGGCAGGGGGACTCCGTGCGTTGCCGGGGAGTGCAGTTCACCGTCGAGTCGGTATCCGGCCGCCGGGTAGAGTCCCTGCGGGCCAGCTTTCTAAGCGAGGAGTCGGGTGACGGGCACGAGAATCGCTAACATGACACTGCTGGTGGGGGCGGTACTGATGTCCGCCTTCTACAGCGGCAGCGAAACGGGTTTCTACTGCCTGAACCGTCTGCGCGTGTGGGTGCAGGCGGAACGAGGCGGCCGTGTGGCCCGGGTCTTGAGGACGTTCATCCGGCACCCCGGTGCGACGATCAGCACCATCCTGGTGGGCAACAACATCGCCAACTATGCCGCCACGGTCCTTTGCACCGAGCAACTGCGCCACACGGCGCTGGGCCACAGGCCGGATTTCTACAGCAGCCTCATTCTGCCGCCCGTTCTGTTGATCTTCGCCGAGGTCATCCCCAAGTCGCTTTTCCAGCATCACGCCGACCGGCTGATGTACGGCGCGGTCTGGCCGCTGCGTGTCTCCTCATGGGTGTTTTATCCGGCGGCGTGGCTGCTGCGGATGGTCAGCCGGATTCCCCACCTGCTGGCGTCGGGACGCGCCGAATCTCGCCCGTCCATCGTATCGGTCGACAGCTTCCGGTTCTACCTGACCCAGGGGGCGGCGCATGGGGTGCTCTCTTCTTACCAGCGGAGCATGGCGGAGAACATACTGCGCCTGGGCTCGACGCCGGTCTCGGCCGCCCTCACGCCGCTGGACCGGGTGGTCATGGTGTCGCACGACGCGTCTTTCGAGGAGTTGCGGGATGTCCTGGGCGGGCACCGCTACAGCCGTGTTCCGGTCTGGCGGTCGTCCCGCCAGCAGATTGTGGGCGTGGTCAACGTGATCGACGTTGCCTCCGCTGAGGGGGAATCTTCGGCATCGGAGCTGATGCGGGAGGTCCTTTTGCTGGAGGAGCACACGTCGGTGGCCGAGGCCCTGGGCCGGCTGCGGCGCGCCAAGCAGCAGTTCGCGGTGGTTCTGGACGCCGACGACCGGGCGGTCGGGGTGATTACGGTCAAGGACCTGGTCGAGGAGATCGTGGGTGAATTGGAGGCGTGGTGACATGGTGAGAGGAGCGGTTCTGTGGCTGGCCGGCCTGGCGGTTTTCGTGGGGGCGGCCGAGCTGTTCGCGGCGGACGAAGATGTGGTTACGCTCCGGGCACGGTTGGAGGCGGACGCTCGCCCCGCCGGGGGGCGCGCGGTGGTGCACCTGGACTTTTCCAGCAGCCCGGAAGCCTACGTCCGCGCGGCGGGCCTGCAGGTCCGACTGGCGGGCACCGAGGGCATCGAGGGGGTAGAGGTGGGCGAGCCCGAGCTGCCTCCGACCAGCACGAAGTATGACGAGTTCCTCAAGCAGGAGATCGAGTATTTCGACGGCGACTTTACGGTGGAGGCACCCCTGTGGATCGGGCCGGACGTGTCGCCGGGGGACTACGACCTGACGCTGGAGGTGCAGTACCTGGTCTGCGGCGAGGACTACTGTCGCATGGAGGTGAAGGAGCCGACCGTCGCCCTGACCGTGCTGGAGGCGGCGGAGGGGAGCGCCGGGGCCGAGGCGCCGCCGGCGGGGACCGAGGCCGAGCCGCTCCCCGAGGTGCAGGCGCTGGAGGAGACGACCTCTCGGTTTGCGCAGAGGGGCGCGCTGGTTGCCGTGCTGCTGGCCTACGTTGCCGGCCTGGGGCTGTGCCTGACCCCGTGTGTCTATCCGCTCATCCCCGTCACCATCAGCCTGGTGGGGGCGACTTCCGGCCGCAGCAGGACGGGCGGCCTGGTCCGCTCCCTGGTGTATGTCCTGGGCATCTCGGTGACCTACTCGGCGGTGGGGCTGGTGGCGGCCTTTACCGGCGGGATGTTCGGCGGCATCATGCAGCATCCGGCGGTCTACCTGGCCCTGGCGGTTATCTTCGTCCTTCTGTCGGGGGCCATGTTCGACCTGTACAGTTTCGATCTGGCCTCCGCGAAACTGCAGCAGTGGCAGGCGCGTCTTCAGGGCAAGGCCGGCCTGCTGGGCATCGGATTGATCGGCGTGCTCTCGGGGGCGGCCGCGACGGCGTGCGCGGCGCCCATCATTACAGCCATCTTCGTCTACGTGGGCCAGAGGGGCAGCGTTCTGCTGGGTTTCGCCATGTTCTTTGCGCTGGCATGGGGACTGGGGACGCCGCTGGTCATCGTGGGCACGTTCACCGGATTGTTGAAGTCCCTGCCCAAATCGGGCGAATGGCTGGTGAGGGTCAAGCACGTATTCGGGCTGGCGCTGCTGGGGGTGGCGGTGTATTTCGTGGGACGCAGCCGGCTGGTGCCGCCCGCGTACTATGAGTTGTTCGTGGGAGGTTTTCTGCTGTGCGCGGGCGTCTTCGTGGGGGCTTTTGACGTGCTCTCGCGCCGGTCCGCGTGGTGGCCGCGGCTGAAGAAGGGGGCCGGACTCCTGCTGGTGGTTGGGGCGGCCGGTTTCTTCCTGTCGGCGGCGGGGGGTGTGGTGCCGGCCGGCGGAGAGCAGCCGGGCGCGGAACGCGTGCGGTGGCTCGAGTCCGAGCAGGCGGCCCTGGCGCGGGCCGAACGCGAGGGTAAACCCCTGTTGCTGGACTTCTGGGCGGACTGGTGTCCTTCCTGCATTCGCATGCTGGAGGAGACCTTCCAGGACCCCCGGGTGGTGGAGGAGTGCGAGCGGTTCATCTGCGCGAAGCTGGACCTGAGCGATACCGACACGCCCGAGGCGGTTCGCCTGCGGCGGAAGTACGACGTCCGGGCGGTGCCGCTGGTGGTGTTCATAACGCCGGACGGCGAGCGGCAGTCCCACGCCGAGTACATCGGGCCGGAACGGATGCTGAGGCTGATGCGGTCCGTGGACGGCGGCTGAAAGTATAATTTGCGTTGGGCGGGCATTTTGCGTATAATGATGGTTCCTACCTGCGGCCCGTTCATCGGGCGGGGGATCCTGGTTCCACCTGGATTGTGTGTGTTGCGCCCGGAGTCGGCCCCTCCCGGCGCCGGCGGTGTCCGTGTCTCTTTGAACAGCTCAACAGAACTATGGGTGTTGCAGAACTGAAAAACGGAGCGGTCGATCTGGATCGGCTGCGCAATATAGGCATCATGGCGCACATCGACGCCGGGAAGACCACGGTGGCGGAGCGCATCCTGTACTATACCGGTCGCACCCATCGCATGGGCAGCGTTGACGACGGCGACGCCATCATGGACTGGATGGACCAGGAGCGGGAGCGCGGCATCACCATCGTCAGCGCGGCCACCACGACGCACTGGCGGGAGCACCGCATCAACTTGATCGACACTCCCGGCCACGTGGACTTCACCGTGGAGGTGGAGCGGTCCCTGCGGGTTCTGGACGGCGTGATCGCGCTGTTTTGCGGGGTCGGTGGCGTCGAGCCGCAGTCCGAGGTGGTGTGGCGACAGGCGGAGAAATACGACATCCCGGCCATCGCATTCGTCAACAAGATGGACCGGGTGGGTTCGGACTTCGAACGCGTTGTGGCGGAGATGGAGGAGCGGCTGGACGCCGAGCCGGTTCCGGTCGTGCTCCCCCTGTATGAGGACGAGCATTTCGTGGGGATTCTGGACCTGGTGGACGAGAAGGCCGTCTATTACAGTGACGAAACGCTGGGCGCCACCTACCACGAAGAGGCCGTCCCGGCGCACCTGGCCGAGTGGTTTGAGCGCTGGCGGCGCGTGCTGGTGGGGCGTGCCGGCGAGGCGGACGAGGAGGTCTTCGAGAGTTTCTGCATGGATGAGCCCGTTGCGCCGGCCGACCTGCGCCGGGCCATCCGCCGGGCCGCCCTTGCCGGCGACATCGTGCCCGTGCTGTGCGGGTCCGCCCTGAAGAACAAAGGCATCCAGCGTCTCATGGACGCCGTGGTGGACTACCTGCCCTCACCGACGGACCTGCCGCCGGTCATCGGATTCCGTGGGGGGGAAGAGGACGAGATGGTCGAGCACCGTCCCTCTGCGGACGGGAGATTGGCGGCGCTGGCCTTCAAGGTCGTCACCGACCGGCACATGGGGAAGATGACCTACGTGCGCGTCTACTCCGGCTCGCTGGAGGAGGGCACCTACGTTTACAACGCCACCCAGGACAAGCAACAGCGTGTTTCCCGATTGATGCTCATGCACGCGGACCATGCGGAGAACCGGCAGAGGTTGGCCTGCGGCGAGATCGGCGTGGTCGTGGGCCTGTCGGATACCACCACCGGGGATACGCTCTCCGAGCCGGATGATCCCGTGGTCCTGGAGCCGATCGAGTTCCCGGCGCCCGTGGTTTCGGTCACCGTGGGGCTTGACTCCAGGGCGGAGAAGGAGAAGCTGGCCAACGCGCTGCGGCGACTCTCGGAGGAAGACCCCACCTTCGCGGTCAAGCACGACCCGGAGACGGACGAGACGGTCATCAGCGGGATGGGCGAGCTGCACCTGGAAGTGGTGATTGAGCGGCTCCGCCGCGAATTCGGCGTCGATGCCAACGTGGGCTCGCCTTCAGTCGCCTATCGGGAGACCATAACGCGCCAGGCCCGCGTGGAGCACAAGCACGTCAAGCAGACGGGCGGACGGGGCCAGTACGCCCACCTGGAGTTCGTTCTGGAGCCGCTGGGGCCGGGCAAGGGGTTCGAGTTCATCAACGAGGTCCGGGGGGGCGCCGTGCCGAAGGAATACATACCGGCCGTCGAGCGGGGGGTGGTGGACGCCATGGCGAAGGGCGTATACGCCGGATCGCCGGTGGTGGACGTGGCCGTCCGTGTGGTGGACGGTTCTTTCCACGAGGTGGATTCCTCCGAGATGGCGTTCCGCACCTGTGCAAAGGCGGCGTTTCGCAAGGGGTTCAATCAGGCCGCGCCGCGACTGCTGGAACCGGTCTGCTCCATGAACATCGTGACACCCACGGAGTACAGCGGCCCCGTGGCGGCCAGCGTGTGCAGCCGTCGAGGTCGCATCCAGGGGACGGAGACGCGCTCCGGCAGCCAGGTCATTCACTGCATGATCCCCCTGGCGGAGACGTTCGGCTACGCCACCGAGCTGCGCGGAATCACCAGCGGCAGGGCGCACTTTGACCTGCGGTTCGAGCACTACGAGCCCGTGCCGGCCTCTTTGGCCGAGGAGATCGTGCGCCGCAGGCGCGAACAGGCCGAGTGAGCCTGAGATAGGTTCGGACAGCGGCTCTGTGACGTTTAAACCGCGGCCGGGAAAGGTTATAATGTACGCGGCCTGAGTTGAGCTGTGTTCTGCGGCATTCGAGCGACTTGCAGGAACCGGGGAATCGGGAGGCATGGTCATGGAACATACGGACACCTGGGAGCAGATGCGCAGGCAACTGGCGGACGTGGGGGAGGCGATTGACGGCGCCCTGGGCAGGATGCCCGGCATCCGCAGCATCGTGCGGGGGCATTACCCGCCCGTGAACGTGTACGACGCCGCGCAGGAAGTCATCGTCCGCGCGGAGGTCGCCGGGGTGGAGCGCGAAGACCTGGACGTGGGCCTTCTGCAGGGCGTGCTTGTCATCTCGGGGCGGCTGGAGCTGGGGCAGTATGAAGACTACGAGTGCCGCCAGTGTGAACGCTGCGGCGGAGAGTTCCGCCGCGAGGTGGTGCTGCCGGCCGGGGTGGACGAAGAGGGCGAGGTGTCCGCCTCGCTCACGGACGGGGTTCTGAGTGTTCGCCTCAGCAAGATCCGTCCCGCACAGGGCAGGACCATCGACGTGGAGACGCAGTGACGGACCGGCTCCGGCAGCGGCCGGATCGGGTGTTTTCTCCAGCTGCACAGCAGAGAGGGAAACTGTGGTAAACGAAGAAGAGGTGGGACGCGTGATCGACGAGCTCCGGAGCTCCCTGCAGGCTCATGGAGGCGACATCAAGTTGATCGAGGTCGGCGAAGACGGCACCGTGAAGGTCGAGCTGCAGGGCGCCTGCAAGGGCTGCCCCATGGCCACGGTCACCATTCGCCAGGGCGTCGAGGCAAGGCTCAAAAAGGAAATCCCGGAGGTCAAAGAGGTCGTTGCGGTCTGAGCCCGGTGACACCGACTGGCGCTCGGGTCTGACTATTCCGATATGGGGCGGCGGAGGTTCCGCTGCCCCTTGCTGCGTTGCGGGGGGGGGCAAGTCACCGTGAGAAGGCCGATTTCCATTTACTGCGACTGGGCACTCCACGATGAACCGGGCGACACCGTGCGACTGAGCGAAGAGTTGACCATGGGTGCCCTCGACGTTCTCGAACGCTGGCGGCGAGACCATGACGTCACCTTCGACTACTACCTTCTGGACTGTTTCTGGTTCGAGCAGCCCGGCGACTACACGAGTTTTGATCCGGATACCTGGCCCAACGGTTTCGAGCCGGCCCGTGGGCGCATGCAGGAATTGGGCCTCAAGCCGGGGCTCTGGCTGGATACCACCGGCGCGGCCGCTGCCGGCTGGCGTCCCTGGGAGGAGGGCGAGGACGAGCACGGCTACGCCCCCTGGGCGGAGAGCCTGAACGCACGCAACGGCTGGAGCCATTGCCTGTTCGACG
This sequence comes from uncultured candidatus Brocadiaceae bacterium, assembly GCA_964572825.1. Lineage (GTDB taxonomy): Bacteria > Planctomycetota > Brocadiia > SM23-32 > SM23-32 > CAYVBE01. The sequence goes on from CAZNGS010000016.1 coordinate 10,511, forward strand.
GTCCCTACGCCGATGGCCTGCGACGGGCCATGCTCCACGCCTGCGAGGAATGGGGCGTGAGGCTGTTCAAGTTCGATTTCGCCGATTTCCTGGCGGTCACGCCGCGCCACCGCCACCTGTGCGCCGGGGAGGTCTACCGGCGGAACGTCGCGGCCTTCCGGGGAATATGCCGCGACGTTCGGGAGAGGCACCCGGACCTGCTCATTCTGGCATACAATGGCTTCGCCTACGCGCCGGCATACCTCGGCAACACCACCGGCCGGGTCGTGCCCGGCATCGAGAGCCACTGGCTGGACGTCATTGACTACCTCTACAGCGGCGACCCGCGGCCGGCCGACGCGCCGTGCGGTTCCCTGCGGCGGGCTGTAGACGCCTACCAGGACCACATGGTCCGCAAGTTCCACCACAGCGGCATCCCGCTGGACCGCATCGACGATCACGGCTGCATGGTGGGCAACACCAACACCATCTACTACCTGGGCAAACGGGGCTGGCGCGGCGCCTGGGTCCGATCGCTGGCGCGCGGCGGCCGAAAGGCCCACTTCTACGGCGACGTGGGGCTGCTGGACGACGATGACGTGCGGTTCCTGAAGAAGGCCAGAGAGCTGTTCTTCGACCTGTTCCGAGGCGGTGCCATGACCCGGCCGGTGGGCGGCGTGCCCTGTCAGAGCCCCTGGCACGGTTTTCTGACCGGGGACGGCGGGGATGGGCTGCTCACGCTGGTGAACATGCGGGCGGAGCCGACGGAGATCAACCTGAGTCGTCTGAAATCAGCAGAGGCCGCGGTGCTGTTTCACGACGAGGGCTACACGCCCGGAATCGACGTGAAGGACGACGACCTGTGCATTCGGCTGGCACCGGAGCAGATGGTCCTGATCGGGCTGGGCCGAAAGTCGGGAGAGGCATTCCGGCTCGGGAGAAACGTCGACGCCGACCCCGTTCCGTCGAACGGGCGGCCACTGGCTCTGGATTTTGAATCCGAAGACGAGGGCCTGACTTGTCGGACCTCCGGCCAGCTATTCGCAACGCGCGGGCGGGATGAATTCGACACGCTCCGTCTCTCGTTCCGGCTGCGGGAGAACCAGAACGCCCACCGTCAGCGAACGCGCGGCGGCAAGGCTATCTCGGATGTGCTTCGGATCGAGGTCGAGGCGGACGGTCAGTCCGTGTCTCCCCGCAGGCTCGTGCCGGACGTCGCCTGCTGGGCGGGCTGCTCCTGGGCAACCGGGCTTTATCCCCTGGAGCCGATTGCGGATGCCGACGAAGTGGCCATCCGGTTCAGCTGTGCCGAATCCGAGGTGGACGTGTTCGGCGACGCCTGGCTGCAGAAGAGGTGAGAGGCTGTTCGCGATTCTGCACTCGGTTACCGGGTGCCTGACTGCGGTTCGGTGTCGTCCTTTGCCGGACGCGGTCCCTGATAGCCCGGGCCGACGTACGCGGTGAGAGTTCGGTTAGTCGGCACCAGCAGGAGTCCGTCGGTCACCCCGGGGGTCCGCGGTTCCGAACCCCGGACCCGGGTCCGACCAAGGACCTTTACTTCGGTGCCCGCTTTCAGCACCCAGTGATGCCGTTCCGTGGAGACGTAGATTCTTCCGTCCGCCACCAGGGGGTCGCAGTAGAAATCGTCTGCCTCCAGATCTTTCTCCCAGTGGCGATGCCCGGTTTCCGCGTCGTAGCATCGCAGTACTCCCGCGGTATCGATGAAGTAAAGCAGGCCGTCGGCGATCGCCACGGTGGCCAGGGAGCTCTTTACTTCTTCGTCGCGCCAGACGCACGCCGTCCCTGTAACGTCGCCGGTGCCGCCGGCGTCTATGCACCACAGGATTCCATCGGTAATGCCGTAATTGGGGTCGCGCCCCAGCGCGACGTACACACGGTTATCATGAAAAACGGGGGTGGCGATGATGTTGACCTTGAGTTTCTCGGCAACGCGGGGTGCCGCACTCCTGCCCCGGTGGGTATATTCCAGCTCTCCATAGCCCTTCTCGCGGAACTCGGCCGGCACGCAGTCGAAGCGCCAGACCTCCTCCAGCGTTCGAACCTCGCCCGCGACCGAATGCTCCGTTTCGAGGGCGGCGTAGGCATGCAGCACGCCGTAGCCGTCGCCGTAGAAGAGCAGTTTCCTTCCGCCGACCTGGCCCATCGAGGGCGAGCTCCACTGCCCGTGGTAAATGCCCGGGACGCGCACCTTATCCGTTGCGACGAGGGTCCCGGTGCGTTTGTTGAAGACCAGCATGTTGGGGCAACCCTTTCCCCTGGGGTGATCCTCGGGGATCTGGTCCCTGTCTTCGCCCCAGACGCTGAAGGTCCGCCCGTCGGCCTTGAGCATCCAGTGTTGGCTGTTGCTGGTGGGCAGGTAAACGAACGGGCCGTCCACCAGAGGGGTGCCGCTGTGGGCGTGTTGCCAGACCACGCCATGCTTTTCCAGGAATTCGTATTTCCAGAGGATGTCGCCGTATGTGGGCTTCAGTTCGGCCGGGAGTGGACCATCGTAGGGCTCCCCCCTCAGCAGGTGGAAGCCGCGACACGCCATGTAGGCCGCCTCGTCCCTGAACGGTCCATCGTTGCCGTCCGCCTGCCCGTCCAGGTCAACGCAGACAAAGTTACCGAAGGGATCGACTACATAAGCCCGGTCGCCGTCAATGACGGGGGTGTCGCACAGTCCGTAGCGCCCGTAGCTGTGGTTGGTGCCCAGGCCGCGCAGAAGAAGCTCCCACCTGAGCTCGCCCGTCGACAGGTCCAGGCACATCAGGGCACTGCCGGACTGCTTTCGGTTGAGATGCTGCAATTCCTCGTGTAGAAGCGAGCGTTGCTGCGTGCCGACCAGCACAGAATCGCCCACCACGGTGGGGATGGCGAACTGCGCCCCGCCGCGAACCTTGAATTCCCACAGCTTGTTCTGGTCCGACAACTCCTCCGGCAGACCTTCCGCAGGGGAGGCCGCGTTTCTGCCCGGGCGACCGGTCCATTGGGTCGCCGACGCCCGGCACCGGCCGGGGCAAAGGCAGAGAAGGGCGGCGATCACCGCACATGCCGGTCCGAAAAGTCGCTTGACGTGCATGATTATCTGGCCTTGGCTTCCCGGATGAAACGCACTGGTATCAGCGGGGCAGGTATTGAATCAAGGCGGCCCGTTCGTGCAGCGTCACCTCCACCTCTGCACCTTCTCGATGCGTCATCTGGGCCGAACCGACCATGTTCCTGAACCGCGGTTTGGCGTGTGCGCCCACTCCCCCGAGCCGGATGTTCCTGGTGGTCTGGCTCGACGCCGGCAGCCGGAACAGGATCAGGATGCCCTCGCCCGTTTCGGGGTCGTGGAACTGCCAGCCGTCCCAGGCGTCTTTCGTTTCGGGCACGGGGAACAGCGCATAGTAATCGCCGGAGAGGAAATGGCGGACTTCCTTGAACTGCGCCACGCACCCGGCGGCTTTCTCGATGTCGGGCTGCTTCCACAGGCAGAGGCCCTGCCCGAACGTCATGGTGCCTGCGAAGTGGCTCAGGTAGTTGTGGACGCCGAACGTCTCGTCGGCCCGGCGCACCTCTGCCGGTATGTAGAGCGAGCTCTGCACGAGGGCCGCGGGCAGAAATCGGTTTGCTCCACTCCTGTAATTGCGGACGATGTCGATGTCGGTGGGCTGCCCGAGCCCCTCGAAGGCCACATAATCGTTGATCCAGATGGAGTGGGACCTTCGGATCATGCCCAGGTCGATCACCATGCCGCCGTTGGCGCAGGATTCGATGCGGACCTCGGGGTGCGCACGCCGGAACTCGTCCAGGGCCGCATAGAGCCCCTGGTAGTAGCGCAGCTCCATAAGTCCCCGCCGGTTCTCCTCCTCCAGCGCGTTCCAGTAGAGGTCCCGCGGATAGGCGTTCATGTCGAGCCATATCCATTCGGCGCCGTATTCCGACGCGAACCTGTCCATCAGTTCAAAGAGGTAGCGCTGCCCCTCCTGCCGCCCGAGATCGACGAGGTGGGAGTCCCAGAAATCCCTGCTCGAAAACGGCTGGCCCGGCTGCATCATCGATTCGTCGGGTGCAAGCAAGATGTCCCCGTGCTGCTCGAAGCTCTCGGCCCGGGGGTTGATGCGCGGGTCGAACCACAGACCGAGCTTCATCCCTTTCTCCTTGAGGTAGCGGGCGAATGGCTGGAACCCACCGGGCATTCTATCCGGGCTCGGCGTGTAATCCCCGAGGGTTTCGAACCATACCTGGTTCCGCTCGGACTCGTCGGCCACGCCCTCCGGGACCTCTCCATTGGGATAGGCCCGCGTGGGGCTCTGGTACCAGCCGCCGTTGAGCACGAAGACCTCCACTCCGACCCGGGCCGCTGCACCGGCTTCCGCCCGCAGGCCGGCCTCATCCTCGTAGGCTTCCATGCCGCCGAGGCCCTGGAAGACGACCGTGGGCCGGGGTTCCTCGTCGTCGACGCGTGGCACAAAAGCGTTTCGGAGAACCCGCCGCAGGGCGTTATGCCCGTCCGCCGCGGTTCCCCGGTAGGTTCCCATGGACACGGCGGGAAGCGTGATCTCCTCCCCCTGAAGCATCTGGAAGTCGAGGAAGGGCAGCCCGATCTGAATTCGGACGCTCTCGTTGCTCCTGGCGACCGACAGATCCCAGGTTCCCGACCATTCAGGTCCAAACCACATGCCGCTCTGCCCGGCGTGGAGAATCCAGATGGGCACCTGTGAGCTGGATGACTTTCCGCAGCCGTCCGAGCTCAGCGTGAAGGTCCGTCCGGGGTCCAGTTCGTGGACCCACGGCTTGAGCCCGTTGGGCGGGAACTGCATCCCGTTCCCGTAGTCCACAAATCCCCCGGTCAGGCCCCTGAGTTCGGCGGAAGTCCGCTCCTGCTGGACCTCCAGGTCCAGGATCTTGACATCATTGATGCTCCGGCTGAGACCGCGTGCTGCGAGGATACGCTGCCGGAGGGTCAGGATGCGGTTGTTGTGATCGTGCCGGCAGGTGAGCCAGACGGTCAGGGGCAGGTCGGCCAACTTGTACGCTACCACCAACGGGTCGCCCTTGGGCCGGCAGTGGCCCGGCGTATTCGCCATGGAGAAGTGGACGGTTCGGCCGCCCACTCGGAAGGAAAAGGGAGCACGCCTACCGTCGGCTATCTGTTCACGCAATGCTTCCAGGTCGATCACGATACCCTCACGGTTGGGATCCGGTCGGCGTTTCGCCGGGCGGCGCCGAGCGGTGCCAGAAAAGCCCCCAGTACGCCCGGTCCGTCGCGTATGTGTCCAGGGGATCGTTCTTCGCGGCGAAATCCGACGGGAGAACTCCGAAGCGTTGCATTTCCTCCACGTATTCCGGCCGCGGCCGGAAGTCGGGCGTGAAATGGCGCGGCGTCCGAGCGGCCCGCTCCGCCGCGGCCCTCACGTCTGCCAGCAGTCTCTGGTAATCGGGGTCGGCGCGGCTTGTAAAGACATCGGCGGGCGGCGCGTCCTCGCCCCGGTGCTCCCAGGCGGCCGAGCGTTCCAGGCACAGGCCCAGACCGCCGCCTTTCCCGGACAGCGGAGCAAGCAGCGCGGGCGATTTCTCCGGACGCGAAAGATTGTAGCGATGGCCCATCACGCGGGACCAGCCCGTCGTCCAACGGTTCCTGAGGTCGGATGGACCATGGCAGGAGGCGCACCGGCGTTTGAGCACATTCTCGTCCACCTTTACCTTGACCGATCCGGTCCCCAGCGCACCGTAGGTTCCCGCGAAGGCGGCGCTTGACTCGATCCAGAGACGGATGCGGTCCATCTCGCGCCGGGTCAGCTCGACATCCTCGTGGCCTTCCTTCAATTCCTTCATCAGCGGGCTGGCTACCGCGCCGATCGAATAGGGGTCGCGGTTGCCGGGGCCCTGGAAGCCGTTGGAGACCAGGTCCTTCCAGAAAAGGTTGAGGTAGCTGTGGGTGAACGACGGGGCCAGGTCACCGGCCAGGCTCAGTCCGCCCGCGAACTTCTCGTAGTTATGGCACCGGACGCAGTGCCGGTCCCAGATGGGCTGTATGTCGCGCACGTAGTCGATGACCCGGGGCACGCCTTTGATGGGCGTGATCCGGTCCGGCGCCCGCTCCAGCGCCAGGAGGTCGCCCGCCCTTTCGGGCGGCGACATCGTCCTGGGTTCATGGCAACCTGCGCAGCCCGTGATCTCACCCGGCAGTACGCTGACGAAGCTCATCATGCGCTTCAGCGCCCGACCCCGTTCGTCCAGCGCCACGAAAAAGAACGGCCGGTTGGCGGGCAAGTTGAAATACGCCGAGCCGTCGCGCTCCACCGGAACCGTGCCCAGGATTCGGTGCAGGATGAAGGTGCTGACCAGGCTGACCTGGTCGGGGTCGACGCTGAAGCTCACCGGCTTGGGCAGCTCCTCCAGCACGAGCAGTTTCTTGACCTGTCCGCGCTCGACTCCGGGCATGTTCCTGCCGACGGTGACGTCACTCAGCAGCAGCGTCCCGGTGGGTTGGCTCCAGTCCACCACGTCCGGGACCATCCGCTCGCGGGGCCGGGGGACCAGGGGCCGGGGCTCATGCACCCACACCCGCTCCTCGCCGTCCTGCAGCGTGTAGAGGGGCTCGAAGTCGCCCCCGCCGTCCATCACGTACAGGCTCTTCTGCGAGGCCAGCAGGAAGCAGTCCTCGGATAGCGCGTACGGGTCGCGCCAGCGATGCGCGTCGTACTTGTATTCGGCGATCGGTGCCGGATAGCCGTCGTTGAGCTGTCGTGCGGAGGGCAGATGGTCCGGGCCGCGGTCGGGATCGATTACCATCACCGGGCCGGCGTGTTCCATCGTGTTGTGAAAGGCGAAGGTGCTCACCACCCGATCGGTGCCCGGAATCGGCTTGGCGTCCAGCATCGCCACGCAGTTGCCGTGCTTCTTCATGTTGCCGTAGTAGGTCATCTGCCGCGTGCCGTCGGGATTGACCGTCCACAGATGGTGGTAGGCCACCTCGTCCCGGTCCACGTATTCCCACCGCGTGTAGAGGACACGCCCGTCGGGCAGCATCCAGGGCGTATTCTCGTGCTCCACCCCGGCGGAAATGCGGCGAATGTTGCCGCCGTCGGCATCGCAGCGGTACATGACGCCCACCTGCGAGCTCCAGCAGGGCACACGTCGCCGACAGCGCGAAGAGATGAAGACGATATCGCCACCCGGTGTGTAGGTGGGCTCTATGTCGTCGAACGGACCGTCAGTGAGCTGGCGGAGATCGGAGTCGTCGACGTCGATCTCGTAGAGATGATAGTAGTGCGTGCCCCCGGGCCGATAAGAGAACAGGACCTTCCCGGCATCGTAATGCACCTGCGGGTCGCGGACCGATCCCTCGGGATCGGCCAAAAGAACCCGGACTTTGCCGGTCCGCAGGTTCAGGCGGCAGAGCCTGCCCGGCCCGGTGCCGTGCCGGTATTCGTCGCCGTAGCGCCGTCCGTAATTCTCGTAGTAGTGCAGATCGCTCGGCTGCAGCCCCCGCACGGCGAACACGATCTCTTGCACGTGGGCGGGCATTGCGGAAGCCGGTCCGCCCGGCCGCCGTTCAGCGGCGCCAACCGGCGCAGTCTGTGCAGCGATCACAGCCAGCAGCAGAACCGCGTAATACGGAACCGTCCGCTGTGCCCGTGTCCGTTCTTCCACCTGTTCTCTTTTGTCTTTTTGCGGGTAGTCTTCGGGAATTCATCGAGCATAATACACATGTGAATCATCCGCGTCAAGCCGACTCATTGCTGCGCAGTTTCTTCGCCTGCCACGGAGCCGCGCTCGGTCAGTGAGTAGGGCATCCGCAGGGCCTCCTGGTCGGTTGCTTCGCCCGAAATCGCGTCGCAGATCAGGGCAACCGTTTCCTGCGCCAGGCTGTCGGCGTCCACACTGAGTGTGGTAAGAGGGGGCGCGAGGGCGGCACAAAGCAGGCTGTCGTTGAAGCCGATCACCGAAAGGTCCTGTGGAATCCGCAGGCCGGCCCGGTCCGCCGCGCGGTACAGGGGAATGGCCATCCAATCGGTGTAGACGACGCAACTGTCCACAGATCGGCTCTCGGCGAGCCGCCGCAGGGCCTGCGGCCCCTCCGCGCGGGGGATTTCCAGCACCTCAAAGCGGAGTCCCCGATCGGCCGCTTCCTTCTCCAGGCTGGCGCGGCGGACCCCGACGGAATAGTGCTCCCCCGGCTCCTCCAGAAGCAGGGCAACGCTCCGCCGCCCGGCCCGCGCGAGGCGTTCGGCCGCCCGGGCGCAGGCCCCCTCCTCATCGTAGGTTATGCAGAGCGGTCCCGTGCGCCTGTTGGTGTTCACCTCCAACACCGGGATCGGCAGGGCGCCCAGTTCCGCGCTCAGGTGCTCTGGCAGCGGACCGAAGGCCACCAGACCGTCCACGCAATCTTCCTTCAGCAGTTTGGGCCGCTCCCCGGGGTCGGCGGGCGTCTCCTCCAGCAGCACCATCAGGTCGCGCCACTTGGCGAACTTCAGCACCAGCCCCAGCGTTCGCAGCGGAACGCACTCGATCCAGGGCATCATGACCCCGATGGCCCCGTGGCGCCGCCTGACGAATTGCCGGGCGGTTCGATTGGGGCGGTAGCCAAGCTCCTCTGCGGCGTCGAGGACCTTCCGGCGGGTGCCCTCGCTGAACCGTACGTTAGATTCTGGTCTGGGGTTCAAAACGGCCGACACGGTGCGCTTGGACACTCCGGCCGCGTCGGCGATATGCGACATCGTCACCGATCGCCTTTCTCCGCCGTTCATTGCCCCGCGATCACTCTTTGACGTAGGGGTTCTCCTTGGTCTTCTCGGGCACGTGCACGGCCTGGAATTTCATCTTCGAGTGCTGCGGCAGGGCGACCGGCCCGCCGATGGTGGCGATGAACTCGTCGATGAATTCCTGCGTCGGGCCATGGATGCCGTTGATGAACTCCATCGGCACGGTGCGCTCCTTGCCCGCGATGTTGGCCAGGTCCGTCAAGCCCGTTCCCATCGTGCTGCCGTTGCGCTGCAGGATCACCGACTTCTTCGTCTCACCCGCTGTCATCGCCTCCATGCTGGCGTAGCCCACCCGGTAGGCCTCCGAGGCGTCGATCTCGCTCATCATGCAGCTTCGCTGGATGTGCTGCGGGTTCAGCGTGCAGTCCTTGACCCTGCCCGGCACGGCCTCCACCTTCAGCTCGGACTCGACGAGCTGCGTCAGGAAGGTGGCTGGTGAGAATGACGCGGCCCGGCCGTGCTGGATGTTGCCGTGCTGGTCCCGGATCACCTCGGTGCCGTAGACCTCCGCGATGCTTTTGCCGGTGTCCTTGTCGGTCAGGTCTTCCTGCACCACGATGACGGCCTCGCCGACGCGCTCCAGGCAGTCCGCCACGGCGTCCAGGAAGGCCTGCTTGTCGAACTCGACCTCCTTGCACATGATGATCTGCGGCGGCGCGTCCGGCACCATGTCGCCCTTGGGGTCCACGCGGGCGAACGCGGTGGCATGGGCCAGCCAGCCGGCCTTGCGGCCCATTACCTGGTAGACGACTACCGGTGCGATGTCATAGCCCTGGAATATGGTGCCGTCGTCCCTGCGGAAGTTGGCTTTAACCCGGTAGGAGGAGAAGTCACTGTGTACGTTGCGCAGCGCGGTGGCGTTGTAGAGCGATGCCGAGCCCCAGCCCGGGCAGTGGTGTGTGGCGGGCAGGTCGTTGTCCACGGTCTTGATGGCGTGGATGGCCGCCACGTCCGCCACGTCGGTGAGCCCGAGGAGCTGATCGGCGCTGTCGTTTCCACCGATGTAGATGACCCCGTCACAGCCCAGCGCCTCAAGGTTCTCGGCGATTCTCTTATACTGTTCCTCTTTGGGCTTGATGCGGGTCGTCTTCAGCCCGGCGCCGGGGCCGTTGAAGACGAACGACATCGGGTCCATGTTCGTCAGGTCCACGATGTTGCCGTCGATGTTGGCGTTCAGCAGGCCCTCCAGGCCGTTGATCATGCCGTAGACTTCGAGGCCCGCGTTCTGGGCGGCGTCGATGATGCCGGCGACTTCCCAGTCGATCACGGGCGTGGGACCGCCGGACTCGCCAACGATTATCCTGCTGACCATGAGAGAACCTCCGCGTGAAAAGGGTGTCCGTGAGAACGGGGGAGGCGAATGCCTCCCCGCAAGGTCATCACTATAATGAAAAGCGCCCGGCGGCGCAAACCCTGGGATACGACCACACGGACTGACACGGACCTGCACGGACCGGGGGCGGGGGGTCACCCTTTGTTGTTTCGGCGTTGTCGGTCCCTCGCTTTTGTCCTTGTCCGGTACAGCCTTTCCGTGAACCCGCCTTCCTGCTCGAAGGCATCGGCCTGGGACGCCACCTGCCGCTCCAGCAGGTAGCAGCATACATTCAGCAGGGACAACGCCGCATTGGCCACGAGCGACGAGTAGGGTACGGCAGGGGCTTTTCCGTCGTCCGTGTTCGTCCGTGTCCGTCCGTGTTCTTCGTGCACCCACGCCCGCACTTCTTCCAGAGTCGAGCACCGCCGCGCTTTAAACCGCTCCAATGCCGACTGTTCCGGCTCCCACTGCGGCAGTCCCCGCTGGCGCAGGAAATCCTCGTAATCCAGCCGCAGCTCCTCCAGGCTGGCCCGAGCGACGTTCGTCAGCTTCAGCTCCATCTTCTTCGAGGTGCCCGATGCCTGGCTGCCTTCGGCGATGTTCTGCACCCCCGACCTGGCCGCCTGGACCATCTGATCGTGAGTGCGGCTTCGTTCGTCGATATACAGATCACAAAAGCGCACCGTGACGTCATAGATCACTTGTGCGAGCCGGAAACTCTTCAGGTTCCGGTACCCGCCGTGTTTTGGGATCAGGTCGTTGTCAGTCATGTCTGGTCCCCTGCAAGATAAAGGCGGTGCGCCCGAAGCACGGACGCCCACGGACCTACACGGACGCTGTGCGGAGCGGCTGTTTTCCTTGCCCCTGTCCGTCCGTGCAGGTCCGTGTCGGTCCTTATAGTTACTCTGCCGGGTCTATGTCCACCTCCAACCCCTCCACCTCGGCGATATGGCCCTCGAGGATTTCGGACAGCCGCGCCCGCACGTCGGCGTATTCGGGGTCTCGCACCAGGTTGTTCCGTTCGTGCGGATCCTCTTCCAGGTCGTAGAGGTAATCCTCGACGTAATGCTCGCTTCCCGCATCCTCCCAGCCGTTCTTCTCCGGGGCGCGGAGGGAATACTTCCACCGGTCGGTGCGCACGGCGCGGCCCACGTGGCTCTCGCTGATCTGGATGAACACGTCCTGCCGCCAGTCTTCGGCGGTTCCGTCCACCAGGTCCTGCAGCGGGCGCCCGCGCATGTAGTCGGGAACCTCCACGCCGGCCGTGCGCAGGAGGGTGGGGGGCAGGTCGATCAGGCTGACCAGCTCGTCGCGGACCTGCCCGCCGCGGAAGCCGGGCCCGCTGATGGCCATGGGCACGCGGACGCAGCCCTCGTGGCAGGCGCGCTTGTACTCGTTGTTGCGGGTGCGGAAGTGGGAGCCGTGATCGCTGGTGAAGACAATGAGGGTGTCCTGGGCGATGCCCAGCTTCTCCAGCTCGTCGCGTATGCGTCCCAGGTTCCTGTCCAGACTGTTGATGCAGCCCAGATAGTCGGGGAAGTTCTCGCGCCAGTCGCCCTCGGTGTCCACCAGGTCGCCCGGCACCTCAAAGTCGCCGAAGCGTTCTTTGGACCCGTCGGGCCCCTCGTAGCGGTTGTGATCGTTCTGGTGGTGGGGCTCCAGGTAGGAAAGGAACAGGAAAAAGGGCCGCTCCGGCGTGCGGCTGCGCAGGTAGTCCAGGACGAAATCGGTCTGGCAGTCCACCCGGTAGCCCTTGAATTCCACCTTCTCCATGTCGGCGTTGAACATGTGGCCGTCATAGCCGTGGGAGGTGAACTCCAGCACGTCGGAGGCCAGCCAGTAGTCCTTGTAGCCGCCGCGGCGCTCCAGGGGGACGGGTTCGGTGCGGTAGTTGAACTCGCCGCTGGTGGAGGCGAGGTGCCATTTGCCGATGTAACCCACCTCGTAACCGGCCTCGGACATCCAGTGGGCCAGGGTCTTATGGTCCTGGGGCAGGGCGATGGCGTTGCGGAAGCACCCCGTCTCGGTGGCGTACTTGCCGGTCTGGAGGCAGGAGCGCGCCGGGCCGCAGACGGGCTGAGGGGTGAAGGCGTGCTCGAACCGCACGCCTTCGCCGGCCATGCGGTCCAGGTTGGGGGTCACATCCAGCGGCTGGCCGTAGGCGCCCACGGTATCCCAGCGCTGCTGATCGGTGAAAAAGAACAGAACGTTGGGCAGACTCGTGCCGTCGCTCATGGGTCAACTCCTCTACTCGGCGGAGAAGTTACGCTGATCGGGGTCGTGGGGAACGACGTCCCCGGTTTCCAGGAAGAACGTAAGAAGTCGGTCTTTGAGCCGGGCCAGCGCGTCGGCGTACTCGGGCTCGTCAATGACGTTCCTGAGCTCCTCGGGGTCGTTGCGCAGGTCGTAGAGTTCGTCCTGCTCGTAGAGCCGGCGCACGTATTTCAGCTCTTTGGTTCGGCACATGACGCCCTTGGTGTGTTCGGGTCCATCCTGCCACTGGAACCTGAGGCGAGGGTAGTAGAGGCCGTGGGGGTCCTGGTTGCTTTCCAGTTCTTTGCAGTGCTCTTCACCGTGGAGTCGGCCGCCTTCGCAGAAGACCGCTTCGCGGTGCTGATCCGTGTCCCCGGCCAGTACCGGCACCAGAGACCGACCGAAGTGCGTGTAATCGGGCTGGACGCCGGCCAGATCGTACACAGTGGCGGGAAAATCGACCAGTTCGACCAGTGCTTCGCTTATTCGCGGGGCGACTCCAGCGCATGCCGGCGGCTTGATTAGGAAGGGCACCCGGGTGAGGACGTCCTCGAAGGTGTTCTGGGTCTTCTCCACCAGTCCGTAATCGCCGGTGTAATCCCCGTGATCTGCGAAGAAGAAAATGGCGGTGTCGTCGTATATGCCGGCTTCTTTGAGCGCGTCCACCACGAGGCCGAATTGGTGATCGACCCGGGCACACATGCCAAAATAGGTCGCGCGTAACTCTCGCCACCGGTCCTCGGACCAGCCCCGCAGGTTTTGCGTTTCCCAAATGCCCTTCAGGAGGCTGGATTTGCCGGGCCATTCCTCGGGAGCGGGAATGCGCGCGGGCACCGCCTCGCGGTCGATCATGGAATACCAGGGCTCCTCCACCGCGTAGGGGGGATGGGGGTAAGTGAGCGGCAGAAAGATGCAGAGCGGGCGGTCCGCGGGCCTGTCCCTGACCTGCTCCACCGCTCCGAGGACGTTGATCCAGTCGCTGTCGCGGTAGACTTCGTCGTCTCCGGTGGAGAGTCGGCCCACGTAGAAAGAGAAGAACGTGTCGCTGCCCGGTTCGCCACGCCACTCCTCCCGTCGGTCCATCTGCCACATGGGCTTCGGCTGCGCCCCGGAGTAGTGCACGTCGCAGTAAGGCTCCCACGAGCCCTGCCCGGGCACCAGGTCGTTTTTCCCACCCCACCAGACGAAATACCCGGCGTCCTTGAGCTGTTTGAGCAGCACGGGTTCGTCGCGCCGCAGCATGTGGAACATGGTGCGATGGCCGCGCACGTGCGGATACCATCCGGTCATGAATGAGCACCGGCTGGGCGTGCAGACGGGGTTCTGGCAGAAAGCCCGGCGGAATGATACCGCGTCCGAGGCGACCAGCCGATCGAGGTTGGGCGTCACGGCAGCGGGATTGCCCATGTGGTGGAGGGCGTCGCCGCGCCACTGGTCGGGATTGAAGATGACGATGTGGGGTTGTTTGCCCATAGGCGGGCCCTCCCGGAAGCGCACGGCAGAACCAGATAGCCTACACCCGCCGCACGGCGGGGTCAAACTGAGGAGTGATTTCTCGCGGATTGGTGGGCCGGGCAACGTCCGGGGAGGCGTCTCGCGTCGGAGTGTGCTGCACTGTAGCCGGGCTACCTTATCCGGGGCCCACAGTTGTCGCAGAAGCGGGCATCCGGATCGTTCAACTCCCCGCCCCAGGGCATTCCACGCGCTTGGCGAGCGCGGCGCCGCAGGTGTCGCAGAACTTCGCGTCCGCGTCGTTGAGGGCCTTGCAGTTGTGGCATCGCACCTGCGCGGGCCCCGGCGAGTTCGTCCCGCCACGCAGCCCCTCGACCGAGCCTCATACCTCGAGAACGACAATGAAAAGACGACAGTTGAATGGCTCGGCCGCTTGACGTGCCGCAGCCCGTACCGGAGAATGCAGTAAGCTATTGAAGATGATGTGCCTTTCCGCGGGATTGCCAGGAGGAGACCATGTCGTCTGATTACGGCGCGACGGGGCAGAATGAACGGTGGCACGACAGCAGTTCGGGGTCTTCCCGGCAGGGGGGCGGCTCGCGGTCTGCGTGGTGGGGGTGCCTGCTCGGCGGGGCGGCGGCCCTGGTGGTGCTGGCGCTCATCGGGGTGGCGGTGTTCATCGTGCTCTTCGCCGGGATCGCCTCGGCCGCAGGGGCGGGAGCAACGATCCGCGGCGGGGCGATGATCCAGGAATGGACGGTCAGCGGCAAGAGCGGCCGGCCCAAAGTGGCCCTGATCCCCGTTCAGGGCGCCCTGGTGCCGGCAGGTGAGCCCGGCGAGGACCCGGTGAGTCTGATGCGGGGTATGCTGGACCGGGCGCGGGAGGACGACGCCGTGAAAGGCGTCATCCTGCTGGTGGCCAGCGGCGGGGGCGAGATCACCACCTGCGACGTGATGCGAAGGGCCGTTCAGGACTACCGTGACCGGACGGGCGAGCCGGTGGTGACCCTGATGGGCAGCGTGGCCGCCTCCGGCGCATACTACGTGAGCTGCGGCACGGATTACCTGATCGCTCATCCCACCAGCATTACGGGCAGCATCGGGGTGCTGTGGCCCTTCTATGACGCCAGCGGCCTTCTGGGCAAAGTGGGCGTGCAGGACCGCACGGTCAAAAGCGGGGCCTACAAGCAACTGGCTTCGCCGTTCGCCGAGAGGTCCGCCGAGGAGTGGGAACGCGAGAAGGCGGTCCTGCAGGGGGTCATCGATCAGTTGCACGCGCGGTTTCTCGACGTGGTGGCCCAGGGGCGCGGTATGGACCCCACCGAGGTCCGCAAGCTGGCGGACGGACGCATCTTTACCAGCCAGGAGGCGGTGGAGAACAAGTTGATCGACGACATCGGCTACCGCGAGGACGCCGTCGAGAAGGTGAAACAGCTGGCCGGCCTGGAGGATGTGCATCTGGTGCAGTACGGCCGCGTTCCGTCCCTGCTGGAGGTCATACTGAGCGGCGCCATCCAGCCGGACATCAACGTTCAACTGGGCGAGAGCCTGCCCACGCGGCGCGTCGGGGCGCCCATGTATCTCTGGGCACCGGCCGCGCGGTAAGTCCGTCTGCGAATCCACCAGACCCATCCGCCAGTCAACGAGGCAAACCCATGTTGAAGGTCTTCAATACCCTGGGTCGCGAACTGCAGGAGTTCCAGCCGCTCAACGAAGGCTCCGTGGGCATCTACGTCTGCGGCCCCACGGTCTACGGCCACAGCCACATCGGCCACGCCAAGAGTTACGTCAGCTTCGACGCGATCGTCCGCTACCTCCGCTACCTGGGCTACCAGGTCCGGTACGTCCAGAATATCACCGACGTCGGTCACCTGACCGACGACGCCGATCAGGGCGAGGACAAGGTCGGCATGCGCGCGCGGCAGATGGGCGTGCAGCCCATGGAGGTGGCGGAGATGTACACCCGCAGCTACTTCGAGGACATGGACGCGCTGAACGTGCAGCGGCCCGACATCAGCCCCCGCGCCAGTGGGCATATCATCCAGCAAATCGAGCTGGTCAAAACGCTGCTCGAGAAGGGCCATGCCTACGAGGTGGAGGGGAACGTGTATTTCGACGTGCAGAGTTTCTCCGACTACGGGAAGCTCAGCGGACGCAGCCTGGACGAACTCATGGAGGGCGTGCGGGTGGAGGCACGCGGGGAGAAAAAGCACCCCGCCGACTTCGCCCTCTGGAAGAAGGCCGAGGAAAGCCACATCATGCGCTGGCCCAGCCCCTGGGGCGAGGGGTTCCCCGGCTGGCACGTCGAGTGCTCCGTGATGGCCATGGAATACCTGGGGCCCACCATTGATATCCACGGCGGCGGACTGGAGAACAGCTTCCCCCACCACGAGGACGAGATCGCTCAGGCCGAGGCTGCCACCGGCCGGCCCTTCGTGCGCTACTGGCTGCACAACAACATGGTGACCGTCAACGGGCAGAAGATGGGCAAGAGCCTGGGTAACTTCATCACCCTGAAAGATGCCTTCGCGGGCGAGGAGCCCCTGGAAAGACCCGTCCGCCCCCTGGTGATGCGGTACTTCATCCTGACCAGCCACTATCGGAGCCCCCTGGACTTCTCCGCCGAAGCCCTGGAGGCTGCCGAGAAAGGCCTGGCGCGGATCGAGAACACCGTCGGCCGGGTCCGCCGCATGGCGCCCCAGGCGCCCGAGGGAGACGCCCCGGAGGTAGTCCGGGAACTGGTGGACCGGACACGCAGGGATTTCACCGCCGAAATGGACGACGACTTCAACACGGCCGGGGCCCTCGGGGTCTTGAGCACGTTCACCCGCGAGGTCAACAAGCTGCTGGATTCCGGCGACGAACTGACGGGGGCCGGCCTCGAGAGCGTGGACGAACTCTACGATGAACTGGGCGGGCGCATCCTGGGCGTGGTGACGGCTGAGACGGGTCGGAAGGCCGAAGCGGGCATCGAGCGGCAACTGGTCGAAGCGCTGCTGGACGTTCGGGCCGAGCTGCGCCGAGCGAAGCAGTTTCAACTGGCCGACGGCATCCGGGACCGCCTGGAGGAGCTCGGGATCGAGGTGAAGGACACCGCAGAGGGCGCCACGTGGCAGTTCAAGTAGGCCGGTGACCGGCAAAAAAGTGGAGCGGGTGAAGGGATTCGAACCCTCAACAACCAGCATGGCAAGCTGGTGCTCTTCCGTTGAGCTACACCCGCTCCGTGGGGGCGACGAAGGAGGACGCTGGTGCGAAGGGGGGGATTCGAACCCCCAATTCGCCGTCCGGCGAACTAGATCCTAAATCTAGCGCGTCTGCCAATTCCGCCACCTTCGCGTCCGTAGCGGCTACCGACCTCGTATCCTACTTGAACACGGCGCTGGGTGCAAGCAAAAAGTCCTGCTCTCCGTGCTGATTGGAAGGCCCGGCGCGGTGGCCGGGCTACAAAGGATGCTGCCGCCGCGTAATTTGCCCGCGTGCACTGTTCCCCGTTAAGATAGCGGCCTTCCACAATCTGCGGAGGCGCGGTCTTGGCTGTTCCGGTTCTTCACTGCTATGCGGATTACAAGTGGACCGGCCCGTCCGGGCCGGTGGCGCGGCTCTGCCGCAACTTGACTGACCAGGAGTGGCGGTCGGACCTGGCCTGCATGCGCCCTCCGGCCTGGCCGGAGCGGACCCTCGCCGATCGTGCGCGCGAGATGGGTCTGCAGGTGTTCGATGACCTCTATTTCGACAGCAGCCCCAACCTTCACCGCAACTTCCGCGACGCCCGCCGATTGCAGGAGCTGGTTTCCCGGGACGGCTACGGGCTGGTCCACTGCCACGGCACCTGGGACCAGGCCGTGTGCTGGCTGGCGCTGGCGCGACGGCGAACCTCCGTGCCCCTCGTGCGGACCGACCACAAGGGCCGCGAGTTCCGGACCAATCCCGTGCACCGCCTCTTCTACGGCCCCGCGATGCTGGATCACCTGGTCGTGCTCAGCGACCGCTACGCCGTGCAGGCCGTGGACCGGCTGAAGGTGGAGCCTGACTTCGTGACCACCGTCCCCGGTGCGGTGGACTGCCGGCAATACCGTCCCATCGACCCCCCCGCCGGCAAGCGGGAGGAGTTCGGCCTCCGCCGGGAGGATATCCTCTTCGGCGTGGTCTCGCGCGTCCAGCGGCATCGGCACTTCGACGTTCTGCTCGATGCCGCCCTTATCCTCCAGAAACGGGATCCACGGGTGAAGATCGTCGTCTGCGGGAGGGGCACCCATCGGCGGGAGATACTGGACAGGCCGGTGGTGCGCATGGGCCTGGAGAACACCGTCTTTCCACTGGGTTACCGCACGGACGACTACCGGGAGACGATTGCCACGTTCGATGCCGGCATCATGCTGGTGCCGGGCAGCGACGGTTCGTGCCGGGCGGCCATGCAGATGGCGGCGATGGGCAAGCCGCTCGTGGTGGCACAGCGGGGCACGCTGCCCGACATCGTCCGGGATGGCGAGACGGGAATAGTGGTTTACGACAGCCCGGAACTGCTGGCGCACGCCGTCCTGCAGATGGCCGCTCAGCCCGACATGCGCCGCCGCATGGGGCGGGCGGCCAGGTGCCGCATGCAGAGGGCGTTCTCGCCGGAACTCCAAACCCGGAAGGTCATCGAGGTTTACCGCAGATTGCTGGGCCAGTCATAGCGGCGTGCCGGCCTGGTCGAGGATGGCCTCCAGCAGCGCGGCCGCGTTCTCTGTGGGCACTTCGCTCATGACGGGCTTGGCCGGGGCCAGCACGTAGCCTCCTCCGCGGGCCATCCGGGCGCACGGGCGCGCGACCTCGCACCGTATCTGGCCCGGTGTCCCCCGCGGGAGCAGTTGCTGCGTTCCGATACCTCCCCAGAAGGCGATGCGGTCTCCGAACCGCTTCTTGAGCGCATAGGGGTCCATCGCTTCCGGCTGGACCGATTCCAGGCAGTCCAGGCCGGCGCCGGCGGCATCCCCCACGACCTCCGACACGTCCCCGCAGGAATGGTGCATGGTGAAGAGGCCGGCTTCCCTGATCCGGCCCCACAGGCGCCCGTAACGGGGGCGGAAAAGACTCATCCAGTGCTGCTTGCCCATGATGAGGCCGTGCTGGTGGCCCCAGTCGTCCCCGGTCTGGATTCCGTCGATGGGCAGTTGGCCCAGGCGGTCGATCACCCGGAGGTAAAACTCGGTAATCAGGTCCCATGGCGCTGAGGACCTCCGGAGCGCGGCGCCTCGGCGCCGCCTTCACTTCCCGGGGCCCTGACCCCGGTGCGACGCCCGGCGTCGCAACGAAAACTCCGGGCGGCAAGCCGCCCCAACGGCAAGGCCTTTCGACAGGCTCAAGGCCCTGAGCAAAGTCGAAGGGCGGTGGCAAGCCACCGCAATCCGAGAAAAACCGGGACAGCGGTCCCTTCCTGCGCAAGACCCCCCTGATGTTGCTTTTTGGACGCTTATATATGTGTAGAAGCTCCGCGGTCAACGTGCGCTTTCCCGGGGTCGGTGCATTCCGGCGTCAGCTCGCCGACCCAAAAAACTCCCGGACGGCTTGCAGAGCCCGCCGTTTGTCCTGGAAGACCTCGTGCCCGGTGGGCAGACCGTCCAGGAAAATGCGCCCGTAGTCTTTGGTGACCATCCTGTGGTCGGTGACGATGACCACCCCGCGGTCGGTCCTGCGCCGGATGAGCCGGCCGAAGCCCTGCCGAAAGCTGATCACCGCCTGGGGCAGCGTGTAGTCGCGGAAGGGATCGCGGCCCATGGCCCGCAGGTAGGCCATCCGGCCGCGCACAAGCGGATCGGTGAAGACGTGAAACGGCAGCTTCGTCAGCACGAGGCAGCTCAGCGTCTCGCCCGCGATGTCCACCCCCTCCCAGAAGCTGCGCGTGCCCAGCAGGACGGAGGCCGGATCGTGCCGGAAATAGGCGGTGATGGCCTCCCGGCTGCCGCTGTGGCCCTGGGCCAGGACCTTGATGCCGGCGCGCTCAAGCGGTTCCTTGACGGCCGCGTAAGCCGCTTCCAGCAGGGAGTAGCTGGTGAACAGCACCAGGGCGCGGCCCTGCGTGGCCTCCAGAAGCTCGCGCAGAAACGCTCCGAGCTGACGGTCGAAGTCCCGGTTGCGCCGGCCTCCCGGATCGGGCAGGAACGTGGTAACCCCCACCAGCGCCTGCCGGCCGTAATCGAACGGCGAGCCCACCGACAGGCACCGCATGTGGCCGGGCGGCAGCACGTCGGCGCCCATGCGCTCCAGCATGTAGTCGAACTGCCCCGCAACCTGGAGCGTGGCGGAGGTGAAGATGACCGAGCGTTTCGGCCCGAAAAGGAAGTGGCGGAAGTGTTCCCCGATGTGGAGCGGGGCCGCGTGGATGGAGCAGAACTCTCCCCGGTCGCGCCGGACCCGCTCCAGCCAGTACACGTGTTCCTCGCTCTCCTGGGCGAGGATGAACTCGATGGATTCCCCCACCTCCCGGAGCCGTTCCAGTCCCGAACGCAGGTCGCGGATGACTTCATCTACGGGTTCCGCTTCCTCGGCCAGTGGCTCGAGTTGCCCCGCCAGGTCCTCGGTGGCTTCTCCCAGCGAGGCCATGGTCTTACGGAGCCGGTCGGCCGCGTCCCCGGCCTCGGCGTGGGGCCCGACGGCTGGCTCACACTCCGCCAGCATGATGCGATCGACGTAAGGGGGCAGTTCCTGCAACGGTTCGTGCAGCAGCTCGAAGAACTGCCGGGTGGCCTGCACCACGTCGTCGATCAGGCCCATGACGCCGCCGGCCGCCTCGGTCAGCCGGGAGCGTTTGGCCTCCGGCATTGACCGGGAGGCGAGCTCGTGCATGAGCGTTGCCAGCAGCCCGCTGCCGCTGCCGTCCTGGCGGCGTCGATACAACCAGTTGGTGATGCGATAGACGCTCAGTGTGTTCACCTCGGCGGCCAGGGCGTTGGTGGCCACGTCTTCCAGGTTGTGCGCCTCGTCGAAGACCACGCACCGATACTCGGGAAGCACGGGCGTGTCCAGCCCGATCTCCGAGAACAGGAGGGCATGGTTGACGACGATGACGTCGGCCAGTTGTGCCCTGCAGCGGGCGCGCTGGACCAGGCAGCGGTTGCGAAAGCGACAGGCCCGGCCCGCGCACTGCTCTGAGCCGCTCACCACGGCGTAGTGCACGGCAGGGGCCGAGGGGGACTGGAGGAAGCCGTTGCACTCCGACATGTCGCCGCTGACCGTTACGGAGGCCCATTTGACCAGCGGTGCCAGCGCCACGAACTGCTCCGGTCCGGCCAGCTCCCGCTCGAAGTGCCGCATCAGGTGCATGAACCGGCGCACGCACAGGTAGTTGCGCCGCCCCTTGAGCAGGGCGGGCTCGAAGCGTCCGGGAAGCAGATTGGTGAGAAAGGGCAGGTCCTTGCGGTAGAGCTGCTCCTGGAGGTTGCGGGTGTTGGTGGAGATGACCACCTTGTCCCCGTTGGTGCACGTCCACGCCACGGCGGGCACCAGGTATCCCATCGACTTGCCCGTGCCGGTGCCGGCTTCCACCATCAGGTGATGCGGTTCGCTGAGGGCCTCGCAGACGGCCCGCACCATCCAGACCTGCTCGTCGCGCTGCTCGTAGCCGGGCAGGTTGCGTCCGATCACGGCCTGCGGGCCGAACATGGCGCAGATGTCCTCCGTGGGCAGCGGCTCCTCAGCGGGCTCCGGCGGCTCGTACCTCTGGACCCTGCGAAAAAGCTCTCGCTGATCGGGGAACAGCTCCGCGATTTGGCCGATGCGGTCCGCGGTGAGTTCGAAACCTGCCGAGTCGGCCATCCCCGCCAGGATGTCCGCCAGCGGGTGGCCGGCCGCCTGCGTCAGCCTGCATATCTGATCGAGCGCCGCCCCGGGCGTGCCCGCGAGCTCGTCCAGAAGTGCCTGCCAGATATCCGCCAGGAGCCGCGCCCGGTCGGGTGCCCGGACCGTCGCCGGAGGTTCGATGCCCAGCTCGTCGGCCAGGCCCTCCAGGCTGAAGTCCGTTGCCCCGGGGACGGCGATGCGCGCCAGCTCCCGGCCGCCCAGAAGCGCGGGGGGCGGAACGCCCGCCGCCTCGAAGAAGGCGCCGAACGAACCGGCCTCGTGCACGACCACCGGCCCGTCCCCGCAGAACTCCCCCAGCTCCCGCAGAACCTGTGAAGGCTCCGGGCACCCCTTCAGGTCCGCCCTGGTCAGGCCAGACAGCCGCAGGGAAGCCCTGGTCAGTTTGTGAGGCCTGGCCAGTTGCTGGAAGTCCCGGTCGCCCGGACGGCGCACGGCCGCCGCCTCCACCACGTGGTCTTCGGTCGGCGAAGGCCCGGTCGTCAGCAGGGCGGCAAATGTCCGGCTCTTGCTGGATGCCATGGTACTCTATTCCTGCGTAGAGCGCATTCTAACGCAGGCGGCCGCTGCGTGGAAGGGAATCCTGCGGCGACGGCCGCCACCGATTGTTGCACAATCCGCTCCGTTTGCCAATAATAGGCGGCCGGGCGTGCTGGTGAACGATCCACCGGGTGCAGACAGCGGGAGGAAATGCCATGATCGAACGGAAACTGGGATTCATAGGAGCCGGCCGGATGGCGGAGGCACTCCTCAACGGCGTCCTGAAGGGCGGGGTCGCCGATAAGGCCCGGCTCTTCGCCAGCGATCCCGATCCGGAGCGCAGGGAAGTGTTCGCGCGACGGATCGGCGACAACGTGTTGGAGGAGAATGCGGAGCTGGCGCGGCGCTGTGACGTAATCGTGGTGTCGGTCAAGCCGCACGTGGTCCCGCCGGTCGCCCAGGAAGTGCGCGAGCGACTGAACTCCGGCAAACTGCTCGTCTCGATCGCGGCGGGGGTGACCCTGGACACACTGCGCCGGCTTTTCGGGATCGACCGGACCATCCGGGTCATGCCCAACACCCCTGCCCTGGTGGGGGCGGGCGCGGCCGCTTACTGCACCGGCGAAGGGGCCAGCGCGGAGGACGCCGAACTGGCGGCGGAGCTATTGAGCGCCGTGGGCCTCTGCGTGCGGGTCGAGGAGAAGCACATGGATGCGGTCACGGGTCTGAGCGGCAGCGGTCCCGCTTACCTCTACATGGCCATCGAGGCGCTCAGCGACGGCGGCGTCCGCATGGGGCTTGGGCGGCAGGTGGCCACGCGCCTGGCCGCGCAGACGGTGCTGGGTGCGGCGAAGATGGTTCTGGAAACGGGCGCCCACCCCGGTGAGCTGAAGGATCAGGTTACCACGCCGGGCGGCACCACCATCGAAGCGGTGCGGGTGCTGGAAGCCGCCGGGCTGCGGGGGGCCTTTATGGACGCCGTGGCCGCCGCCGCCGAGAGGTCCCGCAGGCTGGCGGAGAAGTAGGCCGGCTTCCGCCGGTCGGCCGCTGCTGTGTGACTTCCCGCCCTGGGGTGCGCAGCGTCGCAGCGACGAGACGGTTGTCTCGCCTCACACGGCGGGGACTCCTCCAATGGCAACGTGGGCGATGGCGCGGGCCTCGCCAGGATGTCGGGGCCTGCCGGGCGGCGGTTGCGACCCCGCTCCGTCGGCCCTGGAAGGATCCCGGCCATTCAAGTATCGGATTGTCGCCGTGGTTTTCGCAGTGCGCAGGCCCATCTCTGTCTTCGCCCCCGGGCGGCCATTGGCCATGCGCTACGTCGCGCTTTTGAATGGCCCCCCTGGAAGGATGGTTTCGCTTGACACCTGAACCCGGCGGCGGTAACTTGTTGTTTTGCGTCGATGGGGGTGTAGCTCAATTTGGTTAGAGCACCGGACTGTCGATCCGGAGGTTGGGAGTTCGAGTCTCCTCGCCCTCGCCACAAGGGGCGTTCCCGAATCGGGAGCGCCCTTTTTGCGTCGAGGGGTCTTCAGCGTGTCGCCGGCCGTTGACACTTCCCCCGGGGGCTCCCATAATACCGCCTGCGGGCCGGGGCGGGATGGACGCCGCACAGGGCTCAGGCGCCCGAACCGGCAGGTGAGAGCATGCGTTGCTACGCTGCTGTTCTGGGAGGAGATCAGGATGAACACAAGGGTGGTTCCCGTGCTGCTGTGTTGCGTGGCCGTCTGGGCGACGGGTTGTCGGGCTCCCCTGGCTCCGGCCGGCGAATGGACCGACAGGGGGACCGTGGAGTTCGTGGGGGAGGGCACTTCGGTGGTAGTGAAGGAGGATGACCCCCTGGCGCTGCTGGAGGCACGGGCGGCCGCCCGCGCCCTGGCCCTGGTGGACCTGCTGGCAACCGTGAAGGGCACGGAGGTCTCCGCCCGCGTGAGCGTGGAGGACCTGATGTACGAAAGCCTGGACGCCACGGTGACGGTGCAGGGGACGCTCTGCGGGGTGGTCGTGGACTACGAGGAGTTGAAGAAGGAAGAGGCGGGGCCGACGGTCATCAAAGCCATCGCCACGCTGGAGCTTTCCCGCCGCCATCTCCGGCGGATGGGGTGCTGCGGGCAATGAGGTGAGCCCTTGGTGACAGGGGGCCGGCAATGATGCGCAGAGGGATTGGGGTTGTGTTCATCGTGTGTGTGGTGCTTGCCCTGCCGTCCGGCGCCGCGCGCGGAGAGCGGCCGCATCGCGGGGAACAGGAGGTGAGCGTCCGGGTGGAGGGACTCGCCCCGTTCGAACCGGGCACCTCGGTCGACAGGGCGCGCAAGGAGGCCATCCGGGATGCACGGCGCAACGCCGTCCTGCAGGCACAGGTGATCCTGTCGGCGGAGACGCGGGTGGAAGGCACGCGATTGGCGGCATTGCGGGTGCGGGCCCGCGCGCTCGGTTACGTCGAATCAATCGAAATCCTGAAGGAGGGCGTCGTCCCGGGCAGCGGTCCGCATCGTTACAGGATTTCGGCGCGGGCCCTGGTGCGGCCCCTGAGCCGGTTCAGCGCCGCGGCAGCCCTGGGATGGGAGCGGCCGGGGCCGTGGGAGCCGGTGGCCTCGCTGGAGGTGCGGGGCGACGCCGAGGAGCAGGCCGTCGCGGCCGTCCGGGGCGCACTGGAGCGCTGCGGGGT
This sequence comes from uncultured candidatus Brocadiaceae bacterium, assembly GCA_964572825.1. GTDB lineage: Bacteria > Planctomycetota > Brocadiia > SM23-32 > SM23-32 > CAYVBE01. Next base: position 35,247 of record CAZNGS010000016.1, read on the forward strand.
CCTGCTGGCGGAAGGGGAGGACCATGTGCCGGCTTTGATCGTTCACTTGAGGGTGGCCGCCTCGGACGGTGAGGGCGGGCACTCGGTACGGGCCGACTGGGATGTTCGCACCGACGGGGACCTGTCGCGGGGGGAGCCGGTGCGCTTCCGAGGGCAGTGGTTGCGAACGGGCGAAGGCAATCCGCCCAACTGGTGGTGGGAGGCGCTGGGGACGGTCGTCGCGCAGGATGTGACTCGGGCCTGGACGATGCCCCGCTCGACGGTCATTCGGTTCACGGACGTCACTGAGGCCCAGAAGTGGGCGCTGGCGGCAGTCGCGGCCGAAGGGGGTGAGGAGGGCGTCTCCGTCGAGGAGCAGAACGATGCTCTCGCTCTGCGGCTGTCCGTCAGCGGGAACCCGGTCAGTGTGGCCGATGCGCTGCTGGAGCGGGCGGGCCTGCACGGGAAGATGAAACTGGTGCACGCCGACCTGGCCGGGCTCATTTATCGCGGGCGGCACGGAGCGAAGCGCTGAGGGGACCGACACGGCGCCTCAGTCCGCCTGATATCCGGCCGCCCACAGGATGCCGTTGCGGATTACCCGCGCGGCGGCGTTGGCGTAGAGTGGCGAACCCTGGTGGGGCGAGGTGTTGATCACCGGAAGGTTGGCAAAGACGACGTACCTGCCCTTGCCGTAAATCCCCGCGGCGGCCATGGGGGGAGCCGCCTCCCCGGCCTGCCTGCTGCCCAGGTGGGGGCTCGCGCGGAGCAACGCCCCTGCGCTTCCTCGCAGTTGGAGGGAAGGGGAGGGCATCGGGAACACCACGTGCCCCGCGCCGGCCGTGACGGGGTGACGGCGGGACACGGGATAGGCCAGAGCGTACTCTTCCGGATAGGCGTCCGGCGCCCTGTCAGACATGACCAGGCGCTCCGGCCGCACCAGGGCTCCGCACCATCGCAGCAGGGGGGTGAAGGGCTGGGGGCGGTCCGGCGGCCGAAAGGTTCCAAAGAACACCAGTCCCGTCCCGCCGTGGATGGCGTCCATGATCTGCTGCACCTCCTGGCGCCCGTATGGCCCCACCGCCTTGCCGGGGCCGGGGTCCACGACCATCAGCACGTCTGCGGGGGTCATGCGGTCGGGATCGAACGGCCCCTCCAGCCGGTGGACCTCGAACAGGGGCGAGGCCCCCAGTTGCGCGGCCAGCTCGGCATCTGCGCCCCGGTGCACGTCCAGGACCACCCGGATCGGCTGCCCCGGCGCGATCAGGCGCTGCCCGGTGTCCCCGCTCTTGCCTTGTGCGCGCAGGCGGCGGAGGGCGTGTTTCTGCAGGGCTGCGGCCCAGAGTCGCTCGCCGTCCACATAGCTTCGCGCGGTGGCGATGTCCCCGCCTTTGTCGGCCGCCAGACGGAGCTGTTCGTATGCCTTTTCGAACTGTCCCTCTGCCCCGTAGAGCAGGGCGGCGTTCGTGGCGTGATCGGGGTCACGTGCCTTGGACCTCTCGGCGGCCAGGCGGACGATGTTCTCCGCGCTGAGCTCGCTCAGCTCGATCGTCCGTTCACCGGCGGCCGTCATGACCTTCAATTCCCCCTCCCCGACGTCCAGAATGGTGCACGTCAGGGGGAAGCCCTTTCCGAGCGAGAGCCGGTAGTCCTCTTCTCCGACTTTCGTGGCGAGCACCGCGTGTGCCGTCCGCACGAGTTCCCGCAGTCGCCGGATAACCGACCGTTCGCGGGCAACGCGCTGGGCGTACTGCTCCTTCATGTCCTGGGGCATGCCATCCAGCTCTGCGAGGGCCTCCCGGTAGCGGCGGTCCGCCACGAGTCGGCGGACGGACTCAAAGGCCCTTTCCTCCGGCAGGTCTTCGGGGTAGGGCACCCGGCTCCACTCCAGGCTCTCGCCCAACGGGAGGTCGGCGACCGTGCCGGGGGGTGATGGAGGGGCGTCGGCGGCAAGCAGCTCTTTCTGGACCAGGTGAAGCTCGTTGGGCGCGACGGTGACCGTGGCGGTGAACGGACGGTAGCCGTCCGCGCTCACTTCCAGCCGATGGGTGCCGGCGGGGACGTTGAGGATTACCCGGGGGGTGCGTCCCGAAGGAACGCGGTCCAGCATGATCCGGGCGCCCGGAGGGTCCACCACCACCGCCAGGCTGCCCACCCGCACCAACTGCGCCATGTCCAGGTGAACCTGCCTGGTGCGGTCTCCGCGCACCTCGACCGTGCTGGTGGCCGGAGCGCGGCCCTGCTTCACGGCCCTGACCTCCACCTGCCCGATCCCCACGTCGGGAACGCCGCAGGGGCTGACGCCCCGGACCTCGCCGTTGACGTAAACAGTCGCTCCGGGCGGAGTGGTGGTCACGTAGAGGCCACCCACCAGGCTGCCGGAGGCCGCCCAAAGGGGGCCGGTGCAGGTCAGCGCCAGAACCAGTACCGCGTTACCCAGTCTGCGCATAGTGCGCCCGGACTGTCAAAACCCCTGTTCTCTCAACTGCTCGACGTCGAGGCGGGGCCTCTCCGCGAGATCGCCGGCGTTGCCCAGCAGAGCCCGTATCCATCTGCCGATCATGTCACACTCTATGTTGACTCTGTCGCCGGCTCGTCTGTACTGGAGCGTGGTGGCCCGGAGCGTGTGAGGTATCAGGCTGACTTCGAATCCGTCCGCGTCGAGCCCGGCGATGGTCAGGCTGACGCCGTCGACGGCCACGCTCCCTTTGATGATCATGTTGTCGGTTAGCTCGGGGGCTACGGCGACATGCAGGCGCACCTGTCCCGGCAGGTCGCGGGCGGCCCGGATCGTGCCGGTGCCGTCCACGTGGCCGCTGACAAAATGGCCCCCCAGCCGGTCACCAACGCGGAGGGCGGGTTCCAGGTTGGACTGTCGGCCCGGGCGGAACTGCCCCAGGGTGGTGCGGGACAGCGTTTCGGCGCCCACGTCGAAAACCATCTCCTCTCCGGTTACGGAAGACGCCGTGAGACACACTCCGTCCACGCCGACGCTGTCGCCCGGCTGTATCTGCGCCGCCGGCGCGGCCCCGTTCACGCAGAGCCGGCAGGACGCCTGCAGCTGTTCCACCGCCGCAACGGTTCCGATTCCCTGGATTATGCCGGTGAACATGCCTCTGCCCCTTCGCCGGAAGCCGCACCTCCAACGGCCAATGATACCATCGGCGGGGAGCGATTTCCATCGGTAGGGACGGCGTTGAGGCCGCCGGTGGCAACGGGGTCGCCGGGTTTCTCATAGAAAACACGTCATATTCTGGCGGAATTCCCGCCATCGTCCTTGACTTGGGGAGCGAGGCTCATTAGAATGAGCCCGTGAACCGCGGTAGGGATAGCTGAGAGGGGGACAGCTTGGTCTTCGATGCACTTGCTTCAGTTGAGGAGGTATGACGATGGGTCAGGTTCGGCGGCCACTTGCGTTTTTTCTGGTAGCAGCGCTGGTGCTGGCTCCTGCACTGGTGGTGGGCAAAGTTCTCCTGGATAAGAGTCAATCCGAAGGTGGGGGCGCGCCGGCAGTGCTTCGGGTGGCATCGAGGCCCCTGTCGGGCAGCGTGGTATACCCCGACCGGAAGACGGCCGTTGCTGAGGCCAGCGTCCGCGTCTGGAGCGTCGAGACGGGCAGTTTTGTCTTGGAAACGGCCACTGACGCCGGGGGCGCTTTTGAGCTTCCTTCCCTCGACGAGGGCAGCTACATACTCGTTGTGGGGGATCGAGTCATGACGCGGCTCTCCGTGGAGAAGGATGCCGACCCGCTGCCCGATGGTGTCTGCTTCGTGGTCCCGCACGGGAAGGCAGTCTTTGCACAGATGCCCCTGGAGCAGAAGGCGGCGGTGCTCTCGCAGTTTCCTGCTCAGGGACCGGAGGAGGGAGGAATCGGGCTGCTCAATACCGTCCTGATCAGCGCGGCCACTTCGGCGGTGGTCATCGGGGTTGTGGATGCCACGGACATCATCGAGGACGAGGAGACCCGAATCGTCAGTCCGTGACCCCGGCGCGCGTGTGATGAACCTCCCGGCGTGCGAGACTTTCCGGAAGGGGTAGTTTGCCTGGCTTCCCGATGACTGCTTACTTCATGTCGCCCCGTTGGTTCGCGCTCCTGCCGCTTCTTGTATGCTTTCTGGCGGGGTGCAGCGGGCTCGACCTGGGCGTCGGCTCCAACGAGCCGCCCTGGGGAGAGCGCTATGTTGATACCCGCAGCGACCCCGACGAGGTCCGCACTGACCGTCTGGCGAAAGTGCTGGCCGCCTGGCGGGACCGAGGGGAACCCCGCCCGGATAGCTACTCCGCGGGGGTCGGAGATGTGCTGGAGATCAGCGTTTTTGCCCTGGAGCAGCCCAACACCATCACCACGTTCAACCGCACCGTCGCCAGCACAGGGTCCATCAGTCTGCCCTGGGTCGGTGCCATCTCGGTGGTCGGTTTGCCTACCCAGTCGGTCGAGGAGCGCATCTGCGCCGCATACCGCCAGAAGGGCTATCTGAGAGACCCCCAGGTGATGGTAAACGTGCTCGAGTACAACAGCTCCACGGTGGTGGTGACCGGCGCCGTCCAGAAGCCGGGTGTGTATCCGCTGCCCAGCAGGCGCAGCACCGTGCTGGAGTCCCTGAGCCTCGCCGGGGGACTTTCCCGCGAAGCCGGGGACGTCGCCCTGGTCATCCGGGGTGGTGCGGACCCCGGTGGGGGGGCATCCGAGGGGTCGAGCGCGGAGGCCCGAGGCGAGGCCGGAGGACCGAGCAGGGATGCAATCGAGATCGACCTGGAAGAGCTCCTGGGCCGGGGAAACCTGCTGCTCAACCTGGAACTGGGTGACGGCGACATCTTGAGCGTTCCCCGGCGGCCGGAGCGATACGTCTCGGTGCTCGGATACGTCCGCCGGGCAGGGGCGTACCAGATCCGGGAGGGATCGCGCATGGACGCGCTGCAGGCCCTGGCGTACGCCGGCGGGCTCACCATGGTGGGCAGGGCGGGTGAATGTCAGCTCGTCCGGCAGACGCCTTCGGGTCCCAGGACGACTCCTGTTAATCTGCGCAAGGTGGCCGAGGGCAAGCTGCCGCCGCTCTACCTGGAGCCGGGTGACGCCCTGATTGTGGGCACCAACCTGTGGGGGCGAATCTCCGAGTTCTTCCGGCCCACGATGGGCGCCACGGTTTCCGCCAGCGCCAACGTCGCACCGTGAGCTGGCGACGGTCATGGCCGGGGCGTGATTCTCGTTGAGGATGCTACATGTCCGAGCACACATCACACGGCCCGGCGCCAGATACGCTCGGTCGACCGGACGACGCGGAAGGCCCGGACCTCAAGTACTATCTAAGTGTACTGCGGCGGCGCATCTGGATCGTGGCGACGGCGTTCATCGTGGTGGTGACCCTGGGCGCCGTGCAGGCATTCAAGGCCACTCCCATCTACGAAGCCTCGGCCGACATCCTGATCGAGAAGCAGGGCCCTCACGTGATGGAGTTCAGCGACGTGAGGGAACTGCAGGTCGCCGACCGGGACTACTACAGCACGCAGGAGCAGCTTGTGAAGAGCAGGACGGTCCTGGAGAGGGCCGTCGCCCAACCCGGTATGGCCGAACTGCTGGAGTCCAAAGCCACCGAAGATGGCAGAAAAGGGCTGTTCGCTTTCATCGGGGAGGTGCGCAGCACCTTGTCGGCCGTGCTGGGGGCGACGCCCCCGGCTCCGCCGGAGCCCTGGGAGGAGTTGCGGAAGCTGGTGGACGTGGAGCAGTTGCCGGATACCCACCTGATCCGTGTGACCGTCAGGAGCCCCAATCCCCGGCGCGCGGCCACCGTGGCCAATGCCGTTGCCGGGGCGTTCGAGCAGTACCACCTTGCCCGAAAGCTCGAAAGCAGCAACGAGGCCTTTGCCTTCCTGGAGGTGCAGAAGGCCGAGCAGGAGAAAAAGCTGCTCGAAGCAGAAGATAGACTGCAGCGCTACAGGGAGCAGGCAAACAGTCCCTCCCTGGCCGTGGAGGAGAGAAGCAATCCCCTGCTGGCGCGTCTGAGCAGGTTGAGTGACCGGTTGACCGAGGTGGAGCTCCTGCGGATTGAACTACAGGCGCGCGCGACCATCGTCGAAGATGGCCTGGGGCTGAACGGGGAGCAGATGGACCCGGAGAACGCGCGCCTGTTCGCGCTCCCCGAGGTCCGTGAGGATCAAACCATTTCTCAACTGCGTTCCGACCTGCTGGTCGCCCGGGAAGAAGCCAGCGGCCTGGCGGGCATCTATGGGCCGGAGCATCCCCGCGTTGCCTCCGCCCGGGCCCGGGAGAAGCTGCTGCAGCAGGAGTTGCGGGGCGCCCTGCAGAACACGGTGCAGGCCATTTCCAACAAGCTGGCTATGCTGCGCCGACAGGAGGAGACCCTCAAGGACCAGTACGATGCGCAGAACCAGAAGGCCCTGGCGCTGGCCAGGCAATCGCTGACATACCGGCGCCTCAGCAACGATGTGGAGCGCAACCGCAAGCTGTTCGACGTTCTGGTGGAGCGGATGCGGGAGGTAGACCTGACGGCCGACTACGCGAAAACGAACGTGGAGGTGGTGGAGCGGGCGGACATTCCCAAAGCGCCTGTCAGCCCCCACCGGGCCCGAATAGTGCTGTTCTCGATCTTTCTGGCGCTGTTGCTGGGCGGCGGGCTCGCCTTCCTGTTCGAATACCTGGACGACACGGTGCGCACCCCGGAGGACATGGAGGAGCACGTTGGCGTCCCCGTGCTGGGGTTCGTGCCGTCCATGGACAACCGGGGCGGCCGCGATTCCTTCGTCCATCACGGCATGGTGACGGCGCTGGAGCCGATGTCCTCCGTGGGCGAGGCATACCGGAGCATCCGAACGAGCCTGTTTTTCGCCTCTCCGGAGGCCGACACCCGGGCCGTGGTGGTGACCTCGGGCGGGCCCGGTGACGGCAAGACGACCACCGCCACGAACCTGGCCATCGTCATAGCCCAGAGCGGCAAACGCGTGCTGATGCTCGACGCGGACCTGCGGCGGCCCATGGTGCATGAAGCCCTGGGTCTGTCGAACGAAGAAGGGCTCTCGAACGTCCTCGTCGGAAACGCCGAACTCCAGGACGTGGTTCAGCGGCCCCGGGTGGAGGGCGAGCGCATCGAGGGGCTCGAGGTGGTCACCAGCGGGCCCATCCCGCCCAATCCGGCGGAGCTTTTGGACTCCCCCCGCATGGCGCGGCTGATCGAGACTGCTCGGGAGCAATACGACCGCATCCTCCTGGATACGCCGCCCGTCCTGTTCGTGACGGACGCGAGCATTCTGGCGGCCATGTGCGACGGAACGATAATGGTGGTCAAGGCCGCCTCGAACACCCGTTCTCTGGCCCGGCGGGCCCGCGAGCAGCTCGAGTACGTGAATGCCCGCGTCCTGGGAGGCGTGCTGAACGACGTGCATCTCTCGCGGCTGGGCTATTACCATTCGGACTACTACCAGTACGGATATTCCGGTTACTATACCGACTATTACGGCACTTACTACTCCCAGGAGGAGGATGAAGCCTGATTTCCTGAACCGGAGGGCCACACCTTCTCATGCTTCCATGGCGCAAACCGGCTGCCGCCCCCCGGGGCTGGAAGATCGTGGACATCCATTGCCACCTTCTTCCGGGGCTCGATGACGGCCCAACCACGCTGGATGCCTCCCTGGACCTGTGCCGGGTCTATGTGTCCGAGGGCGTCGGCACCGTAGTGGCCACGCCTCACATGCGGCATCCCCGGTTTCCTGTCGACCCGCAGGATGCACGGCAGGCGGCAGCCCGCCTGCGCGCTGCCTGCCGGGAACTGGATGTCGAGCTGGAGATCCTGCTCGGGGCCGATGTGCGGCTGACTCCCGAACTTGTGGCCGATGTTGAGTGCGGCCGCGTGCTGACCGTGGCTGAACGCGGTGAGTATATGCTGCTGGAACTCCCCGAGGACGTCGCGCCACCGGTGCGCCCCGTCGTGTTCGAACTCGCCGTCCGGGGGGTGCGGCCCATCCTTACCCACCCGGAACGGAACCGCATCCTGAGCCGCAGAGCGGAAAGGGTGGCGGAACTGGTGGAGGCCGGCTGCCTGGTGCAGGTGACGGGGGCGGCCCTTACGGGTGAGTTTGGCCGGGGCGCCCGCAAAGCGGCCGAGCGTCTGCTGAAGGACGGGCTCGTGCACGTGGTGGCCAGCGATGCCCATTCCGCAGGCGGGCGCCGGCAACCGCGATTCGGACCGGTCATCGATCGGCTCTGTCGGCTCGTAGGGGAGGAGCACGCCCGGTCGCTGGTGTGTGGCAACCCCGCCGCGATAGCCCGGGGAGAAAGCGTCGGAAACGTCGCCGGGGCGGGACCGGGACAACGGCAGCGGGAGTGGCAGGAATAGCCTCACGAAACGCAGGAGGTGACGGCATCGCAGCGGCAGTGCACAGAAGGGACGCACTCGGAAGCGTGGCCCGAGGCGGGGTGATCGGGGCGGTCATCGTCTCTGCGTGGCTTTTTGGCTCGGCGGACCCCTGGGCCTACCTGGGCGTGGGCCTGGTGGTGGCGGTGGCTGCCGCCGCGTGGCTGTTGCGGCTGGTGGTGCGCCCGGTTCCGCGGCTGCGGCTTCCCCTGGCGGTGGTTTCGCTGCTGGCCCTGGGGGGGGTGATGTTGATCCAGGTCGTCCCGCTGCCCGCCTCCCTGGTGCGCCGGCTCAGCCCCTTTGCCGCCCGGGTGCAGCAGAAGAGAGTCGAGGTTTTTGAGGAAATGCACGAAGCCGGCGCGGACGCTTTCCTGCTCGCCGGCCCAGTGGAGGACGGCGGCACGGCCGCCCTCAGCGCCTCTGCGGCGCGGACCTGGCGCAGCCTCTACCTGTTGGTCGCCTACGTGGCCGTGTTCCTGGTGACCGCGAATGCGCTGGAAAACTGGAGGCAGGTGAGGATGGCGGCGGGTGCCCTCGTGGTGTCCGGCTTTGCCATGTCTGTGTTGGGCATGATCCACGAGCTTTCCGGCAGCGAGAAGATACTGTGGGTCTACACGCCGCCGTTCGGGGGTGGCATATTCGGGCCGTTCACGAATCCCAACCACTACGCGGCGTACATGAACATGGTGTTCGGCGTGGGGCTGGGGCTGGCCTTTGCGCGCGTTTCGGGGGCGGCTGACGGGGCCGGCCGGACGCTGCGGGACCGGATCGTGTGGCTCTCCACGGGGAGCGGCGGTCGCAGTGCGCTGCTGGTCTTCGCCCTGGTGATGATGCCGGTCAGCGTGTGCATGTCTCTGTCGCGGGGCGGCATTGCCTGCCTGGCGGTCTCCCTGGGAGTGCTGGGGGCTTGGGCGGCTGTGAGGGGCGGCCTCGGATATCGCAGTATTCTGGGAGCGGTGGCGCTGCTGGTGGTCGGGGGCGTGGTATGGCTGGGCTGGGAACCGGTCTTTGCCGAGATGGGAACGCTGGCCGAGATCGACCCCGGCACTCACAGCCGCACCGTGGTGGCAAGAAGCACCCTGAGCATCTTCTCCCAGGCCCCGGTGCTGGGTTGCGGGTTCGGCACGTTCGTCCACGTGTTTCCCCCCTTCCAACCTCCCGGCGTGCAGTTCGGCCGATGGCTGCACGCGCACAATGATTACGTGCAGTTTCTGGCGGAGGGAGGCATTGTCGGCGCCCTGCTGCTCGCCGCAGCGGCGGTGATCGTGCTCGGGCACGTGTGGCGCCGCCTGCGGGAGGTCCACGGCAGTCGGCGGGCCTTCGTGAGCGGGCTGGCGGTGGGTCTTCTGGCCATCGGGCTTCACAGCGCGCTCGACTACAGCCTGCATAAGCCGGGAATTGCGCTGACGCTGGCGGCGGTGTGCGGATTGATGGTGGCGGCGCTGCATGTCGGGTCCGGAACTGAAAAGCGGGCGGCAAGAACGTCCCGGGGAGGAACCGTATGAGAGCACGAGTCGCCCGAGACGGGGACCGTGGCTCCGGCGGGGCGTATCGGTTTTTGCTGCGCCTGGCGGCGGCGGCGGCGCTGGCCGGGCTGGGCGTGCTGTGCCTGGCACAGCTCGACGAATTCAGGGGCGAGCTGGCTTTCGCTCGCTTTATGCAACTGCGCCGCTATGCTGAGCGGACCGGCCGGGCCCGCGAGCGCAACGCCGCGGTGTCCCGCGCATCCTCGGAAGCTGTGCAGGTCATGCAGGATGCGCACCGCAACCCGCGGGCCCTGCGGGAGGTGGCGGAGGCATGTCTGGGTTGGTCCGGCGGGGCGGGGGTCGAGCCCGGCCTGCGGCTTCGTCTGGCGGAGAGGGCGGCCCGGGCGGCCGCGCTGTCGGTGCGCGCTGCGCCGTCGGATTTTGTCACCTGGCGCCAGTTGGCGCGCGCTTTGTTCGCCCTGGGGCTCACGCGCGAGGCGGCAGCGGCCCTGGACAGAGCGCAGGAGCTGGCGCCGCCCGGGCAGGAACTGGCCCCCCTGGTTCCTGCCGATGAAGCGGGCTCAAGGCCGCGGGAGGCCGGGCCTTCTGCCGGCACCGCGTCCGGGTCGGCTTCTCCGGAAAATCAGGGGGCAGGAGGGGGACGGAGACCGGGCATGCGTTTGGAACCCGGGAGGGAAGGAGTGAGCGGATGACCACTGCTCTTGTCGCCTTCGGACTTGCGTTTGTGGCGGCCGTGCTGGCTACGTTAGCGGTCCGCCGGGGCGCGCGGGCGCTGGGGGTCCTGGACCGGCCGGACGGCTTCCGCAAGCTGGACCACCGGCGCACGCCCCTGCTGGGGGGAATTGCCATCTACCTGGCGTTCGCACTGCCCGTCGTGGCCCTGCGGTTTTTCCATCAGAATGCGGTTGCGCAGCTTTTGACGCAGAATCCGGCCCGCCTGTGGGCGCTGATGGGGGGCGGCGCCGTGGCACTGGGGCTGGGCATTGCGGACGACGTCAAGCACGTCCCCGCGCGCTGGAAAGTCCTTCTGCAGGCGGCCGCCGCATGCATCGCTTTTGCCGGAGGGTTCTCCATCAGCGCCATCAGCCACCCCTTCGGCGCGCCGCTGGAACTCGGCGTGCTGGTCCTGCCCGCCACCATCTTCTGGTTCCTTGCCTGCATGAACGCGGTCAACCTGCTGGACGGGCTGGACGGGCTGGCCGCCGGGGTATGTCTGTTCGCCTCGGTAAGCGTTTTCCTGGTGAGTTTCCTTTTCGGCAACGTGCTGTCCATGCTGCTGATGGCGTGCCTGAGCGGTGCCATACTGGGATTCCTGCTGTTCAATTTCCACCCGGCCAGCATTTTCCTGGGCGACTCCGGCAGCCTGCTGCTGGGGTATCTTGTGGGAGCCGTATCGCTGCTGGGCGTGCGCCAGGCGGGAGCCACGGTTTCGCTGTTGATCCCGGTGGTTGCGCTGGGCGTGCCCGTGTTCGACACGGCCCTGGCCATCGTGCGGCGGTGGTGGAAGCGGGTGCCCCTGGCCTCCCCGGACCGTGGGCACGTGCATCACGTGTTGCTGAGCCGGGGCCTGACTCAACGGCAGGTCGTGGTCGTGATCTACGTGGCCTGCGTGGTCCTGGGCGGGGCGGCGCTTCTTCTGGCCTCCGAGCAGGGGGAGCGCGCCCTGCTGGTGCTCGGCCCCCTGGCGGTGCTGGTGTTCGCCGCCGTGCGGATATTCGGCGGGGTCCCGTTTCTGGACTACTGGCGCCGCCTGCGGCAGCGGATGGCGGACAAGCAGCGTGCCCGGGACGCACGCATCGCGGTGGAGAAAGTACGGGCCCGTATGCAGCGAAGCGAGAACCTGGACGAGCTGTGGGACCTTGCAGTGCAGGCGCTGGCGGGATTGGACCTGGACCAGGCCCGGTTGCATCTTGCCGACGGTGACCCCGCTGCGGAGCGGGTGTTCACGTGGCGCACGGACCGGGCTGACCTTCGCCGGGCCTCGGAGGAAACCGTGGATCGCTGGTCGGCGGATCTGAAGCTCCAGGACAGGGACCGCGTGATCGGCGCATTGGAACTGCACAGCTCCGGCAGGGACCTCTGGCTGTTGCCCGAAACGCCGGAGCTTCTGGACGTGCTGCGCGAGGAGATGGTCACGCAGCTCTGTCGGCTTTCGTCCCCTGGAGAGCGTTCCGTTCCGTCGGCGGAGCCGGAACTGGACCGGCGCGTATCCGCTTGATGGCCTGACAAAGGGCTGGACCCGGGTCCGGCGCGAGCCCTCCCGGCCGGGCGGCGTCAGGAACTTCCCTCTCCGGTCCCTGTCCGGCATCCGGCCTGCTGGGTGGCGGAGTCTTACCAAAATCATTGCAGGGTGGCAGACACATGGCCGGACGCTCAGCAAAACCCGTGAAGCGGGCGGTCATCTTCGGGCTCGACGGCGCAGACTTGCGCTACATCATGCCCCTGGTGGAGGCCGGGGAGCTGCCCACGGTGGCCCGTCTGCTCCGCAGGGGGATAGCCGGTCCGTGCCGGAGCGGCGCCATACCGGTCACCGGCGTGTGCTGGCCCATGATCTACACGGGCAAGAACCCGGCCAAGACGGGCATAGTGGTCCCGTCCTTCCCCGTGGGAGATGCCCCCGCCCGGTGCATATCCGATCACGCACAGGGCATCCGGACGGAGGCGTTCTGGAACATGCTGAACCGGCAGGGGCTGTCCGTGGGACTCTTGAACCTGCCCGTCACGCACAGACTGGCGCCCTGGAATGAGGGCCCCGTGGAGGGGTTCTGGATCCCCGGCTTCGACACCCCGGGGTCCGTTCCCCCGTGTCATCCCGCCGGATTGATTCAGGATTCCTTTGGCGGCGATGGGTATCCATTGCTTGCCATGCAGCACGCCATTTCGGCTGGAGAGCACTCGGGCGCGGGTTACTGCCGCCGTTTGCTGGACGCGCACCAGGAAGCCCTGCGGCGCGTGTTGGAAAAGCACCCATGCGAAGTGCTGATGACGAACGTCCAGGTGCTGGACTTTGTGGGGCACCAGTCCGCCGATAGGACGAAGATAGAGGCAGTCTACCGGGCCGTGGATCGCTGGATGGCTCGTGTGCTCGGGTATGTGGCCGACGATGCGGTGGTTGTCGCCATCTCGGACCATGGCTTCGCCCCGGCGCGCTACCGGCTGGGGATGAACCTGATCCTGGAGCGGCTGGGACTGGCGCGCTTTGGACCCGTGCGGCTGGGGCCGGTTCTCTTCGGCAAGGCGGCGCGGACGTTTTCCGGACCGATGGGACGCGTGGCGGGCACGACGGAGCGCCTCTGGGCCGGTCTGCCGGCCGCTCTGCGGAGTGCGGCTGGGGCCGTGTGTTCGTGCGCTCTGCCGCAATTGCGGACGGCGACCGGCGGCTATGTCTGGGAGGATACGAGGGTCTTCACCACCGGTCTGGGCACGTTGTTTGTGCACAGCCGGCCGCGCTATCGCGGCGGGACGGTGCCCGCCCATCGGGTGGATGCCACGCTCCGGGAAGCGGAAAACAAACTGGGCCGGATCATCGCCCACGACGGGCAGTCCCTGTTCCGGTTTGTGCGCACCGCTCAGGTGTGGGACGGACCGTTTCTCAGGTTTGCGCCGGAGGCTGTGGCGACGACGCGGTGCACGGGATACGCTTATTCGGGCAGCACCCGCTCGGGCAGGACGTTCGAGCCGTGGGACAGGCCGGGAGGCTTCCACGCGCCGTGCGGCATACTGCTGATGAGCGGGCCGGGGCTGCGGCGGGACCGCTGGGTTGAGGGACTGGAGCTGCGAGACATGGTGCCGAACCTGTTGGCGGCTCTGGGGCTGTGCGTTCCCGAAGGTGTGGACAGGGCGCCGCGCGCCGAGTTGTTCGTCGACCCCTTGCCCGGAGAGGACGACCTGCGCATGGAAGACTGGAAGGGCGGCGGGGAGCTGTCTTACGTTGAGAGCCTGGACGCGGGCGTCGAGGAGCGGCTCAGGGGTCTGGGCTATCTCTAAGGAGCTATTGCACAACCGTGACCTACTGCGACCGGCTGCGAAACCGGATGGCTGTGTCGTTGACGCAGAACGTCCTCAACGTGACCACTTGCCACGCCTCCGGGCGTTCTGCGCCGGCCTCCTTGCCCTCCGGCTTCTCGCTCGGCCTCGTTACGGACATGGTTCTGCAGTAGCCCCTAAGCGGATTGAAGTAGATGCATTCCGGTTGTCAGCATGCGGCGCGGCGAGGACGCCGCGCCTACCCCAAGGAGGGTAGCTGAGGCGTCTCGCCGCAGCCACGGTCGAGCTCAACAACCCAAACACACCTGGTTCAGGCCACGTAGTCGACCGCATGGGCGCGCAGACTGCACGCAATAGGGCAATGACCGGTAGATCGCGGACAAAGCGCGTGCTGGCAGGTATGGGAGCGAAGCTCCTGCACAACGCCCTTCAGTTCGGAAGGCGCTTTGTGCTGGTGCCCCTGTTCCTGTGGGCGTGGGGTGCGCAGACCTACGGCGAATGGCTGGCGCTGGCCGCGGCCGTGGGCTCGTTGAGCTTGCTGAACATTGGCATGCACAACTACGTGGCCAACAGGCTGCGGCAGTGCTATGCCAGGGGTCAGAGACGGGCCTTCGTGCGGTTCCTGCACAGTGGGCTCAGGCTGGCCGGGATCACCTGCGGACTGGGCGTGGCGGGCCTGCTGGTCTTCGCTCTCGTTGCGCCGCTCAGCTCCTGGCTTGGATTCAAGCATACGGGCTACGGGGTGGCCGGGGTGACGGTCTTCCTGCTGGGCATCTTCGTCCTGAGCCGGATACCCACGGGACTGATCATCGGCGTGTATCGGTCCGTGGGGGAGTACGGTCGGGGGGGCATGATGGAGAATGCCATCCTGACCGGCCAGGTGGTTTTCATGTCGGCCGCGCTTCTGACGAAAAGTGGCTTGCCCATTGTGGCCCTGGCGCAGTTGCTTCCCGTGTGGATCGGGGCGGTCACGTCTGTGTGGGACATCCAGCGCCGTCACCCCGACATCGCCTTCGGGCTGGCTCGGGGACAGTGGCCCGTGGTCCTCCGCATGGTCGGCCCCAGCGCATTGTTCCTGCTCATCTCGCTCTCCCACGTGCTGACGCTGCAGGGCAGCATGCTGGTGTTGAGCGTCTACTGCGGGGAGGTGGTCGTGGTGCTCTTTGCCACCACGCGCGTGCTGGCCAGCGCGGTGCGCAAGCTGACCAGCATTCTCCGTCAGTCGATCTGGCCGGAGTTCACGGCGCTGCAGGCAGAAGAGGAGCTGGTGAAGATGCGGTGGCTGCATATCGGGCTGGCCAAGCTCTCGCTCATGGTTACGTTCGCCGTGGCGATCAGCCTGCGCTTCGTGGGGGGGGAGTTCTACCGTTTCTGGACGCGCAGGCAGTTGGAGTTCGACCCACTGTTGCTGACCATACTGCTGGGCTATGCCACCACGGCGGCCGTCTGGGAGTCGAGCGTGGTGGTGGCGCTGTCCAGTAACCGCCATCGGGGTCCTGCCTTGCGTTACCTGGCGGCCGGCCTGGCCGGTGTGCTTCTGTGCGTTGTGCTGGTGCCCCATTTCGGCGCGGCGGGGGCGGCCCTGGCCCTGTGGGTGGCCGACGTGGCGTTCCGGGTCGTCGGGCTTCCTCTTGCTGTGTGCCGCCTGATCGACCAGAGCCCGTTGCGCTTCTGGGCGGCCGCCGTTCTGCGGGGCCTTCCTGCGCTGGCGTGCACGGCCCTGGCGGCCTGGGCCTGCAGCGCCCTGACCGTCGGGACGCCGTTTCACCTCTTTGCTGTGCCCGCGGCCGCCACGGCCACGATGGCGGGCATGGGCTTGTGCACCTGGCTGGACCCACGCGAGCGGGGACGTCTTCTTGGTCTGACCAAGCTCCTGCGCCGGCGGTGAAGCCCGCCCGGCGGAGGGCTGCCGTTCACCTTTTATGTCCGGGATGTGGAGGCAGGTTCAAAATGAAGGTCAACCTGGTTTGTCCCGGGCGGTTCCTGGCCTTCGAAGTGGCCCGCGAGCTGAAACGGCAGGGAGCCATGGGGCAGCTTTACACCGGTGCGCCGGTGTTCGGGGACCGGATCAGTCTGCCGTGGTATGACTTGGAACAGGACGATGTTGTCAGCTACCCCTGGCCCATGGGCCTGCAGGTGGCCATCAACCGCGCCTTCAGGAGGCGGTCGCTCACCGTGGCGGCCCGTCGGTGGACCAACAGGTGGTTCGGCGAATGGGCCTTCGGACGGATGCGCCCGTGCGAAGTCATCCATGCGTGGGCGGGAGCCGGGCTGGAGGTATTCCGGCGAGCGCGGGACTGGGGTGCGCTACGCGTATTGGGGCGCTACAGCGCCCATCGCGTCTGGAACCGGCGTCTGCTGGCCGAAGAGTACGTGGCGCTCGGCTGCGACTATTTCGAGCTGGACAGCAGTGTCCGGCGCGAACTGGAGGAGTACGAACGCGCGGACCTCATCGTGGTAAACAGCGGATTCGCACGCCGGACGTTCATTGCCGAGGGGGTTCCGGGGCAGAAGGTTATTTCGATACCTCAGGGTGCGCCCGTAGAGCTCGGCCGCCTCCATAGGCAGAAGGGCGGCCCGTTCAGAGTGCTCTACGTCGGCGCGCAGACTGTGGGGAAGGGCGTGCGCTATTTCTACCGGACGGCCGCCGAGCTGGCGGACCACCCGGACATTGAGTTCGTCATAGTCGGCCCCCGGCCGGAGCGGGTGCTGGAACCGGAGTTTGAGCGCTGCCGCCACGCGTTTCAATACCTGGGCTACCGGCCGAAGAAGGAGTTGCACCGCGAGATATACCCGGGGGGGACGGTGCTGGTACAGCCCTCCCTGACCGAGGGGCTGTCCTATGTAGTGCTGGAGGCCCTCAGCCATGGGCTGCCCGTTATCGCCACGCCGAACACGGGCTGCGAGGAATTCGTGACGAACGGCCGGGAGGGATTCACCATAGCTCCCCGCGACTGGACGGCGATTGTGGAAAGGGTGCTCTACCTTTACAATAACCGCCGCGCGCTGGAGAGGATGCGTCGAAAGGCGCGCGCGGCGGCCCAATCCGCGTGGACCTGGGGGGATTTCGGCGAACGACAGATCGAGGTGTACAGGAAGTTCCTGCGGGACACGGGTTGACGTCAGGTGCGATAAATACGATGAGGAGGCAACGAATGGTCGCTTTCCCGCGGGCCAGGGCGGCCGACCGGCTGAGATGAGTTCTGCTGTGCAACAAGCGAAAACCAAGGTCGGGGCCTTGAAACGGACCCCTGGCAAAGGCGAGCTGCGCGCCTTTATCTATGGCGACGGTTTGGTCCTGCTGCTGTTCCTGGTGGGGCTGATGCTGTTGACGGTGCCCCGGGGCCTGATCGAGCGGCTGCCCGCCGCGCCGATGGCCTGGACAGCGTTCGTGGTGCTCACCGTCGCCGGATGGGTGGGCTGGAAGATCGCCCGGCGCCACGGGGAGAGTCCCTGGGTTTATCCCACGGGAGCACTCATGATCTTCTATGCCCTCCGCTACGGGCTGGGCAGCCTGGTCGTCAATTATATGGGGGCAATTCCGTGGACGGTTAACGCCGATTATATGCGCTTGACTTACGCCGAAGCCGCGCAGAATATGAGCTATGGGGTGTACCTGTGCGTTTTGGGCGGGGCCGGTCTGATGCTGGGCACGCTTATCAGCGCCGGGCCCACCGGCCTGGTTCTGCCCGCGCTTCCCTGGCGTGTGGATCGGGGTGGGGTGTCCAGCCGTTGCCTGTTGTTGCTGATTCCGGTGACGGCCTGCTGGATAGCTGCCAGGGAGGCCAGGGAGCTGATACCGCCGGGACTGCACATGGTGGCCAGCATCGTGGGCGCTTTCGGTTTTGTGCTGTCCATGGTCGGGGTGGTTATGTACCTGGAGAGACGTGGCAGTGCCCCCCGAAAATGGCTGGTGTTGCCGGCAATCTTCATCCCGGTCGCCATCTTCACGGGGCTTTCCGTGGGCATGCGGGAGGGAGTTCTGTGGCCGCTGGCCGTGCTGGCCATTGGCTACCTGCTGGTGCGCGGCAGTGTGAAGTGGTTCTGGTTCGTCGGCGCGGCGGCCGTGATCTTTCTCGTTCTCCCCTGGGTAACGCTCTACAAGCTGCGCGCGCGGGTTACGCTGCGGGAGGAATCGGTGACGGAGCGGGTGGTGGCCAGCACAGAGGATTACCTCGACCTCAGCTTTTCGGAGCGGGTGCAGATGGGCTCGCAGACGCTTTTCGGGCGTTTGTTCGGCGGTCCCAAGTTCGTCTGCGTGTTCAGCCGCTACTGGCCGTCCCGCTACGATTATCTGGGCGGTAAGACGCTCCTGATGGAAATGCGCTTTCTCCTGCCGCGGCTGTTCTTCCCCGGGCGCCAGAGTCCGGGCCCGCAGATCGACGCCTACAGCCGCCTGGTCGGCATCCTGGGCCGCCACGACTCAGTCACGTCGGCCAAGATGGACGCCGTTACCGAATATTATGTCAACTGGGGCGCCCGCGGAGTGTTCCTGCTGTTCATAGCACACGGATACTTCTGGAAGGTCATGTACGACTGGCTGGTGCGCCGCGGCGAATGGCTGATCGGCGCCCCCATGGTGGCCTGCATGCTCTGGGACTGGCATGACCTGATGGGTATCGGTTTTGTGTTTACGGCACACGTAAAAGGACTGATAGTGTGGATTCCACTGGTCTTCCTGCTGGCCGGCGGTGGCGGTTCGGCGCCCCGGGCCGGCACTCTGGGCAACAGGTTCGGGCGGAGGCAGATCTGACCGCCAGCGGACGGACCTGGTACCTGAAATTGCTCCGTACGGAGGAGGGATGGCAGATGGATTGTGGCCGGGCGGGGGACCACGCGGCGGGAGGCGGCGTCGGGTTCGCCGAGTCCCCCGTGAACCATGCGCGCACCATGTGGGTTTTCCGCACCGGCAGCATCGGTGACTGGATGGTCTGTCTGCCCGCGCTCTACGCCATACGACGCCGGTGGCCGGCCGCCCGGTTGGTATTGCTGACTCACAAAGCCCGTCCCGGCAGTCCGCACGTGACGGAGATCCTGCCCCGGGGCTCCGTGTATGACGGCGTGCTGTACTACAGGAGTCATCCGTTGCTGTTACCGGCGGAGCTGTTGCGGCTGCGCCTGCGCGCCCGGCCCTCGCCGAAGGACGTATTATTCTACATGCGTGGCTACGGCAGTCCCCCGGCGCGCCGCCGGCGCGACCGCCTGGCGCTGGGGCTGGCGGGCTTCCGGTGCGTAATATCCCACCAGACCGGGGCCGGCGCCGCTGCCGGCAGACCGGAGGTGCCCGAGTGGCGCTGGCTGCTGGACATAGTGCGCCGCGCCGGTGCCCGGCTCGGACTGCCCCGGCGCCTGTATCCCGTCCGCGCATCCGACCTGGCCCGGGTCCGGCGGATGCTGCCGCCCCGGGGGCAGATGCCCCGGCTCGCCGTTTGTCCGGCTTCAAAGATGCCGGCCAAGGTCTGGCCGCAGGACAGAACCGCCGAGATCGTCCGACGCTTGGTCAATCGTGGGTGTCAGGTCGTTTTCGTGGGCTCCGGCCGGGACCGACCGTTCATCCAGGACCTGCTGGCGGAGGTCGGTCCGGACGGATCGGACCTGTGCGTCAACCTGGCGGGCAGCACCTCCGTGGCGGAATCGGCCGCCGTTATCTCGACGTGCGACCTGTATTTCGGGATGGACACGGGGCCCATGCACCTGGCCGCCGTCCTGGGGTTGCCGTGCGTGGCGGTCTTCTCGGCCAGAGATTTCGGGAACCGCTGGCGCCCCTACGGCGACGGCCACGAACTGCTGGTCGCCGACGTGGAATGCGGCGGGTGCCGCCGGGAGGTCTGCCCCAGGAAAGGGCATCCCTGTATGAACGCCATAACCGTGGAACGGGTCTGGGAAAGCGTCAGGGCAAGAGTGCAGCCCCGGGACAACCCCCGGGGCCCCCGGCGGGAGGTCCTATGAAGATACTCTACGTGTGTTCCGCGAAGCCGGAGAGTTGCTGCGAGCAGCGCCTGGAGGCCATGCGCCGGCTGGGGCACGAGGTGGGCCTGGTGGACACGACCGCGCACCCCCGCCCTTTGCCCGGCCCCGTGCAGCGGTTGGTGGACGCCCTCGATTACCATGTGTTCGACTGGGGGCTGGACCCCCGCAGGGTGAACAGACGGATCAACCAGTGGCTGGACCAACAAGGCGGGTGTGACGTCGTGTGGCTCGACAAGGCGCTGATGGTCCGCCCCCGAACGCTGGAGAGGATCAGGCGGAGGTGGCCGGAGACGCGCATCGTCGGCTACAGCCCGGATGACCAGCTCAATCCGGTCAACCACAGCCGCCTTTACCTGAAGAGCCTGCCCCTTTACGACCTGTGTTTTACCACCAAGTCCTACAACGTTCCGGAGCTGGAGGAGCTGGGCGCGCGGAAAGCCGTGTGCGTTGGGAACGCCTTCGACCCACTGGTTCACCGTCCCGTGGAAGTGACCGACCAGGACCGGCGGACCTACGGAGCGGACGTTGCTTTCGTGGGCACTTACGCAGATCCCCGGGCGGCGTCCCTTGAGCGTGTGGCGGAGCTCTCCTGCGATCTGAAGGTCTGGGGAAACGGTTGGGAGGAGCTGTCGCCGGACAGCCCGCTGCGGGAGGCCGTGCAGGGCACAGCCGTTTACGGGGACGAATACGCCCGGGTCATCTGCGCCAGCGCCGTCAACCTGAATTTCCTCCGCAAGGCCAACCGCGACCTCGTGACCATCCGCTCCGTGGAGATACCCGCCTGCGGTGGGTTCATGCTGGCGGAACGAACGGACGAGCACCTGGCGCTGTTCGAGGAGGGCGTAGAGGCCGAATACTTCGGCGACGACCGGGAGATGATCCGAAAGATACGTCACTACCTCGACCATCCGGATGAGCGCGAAGCCATCGCCCGCCGGGCGCGCGAACGGTGCCTCCGGGATGGCTACTCGAACGACGACCGCCTGGCCGATATGCTTTCGCAGGTGGAGGAGATGGCCCCGCAGAAGACAGAGCCGAGGAGCGGACCATGAGCAGCAGCGGCCACCGTGCGTCGCCCGGCAGGGAATATCGCCTCGCCGTTGTGCAGACGCACCCCGTCCAGTATCACGCGCCGTTTTACCGCGCTCTGGCGGAGGCCGACGATCTGGACATCACGGTTTTCTACGGCAGCGGCCGCTACGGCTGTGAAACGACCTACGACGAGGGATTCGGTCTGGCGGTCCGCTGGGACGTGCCGGTCCTGGAAGGATATCGGTCGGTCTTCCTGCGCAACGTCAGCCCCCGTCCCTCCGTGAACAGGCTGTTCGGATTGCTCACGCCGGAGACCGGCCTGAGCTTCCTGAAGGGGCGCTTTGACGCCGTCCTGCTCAATGGATACGGCCTCGCCTACTTCTGGCTGGCGCTTCTGTCGGCGAAGGCGCTGGGGCTGCCGGTGCTGCTCCGTGCCGAGACCACCACGCTGCGGCGCCCGGGGGGAGAGCAATCCGCCCTGAGGCGCCTGATGAAAGCGGCCCTCCTGCGGCCGTTTCTGTCGAGCACCGCCGGTTTTCTGCCCATCGGCACACTGAGTGCGGATTTTTACCGTGCCCACGGTGTGCCGGAGAAGCGACTGTTTGAGGCCCCCTACTGCGTGGACAACGCCTTCTTCAGGCGGCAGATGCGCCGATGCGCGGGGGCCCGGGACCGCGTCCGGGCCGACCTCGGTATCCGGGATGAAGCGGTGGGTGTCTATGTGGCCAAACTGATCCCTCGAAAGCGCCCCCTGGATTTGCTGCGCGCGTATGCCGGGATGAAGCTTCGTCGCAAGATGGCGCTGATCTTCGTCGGCGCGGGGCGTCTGCGCCCGGAGATGGAGCAATTCGTGCGCGAACATGGGCTGCGCAGAGTCCACTTCGTTGGCTTCAAGAACCAGAAGGCCCTCTCGCCGTACTACATGGCGTGCGACTTCAGTGTCCTGCCGTCGGCTTTTGAGAGCTGGGGCCTTGTGGTCAATGAGGCCATGGTGCACGGCCTGCCGGTGGTCACCACGGACATGGTCAGCAGCGCCTACGACCTGGTTCGGCCGGGCCGGACGGGGTGGAGATACCCGGCCGGCGACGTGGGGGCCTTGAGCGACATCCTGGATGCCATTGTCGGCGATCCGGGCCGGTGCGAGCCGATGGGTCGGGCCGCGCGGGAACTGGTGGCACAGTACGATTTTGCCGCGTGCGTCGAGGGTGTAAGGCGTTGCCTGCGGTACGTTTTGGAGCGGCGGCGGCGAGGGCCGTCGTCCCCGGACAGAATTCAGGAGTGAGCGGTTGCGCGTTCTGCACGTGATACCGGGCCTGGACAATGCCTCCGGGCCGACCCACGCCGCGATCAACCTGACGGAGCGGCTGGCTCGGCTGGGGGTGGAGGTGAGCCTGTTCCACCTCGTCTACGAGGGCAGAGAGCCGCTGAGGCCCGACCCGGCCCTGGTCCGCACCCGTGGGTTTCCCTGTGCATTCCCCCGGCGATGGGGGTATTCGCCCGGCCTCCGCGATGCACTGCGCGAGCAGGCGGGAGATTTCGACGTCGTGCACGTGCACAGCGTCTGGATGTATCCCACAACGGCGGCCGCCCGGGCCTGCCGGCGGGCCGGCACTCCCTATGTCGTGCGGCCCGCGGGCTCCTTCGAGCCCTGGTGTCTGGCACAGCGGGCCGCCCTCAAAACGCTCTACTACCGCGCTCGGGAGAGACGAAACCTGGCCGGCGCTGCCGCGCTGCACGCCATGTCGGAGCAGGAGCGGCTGCACCTGGAGCGGCTCGGGCTGTCCACGCCCGTCTTCGTGGTGCCGAATGCCATAAGTCTTGAGGGAATTCCCGACCGTTCGGACACCGCCGGTTTCCGCCGCCGGTACGGCCTGGGCCAGAAAACCCCGTTGGTCCTTTTCCTCAGTCGCATTCATCCCAAGAAGGGCCTCGACGTCGTGGCGGCGGCCTTCGCCCGCGTGCTCCGCCAGGTCCCCGAGGCGCGATTGATGATCGCAGGGCCGGTGGCCGGGGGATATCAAAGGGAGTTCGAGTCCTGCCTCAACCGGGCGGGCGTTCGGGAGCAGACGGTGCTGCCCGGCGAGCTGCGGGGGGAGGATAGGTGGACGGCCTATCGCGCGGCCGACGTGTTCACGCTGCCCTCGTATTCGGAGAATTTCGGCATCGTGGTCGCAGAGGCCCTGGCGTGCGGCACACCGGTCGTCGTCAGCCGAAATACGCCGTGGAAAGACGTGGAAGAGCAGGATGCCGGGCGGTGGCTGGAGCTGAAGCCGCAGGCGTTCGCGCGGGCGGTTGTCGAGCTGCTGCGAAATCCCCGACTGGCCGCGCAGATGGGGCGCAACGGCAGGGCGCTGGTGGAGGCGAACTACACCTGGAGGGGGGTGGCCGCGCGGGTGCTCTCGCTGTATGAAGAGCTTTGCCGGGTCACCCGTCGCGCTGAGAGGAGCCGATGCAGTACCGGGTGAGGAAACTGCGGCACCTGCGCCGGGCCGACCTCGATCGGCTCAGGAGGAGAATGCGCCGTTTCTACACCTCCAACCGGTCCTACTACGAAGAGGCGGCGCGCGGGGACAAGGCAAGATTCTACGCGGAAATCGTGAACGTGTGCGGCCTGGATGCAGGGGAGCCGCGAGCGGTCCTGGAGTTGGGCGTGGGCCGGCCGGCGTTCCCCGTATACTGCCGGGAGCACGGAATCCGCGTTGAGTACCAGTGCCAGGACGTGGTGCCGTGGGAACAGAACGCGGCGGAGTTCGCCCATCTCGTCCCGCGGGACTGCTATTACGAGGGTAGGTTCCCGCAGATCGAATTCGAACGGCAGTATGACGTGGTGTTTTCCACTTTCGTGTGGGAGCACGTGGTGAACCCGCACGCTTTTGTGCAGAGAATACGGGACCTCGTGAAGCCGGGAGGACATGCGGTCTTCATCGGACCACGCTATGACTTCCCGCTCTATGTCAACCCGGCGATGCGCCATTTCCCGTTTCTGAAGATCATCGGTTTCCAGGTGAGATCACTGGTCGGCGGCTTTCTTTGCCGTTCCGAACCGAGTTTCTACATAGTAGAAACGCCGCGCTGCTTCGCGGAACCGTACCGGCGGGACTACGATGCTGTCCATAATGTGCTCGAGCGCGACTGCGACCTGGCGTTCAAGGACTGGGATAAGACCCGGCTGCGTCCCGCGAACGCCACTCTGCGCGGCAGGCTCCTGGAGCGCCTGCTTCTGCTCAGCGTCGCATACCGCAAGCCCGGCGAACTGTGAGGCGACATGCTGCGCATTCTGGAATTGCTCGGTGGCTTCGGGATCGGGGGATCGGAGAGGGCCGCCCAGATACTGATGGAGTGCAGCGACCCTTCCCGGTTCCGCTTTCTGGCGGTGGGGTTCCGCGGCGGTGGCCCGCGGATGGAAGCGCTCCGGCGATCGGGCATCCACTGCGAAGTGGCCGACGGCGATGTGCGCCGCCTGGCTGCCCTCATGGAGGATTACCGTCCCCATGTGCTGCACCTGCACCGGGGTGGAGAGGCCACGGCGTTCTCGCGCGCCGTGCTTGACCTGGCATCGGAGCGCGATGTGGCGGTGGTGGAGACCAACATCTTCGGTCGCGTGGACGGCACGGCGCCAGACCGACGCGTGCTGCGGCGGGGCCACATGTCGCTGAGCTCCATGCTCAAGTACGCCCGTGCCGCCGGTCGCACGGTGAAACAACTGTACGAAGAGGGCCACCGGGCCATCTACAATGCCGTGCCCGTGCGGCGATGGGGTCCGCCCGAATCGAGGGAGGACGAGGGCCGGCGGCTGCGGGCCCGGTGCGGCGTTGGGCCGGACGAAGTGGTTGGACTGCGCGTGGGCCGGCCGGACCTGCGGAAATGGAGCGCGCTGCTGGAGACGGCCGTGCCGCTCATGATGCGCGCGAACCCCGCTCTGAAGATCATGTTCCGGGCAATACCTGAGGGTCCGCGCAAGGCCTTGAAGCGACGCTTTGGGGATCGTATCATCGCCCTGCGGGTTACCGCGGACGAGAGGGAGCTGGCGGCGACATACGCCGCAGCGGACCTGATGGTCCATTCGTCCCACATCGGCGAATCGTTCGGATGCGTGCTGGCGGAAGCCATGTACTGGCGGCTTCCGGTGGTGGTGGACTCGACGCCTTCGATGGACAATGCCCAGGTGGAGGTGGTGGACAACGGTGTCACGGGCCTGGTGGTGGATGGGCCGTTTGCCTTCGCTGACGCCGTCGGACGGCTCTGCCGGGACGCGCGGCTGCGAGGCCGCATGGGCCGGGCCGGCCACCGGAAGGTCCTGGAGCAGTTCGCCGACGAGGTGGTCGCCCGCCAGTGGGAGCGGGCCTTCGTCGAGGCGGCTCTGGAGCACGGTGTGGACGTGGAGGACGGCCTGGTCGACTATGCCGCGGCTCTGCCGCAGGTGCCGGCCCCGGCACGACACCGGGAATTCGGGGCTGAATACGAGCGACGGCTGGGCGACGTTTTCCCGCCTCAGAGACGGCGGCCGACATTGCAGCGCGCCGGGGTGCGGGCCGCTGTCCGGGGGAGGGCCGCGTTGCGTCAGTTGCAGTACTCCCTGGAGGTGGGACCCCGCAGGGCCGCCCGGCGGGCCTGGCACCGGATCATGTCAGTTGGCAATCCATTCCGAAGGACGTGAAGAGGGCATGAAGAAGGAATCTTCCGCCATACCTGTCTCCGGCCTGGTCATCACGCTGAACGAGGAGCTCAACCTGCCTGCCTGCCTGGACAGCCTGTCCTTCCTGGACGAAGTGTTCGTGGTGGATTCCTTCAGCAGCGACGATACCGTGGGAGTCTGCGAGCGTTGCGCGCACGCCGGGGTTCGGGTGTGGCAGCGCCGATTCGAGGACTATTCCAGCCAGCGCAACCGTGCGCTGCAGGAGCTGCCCTGGTCGAACGAGTGGGTCCTGTCGGTGGACGCAGACGAGCGTGTGAGCGACGGGTTGAGGGAGGAGGTGAAGGCCCTGTTCGCCGACGGGCAGGAGCCCGACTGCGCGGCCTTCATGATCAAGAGGAGGCTGTACTTCCTGGGTCGATGGATACGGCACTGCGGTCTGTATCCAATCTGGCTGATACGGCTCTTCCGGCGAAGCCGTACTCGATACACGCGCACGGTGAACGAGAAGGTCGTGGTGGACGGCAGAGTGGGGCGGCTCGAGCGCGACCTGATCCACCAGGACCGCAAGGGCGTGGCCGCCTGGATCGACAAGCACAACCGCTACTCCACCCTGGAGGCGGAGACCGTGGCGGCGGAGCGGCGGGAATCCCTGATGTCCAACCTGAAGCGGCTCGGAATCGGTGGCGTCGAAGCATTGTTCGATCCGCTGCAGCGTCGCGGCATAATGAAACAGCTCTTCCGTCGCCTTCCCTGGCGCTATCTCTGGGTCTTCCTGTACATGTACGTGCTACGTCTCGGCTTCCTGGACGGCCTGCCGGGCTTTTACTACTGCATGCTCCACGCCACCTATCAACTGCACATAGCCGCGAAGACGTATGAGAAAGACCTCCGGACGAAACCGGGAGAGTGAGCCGTGGGCACCCTCTGCTTCTGTGGCGATACCTTCCTGCGCAGCGCATCGGGTAGGAATCCGCTGCGGCACATGTTGCCCGTCCTGGGATTTACGCCCACGTTTTTGAACCTGGAGACCTCCCTGGCCTCTCCAGGGCGAACGGCCCGGAAGCACGTGGTGCTGCAGATGCCGGAGGAGCGACTGGATTCCCTGCCGGATTGCGTCCGGTTTGTGAACATCGTGAATAATCACTGCTCGGACAGCGCGCATGCCGGCGAGCTGGCACGGGCGCTGCGACGCCGGGGCAAGACGGTGCTCGGCCCGGAGAATCCTGCGCGGGTGGCTGTGCGTGTCGCGGGGTTTGACGTATCGTTTGTCGCCGCCTACCTGCGTCTGCCGCGCCTTCGGCTGGCCTATGGCGGGGCGGTGGTGCGCCGCATGGAGGAGTTGCTGCAGTCGGCCGCCGGGCAGCGCAAGATCGTGAGCCTGCACTGGGGATACGAGCACACGGCGGTACCCGCGCCTTTCCAGCGGCGGCTGGCGCGTCGCCTGGCGGCGCTGGGGGCGGACCTGGTCATCGGCCATCATCCCCACGTCGCCCAGGGGTGGGAGGTGCACCGGGGGACGCCCATATTCTATTCGCTGGGCAACTTCAACTTCTGGCAACTCCGCGCGCGCACCGCCCAGAAGCACCGGCTGGGCTACGTGGTCGCCTACGAACTGGAGCAGCGGGACTTCCGGGTCATCCCTTATCGCATCGATGACGACTTCTGCCCGGCACCGTTGCCGGAAGCCGATGAGCAGCGTGCCCGCGACCGGCTGGCCGACCGGTGCCGCGAGCTGGGCATCGGCTGTGGCCAGTGGTTCCGGCGACACTACGCCACCTGGCATGCGCACGAGAAGGACGTCTACCGCGCCCGCATTGGAGCGGAACGCTGCCCGGCGCTGGCGCTCAAGTTCGCCCTCTGGCTGATGTTGCCCATGCAGCTCCGGTATTACCTCAGCGCTCTGCGCGGGAGGTGAGGGGCATGCTCGAGGACATGCTGCGGAGCGTCCGGTCCGCCTACTACGCCATGCCGCCTCGGCTGAAGGTCCTGATCGGGGGGGCATACGCGCGCCTGCCCATGCGCGTTCGCCTGGGGCGACGCTACCGCCGGTTCCGGAAGCTGCTGAGGCAGTCGGAGGGGTGGACCCGGCAGCAACTGCTGGACTACCAGTACGTGCGGCTCAAACGGACGCTTTCGCGGGCCTACGAGCAGATTCCGTATTACCGCAGGAAGTTCGACCGACACGGCGTCCGGCCGGAGCACCTGCGGGCGCCCGAGGACATGGCGCGGTTTCCAACCCTCACGAAGCAGGAGGTCAAGGAGAATTACCCCGACCTGGTGGCGCGGGACGTGCCCGCCTGGAAGCACCTGGTTACCACGACCGGCGGCAGCACGGCGGAGCCGATGCGTTTCGTCCAGGTCAAGGGCCTGACACGCAGCAAGGAGAAAGCCTTCATCTGGGACGGTTGGGCCAGGGTGGGGTACAGGCCGCGTTCCCGCTGCGTTCAACTGAAAGGACGCAGCGTGGCCCGCCCGGACCGGGACATCTACTGGCAATACGAACCGATCGACAATTTCCTGGAGATGGACAGCAACTACCTGACCGACCGGAACCTGCCCCTTTACCTGGAGCAGATCCACCGGTTCGGGCCGGAATTCATTATCGGCTACGTCTCCTCCATCTACCTGCTGGCGCGCTGGCTGAGGGACCACCCGGAGGCACGCGTCCCCAGGGTGAAGGCCGTGATGCTGGCCTCCGAGAACGTCTATCCCTGGCAGCGGGCCATGATCGAGGAGGTGTTCGGCTGCCGGGTGTTCAGCCACTACGGGCATTCGGAGATGGTTTTGCTGGGCAGCGAATGCGAGCTAAGCACCGACCTGCACTTTTACCCCCAGTACGGATTCCTCGAAATGCTCGACCAGCAGGGCCAACCCGTGCGGGAGGAAGGGCAGGTCGGGGAACTGGTAGGCACCAGTTTTCACAATCCGGTCATGCCGTTCATACGCTACCGAACGCAGGATTACGGGGTGGTGGGTCCCCCGGCCTGCCCCGAGTGCGGACGAGAATATCCCATCCTGAAGGCGGTCGAGGGGCGGTTGCAGGAGTTCATAGTGACCGCCGACGGGCGGCTCATCTCCATCTGCGTGATGGGGGCGGCTCACTTCGCCGAGCTGGACAAAGTCAGCAAGACTCAGTACTATCAGGACACCCCGGGACGGCTGGTCTTCCGGGTGGTGCCCCGCCCGGGCTACACCCCGGCGGACAGGGAGCGCATCCGGGCGGCCGTCCAGGAGAAAGTCGGCGCACAGGTGCGCGTCCGCGTCGAGGAGGTCGATGAGATCGAGAGGGCACCCGGCGGCAAACACCTCATGATGGAGCAGAAGATACCCCTCGACGTTCTGGAGGGAAGCCAGGAGCTGGTGCGCGCCGATTCCGGTTCGTGAGGACCTGAGGGCGGCCGGCGGAAAACTGGTTTTGGGACGGCCCGCATGAAGATAATCGTGCAGAACCTGAGCAGCGGCGAGACGGAAGTTGCCGAGGTCCCCCGTCCCGCCGTGAGGGCGCATCACGTGCTGGTCCGCACCCGCGCCAGCCTCGTCTCCGCCGGCACGGAGCGGATGCTGGTGGAGTTCGGCAGGGCGGGTTGGATCGGAAAGGCCCGGCAGCAGCCCGACAAGGTGCGCCAGGTCATCGACAAGGTCAGGACCGACGGGCTCATTACTGCCGTCGAGGCCGTGCGCGACAAATTGGGCAGGCCCGTCCCACTCGGATACTGCAACGCGGGCACCGTCATCGACGTGGGTCGGGGAGTTGAGGCCCTGCAGGTCGGCGACCACGTGGTCAGCAATGGTCCTCATGCAGAAGTGGTCTGCGTGCCCCGGAACCTGTGCGCCCGGATCCCCGAGGGGGTTTTCCGGCGCGCCGGGGACGGGGAGACGGCCTTCCGGCGTGCGGCGTTTACCGTGCTTGGTGCGGTCGCGCTCCAGGGCGTTCGCCTGGCGGAGCCCACGCTGGGGGAGACTTTCACCGTCACCGGCCTGGGACTGGTGGGCCAGCTTGCGGTCCAGATACTGAGGGCCAACGGCTGCCGAGTGATCGGCATCGATCTGAGGGCGGACCGGGTGGATCTGGCCGAGCGGTTCGGCGCCGAAGGCATCCAGGTCGGTCCGGGCCGGGACCCCGTGGGGGCGGCAAGGGAACTGACCGGTGGGCGGGGCGTGGACGGCGTTCTGCTGGCGGCCGCCACGAAGAGCAGCGAACCGGTCCACCAGGCGGCCCGGATGTGCCGCAGGCGCGGGCGGATCGTGCTGGTGGGCGTGACCGGGCTGGAGCTCTCGCGGGATGACTTCTACGAGAAAGAGCTGAGCTTCCGGGTCTCCTGCTCCTACGGGCCGGGGCGCTACGACCGGGAGTACGAAGAAAAGGGGCGCGACTACCCGCGCGGGTTCGTGCGGTGGAGCGCGCAGCGAAACTTTGAGGCGGTTCTGCTGCTCATGGCCGAGGGGAAGCTGGAAGTGGAGCCGTTGATCACCCGGACCGTGCCCATTGATGAAGCCCCCGCCGTCTACGCAAAGCTGGCCCGTGGGGAGGCGGGCATGGGGACCGTCATCACCTATCCGGCGGGAAGGGACGCGGTCGGCGAGACGGTCATGCGACTGAGCCCGGCGGAACCGCGGCCGGCCGAACCGGCGGAGCCGGTGGTGGGGGTGATCGGCGCCGGCAGCTTCGCCACCCGCACGATCCTGCCGCTGCTGAAGAAGTCCGGCGTTCGCCTGAAACTGATCGCCACCCGTGGCGGCACGGGCGCCGCCGTGGCGGGCAGGAAGTTCGGTTTCGAGGAGGCCACCAGCGATGCTGAGGCCATTCTGAACGACAATGAGATCAACACGCTCTTCATCCTCACCCGTCACAACTCCCATGCGCCCCTGATATGCCGGGCGCTTGAAGCGGGAAAGCACGTGTTCTGCGAGAAGCCGCTGGCCGTCGATGCCGAACAGCTCGAAGCGGTGAAGGAAGCCTGTGACCGCGCAGGCCGGAGCGCGCCTCGTCCCATCCTCCACGTTGGGTTCAATCGGCGGTTCTCGGCGTTCACGGTGAAGATGAAGGAGCTGTTGGACCGGGAGAAAGGCCCCGCCGCCTTCAATGTGCTGGTAAATGCCGGGCATGTGGATGGCGACCACTGGATCCAGGACCCCGAGGTGGGTGGTGGACGGATTATCGGCGAGGCCTGTCATTTCATCGACCTGCTGCGTTTCCTGGCCGGGTCCAGGATTACGGAGGTGAAATCGGACGAACTGCGCCAGCCCGAACGGCGGGATGCGCCGGCTGACACCGTCACGATAACGTTGCGCTTTGAAGACGGCGCAATCGGGACGGTCCACTATTGGGCCAATGGCAGCAGGAAATACCCCAAGGAGACCCTGCAGGCATTCAGCGGCGGAAAGGTGCTTGCCCTGGACAATTTCCGCAGCCTGAAAGGCTACGGTTGGTCCGGATTCAGAGGCAGGAAGAAGCACTGGGGCCAGGACAAGGGCCACCGGGCCGAGGTCAACGCCTTCCTGGCTTCCGTCCGGGAGGGCGGCGGGCCGCTGGTGCCGTTCGCCGAACTGGTGGAGGTAACGCAGGCTACCTTCAGAGCCGCCAGCATCGACTGAGGAGACCATGCGCATCCTGTTCTTCACCCACTACTTCCCCCCGGAGGTCAACGCCCCGGCGGTGCGCACCCACCAGCACTGCCGGCGGTGGGTCCGGGAGGGACATGAAGTGCACGTGGTCACCTGCGTGCCGAATCATCCCAGGGGAGAGGTATTCGAAGGCTACCGCAGCCGCCTCAGGACCCAGCGCGAGAAACTCGACGGCATCCACGTGCACCGGGTGTGGACCTATGTCGCGCCCAACAGGGGGTTTTTGAGACGGACCCTGGGATACCTCAGCTACATGTTCTCCGCTCCGCTGGCCGCGCGGCGCGTGCCCCGGCCGGACGTCGTCGTGGCGACCTCGCCCCAGTTGTTCTGCGCCTGGGCGGGCCTGCTGGCCTCCCGGCTGGTGCGGCGGCCCTGGGTGCTGGAACTGCGGGACCTGTGGCCGGCGTCCATCGAGGCGGTGGGCGCCATCCGGAACAGGGCGGTTATCAAGTCGCTGGAACGCCTCGAACTCTGCCTCTATGGCGCAGCCGACGCCGTGGTGGCCTTGACCGAGGCCTTCCGGGTGGACCTGGTTCGACGCGGTGTCGATGCCGCTAAGATCGAGGTGGTGACCAACGGGATAGGCCCGGACGCGTGGAACGGGGTGAGCCGCGACCAGGCGAGGGAGGCTTTGGGGCTCCCCCGGGACCGGTTCCTGGTCTCGTACGTGGGCACACACGGCATGGCGCATGGGCTGGAGACGCTCCTGGAGGTCGCCGACATTCTGCGGGACGTGGAGGAACTGCACTTCCTGACCGTGGGAGACGGGGCGGAATACGGACGACTCCAGCGCCTTCGGAGCGAGAAGCAGCTCGACAACCTGACCATGGTGGGGCAGGTCCCTCGGGAGCAGGCCCGTCTCTACCTGCACGCCAGCGACGTGAGCGCGGTCCTGCTGCGCAGGAGCGACCTTTTCAGAACCGTGATCCCCTCCAAGGTCTTCGAGGCCATGGCCGTCGGCAACGGCGTACTGCTGACGGTCGACGGTGAGGCCCGGGCGATCGTCGAGGGGGCCGGCGCCGGCGTGTTTGTCGAGCCGGAGAATCCGACAGCGCTCGCCCAAGCCGTGAAAGAACTGATGGACTCCCCGGCGGACCTGCGGGCCATGGGCGAGAACGGCCGGAGGGCGGTTCGGTCCCGGTTCAACAGAGCCTTCCTGGCGCGGAAAATGCTGAGAGTCCTCGATGCCGTAGCGGATCGGAACGGCCGGGCCGGCGTGGGGCCCAGGCCGGCCGCCGGGCGGGAAACTTCCTCGGAGAGCTGAATGCCATGAGAATACTGCACGTCGTCGGCGCACGCCCGAATTTCATGAAAGCCGCCCCCCTGGTGGCCGCCCTGGAGGAGCACGGGGCGGAGCAGACCCTCGTCCACACCGGACAGCACTACGACGCAAACATGTCCCGCGTGTTCTTCGAAGAGCTGGACCTGCCCCGGCCGGACATGGACCTGGGCGTCGGCTCCGGCAGCCACGCCTTCCAGACCGGCGAGGTGATGAAGCGCATCGAGCCCGTCCTGGTTGGGCAAGAGCCGGACGTGTGCCTGGTCTACGGGGACGTCAACTCCACCGTGGCCGCCGCACTGGTGGCCTGCAAGCTGCTGCTGCCCGCCGGCCATGTCGAGGCCGGCCTGCGGAGCTTTGACCGCACCATGCCGGAGGAGATCAATCGCCTGCTGACCGACCAGATATGTGGACTGCTGTTCACCCATTCTCCGGAGGCCGAAGAGAATCTCACCCGGGAGGGCGTGGCCCCGGAGCGGATCCACTACACGGGAAACGTGATGATTGATACGCTGGTGCGGCTCCTGCCGAAGGCCCGCGCGCGCAACATACAGCGGCGGTTCGGCCTGGACCCCGGAGAATACGTCCTGGTCACCCTCCATCGGCCGTCCAACGTGGACGAACAGCAGCGGCTGCGCCTCGCGATGGCCGCACTGGAGAGGATTGCCAGCGCCGCACCGGTGATCTTCCCCGTGCATCCGCGCACGCGCGAGCGATTGGAGGCATTCGGCATCGAAACCGGCGCCCCGGCCCTGCGGATCATTGATCCGATCGGGTACCTGGACTTCCTGTGTCTCCAGGAAGCGGCCGGGGCGGTGGTCACCGACTCGGGCGGCGTGCAGGAGGAGACCACCTACATGGGGGTGCCCTGCTTCACCGTTCGGCCCAACACCGAACGCCCCATCACCGTGGAGGCGGGCACGAACACGCTGGTGCGGACCGACGAAGAGCTGGACCGGCTGGACGAACTCGTCCTCCGCTGCGTGGAACGGGGCAGACCCGAAAAGACTCCTCCTCCGCTGTGGGACGGGCATGCGGCGGAGCGGATTGCGGCCGTCATAGCTGATTATCTGACCTGATATGCTCACGCTGCCCCAGACAGGGCGGTTTTTTCGAACCGTCCGATACCTGAAACCCGGTCAGGTGCTGGCGCGTGCGCGCAGAGCTCTGCGGGATCGTCTCCGGCTCCGCGCAGCGCCGGATGGGCGGGCAAAGCGGCTGCTGCCCCTGCGCCGGGATGCGCCCGGGCTGGACGGCCTGGTTGAACTGCGCGCCGAGAGGGCCCGCGTCGATCTCGACCGGGCCGAGGCGGCGCTGCGCAACCAGTTCGTGCTGGCGAACCGGACCCATGCCCTGGGGCCGAAGATCGATTGGCGCGCTGACGACCTGTGGGCCGAGGAGCCCCTGGCGGCATTCGAGCTGCATTACCAGGGCTACCTCCAGGATCTGGCGCTGGCCTGGCAGCAGACGCGGGACCGGCGCTACGCCGACAGGTGCGCTGAGCTTGTTCTCTCCTGGCTCAAGGCAAACCGGCCCGGAAGGCATGCGTCCGCCCGCCTGGCGTGGAGCCCCTATGTCGTCAGCGAGCGGCTTCGCAACTGGCTGACCGTCGGCTCCCTGCTGGGGGATAAAATGAGAGCCGAGTTTCGCGCGCGGATGGAGCTGAGCGCCGCCCGTCAGCTAGCTTTCCTGGCGGACAATCTCGAGTATGGTCTGCTGGGAAACCACCTGCTGCAGAACCTGTGCGGCGCCGCCGTGACGACCTGCTTTTTCGATGGCCCCGCGGCGGACCCGCTTCGGGAGCGGGTCCTGAATGAGCTGGTGGCCGAAATGGACCGGCAGTTGCTGGCGGATGGCCTGCACCAGGAGCGGAGTTTTTTCTACCACGTCAAGGCCATCGAGGATGTTCTGGAGGTGATCGCCGCTGCCGAGGGTTACGCGTCGGGTGAGGCGCCGGGCTCCCTGGAATCGGCCCTGGGCAGGATGGCGGGCGTGCTGGCCGGCACGCTGGAGGTGGTGGGCGATTTGCCCTTGATGAACGATACGAGAGAGATAACTCCGGCCCGTATCCGGGCCGCG
Organism: uncultured candidatus Brocadiaceae bacterium; assembly: GCA_964572825.1. Taxonomy (GTDB): domain Bacteria; phylum Planctomycetota; class Brocadiia; order SM23-32; family SM23-32; genus CAYVBE01. The sequence goes on from CAZNGS010000016.1 coordinate 69,690, forward strand.
ATCCGGTGCGCTGGAGCCCGGACGGACGGGCGCCGTCCGAGCCTGGACGATCGAATGGAAGGCAGCGGCTATCTCGTCGGCCGGGTGGGGCGCTGGTCGGCCGTTTTCGACGTCGGCGCGGCCGGCCCCGACCACCAGATGGGTCACGCGCACGCGGATCACCTGGGATTCGAGCTGTGGCGCGATGGGCACAAGCTGTTGTGTGACTCCGGCAATGCGACCTACCGGCGGGGCCGCCGGCGGGCCTACTACAGGGGCACGGCGGCCCACAACACGGTCCAGATCGACGGTCAGGATTCGCTGGAGTTGTGGAAATCCCACCGGGTGGGTCGCCGGCCGCGGGTTAACAGTGGGGAGTTGGTGGCACGGGGCGACGATGTCCTGAGCTGGGAAGGGATGCACGACGGCTTTGCGCACCTGGAAGGGCGGCCTGTGCACCGCAGGCGGTTCTGGATGGGGCGCGACGGCATCTGCGTCCGGGACCGCGTGGAGGGCCGCGGTCGGCACAACATACGAACTGCGCTGCACTTCCATCCGGACGTTGCCGTGGGGCCGGGCGCATCCCGACCGGAACGTGGTGCCCTCCCCCGGGGCCCGGGTTTCGCCCCGTGGGCCCTGCAGTTCGCGCGCGATGCAAAGGCGTGGGACTGGACCTGGGCGCTGACATCGGTCGGTCGCGGTCACGCGGTTGCGCTCTGGCCGGCATCGGCGGACCTGCAACCTGTGAGGGAGACGAGTTTCTACGCCCCCGATTTCGCGGTGGAGCTGGAGCGCCCGGTAATCGGTTTGACGGGCACCGTCGATCTGCCGCTCGAGCTCACGTGGGTGGTTTGGTAAGGCCCGGACGTTTTAGGGCGGGCTCGTAGTGGACCCTTTGAAGGGTCCCTGTGGAAGAAAGCAGGTAAGTGTTTACCGACACAGCACTCCTGCGGGGGGGGTAGTTGAGGTTCGGGG
>CAZNGS010000017.1:0-64186 GCA_964572825.1 uncultured candidatus Brocadiaceae bacterium
CGAACATAAAGTCTGCCACCTCTGAACATTTTCACAATGACACAGCGTGGCGCCAGGAGCCGAGCAGCGTAATGTCGAAAGTCGAGCTGAGAGCGGGAAGGAAAAGGCCCTCAGCGCACGGACATGCAAAACCACGCGGCGGCCCAAACCGCGCGATTTCGCACGTTCGACACCACGGGCTTCCGCTCGCTCAGGCATCGCTCGTTTCCACGGTAGGCCTGATGTTCAGTCCGTGAATCTGTCGCCTGAAGACGGGCTGGAGGTCGAGAAGGACGAAATCCGCGAGAGCATCCGTAGCGCAGGGCCAGTCCCGCAGTGCACGCTCCGCCTCGCCGCATAGCCGCATCACCTGTTCCCGTGCGCGCCCCTGGCCTGCGGGGCCCGCCCCTGCCAGCGTCGGCTTCCCACGACGGGCATCGGTCCCCAGTGTCTTGCCGGCCGCATCGTCCGTCCCGATCGTGTCCAGCAGGTCGTCGGCCACCTGGTAAGCGGTGCCGACCAGGTAGCCCGCCCGTTCAAGGGCGGTCGCCGGGGGGCCTTCATCACTGGCGGTCACCCGGGCGGCAAAAGCGAACAGCGGCCCCGTGGTCCCACGTGCCCGCGCCAGATAGGCCTCTGTGTCCAGTTCGCCGCCGAGCGCAAGCAGATCCTGCCGGGCTTCCACACGGGCCACCTCGGTTAGCTTCGAGCTAAAGGCCCGGACCCACGCCAGGCGTGTTCGGCCGATCATCTCGAATGCCCCGCACAGCAGAAGGTCTCCCAGGAGGATGGCTCCCTTCCGACCGTACCTGCGCCACAGGGTGGGGCGGTGGCGTCGCATCGAGCCTCCGTCGATCACGTCGTCATGGCAGAGACTGGCCGTATGAACCAGCTCGACGGCGGCGCAGGCATGCAGCAGGTCCGCACGCGTCCCCGGGGCAGCCGACCGCCCGGCCAGTCGGGCGGCCAGCCTGGTCCGCAGCATCTTGCCCCCGGTCAGGACCGCAAGGGCTTCACCCGCAACGAAAGGCCCCAGCAGTTCCCGCACGCACGCGCACGCCAGCTCCTGGACCGCCCCCACAGTATCGCGCAGTTCTTCGTCCAATCCCCGATCCCCCCGGATTCGGCGGTTCTGTCCCCCGGCCGCCATTCATCTTCTCCCAGCCTGACGCGACCGACGGGGCGCGTCAAATAGAGCTCTCGTGGAAAACCACGCTGAATCTGCTAAGATACTCCCCGGCGGGAGAACGCAACCTGTTCGCGGGAGGAACAATGAGCGGCATTTTCGGCGTCGCATCGCAGGCGGACTGTATAGAAGACCTATTCTACGGCACCGATTACCACTCCCACCTGGGCACCGAGTTCGGCGGGCTGGCGGTCCAGTCGGACCGGCTCTACCGCGCCATCCATCGCATCTCCCACGGGCAGTTCAAGAACCTGTTCAACGACTTCTACCAGCAGCACACGGCGCGCATGGGGGTGGGGGTCATCAGCGACTTCGACCCTCAGCCAATCGTGGTGGAGAGCCGGTTCGGCACGTTCACCCTGGTCACCACCGGCCTGATCACCAACGCGCGCGAATTGGGGGAGGCGCTGGTGCAACAGGGGGTCACGTTCAGCGAGGTGCTGGAGGGCCGGCTGAACCAGACCGAACTGGTGGCCAAGATGATCGCCCAGAGCGAGGACGTGGTGAGCGGCATCCACCGGGTGTTCGACCGAATCGAGGGGGCGGTTTCCCTGCTGCTGATGACGGAAGGGGGCATCTACGCCGCCAGTGACCGGCATGGACGCTTCCCCCTGGCGCTGGGCATCCGCGACGGCACCTTCGCCGCGGCCAGCGAAACCTGCTCCTTCCCGAACCTGGGGCTCAGGGTGCAGAAATACCTCCAGCCCGGAGAGATTGCCTTCTTCGACGGGGCCGGACTGAGAGATTCCACGGGGGCCGACGGCAGGCGGAAGATATGCTCCTTTTTGTGGATCTACACCGGCTACCCGGCCTCCAGCTACGAGGGGGTCTCCGTGGAGCGTGTGCGGGAGAGATGCGGCCAGGCCCTGGCCCGCAAGGACACCGTCAGGGCCGACCTGGCGTCCGGCGTGCCGGACAGCGGCACGGGTCACGCCGTCGGATACGCCATGGAAAGCGGCCTGCCGTTCCGCCGCCCCCTGGTGAAGTACTCCGCCGGCTACGGGCGCAGTTACACGCCGCCCTCCCAGAAGGTCCGCGATCGCATCGCCAAGATGAAACTGATCCCCATCGAGGATATCTGCCGGGCAAACCGCCTCATCGTGTGCGAGGATTCCATCGTGCGGGGCACCCAGTTGAAAAACCTCACCATCCGGAAGCTGTGGGACGCCGGTGCGGCCGAGGTCCACGTCCGGGTGGCCTGCCCGCCCCTCATGTTCCCCTGCCGCTACAACCTCTCCACCCGCTGCCTGGAGGAGCTGGCGGCCCGGCGGGCCATCCGCGCCCTCGAAGGAGGAGTTGTCGAAGACCTCGCCCCCTACCTGCAGGAGGGTTCGTCCAAATACCAGGCCATGATCGACTGGGTCCAGGAAGACCTGGGGTGCACCAGCCTGGTATATCTATCCCTTCCCGAGATGGTCGCCGCCATCGACCTGCCGGAAGCGGACCTGTGCACCTACTGCTGGACCGGAAGGACATAGGCGCGCCTTCGGCGCTCCTCAGCCCAGCACGCAGACGCAGCCGGGATGCTCCAGCCGCAGGGCCACCGTCTCCGAAAGTTCGAACTCGTAGAACGGGCCCGCCGGCCCGATGAAGCCGGCCGTCAGGTCCTGGCCCAGCACTATGGTGGCAAACTGCCGTCCACTGGCGATCAGCACGCCTCCCGACGAGAGGGCGGGGGCCTTCACGACCCCTTCTGTCACCAGGGCTTTCACGTGGTCCATCTCCACCATGTTGCCCTGCCTGTAGCGGCGGAACAGCAGGTTGTACCGGGCGGGCGCCAGCGCCAGCGCATACAGCCCGTGGAAGCCGGCCTCGTCCAGCATACCGGCCGCTTTGGACAGATCGTCCAGAGCCTGTCCCGGCTCTTCCCACTCGCTCAGGTCCAGCGATTGACTACCCTCGGTGTTCAGCAGTCCGGAGGTCCCCAGCGCCTCGGAACCGTAGAGGAGCAATTGATCCTCCCGGCGGGCGCAGGCGATGGCTGCGTGCCCCACGTCCGCCACCCCAAAGGGCAGGCCGGTCTCTTCGTGCACGGCAATGTCGCGGACGCCGATCCGGAATGTCTTCCGGATCCCGAGCAGGGGCGTCACGCACTGACCGCTCACGCTCGCGAGGGTCTCCGACTCCTCTTCGAACACGGCTTCCTCGCCCACCAGGGCGGCGGTCCCCAGACCGTAGGGGCCCTCGACGTGGAGGAGCCGGCGCGCCGACAACTGGCCGGCGGCAGCACCCATGGCAGTTTCGTCTATCCTCTCCCAAACGTCGTCCCCGAAGGGCGCGTCCTCTCGATGCAGATGATGGTGAGACATCCTTCTACCCCCTTGTCAATGTCCGAATTTGCTCCAGCCGCATCATGAGTGAGCGGGCCCCGGAGCCTACTCCTTCAAATCCCCCACGGTGGGAATATCCTCATCTTCTCCGCCTTCGGACTCGGCCTCTTCGGCGGCACCCCTCTTCTGAAGCTCCTCCACCATCTCGTTGACCTCTTCGACTCCCGACGCCACGAAACCGTCCTCGTCGGGCGCCAGTATGCTGAGCAGACGCTGGAACTCGCCCACGTGCTCCCGCTCCTCGTTGGCGATGTCGTGCAGCACCGCCGCGGCCAGCTCGTTATCCGTTGCATCCGCGTGGGCCTCGTAGAGATGGATGGCCTCGTGCTCGGCCGCAATGTTCAGCCGAATGGCCCGGATCAACTCCTCCCTGGTCAGCTTCCGGTCCGGCACTTTGCCACTGAACGGATTGACGAATTCCGGCATGCGTGAACCCTCCTTTCCGAGTAACCGGAGCGGAAGCCCGGGCTTCCGCTCCCTCTGAACAGCCTGTCCGAAACCGTTCTGCGGATCGCGCGCGGGCGCCTCATCCAGCCGTTTCGGACCCGCTGGTCCTCAACGACCGATGGCCCGGAAAACCTCCCGACAGAAAGCCGGCAGGTCGGGCGGGAAACGGCTGGTGATCAGCTTGCCGTCCACCACGACCTCCTCGTCCACGTACCGCGCACCGGCCGCCTTCAGGTCGTCGCGTACCCCCTGCCAGCAGGTGGCGCGCCGCCCCTCCAGCACTCCGGCGGACATCAGCGTCTGGGCGCCGTGGCAGATGGCGGCCACCACCTTCCCGTCCTCCATCATCCGTCGCGCCGCCGCGACGGCGTCCTCGTTGAGCCGCACCGTCTCGGGAGCCTTTCCGCCCGGGAGCACCAGCAGATCGTAGTCGTTCGCATCCACTTCGCCGAAGCTGAGCCCCGCTTCCACCTGGTAGGAATGCTTGCCGGTGATCGGCCCTCTCTCCGGCGCGGCTATATCGACATCGATTCCCTCTTCAAGCAGCCGATAATACGGATACAGCAGCTCGCTGTCCTCGAAATCATCCGCAGCCAGTATCAAAGCCTTCATTGACGCCCCCCGAAGACGAGAGCAAAGATGCACATCCTGTCACCCCATGGCCCCGGGTGGGCGCTCTGGTCCCGCCTGAGCCAACGACCACCTTTCCCTTGTAGTCGATAACTGCTCCGCTGTCAAAGGGGAAAATCGGTGCCTTGGGATTCAGGCCGCTCAGAGTTTGCCGTGGCAGATGGGGTCCTCATCGGGGACGCTTCCGGCGCAGCGGCTCCGGTCGGGGGTGGACTGGGGGGACAGAGGCGGGCCCGCAGCGGACCACCCCGACCAGGCGCCGCGTGCCACAAACCCGGTGTCCGCATCGCCGACACGCCGTCACCGGGGGGGTCTGGAGGCGTTTGCCGGTCGCCGTGTCGTCACTCTGCGTGAATCAGTGTCAATCTGTGGTTACGTGCCGTCCGCCGTTGTGGCTGAGCCGGCGGCGCTGAGGACCTGCTCCAGATGCTCGACGCGGGATTCCAGACGCCGGACCTTCTTGCGGAGCCCCAAGATGAAAATGCCCGCCACCAGTGAGAGCACGATCAAGGCAATGCCCAGGACGAAACCGGTCGATATCTCCCGCTCGGACGAGGCACCGGCGCGGGCCTTGTCGTTCTGCCTCTCCGCCTCGGGGTCGGGCGGCGGTGGCGCATGCGTCGCGTAGGGATACCGTCCCTCCAGCGGAGGCATGACGATCTTCTTGCCTTCTTCCTCGGGAGCACTTTCCCCCCCTCTGGCCTGTCCTTCGTCGGCCGAGTCGTCCTCGGGCTGGAACAGCGTGCCGGCCTTGACGGAGGGCTGCTTTACCTTGAGGGCGGGCCGTTCGGGAGCCTCTTCGCTCCGGCGGCCAGCGGCCTTCTCGCCCTCAACGGTGGGCTTTGTCGTTTCTGGTTCGTTCACTTGCTATGGCCCCGTTTTCTGTTGACCACTCACCCGGCCTTCGCGTCGGTCCGGGACGGGGGCGGCGGCATTTTCTGTACGGTGCCGCGCCGGTTCTCCCGGCCAGCGCTCTCCATGGCGATCACCTCGCGGGCCAGGGCGCGGTAGTCTTCCGCCCCGTGGCACTCGGGATCGTACTGCGTGATGGGCAGGCCGAAACCCGGAGCCTCTGCCAGGCGGACGTTCTGGCGCACAATGGTCTTGAAGACGCGCGAACCGAAATGGCCCCGGATGTCCTCCAGTATCTCCTTGCCCAGGCAGGTGCGGGCATCGTGTTTGCACGCCACCACGCCGGTCAGGCGCAGGGAATTGTTCGCCGCGCGCTTCACACGCCCCAGCGTGTGCAGCAGCTTGCCCAGGCCCTGCAGGGCAAAGAACTCCGTCTGCAGGGGGATGAACACCTCCTCGACCGCGCTGACGGCGTTCAGGGCGAGGATGCCCAGCGAGGGCGGCGAGTCCACAAGCATGTAGTCATACGGCCCGGGCAGGCGCTCCAGAGCCCGGCGCATGACCAGCAGCCGGTCCGGCCGATCGGATATCTCCACACCCAGCCCGGCCAGGTCGATGCTGGCGGGAACGAGCTCGAGCCCCCGCACGCAGGTGGTCCGGACCACGTCCGCCGGCTGGTCTTCGCCCCGAACCAGGGTGTAGAGGGACGGATCGCCCGGCGAGAGCTCCGTGCCGAAATGGATCGACAGGTTGGCCTGGGGGTCCGCGTCCACCAGCAACACCCTCTGCCCCGTTTCCGCCAGGGCGGCGCCCAGATTGGCCACCGTGGTCGTCTTGCCCACTCCCCCCTTCTGGTTGATCACGACTATCTTTCTCACCGTCCGCCCCGCCTTTCGTGCACAGTGCTGCTTTGACCAGACTACATGAAAGGCGAACCGGCACGGCCGATTCAAGGCCGGAAAGATTGAAATCGCCCGGCCCCTTCGGGTATGCTGTGCATGGGGTTGGAAAGGTTGCGCCGGGAAGCGGACCGGGGTCGCCCGCCTCCTGATCCGTATCTGCCGCAGGGAAGGCGGGTTGAGACACCGAGGATTCATCAAAAGCGGTGACCCGGGCGGCTCCGGGCAACAGGAGCAACTGATCATTATGGCAGAGGCGAGGTAAAAGGAAATATGGCCAAAAAAGGCTCCGACAATTCCCGCAAAGGTCTGACCGCTGCCGAGTTGGCGCTCCAGCAGCGGGAGATCAGCATCAGCGAGTTTTTCACCAAAAACCGGCACCTGCTGGGGTTCGACAATCCCAAGCGGGCCCTGCTGACAACCGTCAAGGAGGGGGTGGATAATTCGCTGGACGCCTGCGAGGAGGCGGGCATCCTGCCGGAAATCTGGATCGAGATAACCCAGAACGGCAGCGAAGACCGCTTCCGGGTGAGCGTGCGGGACAACGGCCCGGGCATCGTCAAGAAACAGATACCCCGCATCTTCGGCAAGCTGCTCTACGGCAGCAAGTTCCACCGACTGAAGATGAGTCGCGGCCAGCAGGGCATCGGCATCAGCGCGGCCGGCATGTACGGCCACCTGACCACGGGCAAGCCCGTCACCATCACCAGCAGAACAAAACCCGGCGCTCCCGCCCACTACTACCAGGTCATCGTCAACACAAAGGACAACGAACCGAAGATCGTCCGGGAGCGTGAGGTCGAGTGGGAGAGCGAGCAGGGGACCCAGGTGGAGATCGAGCTGGAGGGCACCTTTCAGCGAGGCAAGTGGAGCGTTGACGAATACCTGGAGGAGACCGCCACGGCGAACCCCCACGCCTCCCTTCATTACTGCGCCCCGGACGGCGAAGAGCAGCATTTCGAGCGGGTGACCCAGGAGCTGCCCCCCGAACCCCAGGAGATCAAGCCCCATCCCTATGGCATAGAGCTGGGCACGCTGATCAAGATGCTCCACGAGACCAAGAGCCGCAAGCTCCAGACCTTTCTGCGCAATGACTTCTGCCGCGTCAGCAGGCGGGCCTCCCTGGAGATCTGCGAGCGGGCCGGCATCTACGAGAACGCCCGCCCCAAGCGGGTGGCCCAGAAGGAGGCCGAGAAGCTGCTGAAAGCCATGCGGGAGACCAAGCTGCGACGGCCACCCATGGACTGCATCTGCCCCATCGGCCAGGACCTGATCGAGGCCGGCATGCGCAAGGAACACGAGGCGGGTTTCTACACCTCCGTCACGCGCAAGCCGGCCGTCTACCGCGGCATCCCCTTCGTGGTGGAAGCCGGCGTGGCCTACGGGGGCGAGATCAAACCCGACACCTCCGCCAAGGTCATGCGGTTCGCCAACCGGGTGCCGCTGCTCTACAGCAGCGGGGCCTGCGTGATGACCCGGGCCGTCGCGGAAACCAACTGGCGCCAGTACGGCCTGGACCAGTCAAACGGCAGCATCCCCACCGGTCCGGTGCTGATGTTCGTTCACGTGGCCAGCCCCTGGGTGCCGTTCACCAGCGAAAGCAAGGAAGCCGTCGCGGACTACCCCGAGATCAAAAAGGAGATTACCCTGGCGCTGCAGGAATGCGCCCGGGACCTGCGTCGCTTCCTGCGGCGCAGGAAACGCCGCGCCGAAGAGAAACGCAAGCGCGAATACATCGAGAAATACATCCCCCACATCGGCGAAGCGCTCCAGGAGATCCTCACCTTCTCCGACGGCGAGCGGGACAAGATCATCACCGACCTGACCGAAGTGCTGAAGCGCAGCCGCGCCGGCTGATCCTACTCCGTCAGGCTTTTCAGGGCCTGCCGGGCGGCAGCGCCGCCGGGACGGATGAGACGGAAGCGCGACGGCCGTCCCAGTCTTTCATAGAGCTGTTTGGTCCATTCCCACCCATCCGGTTCCGCTCGGATGATGGCAAAGGGCCGGGGATAGATAAGGCCCCCCGCCCGGGGCAGGTCGGCGTGAACGCGGATGTGTAAGAGGCCCGTCCGCGCGGCCTGTTCCTGCCGATGGCTGTCCGGGGCATTCACCAGCAGGACCCCCGCCAGCCGCTGGTCTACCACCGCTGCATACAGAGCCGGCACGGCCAGCGCTCCCCGGCCCCAGAGGTATACCCGGTCCGGGTCCACGGTCTCCAGCCCGCGCAATGCCTCCGTCCCAGCCAGCACGTCCTGAGCGCGGAGAGAGCAAAGGGTGTGCCCTGCGACCGCCGCCAGACGGTGTAGATTCGGATAACGCCACACATCGTCCACCACGTGTCCCTCCCGTCCCTTCCACTGCCGCGCATACTCCTCCCCCACGCCACGCGGACCTCCGCCCCCGGTCGGCTCCAGGACGGCCAGGGCGCAGCCGGCATCGGCCACCGCGGCCCTCAGCCGATCCGCTGCGGGGCCGGGGAAGTCCTCTCCCCCCGGAAGGTGCAGCATCAGGACGACGGGAGCCCGGCCCGAAGCGCGTGGATAGAGGACCATGCGGCGCTCAAGCGCACCGCCCTCCAGCGTGAGGACCCCGGACTCCGGGTCGAACGCGGCCTTGCGCCGCCCCGTGTATAGACGCCGCAGCACCTTTGTGCGGAGCACCTCCGTCAGATGCGTCTTGAATTCGGTGAAATCCTTTCGGTCCCTTACCGTCCATTCTGGCGTCGGCCGCGCAAATGCCGCCTCGTAATCTATTCGCGAGAAACTGCGGCGCTTCTCCGCATCCCAGCCGCGTATGGATGGCAATGACAGGTCCGCCTCGGCCAGAAGGCGCTCGGCCTCCTGCGGTGTCACGTCCGCAAAGTGCCCCGCGCCATCCCGAAGCTCCGCGTCGAAGAAGCGGAAACCGGCTTGCCGCAAGGCCGCCGTGTCCTCATGGCCCTGCTTGAACACCTGGAAATGGGCGTTTTCATCTCGGCCGTAGAGCCGGTATACGCCGGTTATGTAATCCATGACCGTCGGCGCGTCTCGATTCATACCGTCATGGGTGCCGTGCTGATGGAGCAGCGGGCGGGGCGCACGGAGGGCCCAGTACTGCTGATAGTCCCGGAGGTAGCAATTGGGCAGGACCGTATGGTCCCCCTTGATGTTGGAGCGCAAGGGCTTGCACATTCCGGCCGCGGTGTTGGCACCCTGCGACGGGAGTGCGCAGGCGATGCGGGGCTCCACCGCAGCGGCCCACCATGTCTTGTAGGAACCGGAAGACCGCCCCGTGAGCCCGATCCGGTCGGCGTCGATCAGGGCCGGCATGGTTTCCAGGAAATCGACCGCCCGCACCACGTCCCAGACCATCACGCCGCAGGGGTGGTAGCCTGTGCTGTACCAGTGGTGGTTCTCCCCGAATATGGGGCCGTTCTGGGGCCGCTGGGGCAGCGCCAGGGCGGCGAATCCCGACAAGGCGTACATGATACAGTGATGAAGATACGCCGTCTGTCCCGCGCTGCCGCAGACGTAGATGATGACGGGCACCGGTTCGTCAGTCTCATGGGGCAGGAACAGGTAGCACGCCGTGAGCACCTGCGTAGCGCTGTAGAAAGTGACCCTGCGTAGAAGGCAGGGTCCGAGGTCCACCGGCTCCCCGATCCACTCTACCTGAAGGGGCGTCTTCTCCGGCAGCGGCTTCAGGCCCAGCACGTCCAGGCATTCCTCACGCAGGCGGGGACGCAGGGCCTCGAACTCTTTCAGCGTGCCCGGCGGGCGTGCGCTCTCGGTGATGTGTTGGGCCAGCCGGGCCAGATAGTCGTAATCCTGACCGTGCACCGTAACCCGCGACCGGTCGCGCGCGGCGGCCGGTGAGACCCAGAGCGCGAAGCATATGCCGGCGGCCCAGATGAGCCGCCCGAGCCGGAACGCCATGTTTATCCCCTTGCGATTGTGTCCGGGTTGGCCGCCGGACATCATAGCCTACGAGTCCTGCGGTTCAAGCATCGCGCCCGGACGCTTTTCCGTTGCGTCCGCATGGTTTGGAGCAACAGTCTCTGCCCCGGCCGGCGCCTGGTTGTCGCGGCCCCGGACTGTGAAGCGCGAGAAACCGAGTCATGGAATCGTCCCTGTGGTTCGGCACGGTAGAGGACCTGCACGGAGTCGGTCCGCCAGCGGGCCGGGGAGGTCCCTGGGTGGACGAACCCGTGCAAGCCGACGAGCCGTCAGTGCCGTTGCCGGTCAACGGTTTCAGCAGGCGCCGCGTGCGCATGGAAAAAGGGAGGCTGCCGGCCGACTGACGCCGTCCTCAAACTTGACCCGCCGGGCTCCGTGCTGTATCCTCTTTGGAGTCCTGTGCCTGAAGCCACCGCGAAAGGAGCGCATGGTGATCTCCGGCACGGTTCTCATCACCGGCGCCGGCGGCTTTATCGGGCGCTCGCTCATCCGGCGCATGCTCGACAGCCACGTCGACGCGCGCATCATCGCCACGGACATCAGTCCGCACCCCTTCCTCGAAAGCGTCTCCAGCCAGGTCGAGTTCGTCAGGGCGGACCTGGGCGTCGCCGAGGCCTGCCGCCGGATCGTCACGCCGGAGATCGACACGGTCTTCCATTTCGCCGCGCTGGTCTCCGGCGGGGCCGAGGAGCACTTCGAGGCCGGCTTCAACGTCAACGTCTACGGCATGATCAACATGCTCGAGGCGTGCCGGCTGGCCGGGCACGCGCCGCGCTTTGTGTTCACCAGCACCATCGCCTCTTTCGGCGGGCAGCGGATGCCGGGCGTGGTCGACGACTGGACCCATCAGCACCCCCAGAGCAGCTACGGCGCGGCAAAGGTCGTCGGCGAGCAGCTTCTGAACGATTACTCCCGCAGGGGATTCGTCGACGGAAGAGCCGCGCGGCTGGCGGCCACCGTGGTGCGGGACGACCCCCACGCGGGCCTGAGCTGCTCGACCAGCGCCATCGTGCGCGAGCCGGTCGCCGGCCGCGACTATGCCTGCCCCCTGCCGCCGGACGCGCGCATGCCGATCCTGGGCATCGACCGTTGCCTCGACCTGCTGACCGGCCTGGCCGCTCTGCCGGCCGGCGGCCTCGGCGACTACCGCACCGTCAACGCGCCCAACATATCCTCCTCTCTGCAGGAGCTGGCCGACGCGGTGCGAGACAGCGGAGCGGACGGCCTCGGCGAGATCACTTTCGATCCCTCGCCGCAGGCTGCGGCCATCGTCGCCACCTGGCCGGACGCCATGAAGTTCGAACGCGCGGCGGAACTCGGTTTTGAGGCGGACGAGTCCGTCGAGCGCATCGTGCAGGACTACATCGAGAGGACCCGCGCCCGCTAATCGGCCGGCTCGCACAGCTCGATACACAGCGGGGCGAACTCCTCCGGGCGCAAGAAGGCCACGCTCCCGTGCAGGCCGCGGCGTATCTCCGGATCGGCCATTTCGTCCCCGGCCGCCCGCAGGGATTCAACGCACCCCGCGATGTCCCCCACCCAGAACGAGAGGTGCTGGACACCCTCGCCGTGCTCCTCGAGGTGACGGCGCAGGAAGCTCTCCCCCACCGGCTCGATCAACTCGAACTCTACCCCCTCGGTCTGGACCCGCGCGATCCGGCAGCCGTAGGTGCCCGCCCACCGGCTGACGGCCTCCGTCCAGGGCGCCCCCAGCTCCTCCCCCAGATCGGCCAGGGCGCGCGCCGCGTCCCTCACCACGATGCCGAAGTGGCTGAACGCCCGCGGCTCGACCCCGCCCCGGCGCAGGTGATCGGCCATGCGCTCGCGCGTGGCGGCATAACCGCCCTGCCCCAGCGGCCAGCGTTCCTCGACGGCCGGTATCATCTCCCGCCCTCCCGGACCTGGATCAGGCGGCTCTTGGCGATCTCGAGCTTCAGCGTCGTGCAGCCCTCGACGAAGTTGTTGCGGAAGCGCACCAGCGGCGGGAAGGTGGCGAACTCCGGCGGCGTCAGCCCGTCGTCGTCATAGGCGCGGCGGAAGTCGGGTAGCTTCGCCCGCAACTCCTCGAGCACCTCCGCGGGCGGCTCGTGGTCGATCCGTGACGCCACCGGTGGGTCCATCTCGTTCAGCTCGGCAATTGTGCTCCAGTTCATCGTGACGTGGAAGTCCCCGCCGACGAACTCCGTGAAGTGCCGCGGCCCGCGCGCCCCGCCGCCGAGGATCGTCGTGTGGTAGCCGCGCTCCTTGATCAGGTGGTATTCCTTGCGCGCGACGATGCAGCCGGCCTGCCGCAGCACCTCCGGCTCGATCTCGATGCCTCTGCGCGTGACGTAGGACTGCAGCTCCTCGTCGTAGATGCCGGTGATGTGCGTGATGAAGAACGGCGGACGCCTGCCGCACTCCTCGCTGACCTGCTCGTAGAGCTCGCACATGGCGACCGTCTGGGCGATCGAGAAGCACTCGGTGGCGCAGACCGGGATGCCCTCCCGGATCAGCTCCGCCATCGCGTCCATGCCGCTCTCGATGACCGGGATCTTCGCCATGTAGTTGTCGCAGACTTTGGCGTGGCGCAGGGACGCCTCGATGATCTCGTCGGGGTCCTCGTCGCGGAAGGGATCGTCCTGCATCGTCACGAGGCCCTGCGTGCCGCCGCTCTGCTCGTAGAGGGGCATGAAGGTCTCCATGAACCGCCGGGCCACGCGCTGATAGACCAGGTCGGCGGCCTCGAGGTCGTCCTCAACCTCGCGCGCGACCTCGTCGATGATCGGCAGGACGTACTCGGGCTCCCGCAGGATCAGCTTGTAGGGATAGGCAGGGTTGCTGGTCCCGTTGATGGCGCCGGCGTCGAGCGCCTTCTCCAGGTCGCCGGCGGTGGGATTGTTGATCCAGATGCGCGTCGGCGTCTGTTCCTGCACCCGTTTGATGTAGCTCATCTGCACGGCTGCCTTTCGTGATCCGGGTCAAAGGCGTCGCTTCCCATCATAGGCCGGCCACAAACCGTCCGCAAGCACATCGAGTTACTCTGCCGGGACATGGTACCCACCTGCTGCAGGGTGTAGAGACAGGGAAACCTGAGGATTCACACCCGCTCCGGACAGGGGCTTTCACGCGCATAATGGGAGGCCTTTTGCGCTGCAATACCTGCCCCCAGGCTATGCATAGCGCGTCGCTTCTGTGCACAATCCGGGAGTGTCCGCAGCAGCCGATCCATGCCGAAGACTTGTCCCTCCAGGTGGGTCGCCCCGAATGCCGGCCCCGGTGCGTCCCGGACACGGTGCCCCGCTCGGCATGACGGGGAATCGGACGGGCACTACTCCGAAACGGACGGCGGCTCGGGGCTGTGGTTCGGCGGCATCGACGACGTATGGAGGCCGGGCAAGCCCGTCGGTCGCGTCGGCCCGTGGTGGGGCTCGCCCGTCGAGGCTCACGTGATGACCGGCTCTGACCGGAAGACGCTGGACCTGTCCCGCGACGCGGCCGAGGACGTCACCTTCAGCATCGAGGTGGACGTGGCTCATTCCGGCTGGCACACCTGCGGAGCGGTCGCCGTCCCGCCCGGCGAGGCCCTCAGTTCGCGCACGAGTGACAGGCTCCCGTCAGCCGTCCTCGATCAGCGCTAACTCCCCCGACTCCACCATCGTCAGCAAGGCCGACGGGCCGGCTTCCAGGGGCAGGTCGATGCGGGCGCGCCGGCGGCTGGACTCGTAGGCGCTGAAGATTATCTCCGTGGCCCGTATGGCGTTGTCGCTGGACAGCAGCGGCGTCTCGCCACTCTCCAGGCAATCCAGCAGGTCTTCGATGCCCCGGTATATGGCCGCGTTGTCGTGGATGGTCTCCCCGGTGTCCAGCTCCTGCCAGCCGGGCTCGGAGAGCTGGTGCATGCGCAGCCACGGCGGCCCCGACAGGATTTCCAGCAGGCCCTCCCGGCCGATGACGCGGATCATGCAGCCCAGGTCCTCATGGTCCACGCCGGCGAACATGGTGGCCCGCACGCCGTTCTCGAACCGGAAGGTCACGATCCCCTGGCCCTCGACCAGGGCGCCGAAGATGCGCTTCTCCCTGCGGATGTCGACCTGACCCAGGGCCCACTGGGCGGGGGTGTCGTTGTTGAAATAGAACAGCATGTCCAGCCAGTGGGTGCCGGCGTCGAACAGGTTGCCCCAGGCGGCCTCCATGCGCGTGATGGGCCCGATGGCGCCCTCGTCGACCAGGCTCTTCGCCTCCAGCAGCGGTTTGTTGAAGCGTCGCTGGTGGTTGACGGTCAACTGTACGTCGTGCTCTTTGCACGCCCGGTGCATGGCGACGGCGGCGTCCCAGTGGACGTCCATCGGTTTTTCGCAGTGGATGGCCTTCGGGCGGAGCGGCGCGACGTCGCAGACGACCTTCCCGTGCAGGTGGGGCCACAGGCAGACGCTGACCACATCCGGTGCTTCCTCGCGCATCATGTCCATGTAATCGGTGAAGACGCGCGCCTGCGGGTTATGCTCCCGCACGAACGCCTCGGCGTTCTCCTGCTTGATGTCGGCGACCGCCACCAGCTCGCACCGTCCCGACTGCGCATATCCGGCCATGTGCCGGTGAGCCATCCCGAAACCGGTTGCGCCCTCCGTTCTGCGCGGCCGTCCCGTCCCGATGATCCCGACGCGGTACTTTGCCATCTAGCACTCATCCTTTCTGTGCAATTCAAGGCCTGTCCAATCGCGTGTACATGCGGATCACACTACCGCTCCCGGCACGCTTGTCAAGGGCGCCGGGGAAATTCCAGGGTCGTTCAACTCGGCTTTCGACATTACGCTGCCCGGCTTTTGGCGAAGCGATGCGGCACTGCTCAGCTCGCCTGCACCGGCCACAGTCTATGTTCGCACGGGGCAGGTGTGGGCGATAAACAAGGGGCGTAGAGCGTATATGTCCCCCCTTCATGTGCCACCCTGGTATGTCCGACTCTTTCAGAGCCGAAGGGGCACCGCTGCACGTGGAGGATCATGCCCTGAAAACTGAGGCGAGGACGCCTCAGCTACCCAAATGGGTAGGTCCGGCGCCTGCCCGCCGAAGGAGGGTCCCCGCAGGACCCCATCCTGCGGCGTAGATGCCGTATATCAAGGGGGCTTTCCCCTTCCATACCCAGCGGGCATCGCGCGGCGACAGATGGGCCGGGCCGGACACGAGAATTCCCATCTGCACATCCTTGATGCACGATAGTCTCTAAGCTCTTTCCAGACAGCCACTTACGAGCTACCACGGGTGATTATCGTCGGAACAAAGGAGATTTTCAGAGTTGACGGATGAGGCTTCTTGTGCTATACTTCGGTGCTAAGGGTAGTGGGTTTGGGGGGCACATCTCCCAGTGAACGACCTTTGCGGTGTGATGACCGACAGGGTGGCTACAGCAACAATCATCCTTCGGGGGGCGGCGTGCTGCTCCTCGAGGGGGAGCCCCGCCTGCCGTGCCGTACCCACCGTTGTGGCCCGGGTGAAGCTGTCCCCGCGGCAGGTGTGTGAGGACCGCATCCTGCATACTTCTGCCCGGTGCGAGATGAACTTTTCAGCGTCTGGAGGGACCAAAAGGCAGGTAGATGGTGTGACGAGACGGCATCGATCGGTCTGTGCACGCACCGTGCATTGGCCCTGCGTGGAAACCCCTACTTGAAGAGCTCAGAGCAATGAGTGGGACTCAACAAGCCAAGTCAACTTACTATGACATACTCGCCATCGACCGCAACGCCACGCAACCCGAGATAAAGAAAGCGTTTCGGCGCCTGGCCAAGGAATATCACCCGGACACGAACCGGGAGAACGGCGAGCAGGCATCCAAGAAGCTGAAAGAGGTCATCGCCGCCTACCGTGTGCTCAGCAACGAGCGGGAGCGGGCGCGCTATGACGTGATGATGCAATCGGTCCCGGGCGTCAGAGAGGAAGCCCGGCGCAACGAAAGCCGCACGTTCAAGGAGCAGACCGAGCAACTGCTGGATTACCTCCTGTCCGGCCAGGGAAGGCGGGCACTGCGGCTCTACGACGAGCTGATCGAGCAGGAAGGATTCGAGCTGGAAGAGTTCCTCAGCGTCAAAGACTACCTGGACTGCATCTTCCTGCTGGCGGAGCAACTGGAGCACGAGGACCGCTACCGGGAGGCGGCGGACTACTACGAGGAACTTTACGAAAAGGAGAAGGAGCCGCCCCGCCAGCGCTACTTCTTCGAGACAGTCGAGGCCCGCATCAAGAAACTCTACAGCCGCAAGCTGCCCCGAGACGCCGCCACCGCCGAGGAGGAGATCGGCTGCTACCAGCGCATCCTGGCCTTCGACCTGGACAAAAGCGAGAAAGCGTTCATCCTGAAGAAGATCGCCGAAGTCTACTGCCGCATCGGGGAAGAGGACAAGGCCCGGGAGATATTCACCGAAGCGCTGGAGCTGAAACCGGGTCTGAAGGGGACCGCGACCATCCGCGAAGAGCTGGGGATGGAAGATGCGTGACCGCCGCAGCCCCTGCGGTGGGTTTCCCGCTGTGCGGGGGGATGGCTTCCGAGCCTGCCGCGAAACGTCCGATGCCAGTCTCCCTGCTCCCTGCGAAGGACGATATGCCCCCGCGGGGCCCGTCTGCCTCGTCCGCACCTGCCGGGATACCTGTGATCTTGCCGGAGGTTAGTAACACGTGAACGTCACGGCCAGGGCCGTTGCCTGCACCTGTGCATTGCTGGCGGACGAGAAGAAGGGGGAAGGAATTCTCGTGCTTCACGTGGGCCCTCTGACCTCCTTCACCGATTACTTCGTCATCGCCACCGGGCGGAACGAGCGCCAGATTCAGGCCATCGCCGAGGCCATTCGCCTGCGGGCCAAAGAACTCGACTATCCCATACTGGGTATCGAGGGCGAGGCCGGCTCCGGGTGGGTCCTGATCGATCTGGGAGACGTGGTGGTGCATCTGTTCAACCCGGAAGCTCGACGGCTGTACGATCTGGAACTCCTGTGGGGCGAAGCCGACGAGGCCGGCTGGCAGGAGGCCGAACCCCTGGGAGCGGACACCGGCGAACGAAGTTAACGGCCTCCCAAAACTCTCACCGAAACTGCGTTACATCGATCAGAGGACACGTCGACATGGATTACGTTCAACTCGGCAGCTCGAAACTGGAGGTCTCCCGCCTGTGTTTGGGCACCTGGAACATGGCCGGGCAGAAGGAGTGGGGGCCGGAGGAAGACGCCAGAAGCGTCGACCTGATCCGTCGCGTCCAGGACAGCGGGTGCACTTTCTTCGACAGCGCGCACGCCTACGGACGGGGCCACTCTGAGGAGGTCCTGGGACGCGCCCTGGCGGAGGATGGTCGCCGCGAGCGCGCCGTCATCGCCACCAAGATCATGCAGTGCAGACCCAAATGGGTGGAGCGACAGCTTGACGGCGCCCTGCGCCGACTCCGCACCGACCACGTCGATCTCTACCTCGTCCACTGGCCCAACCCCAGCCTGGACCTGAGAGCCTTCCTGGAGAAGATGTCCGAGATGAAGGAAAAGGGGAAGGCCCTCGAACTGGGTGTGAGTAACTTCAATCTCCAGCAATTGAAGGTGGCCGCGCAATACGGGATTCGCAGCCTCCAGCCCCCCTACAACATCCTGTGGCGCATCATCGAGCCCGAGCTGCTGCCGTTCTGTCGCCAGAGCAACATAGCCGTCACCCCCTATTCCCCCCTGGCACAGGGCCTGCTGACGGGGCGCTTCCTGGACGACAGCGAGAAGCCCACGGGCATCCGCCACAAGAATCAGTTGTTTCAAGAACCGGCATTCAGCAAAGCCAGAGAGGCCGCCCGCGTGGTGGCGGACGTTGCGGAGGAGCGCGGCGCCACCTGCTCTCAGGTGGCGCTGGCCTGGCTGCTGGAAACCGAGGGCGTGACCGCGCCGATCGTGGGCATCAGCCGGTGGGAGCACTGGCAGGACAACGTGGGCGCTCTGAATCTGGAACTCTCCGACGGGCAGTACGAGCGCATCTCGGAGGCCGGCCAGCGCGTGTGGGACCTGTTCCCCGAAGACGCCACCATGTGGGGCTGGAAACCCAAGTGAGAGCCGCTGCGGACCGTTCCACCTCCACCGGGCAGAGACGTTTCGAGACCTGGCGCTTCGCAACGACAGTCGCCGCCGCTGGTCGCCCACCCGACCCCGAAATCTGGCCCACCGGTACCCGTAACGAGATGGTCGACGGGCCGATCTGGAGATGGTGCTTTGAGTTGGGTGTGTGCTTCGTGCGTTTGCCCGGTTGGCGTCTTCCTGATACAAGATGGGTCAAAGGCAGTTTCCCTCTTGTCGCCTTTTTGGGCCAGCCCATGGATGAACTTGAAACAATCCGCTGTGTGAAAAGCCCGCAAGAGGCCGAACGCCTGCAGAAGATAGTTGCGGAATTGGGACCTTCTCCGGAGGTCCTTCGACATCTTTTTGCGGTTCAGGACGCTTCGCGTGGCGAGAACAGGGCGCGCGTCGCGGAGATCATCGGGAGCTACGCCCGGCACTACGAGACCTTGCTCACCCCCCTCTACCATGTGGTGCCCTGGGGCGAACTGATCATCGAGCAGGAACAGTTCCTGGAGGTTTATGAGCGCACCCGGGAACGCCTCCCCGACTTCGCGAGCGCCACAGCGGACGAGATTGCGCGCGTGGTGCTGGGCTTCCCTCGAAGCCTGATGGTGTTCCGGCTGATGACGGGATACACCTGGAATGAGCTATCCGACATTGTCCGCACCACGAAGGAAGTCAGGATAAGCGGGCAGAAGATACGCAGCATGGAACGGGCAGCCCGCCTGGCCGATATCCCCGGTTCGGAAGGGACAAATGCCGACTACCTCAGAGCCCTGGCCGAGGTAATACACGGGGTGATTGAAGGCAGCATCATGAAGCTGCCGGAGGGCGTTGAGCCGGAGGAGTTCCGCACGCGACAGCACAAGGTCGACACGCGGGACGGATGGGAATCGGTGGAACGCTGTGCAGCGGGGGGCGTGGGGTATGCTGACCTTCTCTACGAGCGCTACACGGGGCGCCCGTTTGCTTACGTCCGGGACGCTTTATCTGAGCGCAAGGGAGACGTGCTCGAGGAAGCCCTGGTGGCGTTATTTGAGGATGAGCAAATCCCATATGAGCGGGTTAGAGACAACAGCGTGGAGGGATGGCCACAGGCGCCCGACTTCTTCCTGCCGGACCGGACACAACCCCAGGTTGCTCTGGAGTCGAAGATCGCCGAAGACGGCGGCACGGCCAGGGATAAGGCCAGTCGCATCGAGCGGCTGGCCCGAATGTGCCGGGAACGCGACGTGCTTCTCATCGCCGCCATTGACGGCAAAGGCTTCCGTAGGTTCGGGGACGTGATGCTGCCCATAATCCGCAACACCCGGGGCCACACCTACACGCTCCAGAACCTCGAGAGAATCGCAGATGTCGCGCGGATCCAGAAGGTGCGTCGGCACTATCAGTAACGCCTCGCCGGCCCCGCCAATCTCAGAAGAGCGCCTGTTGGCCGACCAACTCTTCTTGCTGCTCCTGGGCGCGCTGAATCGCTTCGACCACGTCCTCCACGGATGTCTCAAGGCAAAGACGCTCCAGCGTCTCTTGAGTTGCCTGGACTCGCTCCTCAACAGGTCTGTCCGCCTGCCAATGTCCGAGCAGGCCGTTTACAGCCCACCCCGTCAGGATGCCCAGAGCCATGCAGCGGAGGTCGCCATCGGTCACCTGCACGTCGGCCTCCGAGAGGGACCGTGCCTGGTCTGACAGCCGCGCCTCCAGCGCCTCCCGCCCCTCTGGCTTGTCCGGCAGCCGGCGCGTGTGCTCTACCTTCCGCGCGCACAGGATGGTGTCCACCACAGAGGAACCCGTGCCCAAGATGTGCAATGAGGCCCCCATTTCCGCAGGGCAGGGCAAGGCCGCAGTAACGCACAGGCCAGCATCGCAAAGGGCAACCGCAATGGGAACGTAGGCCTCCAGGTCGTTATGGTGATAGGTGAAAGCGAACAACCCGTATGGCTTCAATGCCCTGGCAGCAGCGCAGTAGATATCTGACAGCCCCTCCGTGAAATGCAGGATGTCCCGCCCGGCGCTCACGTTCCCGGTCAGTTCGCTGTCGTTCCTGGTCAATGGTTGGCGGAAGTTCTCCGCCTCGTCTTCCAGCAACTGCCGCAGCCACACGTAGCAGAAGTCCATGAGTTCCGCGTATTGGACGTTGTCGTAGTAAGGGGGGTCAGTTAACACCGCGTCGATTGAGGCCTCGGGGAGTTCCAGGTTCTCAGACGAGTCGCATTCGAGCCACGCTGCCTGCCCCTCGCCCGGCTCCGGGAAATGGTCGACCAGGTCCGCCTCGATTCGTTCAGGAGACATGGCGACACGCGTCTTGCGCTTACCCTCGATCTTCTTCTCAAAGGGCTGCTGGCAGTAATCCTTCGCGGCCACGTACTTCGCCAGTACGTGGCGGAAACCTCCGCTTCCTACACCTTCGATCCCAAGAAGGCTGTCCTCGCATCGTACGAGGCCCACGGGAAAGCCATGGACAGAGAAGATATCCTGGCACTTGAGGGCGTAGGTATCGTACCTGGCGAGCATGTTCTGGTAGCGGAGGCAGTCCGAGAACACGGTCGCTAGCGCTCCCTTCACTTTGCTGTCTTCGACGGAGGCAATCTCGTCGCAAAGGGTCGTAAGCCCCAGTAGCTGCCGTTCATTGAAGAGCTGGCTGAACCGGCGGTATCCCCACCTGAGCAGGCGGGTCGTTTCGTCTCCCTCCCGGATCGGCTCGTCCGGGACGTAGCGTTTGTTCGGAGATGACAGGAACGACTCTCGCGCCCGCTGAAAGAGAGCCAGGTCTTCCGGATCCGCACTCTTAAAGAAACGTCCTTGATGGTCCGGTTTGCAATGGGCACAGTGGTACTCCATGCACAGGAGAGAGTGGCGTGGCGGGCCGTTCGCAGCAAGCTCGTTCGGATACTGTCCTTCGTGACCGCAATGAGGGCAAATATACTTGTTTCGCCTCGCA
This sequence comes from uncultured candidatus Brocadiaceae bacterium, assembly GCA_964572825.1. Lineage (GTDB taxonomy): Bacteria > Planctomycetota > Brocadiia > SM23-32 > SM23-32 > CAYVBE01. The sequence continues at coordinate 21,248 of CAZNGS010000017.1, forward strand.
ACGGCCTCGTTCACGAACTCGCCCTCGCAATGGCTGCACCGAATCCGCTCACCTCTTCGCGGCATCTCCCTCAGCTCAAAGAGGCGACGGCAAAGCGGGCAGAAGAAGACAAAGTTCGGATGCCGGGCGTTCTTAGCTATGAGGTATCCAGGGAACAACTCGACCTCCCGGCCGCATTGCGCGCATTCCTGTACCTTCACCCAGATGAAGTACTTCACGGGGACCTTGTGTCCGCAGTAGCAGCACGAAGTGCGGTAGAACTGTCCGATGCGGGTCTCCGCCTTCGTGACGACTTCCTCAGCAGCGCTACTGAACCGATCCAGGTCCAGCGGCTGCATCGTCTGCCGCACCAGCCAATGGGCCATGGGGTTGATGTCGCACCCGACGACGTTCATGCCCACGCGGTTCGCCTCGAGAACGGGGGTTCCGCCCCCCATGAAGGGGTCGAACACCGTGTAGTGAGGCAGGGAGTGCGGTCTGAAGTAGATTCGTCGGAGTGGCTTGCTCTCGCCGAACTCTGCCAGCAGGAGCCCCCGGAACAAAGAGCCGGGCCGCCGAGCGAACCACTTGTGCACCTGGATGTAGGGCCGGTAGGCCTGCTGGATTTGTTTCTCTGCCAGCGACAGTCGCGCTACGAACGGGATGTCAAACTGCTGTTCAGCGCCGGAAGCAGCCCTGTACGGGGCCTCCTCCTCGGCCACTGTGAAGCCCTGGAGCTGGTGGATGAGGCGTTGCGGGTAGAGTCGGTAGGAGTTGACCGGATGGCGCAGCGGAACAAGCTTGCCCTGCCGATCCCAGTTCCGCAAAGTGGACACGGAGACACCGAGTTGCTGGGCGGCCTCACCGATCGTGAGCATGGAGTCCAGGTCAGTTTCGGAAACCTCGCCGGCCATACACGCCTCCGGGCCAGAGCCATTCTGAACCGACGCTATGTTACCAGCCCTGCCAAACCCTGTCAAGGTTCCCGCGGCCCGGAAACCGTGCCATCTGACGAATGCGCGGTACAACCGACCGGCTCAAAAGAACTTACGGAAAGAGGCCTTATCTGTCAGCCGTTCGTTGCCTCCCTCTGGGCCTTACGACTCGCTGTTCTGAATCGGCCGCATAAACATGCGAAGGAATGGGGGGCAGCCGGGAAGGGGTTCTTACTTCTGCAGCACGGTCTTTGCGTAGGGGATCAGGCCGCCGGCGTCAATTATCTGTTGCAGTTGCGGCGAGAAGGGCGGGAAGGTGTATGTCTTCCCTTTCGTGTGGTTTACGAGCCTCCCTTCGGTGAGCAGCACCTCCACTTCGTCCCCCGTTTCGGCTTCGGCGGCCGCCTCGGGGCACTCGGCGATGGGCAGGCCGATGTTGACGGCGTTGCGGAAAAAGATGCGGGCGAAGGAGCGCGCCACCACGCACTGCACGCCGCAGGCCTTGATGGCCAGCGGGGCGTGCTCGCGGGAGGAGCCGCAGCCGAAGTTCTTGCCGGCCACTATGATGTCGCCCTCACTCACCTTTTGGGGGAATTCGGCATCCAAGCCTTTCATGCAGTGGGTGGCCATCTCCTGCTCATCCGTGGTGTCCAGATAGATGGCCGGGATGATCTCATCGGTGTTCACATTGTCGCCGAACTTCCAGCATTTTCCTTTCATGGGGTTGCCTTTTCAACTGGGGTCCGTTCTGCGGCCGGGCGGCCGTTCATGTGCTGACGGGCCTGGTGGACGAACGCCTCCAGCAGGGTCTGCTCCGCCGTCTGCTCCACGCCGTCGAAGGCCAGCTTCAGCACGGGCATGCCGTCGTACTCTTCCCGGAAGCGCTCCAGCAGCCCGTTGACCAGGGCGCCGGGCATGCAGCCGAACGGCGCGACGTTCACCACGCCGTTCAGCCCGTGGTGGGCGTATTCGACGGCACGCCCCATGCTCAGGATGGCTTCCCCCTTGACCGTGGGGTCGAGGTAGCGGGAGCCCGCCCGGATGACTTTGCTGGCGGCGGCTTCACGGGGCATGTGCTCGACGGCACCCTTGAAGATGCGCGCGATGCGCCTCTCGTCCCAGCGGGCAACGAGCTCGATCCCCCATTCTTTGAGCAAAGACAGCCACCGCGAATCGGTGCGGTAGATTTCCCGACGCTCGTGCGCAATATAGCTGATCCATTCCTGAAGGGTGGGCAGCATCACCTGCGCACCAAGTTCTTCCAGCTTGCGCACCAGGAAATTGTTGGCGAACTCGTTGCTGCGCACGTATATCTCTCCCACCACGCCGATCAGGGGGCGGCTGTCGGAGGCGTCGGTCTCGATCGCCTCCAGCCGTTCTCTGGCGGCGGCCGCAGCTCGCAGATAGTCTCCCTTCTGTTCGGCCACCTCCGCCAGTTCCCGCAGGCACTCCCGGTAGACGCGGTCGGTCTGGCCCGGATTCACCTCACGGGGCCGGATCTCGCGCACCATCTTCTGCAGAAAATCCACGATCACCAGCAGGTCCCAGCAACTGCGATAGAAGTCGGCCCCGAAGCTCTTTACGTGATCGGCGAACTGCTCCGTCTGGTCCATCACCACCATCGGCACCTCGGGGTAACCCAGTTCGTCCAGGACCATGCGATGGAATTTATGGTACTGGCCAAAGCGGCAGGGGCCCGTGGCCTGGGCCATGAAGAAAGCCGCTCTCTCGGGGTCGAAGTCCGGCTGGCGGGTCTTCTTGATGATGTCGCCCGTGGTCAGGATGCAGGGGTAGCACTCCTTGCCCGTGGTAAACTGGCGGCCCAGCTCGAGACTCTCGTGGTCGGACATGGGCAGCGCGTCCGCGTGGACGCCGTTGGATCGCAGGACGGCCGCCATCATAATCCCGTGATCGTCCATGTGCGGGATGTATATCGTGAGCGGTCGGGAACTGCGGCGGATGTCGAAAAACAGGTCCTCTCCGTGTGCCTCGCCGCGGGGGGCCGGCCGGATGCTCTCGAAGCTGTCGATAAACGCCTCGCAGCGGGTGATGGCGCCGACGTCCGCGCTGTGCTGGTCCACCTCGATGGTCAGATAGGGCTCGCCGAGCAGCCGGTCGAAGAACTTGCTGATGAAAGAATCGGGCCCGCAGCGGAAATTGGTGATGTAGAGGGCATGCAGATTCGGCCTGTCGGCGATAAACCTGGCGCCGGCCAGTATGCGCTGTCCGTACTTCCAGTACATGTGGGGGAAGTCCCGGCCCACGGCCTCCAGGTCCAGCGGCAGCATGTCCAGCGGAATGGCCAGCACGCCCAGGTCCCGCAGTTTGTCGGGGATGGCCAGGTTCATGCCGGCGTCGCAGCCGTTGTAGGGACGGCTGATGATGACCGCGGCGTGCTCCTCGTCCGGCAGTTCCTCCAGTATCTGTCTGCCCCGTTCCCTGAGGGTGTTGCGGAAGTCCTCCCAGGCCTCCCACGCGGCCCTCACAGCCCGCTTCACCCGCCGCCGGGGCGCACCGATCTGGTCCGCCAGTTCCCGGAGCCGGGCGTCCACGTCCTCTCTGCCGCGCTCGAAATGCAGGATGGGGGACAGGAGGGGCGGCGCGCCTTCGGGCAGATCCAGGGACGCCTCCAGCAGGTAGGGCAGCCCGTGGGCAAGCGGGCAGGTATAGGACCGCACCGCGTCGGGCGCTTCCTCGGGCAGGTCTACCACGCTGGGCACGAGGATGTAATCCACGTCGGCAGAAAACATGCGCCGCACGTGCCCGTGCGCCACCATGATGGGGAAGCACGTCTCCGTGGTCATGACGTCGCTCCCCGCCTGCACGACCTGGCGATTCGTCGGCTCCGAGAGCACCACCTCGCAGCCCAGTTCGGTGAAGAATGCCTTCCAGAAGGGGTAGAGGTCGAAGAAGGTCATCACGCGAGGCACGCCGACGCGCACGCCGATGGGGTCCTCCGGCGAGTCCTTCCCGTAGGTCTGGAGCAGGGCCTCCTCGCGCTCTGCAAAGAGCCGGGGCAGATGGGAGCCCTTCTTGTCTTCCTTGCGGTCGAAGCGCCCGCAGCGGCTGCCGTAGAACAGCGGTTCCTGTCCCTCGATGGAGACCTTGTGAATCTCGCATCGGTTGGAGCACCGGGTGCACTCGAACGTCTTCAGTTCGTAGCCCACGTCCCGCAGATCGAACCCCCGGAAACGGCTCTCGCCGGTGCCCTCTTCCTGGGCGATGATGGCGGCGCCGATGGCTCCCATGATGTCGTGGTGCGGGGGCACGGTCACCTTCCTGCCCACCACGGCCTCGAAGGCCGCCTTCACGCCCCGGTTGAAGGCCACGCCTCCCTGGAAGAAGATGGCATCGCCGACGCGGCGGTCCTCCACCACCCGGTTCAGGTAGTTGTAGACGATGCTGTAGCACAGCCCGGCCACCAGGTCCCTGCGGTCCACGCCGCGCTGCTGGTGGAAGTTGACGTCGCTCTCCATGAACACGGTGCAGCGATCGCCGAGCTGGCAGGGCTGGGGACTGCTGAGGGCCTCCCGGCCGAACTCTTCCTCGATCTCCATGCCCAGCCGCTCGGCCTGCTCTTCCAGGAACGACCCGGTGCCCGCCGCGCAGACCTTGTTCATGGCGAAGTCCACGACGGCCCCGTTCTCCAGCGACATGTACTTGGCGTCCTGGCCGCCGATCTCGAAGATGGTGTCCACGCCGGGGTCCATCTCGACGGCGCCCCGGGCGTGGGTGGTGATCTCGTTCTTGATGATGTCCGCCCCCACGAAGGCCCCCGTCAGGTAGCGGCCGCTGCCCGTGGAAGCGCAGCCGCACACTTTGACCCGGTCCCCGATCTTGCTGCCCACCTCGTAGAGCGCTTTCTTGACCGCTTCCAGGGGACGGCCCTCGGTCATGAGGTAGCAGCGGCCGATGACGTTGCGGTCCTCGTCGATCACCACGACGTTGGTGCTGATGGACCCCACGTCCACCCCGACGTAGGCGTTCACCTTCTCCTCTCCGGCGGGCAGCGGTTTCGCGGAGACGTCGATGGCGTAACCCTCGCCCTCCAGGGGCGGCAGCCGGTCGGCTTTGGCGTGTTTCTGGCCCACGTATTCGCGCAGCGGATCCAGACTCTCGAATCCGCAATCGCGCCCGACCCGCAGGGCCTCAAGGACCGCTCCGATAGCGCCCATGCAGTCGAAATGCTGCGGGATGATCAGCCCGTCTTCTCCCAGGCCCAGCACGTCCCGGAAGGCCCGCACCATGCCCACGTTGGCCGCCACGCCTCCCTGAAAGGCCGCGGGCGGCCGGAATTCGTTGCCCATGCCCACGCTGGTGCGAAAATTCCGCGCCATGGCGTAGCACAGGCCGGCGATGATGTCGTAGTCGGGCGTGCCCTGCTGCTGCAGGTGGATCATGTCACTTTTGGCGAACACCGAGCAACGGCCGGCCACACGCGGGGGATTCTCGCTCTTGAGGGCGAGGCGGCTGAATTCCTCGATGCTGACCTTCAGCCGGGAGGCCTGCTGGTCCAGGAAGGAGCCCGTGCCCGCGGCGCAGAGGGCGTTCATGGCGAAGTCGCTCACCCGGGGGCCGTGGGGGGTGCGCTGCAGCTCGATAAGCTTTGACTCCGTGCCACCCACTTCGATGATGGTGCGCACCTCGGGATGGAAGCGGGCCGTGGCCCGGCTGTGCGCCACGATCTCGTTGATGAAGGGGACTCCCAGCAGTTCGGCGATCACCTTGGCTCCGCTGCCGGTGACGCAGAGCCCACGCACGTCGTCGTGCTCCTGCAGGAGCCGTTCCAGCTCCTCCAGCGCCACCTCGTGCGGCCGGCCGAAGATGCGGACGTAGCGGGTATCGAGGACCGCCCCCTCCGCGTCCATCAGCGCCAGGTCCGCACTGATCGAGCCAACGTCCAGTCCCACGTAGAGAGCCACGGCTCTCACTCTCCCCCGTTTCTGGCGGTATAGCTTCTGACGCTATGACTGGTCCATCACTTCGTCCGGATGGCTTATGTGGCCGCTCACGGCGCTGGCGGCGGCCACGGCCGGATTGCACAGGTAGACCTCGCTGTCCGGGTGCCCCATGCGGGTCCTGAAGTTCCGGTTCGTCGTCGCCAGGGCCCTCTCCCCCGCCGCCAGCACACCCATGTGGCCGCCCAGGCACGGCCCGCAGGTGGGCGTGGAGACCGCCGCCTCGGCGTCGATGAACACGTCCAGCAGGCCCTCATCCAGCGCCTGGCGGTATATCTGCTGAGTGGCGGGGAAGACGATCAGCCGCACCGACGGCGCCACCTTCCTGCCCCGCAGCACCTCGGCCGCGGCGCGAAGGTCGCTGATCCGGCCGTTCGTGCACGAGCCGATGACCACCTGATCTATCTGAATGTCCCCGAGCTCCTCCACGGGATGGGTGTTGGAAGGCAGGAAAGGAGCCGCCACCTGGGGACTGAGTTCGCTGACGTCCCATTCGTAGGTCTCCACGTAGATGGCGTCCCGGTCGCTGGCGTAGCGGTGTGCCTCTTGCAGCAGGCGGCCCTCACAGTAGGCGTCGGTGACACTGTCCGGCGCGATGATGCCGTTTTTCCCGCCGGCCTCGATGGCCATGTTGCACATGGTCAGCCGGTCGTCCATCGGCAGCGCCTCTATGGCGGGTCCGCAGAACTCCATGGCCCGGTAGAGCGCGCCGTCCACGCCGATCTGCCCGATGGTGTAAAGGATCAGGTCCTTGCCGCCCACCCAGCGGGGGAGCTCTCCGCGGAAGGCGAACTTCATCGATTCCGGCACCCGCAGCCACACCTTGCCCGTGGCGAAACAGGCGGCCAGGTCCGTGCTGCCCACGCCGGTCGAGAAGGCGCCCAACGCGCCGTAGGTGCACGTGTGCGAATCGGCGCCAACGATCAGGTCCCCGGGCCCGACCAGGCCCTGCTCGGGCAGGAGCGCGTGCTCGATGCCCACGCGCCCCACTTCGAAGTAGTGCTCGATGTCGTGCCTGCGGGCGAACTCCCGCAACTGCTTGCTCAGCGTGGCCGCCTTGATGTCCTTGTTGGGCGTAAAGTGGTCGGGAACCAGCGCTATCCGGCTGCGGTCCCAGACGTCCCCAAATCCCGCCTTCTCGAACTCCTCGATGGCAATGGGGGCGGTGATGTCGTTGCCCAGGCAGAAATCCACCCCCGCCATGATGTATTGGCCGGGCCGGACGGACGCCTCCCCGCAGTGGGCAGCCAGTGTCTTCTCCGTGATCGTCGCACCCATGAACGGTCCTCAATGCGGCGTCCTAACGGCGGGACACCATCGACAAAAGCAGGATGAACCGCACCAGCATCATGACGGCCATGAAGGCCGACGCCAGGTAGGTGAGCGCGGCCGCGTCGAGCACTTTCTTGACGTGAGGCCTCTCGGCGGCCGTGATATAGCCGGAGTCCTCCAGTACGGCCAGCGCGCGTCGGCTGGCGTTCAACTCGACCGGTATGGTCATGACGGTGAACACCGTGGCTCCGGCAAACAGGAAGATCCCCACCTTGGCGATCAGCATCGACCACCCGCCGCCCATGAACACGGTCAGCAGCAGTCCCACCACGAACAGTATCGGGCCCAGGTTGCTGCCGAACGCGGCCACCGGCCAGATGCCCTGGCGCAGCTTGAGGGGCACGTATCCGCGGGCATCCTGCAGGGCGTGGCCCGTCTCGTGAGCCGCCACCCCCACGGCCGCCAGGGAGGGCGAGTCGTGCACCGACTCGCTGAGCTTCAGCTCCCCCGAGCGCGGATCGTAGTGGTCGCTCAGGTGACCGGACGTCCGGGACACCGAAACATTCGCCAGACCGCTCCGCCGCAGTATGTCCCGCGCGACCTCGGCTCCGGTGACGCCCGAGGAGGCCCGGCGGTTCGAGTACTCCTTGAACGTGGACTTCACCTTCGTGCGGGCATACAGGGCCAGCAGCAGAGGCGGCACCAGCAGCAGAAACGTCCAGTCCATCAGGTAGAAGGGCATCGGTATTTGTCCTCTTGAGCTTATGGAGTGTAAGCTTTACGGTAACAGCATTTTACGAAGCCTGGCCCGCAACGTCGCCCGCGCAAACCACGGAAATTCATTATAGCAAAGCTCCCCGTCAGTTCAACGCTTCAATGGCTCTGAGGCGCTATTGCAGAACCCCATCCCGGCTTCGGGCGGCTGCGAGCGCCGATGGCTGGGGCGGGCTGCATCGACGATGCTCCGCACCCGTATCGCCTGCTTTGCCCTCCTTGCCCCCGGCGCTCTCGTGCGGCCTCGGGCCGACGGAGCGGGCTCTGCAACAGCGCCCGAGAGACTGATCCTCGAACCCGGACCCGTCGCGGACGGTCGCGAAACCCGGGATCGCACGTCCCGATCGGGACGCCGTTTCGATCTGCCGGGGTGCTATTCATCGCAGTGTCCACGCACTTCGTCGGCGCTTGCCGGCGGGTGCTTCGGCAGCTCGCGCATCAACCCCTGGGTCCTCTCGTCCGGGTTCCAGACGGCCGCCATCTGCTCCGTCACGTCCACCACCCGCACGCCCGGCCCTGCGTGGTGCACGCCGGTCACGATGGCGTCCACCGGGGCACATCGCACGACCTCCGGCAGCTCATCGGCCATTTTCTCCAGGATGTCGGGGATGGGGGCGTCGCCGAAAACCTGCCGGTGCATCCGGTCCTGTCCCTCCCGGCCCCAGATTTCCAGTTCGGCCATCCGTTCCCGGTCGCCGGCCTCTTTGGCCCGTCGGTATGCGGCCATCTTCGACTCGACCTCCGCGTCGTGCTGCTCGGACCTGCCGTAGGCCAGCGCCACCACGCGGGAGTTGAACACGCCCAACCGGAACTGCCCGCCACGGCCGGCCGTCGGCTGCGAACCGCAGCCTATCGTGCAGATCAGCAGTCCCGTCACGGCCGCCACCCAGAGCGTCCGTACGCTGTTCTGAATGAACATCTGCTCTGCCTCCCGGGCCCGGCCGCGCCCGGTGCCTCGTGCTCGTGCCTACCGCATCGCCGGGGACCTGCCAGGCGCATCACCCGCCGCAAGGCCCTGTAATTAGAGCTCGGATGAAGTCTATTCATTACAGAGGCAAAAAAACAAATGTCACGGCCTCTTTCAGCCTTCCGGCAGCAGGGCGTCCAGCAGCAGTCGTTTCGCTGCCCGCGCGACGCGGTCGAACCGCTGCGGCCCCGCGTGGCGGAAGTAGAAGACCGTCCCGGCCAGCATGCTCCAGACGGCATCCACAGTGTCCTGCAGGTCGCCGCTCCGCCGGTCGGCCCCGACCTCCTCCAGCAGGCGGGCGGCCACGGCCTTGCAGGCGGTCTCCCGGGCCTGGAGTCGTTCGACCTGGTCGTCCTGAAGCGGGCTCCTGTCGGTCCGAGAACGCTCGTTGCGCAGCACGAAGAAGATGACGTCGAAATACTCGGGATAGTCCCTGGCGAAGCCCAGAAAGGCATCCGCCAGCCCTTCGGCCCGTTCGCGCGGACGCGCAGTCCGGTTCAGCTCGGTCGCCAGTCTCTCCAGCAGCAGGTCGTAGCCCTCGAACAAAAGCTCCGCATAGAGGGCGCTCTTGCTCTCGAAATACAGATAGATGGTACCCGGCGCGAGCTGTGCCGCCTCCGCCACCTCCGGCACCGTTGTGGCGGAGTAGCCGCGCTCCCAGAACAGCCCGCGCGCGGCGTCCAGAATCTGGCGCCGTCGCAGCCGTTTCCCGCGCTCCCGGCCGTGCTGCGTTGCCGACTTCACGGCATCCCCCCGAAGTATGAACGCCATTCATTCTACCGGGTCAAAGTTGCCCTGTCAACCTCTTTTTGCCGCAGGTCATCCGCGGTTCTCCCGCCTGCCCCCGTGGCAGGTCCGCCAGGTCCGTTTCAGCTTCAGCTCGACTTTCGACGACGCAAGAGAAAGCCCCGCTGATATATAGCGTCAGCGCCGGAGGATGAGGCCCGGCGCCGACCCTCCTTCGGCGGGCAGGCGCCGAAGTCACCCCGCCTAATGGGGGGGGGTATTTGCTGGTTCTTTGGCAAGAGGCGGTGGAGGAAACGGCCGATCCTCTGCGGGCGCTCGTCGAGCAGATGCTGCGGCTGCCGCTGGGGGAGGAGATGACGGAGTTCCTCCGGGCTGCGCCGCAGGCTGCCCTATGTGGCTCAGCCGCCCTGCACGCTCTTCGGGATGAGGTGGGAAACGGTCCGGGGAACTTGCAGCATCGGCCTTCCTCGCGTAACCTTGAAAGGATGGGGCGCAGATGGCCGGCAGTTCCTTTTGCTCAACACCGGCCGGCCCCTTTCCTGCTTGAATCTGATGCGAGGGACGCTCATGCAGTACGCGACGCTGGGCAAGACGGGACTGAAGGTGTCACGGCTGGGCTTCGGATGCATGCGTCTGCCCATGAAGTCGAAGGGCCAGGTGGACCGCGAGAAGGCCATTCCCATGCTGAGGCGCGCCGTCGATCTGGGCATCAATTACTTCGACACGGCCGTGGGGTACTGCGGAGGCGACAGCCAGCGCGTGCTCGGCGAGGCCATGGAGGACATCCGCGACCAGGTCGTCCTGTCCACCAAGAACCATCACTACGACAAAGACGACAAGGACGGATGGTGGAAGAACCTGGAGGACTCCCTGGAGCGGCTGCGCACGGATTACATCGACGTCTACAACTTCCACGGCATGAACTACGAACGCTTTGAGAAGGCCGTGGCGGGCGACGACGGCCTCTACCAGGAGATGCTTAAGGCCAGGGAGCAAGGCCTGATCCGGCATATATGCCACTCCTTCCACGGATCGCTGGAGAGCCTGAAAGAATGTGTGGACACCGGCTTGTTCGAGTCGGTCACCTGCCAGTACAACCTGCTGGACCGCCACCTGGAGGAGGGAATCGCCTACGCGGCGGAACACGACATGGGCGTGGTGATCATGGGGCCGGTCGGGGGCGGCCGGCTGGGTTATCCCAGCGAGCGCGCCCGGGAACTGGTCGGGGACGTGAAGAGCACCCCTGAGCTGGCGCTGCGCTTCGTGCTGTCCAACCCGAACGTCACGGTGGCCCTCTCCGGCATGTCCGCCATGGAGCATCTGGAAGAGAACGCGGACACGGTGTCACGGGCGGGCGAGCTGACCCAGGAGGACCAGGACCGGATAAAGGACGCCATCGAGGAGCGCAAGAAGCTGGCCGGCCTCTACTGCACCGGCTGCAATTACTGCATGCCCTGCCCCGAGGGCGTGGATATTCCGGCGAACTTCGAGATACTCAACCTGGAGCGGGTGTTCGGCCTGACCGAGCAGGCCCGCTCCCGCTACGAGTCGCTGCCCGGCAAGGCCGCCCTGTGCCGGCTGTGCGGCAAATGCATCGAGCCCTGCCCGCAGGACCTGGACATACCCGACCGGCTGGCGGAGGCGGTGCAGGCGCTGGACAAGCGCGCCGGCACTGTGGACGGCTGGCTGGAGCTGAACGGCGGCGAATACGATCCGGAGGACGACCTGCTGCGTCTGAAGGCCCGCTACTACCTGAAGAACTTCTCGGATGAAGACCGCGAGGCGACCGTCCGGTTCCGGCCGCACGCCGAAGACCAGGTCTGGCCCGAGGCCGTGGACTCCCGCAAGCTGAAGCCCTATGCCCGACGCCACGAGGATGTCGAGGTGCGCGTGCGCCCGCCGGTGGAGACGCTCAGCCTGGACGCGCTGGTCAGCTACGACGGCACCGAGAGGCTGGAGCACTTCCACCACGTGGCCGCTGCCGCGCGCCGGGCCGACGGTTACGAACTGGACCCGGCGAAGCGTCCCATCGACAGCCTGCACGTGCCCTCTCCGATGCATCCCTTGCTGGCCTCGAACGAGATGGTCGAGGGGCATAGCTTCGACTTCTCCACGGCGTGGGACGAGGAGAATCTCTACGTCTGGGCGGATGTGGAGGATGACCTGGTGCGGCCGGCGGAGGACGACAACACCCGGGGAGCGGACGGGCTGCGCATCTTCCTGGATGGCCGGGAACCGCGCGAGATCGGCACGGGGCGTTACACGGACGGGGTGACCCACGTGACCATCTGCCCCACGACCGATGGCGAACCTGCGGTCGATGTCCGCGGCGAAGGCGAAGTAGAGGTGCGGATGGCCCGGTCCGGGACCGGCTACCGCGTGGACTGCGCCATCCCGTGGCGGATGTTCTCCCAGGTGGAAGGCGTGCCCGACGTCATCGGCTTCGACCTGAGCCTGAGCAGCCACGACGAGGAAGGCGAGCGCAACCTGCGGCTGAGCTGGACCGGGCGCGGACGCCAGAGGAGGAATCCGGGAGCGTTCGGCCGGCTTATCATGTGCTGAGGCGCTGTCGGCGCCGCCGGTCGCGCGGGCGTGTGCTGGCCCGTTCATGACGTGGAGGGACCCTTGATGGCCGCGCTGCCAGTCGGGCTGGGGGGCTTTATCCTGTTCTGGCTGTTCATGTTCGGCAGCGCGGTCGGCAGCTTCCTGAACGTGGTCATCTACCGCCTGCCTCGAGGGATGAGCGTGGGGCAGCCGCGGCGATCGTTCTGCCCGCAGTGCGAGCACCAGATACGCTGGCACGACAACATCCCCATCCTCAGCTTTCTCCTTCTGGGGGGGCGCTGCCGGGACTGCGGCGCCGCGATATCCTGGCGCTATCCCCTCGTGGAGGGCATCACGGGCCTGCTCTTCGCCCTTATTTATCTGCGGCAGGGCATCCAGGGCAGGGCGGACGTGGGGGAGCTGATGATCATGATCATGCTGGGCTGCCTGCTGATCGTGGCCAGCGCGGTGGACATGGACTGGCTGATCATCCCGGACGAGATATCCCTGTTCGGCCTGGTGGGCGGGCTGCTGGCAGGGCTGCTGATGCCGCACATCCACGTCGGCCCGGCCAGCTACCAGACCTTCGAGAGACTGACCGGACTGTGGCATCTGGACGGCCTTATCGGGTCCGCCATCGGAGCCGTGGCCGGCGGGGCAATGGTGCTGTTCTTCGCGGTCGCAGGGGCACTGGTGTTCCGGCGCGAAGCAATGGGGATAGGGGATGCAAAGCTGATGGCCGTGGTGGGGGCCTTCCTGGGATGGAAAGTGGCACTGGCGGCGTTCTTCCTGGCTCCGTTCGTGGGGCTGGCGTATGGCCTGCCCCTGCTCGTCCTGCGCGGCAAGCATGTCATGCCCTACGGGCCGTTCCTCAGCATCGGCGCCTTGCTGGCCATGTTGTTCCGCGCCGAACTGTGCGGCTTCCTGGAGCCCTTCGAATACGCCGTCACCCAGCTTGTGGGCTGACGCTGCTTCGTCCCGTGCGGGCGGTTTACCACAGGCGGAAGACCTGCGGCCGCAGGATGATCAGGCGCAGGAGGGCGGCCAGGGCCAGGGCGCCGACCGTCCATTTGAGCGCGCTGATCCTGCGCTGGAATTTCCGCGCCAGCTCCGGCCGATCCAGAAGGCGCCGCAGGAACCGCATGCGCCGGTCGATGCTGAAGTGCCGCCAGAACGAGACCCTGCGGGGCCGGCGACTGAGTGAGCCCAGCTTGCTCAGCGCGGTCAGGAACGCCTCCGGACGAGCGGAGGCCCGGAAACTGAACAGGTCCGCCTCCTGCTCCATCCGGCGGGAGACGAATCCGAAGCCGAGGCCCCAGTAGATGGCGGCGAACACGAGCAGGACCACGGCCTGAGGGAACGTCATCTCAAGCGCCAGTATGGTGTTCAGCGGATCAACCAGACCCGCCGCGGCCAGAAGGTCCACCAGCGTGACGTAAAAGCACAAGAATGCGGCGGCGAACAGCAGGTAGAAGGGCAGATGGTGGCGCGCCACGTGGCCTATCTCGTGGGCGAAGACGGACTCGATCTCCTCGTCCGTGAAATGCTCGAGGAGGGCGTCCGTCAGCAGCACGTAGCGCACCAGGGGAGTCGGCCCCACCACGCCCGCGTTGGCCAGATGACGGTGCGTGTGCCACACCAGTATGTCGCGGCAGCGGAAATCGTGTCGCTCGCAGAGCGTCTCCAGCCTGTCGCGCAGGTCCCCCTGTGGCAGCCGGGACGTGGCCCAGATCAGTCTCAGCAGCGACGGGCTGAACACCACCAGCAGGATCAGCAGTCCCCCCGTTGCCACGCCGTCTGCCACCGGCGCGGCCGTGGAATTGTAGAAGACGGCGTGGGTCAGGTCGGTCACCAGCACCAGCGCCAGCCAGGGCGCCAGCACGATGCCCAGCTCCACGCGGGCCCGCAGCCACAGGTATTGCCCGGCGCCAAGGGGCGCGCGGCGGCGGTGCGACTCGAAGCGGTATTCGGCGGCCATCAGCGCCAGTGCCATGATCAGCACCGGCAGCAGGAGCAGCAGTTCGTCCAACAGGACCGCCCACCGGTGAAAGCCCAGCAGGCGCTCCGGCACCGTCGGCCAGTGCAGCACAAAGGTGCCGGCCACCATCAGGCTCACCATCATGCCCTTGAGGAAAGCAAAGACCCGGCCGGCCATTCGGCGCACCGCCCGCCGCTCCGAACCGGCCAGGCGAAGGGCCAGGCTGCTGCTGGCCAGGCACACCACGACGTGAAACAGCACCAGCCCGCTCATCCCGGCAACCGCAAACGAGAGGGGCAGCGCCGCCACGCCGTCGGGCAGGGGGACATACACGATGAGCATGCACAGCAGAAAGGGCAGCAGCATGTGAGCCAGTTTCTCAACAGAGGGAAGCGCACGGACCGGCCGACGGATGGCCCATTGTACGGGGGCTGCGAGTCACCTGCAACACAGCCAGCGCCGTTGAAGGCCGCCGCCTTTTGTGGTACCAATTACCTGCATCCTCTGCCCTTTACCTGCAGGAGAACGCCGTGAACGAGAACGCAGAGCAACTGCTGGGTTTCGCCGCCGCCGAACTCAAAGTGCTTGCCGAACAGGGCTGCGAGACGTGGGAGCTGGAGCGGCGTGTCGAGCTTTTGAAAGACTCCGACTCTCCGGACCGCTGCGAGAGGGCCCGTGCGCTCTGCGAGAGCCTGAAGGACCTCAAGCCGTCCGCCGACTTCCCCTACGATGAGCCCAGCGATCTGGAGGCCATCCGTGCCCGCCGCCCCTCCGGGCCGCGCCATCTGGCGGTGGCGCTTTCCGGTGAACAACTGGATGAGGCAACTCTCGGCGCGTGGCAGGGGCGCGTGGCCGGATGCATGCTGGGCAAACCCGTCGAGGGATGGAGCAGGGGCAAGATCGGAGACCTGATGAAGCTCTGCGGGCTGGACGCACTGGACGACTACCTGCCGACGTCCGCGCTGGAGGCCGGCGGCATGGGTCTGGGGGAGGACGCGCGGCCGCTGCTCCGGGGCAACATCACCCATGCCGCCCGCGACGACGACGTCGACTATACCATCATTGGGCTGCGGGTGCTGGAGATGCATGGGCGCGGTTTTGCGCCGCGCCACGTGGCCGATTTCTGGCTGGCCCACCTCCCCTTCCACAGAACCTACACCGCCGAGCGCGCCGCCTACCGCAACCTGGTCAACGGCATTGAGCCGCCCCACAGCGCAGTCCACCGCAATCCCTACCGGGAGTGGATCGGCGCCCAGATACGGGCCGACGCCTTCGGCTACGTCTGCCCCGGCAGGCCGGAAGAAGCGGCCGACATGGCGTTCCGGGATGCATGCATAAGCCACATGAAAAACGGTATTTACGGCGAGATGTGGGTGGCCGCGATGCTGGCCGCCGCTTTCGTCGCGAACCGCCTGGACAAGGTCATCGAAATCGGGCTGAGCGAGATTCCGCAGAACTGCCGCCTGGCGGAGGCCGTCCGACAGGTCACCGCCTGGCGGTCCGAAGGTATCGAAGCCTCCGAGGCCATGGACAGGGTCCTGGACGTCTACGGGCACTACCACGGCGTTCACACCATCAACAACGCCGCCATCGTGGCCCTGGCGCTCCTGTGGGGGGAAAAGGACTTCTCCCGCACGGTGGGACTCGCCGTCCAGGCCGGCCTGGATACCGACTGCAACGGCGCCACGGCGGGCTCTGTGGTGGGGACGATGATCGGCGCCGGCCGAATACCGCACCACTGGACGGAGCCGCTGGCCGATCGCGTGGAAACGGCCGTGTGTGGACTGTCCGGCCTGACGATCAGCGGCCTTGCCGCCAGAACGCGCAAGCTCCAGGAGAGCGCCCGGCAGGCCGAACCAACCGGGGGCCTACAGACTCTAACAGAATGAACCACAGAGCATACAGAGAACACAGAGAAAACGGGCCAATCTACCAGCCGGCTCCATGCAGCCGTTTTTCGTGCTCTGCGGGCCCTGTGCTGTGGGTTTGTCGTCAAAGATTTCTATGAGCATCTGCGAGAGACAGAGCGGCGGACGGATACTGTGCATCCGCCTGAGCGGATTCGGCGACGTGGTGCACGCCCTGAACGCCCTCACACTTCTGCGCCGGGAGCGCCCCGACGCCCACATCGGCTGGGTCGTGGAGGACCGTTTCGCGGACCTGCTTAAGGACCACCCGTACATCGACGAGCTGTTCGTGGTGCCGCGGCGCAAATGGGGTCGGCTGCTCCGAAATCCGCTGCGCTGGGCCGCGTTGCGGGCGGAGGGGCGTGTGCTGGAGCAGCGCCTGCGGGACAGTGAGTTCGACGTCTCGGTGGACTTTCAGAGCAGCCTGAAGAGTTCCTGGCTGGTGTGGGCGGCCAGGGCCCCCTTGAGGGTGGGATTCGGGGGCGGCGTGAGCCGGGAGTTGTGCCACCTGATACAGAATCTGGAGGTCGAAGCCCCTCTGGGAGGCGTGCACCGAATCGAGCGTAACCTGGCCCTTCTGGCCGGACTGGGGATACCGACACGGTACGCCAGCCCCGTCCTCGCCTGCTCGGGGGAAAACGCCCGGCCCGTGGACGCGACCCTGGAGGAAAGGCTCACCGGCGGCCCGACGGTGGTGATCCATCCCGGCACGAGCCAGTGGGCCGCGTTCAAGCGCTGGCTCCCCGGCCGCTATGCCCGTGTGGCCGATCGCCTGGCGGAGGAGAACGGCGCCGACGTGCTGGTCAGCTACGGCCCGAAAGAGCGGGAGCTGGCCGAGGAGGTCGTGCTGTTGATGAAACGCCCCGGCATTCTCGCCCCCCCTACGGCGAACCTGCAGCAACTGGTCCGCCTGCTGGCACGGGCGGACCTCTTCATTGGCAGCGACACGGGACCCATGCACCTCGCATCGGCCCTGGGCGTGCCGGTCGTGGCTCTGTTGGGCCCCAAGGACCCCGTTCAGACCGGGCCTTTCTGCAGCCGCAGCGTCGTGGTGACGGGCCGGGTGCCCTGTCGGCCGTGCACGCGGCGGCGCTGCGGTAACCCCCTGTGCATGACCAGCATAACCAGCAGCCAGGTGCTGAGGGCCGCGCGCCGGGTCCTGGCCGGGGAGGGCGCGCGGCGGGCCGACGCCGGCGTCGCGCACAGGCCCTTCACCCGCCCCTTCCGCCTGGGTCCCCGGGCGGGCCGGATCAGCACGGCGTACAGCTATCCGGAGTTTTTCACCTCGCTGTGCCGCCCATCGCTGTGGGAAGGGGTTTCGCCGGGCAATCTGTTCAGAAAACGCACCCCACTCCGGCGAGACGCCGGAGCTACCCCGAGAGACGCCGGAGCTACCCCGAGAGACGCGACAGCTACCCCGAGAGACGCCGGAGCTACCCCAGGAGGGGCAGGCGAGGCGTCCGGGCCTCGCCCATCCGGCGTCTTTGGAGACAGCGGCAGGCCGCCAGCGGGGTTGCAGCGGAAGGCGGTCGGCCCGGAGGGACGCACTTTCCTGGCCGCCCGATGGCGCGGCGTGCGCCGCCGGGCACGGCGGGCGTGGAAATCCCTGGTAAGGTTGCGCCGACTGGATGCGCCTGTGCCCTTCCCTGTCTGTTACATGGAACGACCCGACGGCCTGCGGTGGGATCAATTGCTGGTCACGGAGCACGCGAAGGGGGCGGTGCCGCTGCCGGAATGGCTCTCGGCGCGGTGGTGGGATTCGGCCGATGACACCCGCGAGTCCCTGCTGGGCGCCCTTGCGGCTGCCCTCTATCAACTGCACCGCACGGGCAGCTATCACGGGGACCTGCGGGCGGGGACGACCCTGGTGTGCGGCGGGCAGGAGGGGCCGGTGGATCGAGTGGTCTTCACGGTAAGCAGGCCCGTCCGGCGGATGAGATTCCTGCCTGCCCTGGCGCGGGCCTTCATGAGCGGGCTGGAGCTTGGACGGCTGGCCCGGAGCCTGAAGCCGTGGTTTGCCGAGACGGAAATGGATCGGTTGTGTCGAGAGTACCGTGAAAGGTGGGAACCGGAGTATCCCTGTCGGAGCGCACTGGAGGTGGCATTTCGGTGGCGAAAGGAGAAGGACTCGTGGCTGAAGCGATTCTTGTGATGGTCACCTGCGGCAGCAGTGCCGAGGCCGAACGGATGGCCAAACAGTTGCTGGACGAGAGCCTGGTGGCATGCGTCAACATCGCCGGGCGCATCCGCTCCCTGTTCGAGTGGAAGGGAGCGGTGACCAGGGAGTCGGAATCTCTACTGTTGATGAAAACGCGCCGGGAGCTGTTCGAGCGGCTGTGCGAACGCGTCAAGCAACTCCACTCCTACGAGGTTCCGGAGATCATCGCCGTGCCCATCATCGTGGGCAATCCCGACTACCTGGACTGGATCTGCGAGAGCACCGCCGCCGGGCAGTGATTCTGCGCTTGCAATCGGCGCCGGAACCAATACACTACATCCGCTTCGATCCTTTTATCCTTTAAACGCTGGTGTGTTCAGACCATGGCTGAGAACAACAACGGTGAGGAACGCTCGAAGGCCCTCGAGCGAACGCTGGAGCAGATCGAGAAACGTTTCGGCAAGGGTGCCATCATGCGGTTGAGCGAGACTCAGGCCCGGCTGGACGTGCCCGCCATTCCCACCGGCTCCCCGGCGCTGGACCTGGCGCTCGGCGTGGGCGGCGTTCCGCGGGGGCGGGCCATCGAGATATACGGCCCGGAGGCCTCCGGCAAGACCACGCTCGCCCTGCACATCCTGGCCTGGGCGCAGATGCTGGGCGGAGTGGCCGCCTTCATCGACGCCGAGCACGCCCTGGACCCCCAGTACGCCCGCAAGCTGGGCGTGGACATGGAGAACCTGCTGATCAACCAGCCGGACTCGGGCGAGCAGGCCCTGGACATCGTCGAGGCCCTGGTGCGAAGCTCCGCCCTGGACCTGGTGGTGGTGGACTCCGTGGCCGCGCTGACGCCTCGGGCCGAGATCGAGGGCGAGATGGGCGACCAGACCGTGGGCCTCCAGGCTCGGCTCATGTCACGGGCCCTCCGCAAGCTGGCCTCCATCATCTCCAAGACCGGCACGTCGGTCATCTTCATCAACCAGGTGCGGATGAAGATCGGGGTCATGTTCGGCAACCCGGAGACGACTCCCGGAGGGCGAGCCCTCAAGTTCTACACCTCGGTGCGCATCGAGCTGCGCCGCATCGGCAGCATCAAGGACGGCGGCGAGACCATAGGCAACCGCTGCCGCATCAAGGTGGCCAAGAACAAGGTCGCCCCGCCCTTCCGCCGGGCGGAGGTGGAATTGCTGTTCCGCAGGGGGCTGTCGCGCGAGGGTGACCTCATCGAACTGGGGACGCAGTACGAGGTTCTGGAGAGGGCCGGGTCGTGGTACTCCTATGGAGAGACCCGGCTGGGCCAGGGCAAGGAGAACGTGTGCCAGTTCCTGGAGGAGAACCCGGACTTGGCCGACGAGATAGAGCTCGTTATCTTCCAGAAAGCCGCGCCCAAGCTGGTCGAACGGCGCACCGATCAACTGGCGAAGGCCAGGGAGTTCTGGGCCTCGCGGGCGGAGGCGGAGCCCGAGGAGCAAGAGGAAGAAGAGGAAGAAAAGTGATCCTGGGGGTGGGCGTGGACATCGTCGAGGTGGAGCGCATACGCAGCGCCATCGAGCGCCACGGCGACCGGTTCGTGAGGCGCATTTTCACAGAAGCCGAGGCGCAGTACTGCCGCCGCTGTGCCATGCCCGAGCAGCGCTTTGCCACCCGTTTCGCCGCCAAGGAGGCGGCCCTCAAGGCCCTCGGTGTGGGCTGGCAGAAGGGGGTCACCTACCGTGACGTGGAGGTCAGCAACGATGAGCTGGGCGCGCCCACAGTCAACCTGTGCGGGCGCGCGCACGAGATAGGTCTCCAGCGCGGCATCCAGCGCATCCACGTCAGCCTGACCCACCACCGCGACTTCGCCATAGCCCATGCCCTGGCAGAGGGGGACCGGTACTGACTTATCCCCCGGATACAGACCATCGAATGCCCGCTAAGCCTCTGGGGCATGCTTTCAATACCTGAGTTCTGTTCGCTGTTCACGCTATCCTGTCTGGCGGCCTCGAGAGAATCATCGGGAACCCTGACCCCGTGTCAGAAGAAGCCTCCCAGTCGTTCGATCCGCTCGATTACCGGAACATCGCCATCAGCGTCGCGCGGGCCCTTCTCGATGAGGAGCCGGTGAGGCTGGACGGGACGCCTGGAAGCACACACTGACCCTGTCATTCCGACGTAAACGGCCCTACGGTAGGAGCGGGTTGAGGAACACTTTTCATTACCGTTTGCTCAGGATGACGGCTGACTCGTAAAGGAGCACTTTTTCACGGGCGCTCTCTGATCTGACGGAAGACTTGATGATACTGCTGCCGGTCCGTTTCCGGCGGAGCAGTTCTATTCCCTCGACCGCCATCCCGCACGTCTCGCAGATATCGCCGAATATTGCATCGGTTTTGAACTCGATGCCCTGCAGTATGCTGTTGCCCAGCACAATCACCGCGCGGCCGTCTTCATTGAGCACACGGGCGAGTTCCTGTGCAAATCGGTACACATCGTTGAAATAGGTCGCCGCGTAGTTCGCCCATCCCGGGCCCCCGTATTGCCCTTTCTCCTCATTGCGCTCCCGCAGGCGCTGGAGATCCTCGGCCAGATCGTCCATCGGGAAATCCAGGTCTATCGGGTCGGCTCCCCGGACGGTCTGCCAGTATTTCCCAAAGCTACCTTCCTCGACACTTTTCAGGTCGCTCGGTGAATCAGCCAGGCCAAGCCAGTACACCTGAGGCCGGCTGTTTCTGATGTAATGGTAGTTGTTGAGGTAGGGCGGGGAGGTGACGACCAGGTCAATTCCGCCGTCCGGGATGCCGTCACACTCTTGGAAGAAGTCCGCTGCCCGGAATTCCCTGGTGGGCCAGCCCCCGAAACCTACCATCTTGCCATGCACCTTCTTTATGTCGCGCAACATCCGCCGGACTTTGCCGGCGACAGCCGTTGCGACGGGAGCATCATGAACAGCGCGTTTCCCCGCCGATTTGCGCCGGCAAAGGCTCGGTTCATAGGAGTAGTTGGAGAAGGATACGATCTGCGACGCCAGGGCAATTCTGAAGCACCCTCGGGGCCAGCAATCGTCAATCTCGTCAACATAGTCTTTGACCAACAGGACTTTGCGCTCCACCGCCGGGGAAAAGAACTCAGAGCGCGTGACAAATCCTTCCGGAGGATTCGAACGGGGCTCCCGGCCGCCCGTTATCGCATTCCGGAGCGATTTCTCGAAATCGGAGACCGTCTCTTCCAAGTCGGCCGAATTGATGCGGTCGATGGCGAGCTTTAGCCGGCAGACCTCGGCCGCATAGGGGTTGATCTCGAATCCCCAACTGTTGTGGCCCCGCATCATCGCCGTTACCAGAGTCGTCCCCACACCCGCAAACGGGTCCAAAACCTGGCGCCCAGACAGGGCCTCGCCGTTTCCAAGGAAGGTATCGAGAACATCGGCGACGAATTTCGCGCTGAATCCGGCGATCCAGGAAGCCCACCCGTGGAGGGGAAGGCCGTTGTTCTCCGAGAAGGCGGAATCCCTGAAATTGGTTTTGCCCGTCTTTTCGTCGGTCGCTTCCTCAAACAGGAGGGTCTGAGCGGTCTGATAGGTCCCACTGGACTCCCTCACCTGCAGCTGGGCCTCAATCCAGTCCTCCAGGTCGCCGGCCCGCAGCCGCCACTGGCGCCCCACCTTGAAGGCAGGCAATTCGCCCCGCTCGATCATGCGATAGACCGTCCGCCTATCCACTTTCAGCAGTTCGCTCGTATCCTTGACGCTGAGCAACTCCATAGTCAACCCGCTCGAAACCGCGGAAATACTATTATATCATATGCACTGTAGAGCGAAGCCTGGCGGGTTGCAAGCGTCTCCGCAATGGTGCAGAGGATAAACAGGATGGATTGATGCGCCGGGCCCGTCACATATCGAACAGGACGCCCGGGTTGAGGAGGCCGTCCGGGTCGAGGGCGTGCCGGATTGCGCGCATGGCGTCTATGTGCTCCGGGCTGTACTGGATGGCGAGAAACGGTTTCTTGATTCGGCCGATCCCGTGCTCGGCGGCCACGCTTCCGCCCAGCCGCACGGCCTCCCGAGCGAATTCCGTGTAGATGTCCTCCGCCCTGGCCAACTCCTCAGCCGTCGAGGGCAGGATGTTGACATGGACGTGGCCGTCGCCGATGTGTCCGAAGATGACGTAGTCCAACTGTTCCCGGTCCAGCCGGCTGTGGTAGGCGTCCATCATCTCGCTCAGCGCGGCCAGGGGAACGGCCATGTCGGTGCCCACCTTGTGGAGTTCCGGGAGGTCGGCCTTGCGCTGCCCGATGATGGCGTTGACGGCTTCCGGCACGGCGTGGCGCAGCCGCTTCATCTCCTCCAGGTCCTTCTCGGTGAACCCGGCCCAACTCCGCGCCGGGTCGAGCCTCAATCCCTCCAGGATGGCAACGAGGTCCTGATAGACCTCGTCAAGCTCCGGTTCGGTCTCGAAGGGCACCTCCACGTACACCGCCGCCTGCGCGTCGGCGGGCAGGCGGGCGACCTCCATGTAGGCGGGCGTCTGCCGGCCGATGCCCCGCAGGAGATCGACCGCACGGGGGCCCAGATATTCCAGGGCCAGCGGTTCCAGCGTCGGCTCTTCAACCAGGGCTTTCACCAGGTGCAGCGCCGTTCTGGCATCGGGGACGAACTGCGTGAGGAACAGTCGGTTGGTCGGCCGGGGGGCCAGCCGCAGTTCGGCCTCGGCCACGATGCCCAGCGTCCCCTCGCTGCCGACGAACAGGTCCAGCGCGTCCATGTCCGGCTTCAGGTAGTATCCGGCAGTGTGTTTGGTGGCGGGCATCGGCAGGTCGGGGACCTGCAGGCTCACGCGGTCTCCGTCCTCCCGGAGGTAGATCAGCCGCCCGTCGATGGCCCGGACCTCGCCGCGCCGCAGCTCCAGTATGCGGCCGTCTGGCGTGATAAGCTTCACCCACTCGACCCATCGGCGGGTGGGGCCGTAGTGGAAGGTGCGCGCGCCGGAGGCGTTGGTGACGATGGTCCCGCCCAGTTGGGCGGTCATTTCGGTGGCGTCCACGGGGTAGAAGAGGGGTTCGTCCGGCTTGCCATCGGGGTATTCGCACAGGCCGTGGGCCAGGGCGTCGGCCAGTTCCTCCAGCGTGGTGCCGGCGGCCACGCGCGCCACCCATTCACCGGCCCGGTTGCGGTGGACCCGGGGGCGGCGCTTGAGCGCTTCCAGCGATATGATTTCCTCTGCCTCCAGCGGCACGGCAGCGCCCGTGATGCCGGTGCGGCCGCCCGAGACGGCAACCCGGTGTCCGGTGCGGCGGGCGGCCCGCACGGCGGCGGCCGTCTGTTCCGCCGAAGCGGGCAAGTGAAGCGCCTCCACCCCCTCCGCGCTCATGCGGGACTCGTCCTGGAGGTACTGTGCATAGGCCTGCCGGATACGGCGGCGTCCGGTGATGGTGCGGCACTGCCGGCCGTCGCTCTCCGGTCTGCGCGGCCTCAGTTCGTTCATCGCTCCCCGCCTTTCTGCAGGAGACGGATCAGCTCCGGGAGAGCCTCCCGGTAATCGCCCACCACGCCGTAGTCTGCGATCTGGAAGATGGGCGCGTCCGGGTCCACGTTCACGGCGATGATGCAGCCGGAGGACTGCATGCCGGCCCTGTGCTGCACTGCACCGGAGATGCCGACCGCAAGGTAGAGGTCCGGCTGGACGGTCTTGCCCGTCTGTCCCACCTGGCGGGCGTAGGGCGCCCAGCCCGCATCCACGGCGGCCCGGCTTGCCGCCACTTCTCCTCCCACCAGGTCGGCCAGCTCCCACAGCATATCGAAGCCCTCCGGCCCGCCCATGCCGCGGCCGCCGGCGACCAGAACCTCCGCCTCGGCCAGGTCGGCCGTATCCTCGGCCACCATCATGAGCCCGAGTGTCTCCGCGTCCGGACCTTCCAGGAGGTCGGCCGGTGGTTGCCAGCGCTCGACCCGGGGAGTGCCCCCATCTCCCCGGGGCGGCGGCGTCATCACGCGGGGCCGGACCGTGGCCATCTGGGGTCGGTGGCGCCGCGTGACGATGGTGGCCATCACGTTGCCGCCGAAGGCCGGCCGGGTCTGGAGCAGGTCCCCCTCGTCCGGATCGATCTCCAGTCCCGTGCAGTCCGCCGTGAGTCCGGTGTGGCAGAGAACGGCCACGCGGGGCATGAGCGACCGGCCCCGATCGGTGGCCCCGGCCAGCACGATCTCCGGCCGGTATTGCCGCACGAGGCCGGCCAGTGCCCGGCTGTAGCGGCCGTCCGCGTAATCTGCCAGCGCGACATCTTCCATCAGATAGACCACGTCCACCGGGAACCCGGCGAACTGATCCATGAGATTTCCCAATCGGTGGCCCAGCAGCGCGATGCCCAGGGGACGGGACCGGTCCCGCGCCAGTTGTGCGGCCTTCCCGATCAACTCGAACACGACGGGGTGGAGGGACGCGCCGTGGTGTTCCCCGTAGACCCAGACCCCGCCTTCGGCCTGTTCCGCGCCCGACGGTTGCTCCTCCGCCCGTAAAGCGATGGCATCGACCGGGCACACATCCACGCAGGCGCCGCACAGGGTGCAGCGTTCCGTCACCCGGACGGTGCCGTCCACCTCCTCCAGCGCCGCGTAAGGGCACTCCTCCACGCAGCGCAGGCAGAGGGTGCAAAGGTGGTGGTCGATCCGCAGCGGCATCAGCGGTCTCCCCGGTTCCTGAACAGGTCGGCCAGACGGGCGGCGATCCGTTCGGCGGGACCTTCCAGCAGCACGCATTCGCCGCGCTGCGGGGGGCTGAATACCCGCACGACGCGGGTGGGCGAGCCCTCGAGCCCCATCTCTTCCGGATCGCCCCCCATCTGGTCTGCGCCGAGCCGCGTGACCGCGCAGCGGCGGGCCTTCATCTGGGACACCAGGGAGGGAAGGCGGGGCACATTGAGGTCTTTCAGGACGGTCAGCACCGCCGGCATCCGGCAGCGCACCGTCTCGGTGCCGTACTCGGTCAGCCTGTCGGCCTTGAACTCCGTGGCGTTCACTTCGACGAGGGCCCGCACGTAGGTGACCTGCGGCCATCCCAGATGGGCGGCGATTCCAGGCCCCACCTGCGCGGTGTCGCCGTCGATGGCCTGCTTCCCGCAGAGGACCAGGTCCACCTCACCCATCCAGCGCACGGCCTGCGCCAGGGCATAGGAGGTGGCCCAGGTGTCCGACCCGGCGAAGGCGCGGTCGGTCAGGAGCACGCCGTCCGCGCAGCCCCGGGCAACCGCTTCCCGGACGGCCTCCTCCGCCTGGGGAGGGCCCATGCTCAGGGCCGTGGCGCGCCCGCCCAGGCGTCCGGCGAGCGCGACGGCGGCTTCTACCGCATGGGCATCCAGGGGATTCAGGATGCTCGGCACCCCTTCGCGGATGAGCGTGCCTCGCTCCGGATCGATGCGCACCTCGCTGGTGTCCGGAACCTGCTTTATACAGGCGACTAAATGCATCCTGGCCGTTGCTCCGGGTCGGGAAGAAGGTTGATTGACAGGGGCAGGCCACCCACAACCAAGAGTACTGTCCCGCGGCCGGGCAGTCAACCGCCGCACGTTGCGGCCACTTGTGTCTCGCCGCCGTCTTTGGTAACAATGACCGGTCCGTCGGAAAGCCGCCGGGTTTGGGATTTCGGGAGGCGCCACGGATGACCATTGAAGGGCCCAGAGCTGCGCGGGCGGAGGAGCTGTCGGGCGTGGTTGAACTGGCCGACCGGGTCTTCCGGCCGCGCGAGGACACCTCCATGGCGGACGAGTTCCCGCTGCTGTTCAACGAGGCGAATCTGGAGAACCTCCGGGTCTTCGTGGACGACGGGCGACCCGTCTCGCACGTCGGCATGATCGAGCGGGACATCGTCCTCCTGGGACCGCGGCATCGCTGCGCCGAGATCGGCGCCGTCTGCACCGACGCCGACTACCGGGGCCAGGGGCTGGCCACGCGGCTGCTGCACGACGCGCGGCAGGAAGCCCTGCGGGACGGCGTGGACATCTTTCTGATCTCCGGCGCCCGGGGCCTGTATCGCCGCCAGGGCTACGTGCAGGTGGGAGAGTTCGACACCTGCACGGTGACCCGCAAGAGAATGCCGGAGCGGGGACCCTATCGCGTCCGCCCCCCTGAATCGGAGGACATTCCGGCGCTGGTGCGCCTCCACGCCGCCGAGCCCGTGCGCTTTGTGCGTCCGGCGGACGACTTTCGCGCGTTCCTCGCAACGGGGCGGGTGGTCAACGCCCCCGGCGACGTGAGGCTCGTGTGCCGAAAGGACGGCTCGCCGGTCGCCTACGTGGCGTACTGGAACCCGGGAGAGCGGGACCTTGACGCGGACGTGCTGGCGATCAAAGAGATCGCCGGCTCCAGGGCGGCCATCGCGGCGGCGCTTCCGCTCCTGTTCGAAGAGTACGAGCTGGGAAAGGTGCTCCTGGATTCCCTGGGCTGCGACCTGGAGATGCATGCGCTGGCGGCCCGGCACGGCTGGCCTTCCGCGCCGCGTCAGTTCGGCGGCACAATCGGCATCATAGAGCCGGAGGGGTTCCTGCGCGCGTGCCTTCCCTGGTTTGAGGAGCTTCTCGGCCCGGCGGCGCTCACCCGGGTCCGTTTCTCCACCTCGGGGGAGGCGGTGACCATTGGCTGCGGAGAAGAGAAGCTTGAACTGCCCGACATGGAGGCATTCACCCGGCTTGTCTTCCTACCGGGGGACCGCCGGGGCGAGCTGGAACTCGGTCTACCGCCGGACTCCGAACTGCGCCCGCTCCTGGACCGGGTCTTCCCCCTGCCCCTGCCCGCCTACGGCCTGAACTTCATCTGAGCCGTCTCGCAAGTCGCGTTCGGCGACGTGCGGCGGGCGCGTCAGAGGCTCTCGACGATCGCCAGGTAGAAATCCTGGATGCGCTTCTCGAAGCCTTTCAGGTCCCCCAGGAGTCGCGTGTCCCGCATGTCCCACCACCCGATCTCGTTGAGATGGTCTGCCTCGATCTGTTCCACGAACAGATCTTCCCGCCACGTGGCCGACCTGAGCGAGACCAGGCCGTCGTTGGGACCCTCCCGCTGCTGGATCAGCCGGTGCGGAAACCTGAGGGCCGCGCAGACGCGGTCATGGCTCTGAACCCCGGCGTAGGTGCGGTACTTCACGCCGTTGCGCCGCTCGAAATGGCCGGCCTCATGGTTGAAGCGTCGGCATTTCCAGGTGGTCAGGTCCCGGAAGCCCCGGATGTCCACTCCCACCCGTCCCACCAGGTCGATGACCCTGTTCAGGTTTCGGATGCCCCAGTCGGCGAAGGTGGTCCCCAGGTGGGGGGTGCTGATTGTGGAAAGAGAGGCGACGTGCTCGTGGAGGCGGTAGCGGACGATCATCATCCGTGCGTCGAGCCCGCCCATGCTGTGGGCGACTATGTGGACCCGGCGGTGGCGCGTGAAGTCCTCCGTGATGCGCAGCAGTTCGTCCCTCAAGTCGCGGGCCCGACGCGCCAGGCTCCCCGCCCAGCTTACCCGGGGCTGATAGACCTGGAAGCCGTGCTCCTCCAGGATGCCGGGGATCTTCCGGAAGTAGGAGAAGGCGTCCAGGCCCTTCCGCTCCGGCCCGAGGGCCATGCGCGCCAGCGCGTCGGAGTGGCAGATGCCACGTGCGAGCACGATGGGGCAGCCTGTGGGGTTTGAGCTCACGGGAATCCTCCATTCTCACCTGCCGACGGGGGCACGGAGCTCCGGGGCGCCCCCCTTGGTGCCGGCGGGGCCGTGGCCGGTTTCCCTTCTGAGCCGGGGGGCCTTCCGGCGGAAGTAGCAGGTCTCGACGCGTGCGCCTTCGTGGGTTGTCCCGACCCGGGTGGCCGTCAGGGTGGCTTTGAGCCGCTCGGCCGTGAGAGGCTGCAGGACCAGCTCCCACTCCGCGCCCCGCGCCTGCCAGTGCAGGTTGATCTCTCCGTCGGCCAGGTCCGTCAGGTTGGTCGCCCGGGTGTTTTTTTGGCCTTCCCGGGTCGTCACTTCCACGTCCAGCCGCAGGCCGTTCAACGTGACGGCGACGGCCTGGATCGGTCCCTCCGTTCGGTTCACGTTCTCCCATTCGCCCAGAAACGCTCGGGGGCGCCGGGCGGTGCCCGACAGGTTCCGGGCCTGCTCCTCCCAGTCCTTGATGCGGCCGGTAACTTTCTGCTGGTGCTGTTCGTAGAACGGCAGGCCGGCGTAGGCACTCTGGATCTTCTTCCAGGTGCGGAGCTTCTGAAGAGGGGTGAACCGGGGGCTTCTGTCCAACAGTTCGGCCGCCTTCAACTCCGTCTGCAGCAGCTTTTCCAGCCTTTTCTCTGCGCTTGCTTCCCCGCCGGTGGTCTCTTTCGGCGGCCCGGGGGCGTCGCCTTCAGCAACCCTGCGCCAGCGGAGGATACGCTCCTGGACGTACTCCTGCCGGTCGAAGGACGGGTCGTCCCCGTAGGTCTCCAGGAAGTCACGCCATCTGTCGGCCTTCTGGTCGGGCGTGTACCGGTCGCTCTCCTCGTAGAGGGCGGAGGCCTCGAACTCGGCCTCCAGGAGGCTGGCCATGAGTTCCGGAGACCCCGCCCCTGCCTCTGGTTCTGCCTGATCCGGAGTGGAAGGCCCGGCCTCCGGCCGACCCACGAAGTACCAGCTCCCCAGGAGCGCCGCCACCGCGATCACCGCCGCCAGGCCGGCGGCCAGAAGGGGCTTCCGGCTCCTGGCGGACGAGGCCGGGGGCGCCGGGATGCCGGTCGTTCGGCGAAAGTCGGAAAGCGCGTGGGCGAACTCGTTCATATCCTGGAAGCGCTCGGACTTGTCCCGGCTGATAGCTTTCTCGACAATTCTCACCACTTCGGGCGGGATGTCGCGTCGGTGCACCTGCAGGGGCACGGGCTCACCGTCGACGATCAGGTGCATCGTGGTCAGCGGCGTGTCGCCCTTGAAGGGCAGGTCGCCGCTGAGCAGCTCGTAAAACACCACGCCCATGCTGAACACGTCGCTGCGCTTATCGATGTCCCTGCCGCGCACCTGCTCGGGGGACATGTAATACGGCGTGCCCACCGGGGTGTTCTCGACCGTGAGGCGGGGGGCAACGTCTCCGAGCAGCCTGGCCAGCCCGAAATCCGCCACCTTCACGCACTTCACACGCCGGTCAATGAGGATGTTGCCCGGTTTGATGTCACGGTGAAGGATGCCCTTATCGTGGGCGTAGGCCACGCCCCGGGCGGCCTGGCGCACGATGGTGACGGCCTGTGAGGGGGGCAGCGGGCCGCGCCGTGCAAGGAGGTCGCCCAGGCTGAGGCCGTCCACATACTCCATCACGATGAACGGGTTTCCGCCTTCCTCGCCGACGGAGTGGATGGTGACGATGTTGGGATGGTTGACCGCAGCCATGGCCCTGGCTTCGCGCTGGAAGCGCTGGATGGCGGCCGGATCGTCCATTCGCGCGGCCGTCAGCAGCTTGATGGCGACCTCGCGGTCCAGGGCCTCCTCGTGCACCTTGTAGACGACCCCCATTCCGCCGTGCCCCAGCATCTCCAGCACACGGTAGCCAGCGGGCAACTGGCTATCGGCCGACCCGTTGCCGCCGGTATCTGCCGGGATTGTGGACTCCGCATCCACGCCGCCGTCTCCGCGCGCGAAACCGTCACCATTACCTCACAAGAGGATAAACGACGCTGCCCCGCATTATCTGCGAACAAGAGAGGCGACATCAAGCTACCCCCGGGCTTGCCCCCCGGGGGCCGCCTCCGCTTGACATTCGGGCTTCTTTTCCTACCATTTATCTGTTTGCAGGGGCGAGACCATACCTGAACGAACGGAGCTCTGAGGCAGCCATGAAAGTCCTGTTTATCGGCGGCACCGGGCTGATCAGCACCGCCTGCACCGAACTGGCGGTCGAACGCGGATTCGACCTCTATCTGCTCAACCGCGGGCAATCGCGCACCGATCAGGTGCCCGAAGAGGCGACCGTCCTGACGGCCAACGTGCGGGACAGGGAACAGGTCTCCGCGGCAGTCGAGGGGCGGGAGTTCGACGTCGTGGTGAACTGGATCGGGTTCACGCCCGACCACGTGGAGCAGGACATCGAGCTGTTCGGCGGACGGGTGAACCAGTACATCTTCATCAGCTCGGCCAGCGTTTATCAGAAGCCGCCCGGCGACTACCTGATCACCGAGTCCACCCCGCTGGCCAACCCGCACTGGCAGTACTCGCGCAACAAGATCGCCTGCGAGGAGCGGCTGATGCGCGAGTATCGTGAGAACGGCTTCCCCGTCACCATCGTGCGACCGTCACTTACCTACGGGCCGAGCATGATCCCCCTGTGCGTCAACAGTTGGGGGCGGCCCTGGACGGCCGTGGACCGCATGCTGCGGGGTAAGAAGATCATCGTCCCGGGCGACGGGACCAGCCTCTGGACCGTAACCTGGAACGCCGACTTCGCCAAAGGGCTGGTGGGCCTGCTGGGCAACCAGCGCGCCCCGGGGCACGCCTTCCACATAACGTCCGACGAGGTGCTGACCTGGGATCAGATATACCGCGAGGTGGGCCGGGCCGTGGGGGTGGACCCGGACATCATCCACATTCCGTCCGACCTCATCGTGGCCTGCTGCCCGGGGGAGGAGGGCAGTCTCCTGGGGGACAAGTCGGTGAGCACCGTGTTCGACAACAGCAAGATCAAGCGGTTCGTGCCCGACTTCGTGGCCACGACCACCTTCGCGCAGGGCGCGCGCCGGGCCATACGATGGTTCGAGGCGGCCCCCCAGAGGCAAGAGATCGACCGGGAGGCGAACGAGACCTGGGACCGGATCATCGCGGCCTACGAACGGGCTTTCCCATCGGATTGAACCCTGGGAGGAGGGAGTGGTGTCTGCGATTTACCGCGTCGGAATATTGGGCTGCGGGGATTACCTGCGCTGGGACCACCGGAAGATCCGCAACAGCGAGTGGGTGCGGGTCAAGCGGCTCTACGATCCCGTGGCGGAGCGGGCCCAAAAGTACGGGGGGTTCTTCGAGGCGGAAGCGGCCGAGTCGGAGGACGAGATCTTCGAGGACGACGATATCCGCGCGGTGCTCATCTTCACGCCGCCCTTCACACACAGGGAGCTGGTGCTGAGGGCCGCAGAGGCGGGCAAGCACGTGATAACGGTCAAACCCCTGGCACCCACCGTGGCGGAGGCGACCGAGATAGTGCAGGCGGTCGCCGACCGCGTGGCCTGCTCGGTGTTCTACCGGCGCACGGGCAACGGGCAGGTGGAGACCCTGAAGCGCATCTTCTCCAGCGGGCAGATCGGCCGCCTGGCCCTCTACCGGGAGGACTGGCTCCACCACTATCCCACCTGGAACCGGTGGGCCACCGACCCGGAGAAGAACGGCGGCCCGTTCATGGACGCGATGATTCACAACCTCAACATCGCCCGCTATCTGGCCGCGTCCGAGCCGGTCTCCGCCGCATTTTTCAGCGACAATCACGCCCTGGACCTGCCCTGCAACGATACCGAATTCATGAAGGTGAACTTCGCCGACGGCGCGGCCGCGCACCTGTTCATCACCTGGGCGGCCGACCTGGAGATATACGACGCCACCAGGAACGACCGCGAACACGTGGACATCTGGTACATGGCGACCGATCAGCACTGGCACGTCAGCCTGGAGGGCGGCGAGGTCCGCGCCAGGCGGGAGGCAGAGGCCAGGACCTGGCCCGTCGAACAGGTGACCGCCACTCCCTACGACCAGTTCGTCGACGCCGTCAGCGGCGGCAAGCAGCCCCCCTGGGGCGTGGTGGATGCTTGGAAGGACATCGCCATCCTGGAACAGGCGACCGCGCAGCCCGGCCGGACCGTGCAGCTCGACCTGACGCCCCCCGTCTGATCTTCTCCGCAAGGCCCCGCGAGGTGTCCCGTGAAATTAGGCGCGCACATCTACCTGTGGACAGACCGCTGGTCGGACGACCGGCTGGACCTGATCGACAGCGCGGCGGCCCTGGGGCTGGACTACCTGGAGCTGTCGGTGGGCGATGACGTGGAGTTCACACCCTCGCTCACGCGCGAGCGAGCCGAGTCGTTGGGGCTGGAGCTCTCCGTCGGGCCGGGGGGCGTGTGGCCGAAGGAATGCGACCTGTCCAGCCCCGACCCCGAACGACGCCGGAAGGGCTTCCTCTGGCACCGTCAGGTGATCGACCTGACGGTGGAGGTGGGGGCGGCCTTCTACGCCGGGGCGCTCTATGGCCACCCCGGCGTGGTCGATTGCAGCAATCCGCCGGAGGCGGCGTATCCCTGCATCGCCGAGGCCCTGCACGACCTGGCGGAGCACGCCCGACGCCGGGGCGTGGGCCTGATGATCGAGCCCATGAGCCGTTTCCGCACCCACGTGGCCAACACGCCGGAGCAGGCCGTGCGGCTGGTGAAAATGGCCGCGCACCCGAACCTGCAGATCGTTCTGGACACCTATCACATGGTGACTGAAGTGCGGGACTACGGGGAAGCCGTCCGGCGCTGCGGCGACCGCCTGGGGTGCGTGCACGCCTGCGAGAACGACCGGGGCGTGCCGGGGGGCGGTCTGGTGCAGTGGCAGCGGCTTTTCGATGCGCTGCTGGATGGGGGCTTCGACGGCTACATGGGGATGGAGACCTACAACACGTCGCTGACCGGTTTCGCGCTCAGCCGGGGGATATTCCAGGACCTCTGCCCGGACGGCGATGAGTTCGTGCGGCGGGGATTGTCCTTCTTGAAGCAACAGATTGCGGCGGCCCGAAACCGTGCCGGCCGGGGCGGGTGAGCGGTCAATAGACCTCGGCGGCGACGAGGCAGACGTCGTCGGGGCGGCGGGCGGTGCCCATGAACTCGTCCGTCTCGGTGATGATCCGCTGGATGAGGTCGCGGGGGATCAGGTGCACGTTGGCGGCCACCAGCTGCTGCATGCGGTCCAGTCCGTACATCTCCCCGCTCTCGCTGACCACCTCGTAAGCGCCGTCGGTGAAGGCCAGGATGATGTCGCCCACCGACAGTTCCCTGTCCACGGTGGGATAGTGCGGGTCCGGGACGAACCCGAGGGCGGGTCCGCCCTCCTCCAGTCCCATGATGGGCTCGGCGGTCATGCGTTCCTTGCTGACCAAGAGGGGGCACGGATGGCCGGCGCTGGCGACGTACGCTCTGCGGTTCTCGCCGTCCAGGATCATAAAGACAGCGGTGGCGTATATCTGGGGGCTCATGGGGCCGAGCACGCTGCGGAAACGCGAATTGAAATCCCGAAGCACGTCCTCGGGCGTCTTGTCGGCAACGTCTATATAGTCGATGACGGTTCGCACGATGCTGGCGACCAGGGCGGCCCGCACGCCGTGCCCGCTGACGTCGGCGATGAAGATGGCCGCGTGGTCTTCGCCCATTCCGATGAACTGGAACGTATCCCCGCCCACGGCCTCGGCGGGGGCGTACTTGTGGGAGAAGGAGATGTTGTTCACCCGGGGATACTGCTGGGGCAGGAGGGCCTCCTGGAGGCGGTGCGCCATGTCCATGCCCTGCTCCAGCTCGCGGTTCCGGGTCATCAGCTCCTGGTTGAGCTCGTCCAGGCGGGCGTTGACCTGCAGCAGTTCGCGGTTCTGCTCCGACACCTTGTCGTGCAGCTCTTTGAGGCGCAGCAGGGTCCGAATGCGGCTCAGCAGCTCCGCCCGGCGGAAGGGCCGCGTGACGAAACCGTCGGCGCCGATGTCCAGGACCGTGGTGGCCTCCCCCTCGGTCTCGTCGCCGATGATGATGACCGGTATGGCCTCCGTCTCCGGCCGGGAGCGCAGCCGGCGGCAGAACTTCACCCCCTCCACACCGGGCACGTCGATGTCCAGCAGAACGAGGTCGGCCGCGTTCTTCTGGATCAGCTCCAGGGCCTCGTCGGTGTTTCGGCTCTGGATCAGCTCGTATCCGGCGTCACCGATTCTCTCGCGCAGTACCCCCATGTCGTCCGACCTGTCGGTGACGACCAGGATGTTTCTCGGCTGCATCTCGCTGCTGTGATTCTCAGCCATACGAGGTCTCGGGGGCGGATGGGTGAGCGAGCGTCTATCTTATCCCGATTCAGCGGTTCAGCACAACCTTACCGCTCCGGAAGTTCAGGGCAGGTGTTCCCGCGGGTCCACAGGACGGTTGTCGTGAAAAAGCCGGAAGGCCAGTTGTGGACGGTCGGCGGCCCCGGTGCAACCCACCGTGCCGACAGGCTCCCCCTTGCGCACCCGGTCGCCCTCGCCGACCAGCATCTGGTCCAGGTGGGCGTACCAACTGACCCAGTCCCCTTCATGGGCAACGGCCAGCACGTTGCCCCAGGCGGACCCGGCGCTCCCGTGCGGCGACACGCGGGTGATCACCGTGCCGGAGTCAACGGCATAGACCTCGGTGCCCGCGGGCGCCCCGATGGCGATGCCCGGATCGGGCAGGCCCCGCAGCACCGCGCCGTAGGAGCGCAGCAGGTTCCCGGCGGTGGGCCACCAGAATCGCCGCGAGGGCCGGCCCCGGTGCAGGTCGGTTCTGGCCACGGGACGCCTGGTGGCTTCGGCGGGCCCTTCCTGCGGGGGGGATGCGCCCGAGGGTTCGGCGCCGCCCACGCGGGGAATGAACAGCGGCCTGCCCACGCGCATGTCCCGGGGATCGTCTATGCCGTTCTCCTCGGCGATCCGGTGCCAGGACACACCGAACCGTCGGCTCAGCGAGTAGAGCGAGTCGCCCGCCCGGACGTGATAGATGAAGACCTCTGTGGTCTCCCGCCCGCTTTGCGTTGTCTCGGCCGGGGCGGCTGCTTCGCCGCGGGACTTCGTGGCGGCGCATCCCACCGCGAGAGCCACCAGGCCGGTGCACAGCGTCAGCCGCACAAGCATCTGCCGGCCGTCCCTGGACGTGGTCATGATTCCCTCATTCCTCCTGGCATCCGGTCGGGTTGCTTTGCTCAATCTTGCCCAGGTACTCGTTTCGATCGGCGTATTTACCGCCTTCGAATTCGTGTGCGAAAAAAGCTTCCAGGCGGCGCCGAGCCTGCTGGTAACTCATTATTCTGCCGCCGAAGGTCAGCACGTTGGCGTCGTTATGGCGGCGGGCATACTCGGTGGCCTCCTCGTCGTAGAGCAGCGCCGCCCGCACTCCCCTGACTTTGTTGGCCGCCATGGTCACGCCGATGCCCGTTCCGCAGACCAGCAGCCCGTAGGAGCCGGGATCGTCCACGACGGCGCGTCCGACCCTCTCGGCCACGGGCGGAAAGTCGATCCTTTCCCGGTATTGCTCCTGGAGGTCAACCACCGTGTTGCCGCGCCGGCGCAGGAGGGCCTTCAGCTTCTCCTTGAGCTCGAAGCCTGCGTGGTCGCTGCCCAGGTAGAACTTTTCCCGCTGCGGTTCCTTGTCGCGTTTGGTCTCCTTCATGCCTCTCCCGTGGGCCGGGCTCACGAGTCCAGCCTCTGCCTGAGGGTCTGTATCCTGTCCTTCAGAGACGGGTCCGTGCCCTCGTCCGTCTGTTGCGCCGCCAATTGCACGAGGGCCGAGGCGTCCTCCCGCCTGTCCTGCCCCAGCAGGCGTTCCGCCGTGTCCAGGGTCAGCGCCAGCAGGGGCTCGTCGCTACCCTCGGCCAGCCACTGCTTCAACCTGTCCACGGCCCGCCGGGTCTCCCCGGCTTTGAGCAGGGAATCAATAAACTTCCTGCGCAGCTCTCCATCGTGGCCGTCGGCGAGGAGCTGCTCATACACCGCGGCGGCGGCGGTGAAGTCCTCCTGTTGAACCATCACCCCGGCCAGCTCCCTGCGGGCGTTGAGCACCCGATCGGCCGCCTCCGGATTATCCGCGAACTGCTCGATGAGCCGGGAGAGAATCTGTCGGCTCCGGTCCAGGTATCCCTCCTCGCGGAACATGCGGGCGACGGTGGACATGGTCTCGGGGCTGCCTTCGGCCAGTGCGGTCAGGGCGGCGGCCGCCTTTTCGCGTACCTGCTCGCTCCCGTCGCCGGCCAGGGCCTGGCGCAGGGCGCTGAAGCTGGCTGGCTGTCCGAGCTCCCCCAGCGTGATGGCCGCCTGGGCGCGGACGCGCGCACTCCCGTCATTCAGCAGGACCTCCGAGACGCGGGGGAAAGCTTGAGTGGCGTCCAGCTTGCGCAGCCCTTCCACGGCGAACCAGCGGACGTTTTCCTCCGGATCGTCCAGGGCTTCCACCAGGACCTGCCAGGACCCCTCGTCGCCCACCTTGCCCAGCAAGTTCGCCGCCTCCTCGCGCACCTGCGCGTGAGGAGACTCGGCCAGGAGTTCCTCCAGGCGTCCGACGGTCTCCGAGCCCGTCGTGGCCGAGACCAGCTGGACGGCGACCACCAGCACTCCGGGGTCCTCATCCTTCAGGGCCTCTCTGACAAGGGCATCTTTGTATTGGCCGCCGGCTTTCCGCACGAATTGCATCACGTTCCGGCTCACCTGCGGGCTATCGTCCTGCAGTGCCTCCCGCAGGGCGGCGTACACTTCCTGGTCGTCGAGCAGATTCCCGGAGACCAATCTCTCGGCCGCGGCCACCAGGCGAAAGGAGGCGTATCGCCGCACCACGGGGTGCGGGCTGCCCAACGCCCGCAGCAAAAGGGACAGGTCCTCCTCCCCCAGGCGCTCCACGACGTCCATGAGGGCCTGATGCTGGGACTGCATCCGCTGCAGGTCCTCCGTGCGCAGGCGAAGCTCGGTGGACATCTCCCGCAGGTGCTCCTCCAGCAGCTTCTCCCGGCTGCGGTACCGGTTCGTCTCCCACCACGCTCTCCACTTTTCGGGTTGCAGGGGCAGATCGCGCCGCGCGATGCGGCGAAGGGCCTGCCAGGCGGCGAGTCGGGTCTCCTCTCTCTCGCTCTCCAGCCCGGCCAGCAGCACCGGAACCGCCCGCAGGGCCAGTCCCTCCCCCAGGGCCCGAAAGAGCAGCCGGCGCCGGGCCGGGTCCGTGGCAGGATCGGAGACGTACTCCACCATGGCCACGACTTCGCGGGGCCGGTTGAACCGCGCCAGCGCCGCGGCGGCCGCTTCGCTTGCCCGGTGATCGGGGTCCCCGACGGCGGATAGCACGGCGGCGAAGCAGCGCTGATCGGCTGTGAAAGCGGCGGCCCGGATCATGCTGACCCGCACGGCCGGGTCTTCGGCTTCCGTCAGCGCTTCCAGCACCGCCCTGGCTCCCGCCGGCTCCTCCATGCTCAGCAGGGCGATCGCGGCCTTCTCCCGCGCTTCGGGATCGGGCGAGTTCAACCGGGCCTCCGTCTCGGCGTAGAGGCGAAGCTGCTCCTGGTCCGGCCGTCCGGGCCGTTCCGCAGCGGGCTGCCGATTGGACGCCGTGCCGCAGCCCGCCACAAAGGCGATGCACAGCAGGCAGACCAGCGCGCAACCGCACAGCCCCGATGCCCGCTCTGGAATCCAGTTCCGCATTGATCCTGCCCGGCTCAGGGTGGTATCCTTAACCGCATGTTATCGTATGGCCCTGTCCAGGTCAATTCAACGCTTTCACCGACTTACTCCGCTGTGCATGGGCCGGATTTCCAGTGAGATGAGGGGTTTGCGCAAGACCGCGTTTGTCGCGGGCCTGGCGGTCGGTATGCTGGCGGCGTGCATCCTGACCCGCGGCGCGCTGAGAAGATCCGCGCCGGTAGGGCGCCTGGGGGGCGACCAACTGCCCGTGTTTCCGAGCGCCCTGGCGGGCGGCGATGCGCCCACGCGCCTGGCCTACAGGTTTTCCTGGGAGGGATTTCCGGCGGCCATCCTTCGGCTGGAGCAACGGCGCCGGCGGGGGCAGGTGGAGATTCTCTACGAAGGGCGCACCGTGCCGGAGCTGGACCGGCTGTGGAGGTTCCGCCTCCGGGGTCGCACCGTCCTGGAGCCACCCACGTACCTGCCCGTCGTCTCGCAGTACGTAGCCCGCGAGGGAGAACGGCGCAAGAGTACCCACACGGCCTTTGACCGCCGCGCCGGAACTGCCACCGTTATCGTCGAGGACCTGCAGGAGGGCGAGCGGGAACGCCACAACTTCGCCATAGAGGGGGACGTGGACGTTGCGGGGGCGATGCATCGGCTCCGAGCCGCCCGGGGAGGGGGAGTATTGAACGTGCTGGTGGGTGACGACCGCTACACTGTGGCCGCTCACCCGCTGGAGGCGACCCGCGTAGAGACGCCGGCGGGGAGTTTCCCCGCCCGCCGGTGGTGGCTGGCCGTTCGCCGACGTGAGGAAGGGGAACGGGAGGCGCGGCCTGAGCAGCCCTGCCGCGCCATGCACGTATGGGTGGGCGAGGAGAGGCGGATCATCGTGCGGATGGAGGCGGCGGTTTTCGTGGGGCGGGTCGTGCTTGAGCTCACCTCCGCCGGTGGGGCGGACCTCAACGCTCGGCCCGCACTTAGTGGTCCGTGACACTTGATCCTGTGGGTTCAGAGCCATTCTGGCGGGTCAATTCAAGGCGCGGCGACAAAGCTGACCTACCTGGTCGGTGCGGAGCCGCAACGAAGGAGTGGCCCGCCAGAATGGCTCCCGAAGGGCCGGGCGGCGGCAGGTCATCTGCTGCGTTGCGCTTCGTCGGCGACCCGCCGGGGTCGCCTCCTCACCGCGCCTTGCATCTGGCCCACCGGCGCTCCGGCTGAACCCCCAGGATCAAGTGTCACGGACCACGAGCCCCAGGGCCTTCGTGAGTCGCTCCTCGATCTCGCGGCGGCGCTCCGGCGGAGTATCCGGGCAGTCGCGCAGGAGCACCAGCGTATCCCGCACCTGGTGCATGCCTTCCCGCAGCCCGCTGAACAGCACACGGGTGACCCGTTCGCGCAGGTTTTCGACCTCTTCCCGGTGGGGATCGAGGGCGGGATTGGCGGCGATGCGCCCCGCGCTCTGCAGCAGCGCCAGCCGCCGCTCCTCGTCCTCCACAGCGGTCTGCTGCCACTCCTCCAGCATTTCCCTGCAGGTTTCCAGGGCCAGGTCCTCCACCTCCGGGTCGGGGCGTGCGCATATCTGGCCCAGGGCCCGGATGACACGCAGCTTGTTCAGGGATCGCCTCAGGGAGACCGCCAGGCGCTGTATCATCACCAGCGAGGTATCGGGGCAGCAGGCCGCGCCGCACATGGCACTGATAAGGGCGTCGATGGCGGCGGGGCCCCAGATGACGCGCACGCGCGAGACGCCCTCCCACAGCACCAGGAGCCGCTTGACGATCTCCCGCCGCATCTCCTGGGAGGCGTGTTTGCTGACGCAGATGCGCTCCAGGCCGTGCACGGCGGCGGGCACGGCACGGATGTCGAACTGGATCTCGCGCCCGAATTCATAGACCGTCCCCTCCTCGCTTTCCCGCCGATGTCCCAGGCCGCTGCGGGCCTGGTAGCGGACGATGCCGTCGAAGAGCTGGAACATCTGCTCCTGCTGCCGGGGGCCGGCGTTGGGCGCGCCGGCCATCACGGCCAGGGCCTCCAGCACGTCCATGCTGTAGGGCACCCGCCAGAGCCTGTCCCTCAACTGATCCATCACCCTCTCGAAGACCCCCCGGCCCCATCCGGTGTAGCCGCAGACGGCGGCCAGGGGCATCGTAAAGGCCCCTTTCTCCAGATGCTCGCGCCCCAGCAGCTCCGAACAGGTTTCGTAGATGCGCTCTGCCAAACCGGACTCCACGCGCCAGGGCCGATTCTCGATGACCTGACCCAGCACGAGCGCCGCCCTCTCGGCCGCTTCGCCGGGGTAATTGCGCCGCATGAACTCGTAGACAGGCTCCAGAACGTCCGGACCGATCTGCCGGAGGGTGTTCTGGACAGCGTCCAGGGCATCGGGCAGACTGAGCTCCCCGATGAGGGCCAGCAGTTCGCGGGCCAGCTCTGTGCGCAGTTCCGCAGGCACCCGCCGGTCGGTCAGCATGGCCGTCTGCACCACGTTGCGGCGCGTGGTCTTGTCGGCCAGTTTCAGCAGGTCGAGCAGCATGCTCACGGCATTCTCGACCGTTTCGTCCGAGACGTCGCTCTCCGTGCACACCACGTCCAGGACCCGGATCAACTCAGATTTTTCCACCTCGGAGGCAGCCGCGATGCGTCCGAGCACCTCCCGGGCGGCCGGCTCGCCGATGCGCAGCAGGGCGTAGCGGAGCCGGGCCTTCTCGGCCTCCGGCACGTCGGGGTTCAGTATCTCGTCCACGGCCTTCTGGGCCAGCTCCTCGGTGCGCCGGCCGTCGGAGGAAGCCGCCTCGCAAAGGCTCAGCAGCAGGCTGCGGACCCGGGGGCTGTCGGCGCGCTGCATCTCCGCCCACAACAGGTCCACCACCAGCTGCGGCGCCGCCTCCGCGCAGGCACTGAAGGCGTCCTCCACCTCAGCGCGAACCGCGTCGAAGTCCCGCGTCAGGTGCCGGAGCGCGCACTGGACGAAGCGTTCCATCTTCTGGTAGTTGGTCACCAGCAGGGAGGCGGAGCTTTCCACCAGCTGCAGAATCTCCCGCGTGATGACGTCCTCACGGTTCTGATCCAGCACTTCCAGCAGCACGGCCAGGCTTAGCGCGGCTTCCCCCTCCTGGGCCTCGTGCAGCAGTTTGCCCAGTCGCCGGATGGCGTATACGGCGTCCTCGGTTTCCTGGCTGAACAGGTCCCGCACGGCCTCGGCCATGTCGGCGCGGAAGCCGATCTGCTCCAGGGAGCGAATGGATTCCCGGCGGACCTTCAGCTCCGCCTCGCGATCGGTCAGCACGTTGACGAAGATGCGCGCCTTCAGGGAGCCTTCCATAGGGGCGAAGACCAGCTTGCGCAGAGCTTCGACCCGCTCGTCCGGATTCTGGCTGGTCAGGGCGGCCAGTTTCAGTTGCGCCACCTCCTCCGGGGAGAACAGGTCGTGAGTCTCGGTGGCGCTTATCTCGCGGGGCGCCGCCCTTACCAGGCCCAGCCCCTCGGCCTCGGGGGCTGCGTGGCTCTCGCGGGCGTTCTCGGCCAGCAGGTCGTCCTCCAGGGCGATGGTCCGCCAACCCTCCGGGCCGCAGACGAGCCGCAGCAGGTCCGCCTCCTCCCAGTCCAGCTCGCGGGCGCGCTCCTGCAGGTCATCCTGTTCGATGGTTTCGGCACTCTCCAGCAGCCGGCGGTCCAGCAGCAGTTTCTCGACGGCCTCCTTCGAGCCGGCCTCGTCCAGGAGGGTGGGCGTCAGGTCCACCTGCCTGGACAGCAGCGCAACGACCCGCGTGGCCAGCCGTCGGCCGATGCCGTAGCGGGCCATAAGGGCTTCGGGATCGCTCTCTCGTTCGGTGCGCATGGGACGGGGCCGGGAAGTGAATGGAAAACCTGTGCACAGACTATGATAAGCCGCCCCGGCCGGGGTTTCAACGGCTTTGGCCGCCGGTTGCTGCCGGGCGGAACCGGCCGTTCGCCGTGCGTTGATTCGGACTTTTGAATGACCACGGGCAGGCGCGCAATCGCTTCACGGCCGGTCGCGGGTGTGCTACACTGTTTGGGCGTCGCCTGCGCCCGAAGTCCACTCGAGGTGATCGCCATGCAGCGCCGAGAGACCGATTCCCCCCGCTTCGACCGCAACGTATTCCCCTTCGAGCGCGTCAGCGTGACCGGCGGCACCGGAACCGTCGGCAGCCAGTGGGTCAAGGTCCTGCTGGCGCAGTTCCCGGACGTCCGCCGGATCAACACCACCTGTCGCCCGGGGAGCCCCCGCGCCTACCGGCTGCCGGACGCCGAGCGCCTTAACGTGGTGCACGGCGACATCAATGACCTGGACGTACTGAGCCGGGTGGTGGACGGGGGGCAGGTCGTCTATCACCTTGCCGCCTGGCTGGCCAACACGCCGCTGCCCTCGATGCTGCGGGTATACATGACCAACAGCCTGGTCACGGGCCTCCTGAGCCGGCTGTGCGCGCGCCGGGGCAAACCGCTGGTGTTCACCTCCTCTCACAGCGTCTACTTCGCCGGGGAGTACCGGGGACACATCCGGGCGGACGATTACGAGTTCCGCATGGACTTCGTCGAATGGATCGACGCGGCGGGCGACGAATACGGCCGGCTCATCGATGCCGTCATCAACGGAGAGGTCAGCCTTGAAGGGGCTCCGGAAGCCGTTCAGGACATCCACGACGAGCTGCCTCCGCCGTTCGACCCGAAGATTTACGACAGCGACAGCTACCACGTCTACTGCCTGACCAAGCTGCTGGCGGAGCGGTTCGTGCTCGACGACGGAGGCGTGGTCCTGCGGCTGAGCAACGTGTACGGGCCGGGCGACGAGTCCACCCAGGCCGTGGGGGAAGCGTGCCAGAGGCTGCTGGAGGCCGATCCGGGCGATCGGCTGGAGGTCCGGCAGCCGTTCAAGAAACTCGTCCCGGTCTATCTGGGCGATATCTTCAAGGCCTTTGTCCGCGCCGCCCGGCTCTCACTCCCGGAGGGTGAGGACCGCGTCTTCACCGTCACCTCGCAGGGACGTTACATGCGGGAGGACGCGTTGCTGCGCAGCGTCGCCGCGTCCCTGAATCGCATCCGCGGCACCGAGCACGAGTACGACATCGAGGAGCTGCCGCCGGAGGAGGAAGCTGCGTTTACGTACGACCTCAGCAGAATGAACAGGTACCTGCTCGAGAAGGAAGAGATGACGCCTTTCGGCGACGGGGTCGAGGAGCAGCTCAGGTGGCTGATGGAGCGCCGCGAGGGCCGGCCGGCACGGGGGGGCGGACGTGGTGGTCGAATTCGCCGACATCTGAACGCCCGCCGACATCAATTCCGGGAGGATCGCGTGAGCCCCAAAGTCTGCTTCATCCTAAGTCGTGCGATTCTGGGTATGAAAAAAAGCCTCCTGCGTGATAAAATGGTT
>CAZNGS010000018.1:0-61515 GCA_964572825.1 uncultured candidatus Brocadiaceae bacterium
TTAATCTACCCAAAACGGGAGCCGGCTTTCCTCTTTTTGTCGAAAGTCGAGCTAAAGTAGCACCAGTAGAGGTCGGGGTCAAGGTCGGCGGCCCACTGGGATGGGCAGAACGTGCCCGCCAGCGCCACTGATGCCACTGGTTTTGCGCGCAGAATTCCGCCAGGGCGGGGCTTCCGCTCGAACCGGTCGGAGATATGCTTGAGGAAGATCAGGCCCGGGACGACGTGCTTGTACTCCGCGGCGTCCATGTGGCCGTGGAGCTTGGCGGCGGGCTCCCATAACCTGTTTTCGAAGCCGGCCCTAGCACCTGACCCGTTGTTTTGGTCGCCCATACGGGACCTTGCCGGTCTCAAGCCAACGCCGGGGTCCGGAGCCTGCCCGCGCTCCAAGACCATGACAGGCACAGACAGAATAGCGGTGTAAACGGTGGTACTCAAGTGGGATTGCGCG
Source organism: uncultured candidatus Brocadiaceae bacterium (assembly GCA_964572825.1). GTDB lineage: Bacteria > Planctomycetota > Brocadiia > SM23-32 > SM23-32 > CAYVBE01. The sequence continues at coordinate 451 of CAZNGS010000018.1, forward strand.
GGCGCCGGGGGCCGCAGGCCGCCGTAATGCGGGCGGGTACATCCGCGCAGCGGGGGGGGCGCAGAGCGATCCGAGCTCGATCCTGCCGCGCCGATGCCGCGCGCCTCGAGCCGGCGCGCGGGGGTGCTCTTCTTGACCGCCCCTGCGGCCCCCCTTAGAATGGCCGTCGGCCGGCCGCACCGGGGGACTACCCGGTCCCGGCGAGCGGGGCCGGCCGACTGGCTATAAACCGGCGCGCCAGAACGATCGAGCGCACCAGCCAGCCCAGGCCCGCCCCAAAGGATCCCGCGACGCCGAGGCGTCCGGGCTCAGCGCTGCCTCCCTCTGCGCAACGCCTAATGCCTCCACAGCACGCTCCCACAGATCCTGTGACTCATGGCTCACAGCACGATTCCTTCCCGCTTCACGTTGCGATAAAGCGCAAACTCCCCTTTTTCGTATTCAGCTGCGTCGACCGGATCCGGATGAATGGGCCGTCCGAGCTTCAGCGTCAGGTCGTAGGTCGCGTCTATGCCGCGTCCAATGTCCTCCCACAGGTCAATGGGACCTTCCAGCAGAACCATCACGTCGATGTCGCTGTCCTCCCGGGCCTCTTTCCGCGCCTCGGAACCGTACAGAGGATCAGGCCCCTCAGGCGTTCCCCGAAGGCTTCTTCGAGACGGCGCTTCAATTCCCTGTGCAGTTCCTCACGTTGCACTGTTGCCTCCCCGGGCGTCTGCCACCTTCAGATTCTTCGCCACCAGCAGCTCATTCCCGGGGTCGCCACTCACTTTCACGGCGGTCTGCCCGTGCTCGCCGGCCTCGAAGGGCGCACTGGTCGTGCCGGCCAGGTGGTCCCACACCTCGGGATCGTGCGTGCGCTTCAGCGCCTTCTTGATGCTGTGCCACGCCCGCGGGCTCAGCCGCTCGTGGACGAAGAGCGGCAGCGTCGGCACGTCGAAGGAGAGCCTCTTGGTTTTGCCCGCCCGTCGCACTGATGTTGTACGGAAGCAGGTGCAGCAGGCCGGTGGGCATAGCGAGCCTCCTGACAAAGGCGAAGCCCGTCTCAATTCTGTCTGCGACGACTGCAACGGCCCGGCATTTCCAGCCTTCCGGAAGTTCCCGCGGTCCGTCGGTCATTCTTTGTTCACCTCTCCGCTGTTCCCTTCGCTGCTTGATTCATTGACCATTGATTCAACGGCCGCTCGGAGCACAGGGAGGTCGCTCTCTATGACCTGCCAGACCCGCTCAGCCTTGATGCCGAGGTAGTCGTGCACGAGGACGTTCCGGAACCCGGCTATGCCCTGCCATGAGACCTCCGGGTGCTGCTCCTTGAGGCCGTCTGAGAGGCGCTGGGTGGACTCGGCCATGACCTGCAACTCACGCAACACGGCACTCCGGGTCTTCCTATCGGAAAGGAACTCCTCCCGCCCTCCGGTGGTGAACCGGCCGATCCAGTCCAGGCATTCCCGGATGTGCTCCAGATAGGTGAGGTCTTCTTTCACAGGGGCTGTGCCTCCTGCAGAATGCGCTCGCGCATGTCCTCCCGCACGGCGTCGGCCTCCACCACGTCCACCCGCCGTCCGAGCAGTTCCTCCAGCTCTGCCACCAGCCCACCGGGAAACCAGGGCGTGGTGGGGCCGCTGACTTCGATAAGGAAGTCGATATCGCTTTCGGGGGCGGCATCGCCCCGGGCCACTGAGCCGAAAACGCGTATATCGCTCACCCCATGGCGGCTGGCGATTTCGCGAATCCGGCGCCGGGTTTGCTCCGGTATATCTGCACGAGGCATCTGTCTTTTCCTTTCCTGCACCAAGGGGCCGACCTAAGTGTTCTTTACTTACCGCGTTCCGGCGTTCAGTGCATCGGGGCGGTCGCTGAACGGAACCGGTCAGAATCCCGCTGTGCTTCTGCGTTTATTGTAACACGGCCTCGGGAGGAGGGGAGAGCGGTTATTCCTCCTGTGAGTCCTCGTTCTCCCCATTGCCGAGCAGTTTATCCAGTTGCTGAACGATGCTCAGTATCTCCCGCTCCTTTCGGCCGGGCCCGCCACGAGCTCCATGGGCGAGGGGCTGCGCACGCCCAGCTCGCGCGCCGGGTTCTGCCCGTCGCAGTTCATCTCCGGCGCCAGGGAGGAGTCGTACGGGTAGGTGGCCGGCTCCTTCTTCTTGCGGAACTGCGCCTGCGTGCCCACCTCCGGCCGCATCGGGCTGTCCGCTTCCGGATGCCGGTGGTGCTCGGCTTTGGGTCTTTTACTGCGTTTCCTGCGCGCCATAGGCTCCACCTCTGGTAACCGTTCTCGCCAATGATACTAATGTCCAATTCCCTCAGGTCAAGCGTGCGGGATGTCGGAGGCCCGGACCTTGAGCGTGGCATTCCGGTCCAGAAGACTCTTCGCCGTCGGCGGTGGAAGTGGAGGGGGTCTGGAATCTCCCCACGCGGTCGGTCTGATGGACGGCGGGAACGATGCGGGACAGCGCGCCGTAGAGCGGATAGCCGTGGTCGTAGGGGACCTCGTGGCCCTGCACGGGGAAGGCAACATCGACGATGGGATCGTCCGGCTGCATCGGCAATCTCCCATCTTCTGTGTGACTGTCGGGTCAATTGTAGTGCAACACGTGCATAGTTTCAAGCGGTCTGTCCCGAAAAATGAATCTTCTGCTTTGCGGTGGGTCGCCGACGCTGGACGCGTGCCATCAGCGGGGCGGAGGCGGTGTGTGGAGACGGCGCTCGGGAGGCGCTCCCCCGGCCTTCACCGCAGTCGATTCCGGCGCGCGGGGGTGCTCTTCTTGACCGCCCCTGCGGCCCCCCTTAGAATGGCCGGCGGCCGGCCGCACCGGGGGACTACCCGGCCCCGGCGAGCGGGGCCGGCCAGATGGAAATAAACCGGCGCGCCACCTCAGCCCGAGCGGACACTGCCCCATGCCCGAAACCGAGTTCTGCCACCTGCACGTCCACACCCAGTACAGCCTGCTCGACGGCGCCTGCCGCACCGAGCCGCTGGCCCGCAAGGCCGCCCAGCTGGGCATGCCCGCCGTGGCCATGACCGACCACGGGAACATGTTCGGCGTGGTGGATTTCTACAACACCATGCGCAAGCACGGCGTCAAGCCCATCATCGGCTACGAGGGCTATTTCACGTCCGGTGACCGCCACCACCGCGAGGGCGGGCCCAGGGGCCAGCCCCTGTCCCACCTGACCCTGCTGGCCCGGAACCAGGCGGGCTACCGCAACCTGCTGAAACTGGCCAGCCTGGCCTACGTGGAGGGCCTCTACTACAAACCCCGCATCGACTGGGAGCTGCTGGAGGGCTGCGCGGAGGGCCTGGTCTGCCTGACCGGCTGCCTGAACAGCAGGCTGAACGAGTTTCTGCTGACCGATGACGAGGCCGCCGCCGAGAAGTGGCTGGGGGACCTGCGCGACCTGTTCGGGGGGGATCGGCTCTACGTGGAGCTGCAGAACCACGGCCTGCCGGACCAGGAGCGGGTCCTCGGGCCGGGCCTGGATCTGGGCCGGCGGCTGGACGTGCCCGTTGTGGCCACCAACGACTGCCACTACCTGGAGGCCGAGGACCGGCAGTGGCACGACGTGCTGCTGTGCATCAGCACGCGCTCCACGCTGGACGACCCGGACCGGTTCCGAATGAAGACCGACCAGATATACTTCAAGAGGCCCCGGGAGATGGCGGAGACGTTCTCGGAGTGCCCCGAGGCCCTGGCCAACACGGTGCGGATCGCCGAGATGTGCGAGGTGGAGCTGGACGACGAGCGGAAGTATCCCACCTTCCGGGCGGAGGACCGGCCGCCGGAGCAGAACCCCGAGCTCCTGCGCGAGCTGGCCAGGGAAGGGCTGGAGAAGCGCTACGGGGATGTGTCGGACGAGATGCGGGAGCGGCTGGAATACGAGTTCGAGGTCATCGAGCAGACCGGATACGTGGACTACTTTCTCATCGTGTGGGATTTCGTGCGGTTCGCCAGGGAGCAGGGCATACCGGTGGGCCTGCGGGGCAGCGGCGGGGGCAGCCTGGTGGTGCACGGGCTGGGCGTGACCGAGCTGAATCCGATGGAGTACGACCTGATCTTCAACCGCTTCCTCGACCCCGAGCGCAAAGAGGCGCCCGACATCGACATCGACCTGTGCGAGAAGCGGCGCGAGGAGGTCATCGAATACGTGCGACAGCGCTACGGGGAGCACAGCACGGCCCAGATAATCACCTTCGGAACGCTGCAGGCCCGCAACTGCGTCCGGGACGTGGGGCGGGTGCTGGGGGTGGAGCTGAAGAAGGTGGACCGGGTGGCCAAGCTGATCCCCCACGGACCCGGCCTGGACGAAGCCGTCGAGCAGGTGCCGGAACTGGCCAGCCTGGCCGCCCGGGACGAGGAGGTGCAGCAGATCATCGAGTATGCGCGGCAGATCGAGGGCCTGCCACGGCACGCCAGCACGCACGCCGCCGGGGTCGTCATCGCCGACCAGGACCTGTGGGAGCTGGTCCCGCTCTACAAGAACAGCGACGGCGAGATCATGACCCAGTTCGCCATGGACGACCTGGCCGCCGTCGGCATGCTGAAGATGGACTTCCTGGGCCTCAGCACCCTGACGATCATTGACAAAACCCTGCAGATCATCCGCGAGAGCGGCCGGGAGCCGCCGGAGCTGGAGGTGGGCAAGATCGACACGGAGGACCCCGAGACCTACGGTCTGATGGGCCGCGGCCTGACCAAAGGGGTCTTCCAGCTCGGCAGCCGGGGCATGCAGCGGCTGCTGAAGAGGTTGAACCCCAACTGCATCGAGGACGTCATCGCGGCGGTGGCGCTCTACCGGCCCGGCCCCCTGCAGAGCGGGATGGTGGAGGATTTCATCAACCGGCGCCACGGGCGGGCGAAGGTCGAATACCCCCACCCGTCCTTCGAGCCCATCCTGAAGAGCACCTACGGCGTGATCGTCTATCAGGAGCAGATCATGCGCATCGCCAACAGCATCGGCAGCATCAGCATGGGCGATGCCTACACCATGATCAAGGCCATCAGCAAGAAGAAGGAGGCCGTCATCCAGCGCTACCGGGAGGACTTCATCCGCGGCGCGCTGGAGAACGGTCTGGATCAGCAGACGGCGGAGGAGATATTCGGGCTCATCCTCCACTTCGCCGGCTACGGCTTCAACAAGGCGCACAGCAGCGCCTACGCCTTCCTGGCCTTCATCACGGCCTACCTGAAAGCCCACTATCCGACCGAGTTCATGGCGGCCAGCATCTCCTGCGAGATGGGCGACACCGACAAGGTGGTGGAGTTGATGGAGGAGTGCCGGCAGCTCGGCATCGAGGTGCTGCCGCCGGACATCAACGAGAGCCGGGTCGAGTTTACCCCCCTGGAGGACAGCCGCGTGCGCTTCGGCCTGGGCGCGGTCAAGAACGTGGGCCAGAAGGCCGCCCGCAGCATCTGCCGGGCCAGGGACGAGAACGGGCCGTATGAGAGCCTGTTCGATTTCTGCGAGCGCATCGATCCCCACGAGGTGACCAGGGGCACCGTCGAGGCGCTGATGAAGGCCGGGTGCTTCGACGGGTTGCCGGGCAGCCGGGCCCAGCAGTCCGCACTGCTGGAGATGGCGCTGAAGGTCGGGGCGCGGGCCCGCAAGAACCGACTGCTGGGCCAGAAGTCGCTGTTCGGCGCCGGGGCCGATGCCGATCCCGAAACGCGCATGGCCGCCAACCTGCCGGACGTTCCCCCGCTGGCCCCCCAGGAGCTGGCGCGGCAGGAGAAGGAGGCGCTGGGCGTCTACGTCCGGCACGACCCGCTGGCCGACCATCGCACCACGCTGGAGCGCTTCTGCACGAGATTCTCCGAAGAACTGGAGGACGTGGAAGACGGCACCGAGGTGGTGATGGGCGGGATGGTGGAGAAGGTGCGCCGGCGCACGACCCGCTCCAAGAATGCCATGGCCATCCTGAAGGTTCTGGACGCCCGCGGAGGGACCTTCGAGTGCGTGCTGTTCCCCCCCACCTGCGATGAATACGCCGAGCAGGTGAAGGAGGGAGAGGTGCTGTTGTTCGCGGGCAGCGTCAGCCATACCCGGGGCACCTCGGTGCGGGTGGACGAGGTGATACCGTTCGAGAAGGTGCATTCCCGACCTGCCCATGCCGTTCGCGTGACAGTTCATTGCGACGAGGCGGATGAGGAACTGTGGACCGGTCTGAAGGACCTCATGGTTCGCTACAAGGGCCGGGTGCCCGTCTTCGTGGACCTCGAGAGCGAGCACACGCGGCTCCTGTCGCGCGTTGGGAACGGGTTCGGGGTGCAGGTCTGCGGTGAGCTGGCCGACCGCATGGAGGAACTGGTCGGGGCGGGTTCCGTGCGGCTTGACATCCGGCGCAGCAAGGCCTCGGGGGGAGGCGGGCAATGAGGGTGATGGGCATCGATCCCGGCACCCGAAACTGCGGCTACGGCGTGGTCGAGCTGGACCGGGGCGAGCCGCGCCTGGTGGCCTTCGGGGTGATCCGGAGCGGCCAATCGAATCTGGCCCAGCGGCTCAGGGTCATCTATGAGGGCCTTTGCGGGGTGATGGAGGACTTCGCCCCGGACGTCGTGGCGGTGGAGGGTGCCTTCTACGGCAAAAACGTCCGCACGGCGCTGAAGATCGGGGAGGGTCGCGGGGTGGCTCTGCTGGCCGCCGCAGCCGCCGGGGCCAAGGTGGTGGAGTATGCGCCGGCGCGGGTCAAGAAATCGGTGGTGGGCACCGGGCGGGCGCACAAGGAACAGGTGCAAAAGATGATCAGCACGCTGCTGCACGTCCCGGAGGACGACCTGAGCGAGGACGCGGCGGACGCGCTGGCCATCGCCGTCTGCCACTGCCACCGGCTGGGTCCGGTGTGAGGCCGCCGGGTGGGCTAACCCGCCGGGATAGAGAGGAACGTAGCTGCACCAATCTTGCACATGTTGTTTCCCTTCGTCACGCGGTCTCTGAATTCCATCCCGCTATGTTCCGGACCGCCATAGACCAGGCAGTTTATGCTCCCGAGTTCGTGCAGCAGGGCTCCCTTCGATCCGCCCCTGCCCTGGCCTTCGACGATGACCGGCCGGATGTCAGGTCTGCTTTGAGTGGCGTAGGTCAAACCCCAGCGCGGTTCCAGCTTGAATGCATGATCGCCGGGGTAGCCCTCGAAGTCTTCCATGTAGAGAAGGCCGTCCCCGCGTGTCTCCACTTGTGGCAGAACACGGCCCTTCTCAGGGCAGAATTCCCGCCGCACGGCCCTGTCGTCGTCAGGGTCCAACAGGCGGTCAAGGACATGTCGGGCAGTGTGGTAACCGAAGCTGACCTGCTTCTCGATGGCGCGGTAGACAATCCTGCCGCGGCCGTCGCGAAGGCAGACCAGACAGCGAGGTGGATGTCCGGGCACGGCAGCCCCGACGTAATCGTAGAATGCGCTCCTGCTGCGGCTCCCGCTGCCCGCCCCGTCGAGCACGATTGGCCCCGGCACGTCGGGCCGATCGGCGTACTTCAGGGCATCGCGCCGACGGTCATCCCGACTGCCATCCCTTTCCGTCCAGACGGCCACGAACGCGACACCCCGCTCGGCGTATTCCTGGTAGGCTCTCCGGTAGCCGCTTACAGCCTTGGGAGACTCGTCACTCGAGGTCCAGGCGCCCTTCGCATCGCCCGGAGCAACCTCGACCGGGACGGCGATCTGTCCGTCGAAGTCCTCATCCAACTCAACAAACTGGGCGGACTCACGCACCCGCTCCAACCTCCTGTGAGAACTGTACGTTGGTACGTACGCACCAATGCACAGTTCGACGGCAGAGGTCGGCGTCTTGTGGCCGGTCCGTTCTCACGGCCACAAGGCCCGCCCAAGGGCGGGCAGGCAACCTGAGGGGCGCGGCCGGTTTCTGGGGATGGTCGAAAATATCCCAGTTTGCCGCCCTTTCCAGCCCGGCGCCAGGCGGCACATCGAGCACCTGACATGCAGAGAGCGGCACAGGAGGAACAAGCCTGGCAACGGCAAAGCGGCGCCGAGGCGCCGCTTTCACTTCCCGGGGCCCCGGCCCCGATGCGACGCACAGCGTCGCAACGAAAACTCCGGGCGGCAAGCCACCGCACTCCAGGAAAAACCGGCACAGCGGTCCGCTCGTCCGCAAGACCCCTGTGATGTTGCATCTTTGTGAACTCCTATTCAGCTCGATTTTCGACAATTGAAGAGGAAAGCCCTCCCCATATATAGCCCCCCGCGGTAGAATGGGCGCCCTGTCAGGGCTCAACTGTTCCACGTGCGTACGGCTCCCAACGCTGTGGCGCGGGCAAACACTCAGGGCGAATTACTTTTTCAACGCCCGCATTCTGCCCCGTGCGAACATACACTGTGGCCGGTGCAAGCGTTCTCAGCAGTCGCGCATCGCTACGCCAAAAGCCGAGCAGCGCAATGTCGAAAGTCGAGTTTAATTGACGAATTGCTCGCGGGTGATCGGCCAGTTGTTGCCTATGGTGATGATCGAGTCAAGCTCGTTCTGTTGCTCGTCGAGGAGGTCCAGTCCGAAGAACAGACCTTCGTTCTCCATTAACCTGCCGAACCCATATCCGCCGCGCTACCCCTACCGCTCCGACTCGAATCCGCTGCTGCCCCGAGGCTGCGCTGCCGCCAGAGAGGAGGCCGGTATCACCGGCAGGGCGACGTGCGTGGGGTGGGCGTCGCCCATGTGGATCGTGTTGGTCGCGACCAGACTGTCGCTGTACTGCGGCTTCCCGCGGAACTCCTTCACACCGAGACGCTCCTCCAGCAGCCTGCGCGTGAGCGCATGGTCTCCGTAGGGCTCGCCCGTGTTCGGATTGATGTCGAACCGGTCGAAGTTGCTGCTGGAGACGGCAAGGCGGAGGCGATGGCCGGGCGCCAGTGCAATGGCGGTGTAGCCCAGGTCTATGTCGAATTCGTACGGGTGCCCCGGATCGAGCAGTTCTTCCTGCCGAATTCCATTGCGGTAGCGTCCCTTGACGATGCTGTCGGTGATCATCATGGATCGCCCGTCGGGATAGACGTCGGTGAGTTTCGCCGTGAAGTCGGTATCCGTGCGGTCCGATGATGCCCAAAGGCGCACGCGGACCTGGCCGACGATCAGCCGCGGCTCTTCGAGCACCGGCGTTGTGAACACCAGCACGTCGTCACGGCCCTCCACTTCCCTCTGGTCAAACGGCCCCTTCACGGGCACACGGGGGTGAACCCTCCCCACAGTGGGCACGGGGTCACGCGGGTCGTACCGGTAGCTCATGGATGCACTCTCGGCCCGGGGGGCGACCGGTTCGAGCGTTCCATCGGGATGGATGTAATAGCGGACAGTCTCCGAGGGCGGCGGGAACTCGTCCGCCTCCACCCACCGGTTGCCGGGCGCTCGGGGATCGTCCACGTCGCCCATGAGGTAGTAGAGAACCGATGGCGCGTCCATAATGCCGGTCTTCTCGCCTTTAAGCCAGCGGCCGAACCAGGGCAGCCAGATGCCCTCCTCCCAGTTCAGTTTGGCATTTCGGGGATAGGCCAGGCCTCCGGGCAACTTGAGAGGGCTGTCCGGGTTTTCCTCCTGAAGCGTCCCGTGACCCCAGGGGCCGATGAGCAGCTTCTGGTTTCCCCGGGCCCTTGGCCCCCCGTGACGCTGCAGGGCCCGGAACATCTCCACCGCCCCCTCGGTGTAGAAATCGTACCACCCGGCGCTGTGCAACATCGGCGTGTTGAACCGCGCCGGCGGCACGTCCACGCCCCCGCGGGTGCGCCGTTTGATCAACTGCTGCGTCCTGGCCGTGAAGGCTCCCCGCCAGATGGTCTGCATGTCGGCCTTGCGGAAGGTCTCCGGGTAGAGGGAGTTGGTGTAGTAGTTACCGGGCGCCTGCGCGGGTATGGCGCAGCCCAGATGGGGAGAGCCGTCTGCGGCCGTTTCGTACTGGACGGCGCCCGGGTGGGAGTACCCCATCATGCCGATCCAGCCGTTGCACCACGGCTGGCGGGCGAACCATTCCGTGGTATCGTAGCCGTCGTTCTGCCGCGACCGCCCCCTGTGGGGATTCTTCGACCCGTAGAACCCGCGCATGTCCTGCACGGCGAAAGCGTATCCGTTGTTGACCGCGCAACGCCGCCACCGCCCCGTCGGACCCTCCCGCGTGCGGTCGTACGGCGTACAGACCAGTATCACGGGCACGCCGTCGGGATATCTGTCCTCCGAGTAGTCCACGGGAAAGTAGATATCGGTGGCCAGCAGCGCACCGTCGCGGACGGGGACCGTCACGGTTTCCTTCCCGCCCGCCTCCGCAGCCACCAGGGGGCCGACGGGCTCGGCGCGCGGCCTGGCCTGCGGCTCCGGCCTGCGAGGTCGCGATTCCCGGTCCGGCTCACGGCGTTCGCTGTCCCGGCCGGGCGCCGCAGGCCCCTCGTCTCCGCGCAGCAGCTCGAACACTCTCTCCGTCAGGACATCGTCGCCGCCGTAGAGCTTGACTCCCTCAACCACATCCTCTATCGAGCGGACATAGGCGACCATCCGCTCAGGGGTGAAGGCCGCCTTCAGCTCGGGCGTCCGGGTGAAGGGAATGAGCTGGACCATGATCTGGATGTCCGGGTTGCCCTCTCGCAGCATTCCGACGACCCGCCGCACCTCGGCGCCGTATTCCTCGGGCGGGACAGGCTCCCAGGTCTCCCGGTCCACCTCCAGCCGCTGTGTCTGTATCATCCATCCGTCGCACAACCTCGCCAGCACGGGGTACAGCTCCTCGTGCGTCTCCATACGGCTCAGCCCGGGCGCCATGAACAGCGGGGCCGGATAGTGCCGGAGCAATGCGCGCGCCTTCCGCAGGCTGCCGACCGGGTCTTCGAGCTCCTCCCCGGGCGTGCACTGCGGGGCGCGCGGGGGGCGCTCCTCGGGATTGTACATAATCAGAACCCGTTCCGGTTCGATACCGGCCTCCTGGAGGATCTCCACCGTCCGGGCCATCCCCTCCAGATTGAGGCATACGCACATGGCCTTCGCCTCAGGCGGCAGCGCGCGGATGTGCGGTACCCTGGCCGGCCCGACCATCATCTCCAGGAAATCGCCGGGCCGTTTCAGAAGAGGTACCAGGCGGTCGGTGTGCCTGCCGATGAGAAACCCCAGAGGCGGGCCCGCCCTCTCCGTTCGTGCAGCGGAAGCGCCAACTGGAGCGGCCTGCTGCGCCCCGGTCCGCGCTGCGGTGCCGACGTTCGCCCCCCCTGAGAACATACAGACCGCCAGAGCAAGCATCGTGCAGCAATACCCGGGTGCCATCCTTCCCTCCCCGACATGGGCCTCGGGGCCCATCATCTCAGACAAAGACTCGCCCGGTGATCCGTGACATTTGCGGCTGCGCCATACACCAACTGCGCGTCGCCGCCGCTGGCCGAGGCAACGACCGCAGCCGAGCGCGGCTGCGCCACATCCCACATTGTCATGGCCCGGAACCGCCGCCCTCCACACTGCTGTTGCGAGGAGTCCCGCCGTAAGGGGCGACGAAGCAATCTCGTCGTTGCCTGTTCGCAAAGCGCAGAATCGAAACCCACCCACCACTACCTGCGCAGCCCAAATCCACAGTGCGGGAGCATGGCAATTAAGTGAATTGAGGTAAATGCCTTCCGGCTGCCAAACAGCCGGCGCGGCGGGGACGCCGCGCCTACCTCTTGGGGTAGGTCCGGCGTCTCGCCGGACCGGAGCTCGTACGATCTGGGGAGCCGGGCCTTGCCTTCTGTCCAGGTAGTTGAGCCAGCGTGCCCTCAGCGCGTCGGGTTTCGCAAACCGGAAAAGATTTATCTCGTATCGCTTAATTGAACGAGAGAGACCGATATTTCCTGCGCACACGCCACGGATAGGGAGGACCGCATCCAGCGACATGACCACATAAACAAAGGACCGCCCCGTGCAAGGACGGCCCGGAACCGGCGGTCGCCGTGCAGCCTATCGTCGTGGGCCCTGGCTTTCGACGGCCTTCCGGACGTCCTCGACGCTGGGCCGGTTGGTGCCGTACCAGTCCACCAGGAGCCGGTCGTAGCGGAAACTGCGAACGGCCGTCAGATCCAGCCGGTTTGACCCCATATCGTATTCGTAGATCATGGCGGACTGCTCGTTGGTGTCCACGAGCAGGACGGGCACATCGGCTCCGCGTCCCTGGCCCACCACGGCGATCAAGGGTCCGGAACCGCCCACGGTCTGGGCCCGGGCCTGCGGCGCGAGGCCCCGCCCGCCCAGCAAGGCGCCCGCGATCAGCGCGGCCAACACCACCAGGGCTGTTTTCCAGCTATCACGTGCCATAGTATTGCTCTCCCGGAAAAGACTCAGCTCATGCGTTGCTCTTCCTCGGACAGGATGATGATGTGCGGCCTGGCCATGATAAACAGCGTCTGCCGGTCCGCCGTCCTGGATTCGCCCGAGAACAGGCGCTTCAAAATCGGTATCTTGTCCAGGACCGGAACGCCCGCCTCGTGCTGAGAACGGTTGGATTTGCTCAGGCCGCCCACCACGACCACGCCCCGGTCGGGAACGCCGACGGTGGTTTGCAGCACGTCGGAACTGATGATCGGCAGCCCCAGGGGCAGATCGATGCGTTCGCCGATGGCGCCGCCTCCGTTCTCGCCGTTGCCTCCCTCCACGCCGAGGAACACAGGAACTGTTGCGTGCACGAGGGTGGACTCGGTCCTGACGGGCTGCAGCTCCAGGAACACATAGCGCAGGTCCTCGCTGACCACGGGGCGCACGATCAGTCCTATTGAGGTCGGCGCCGTCGTGCGCTCGGGCGTGGGAATGCCGTCCTGCACCTCATAGCCGGATATATAGTACGTCTCCGTGCTGCTTACGATGTAGCCCTCCTGTCCGTTGGTCAGGGTGATCTGGGGCGCGCTGAGGGTCCGCATTGCGTTCCGCTCGTTCGCCAGCCGGAACACACCCGACAAGAGGGACTCTCCGCTCTGGAAGCCCAGATTCAGGGACATTCCTGACCCTATGCCGACCCCGGGTATCCCAGTTCCGATGAACGGCGTCCCGGTGAGGGGAGTCTTGGTGTAGGTAGTAACGCCCTCTGGGGATAGGGACCCCGCGGGATCAGGCCACAGGTTGCCCATCTTCACCGTCTGACCAACGGTTCCGCGGCTTGCGTAGATAGGGAACCCGTTGTCGTCGAAGCCGGTGATAAAGGCGTCCAGGATGGGGAAAGGCCACGGGGAGAAACCGCCGTAAGCCCCGCTCATGACGTTGAAATCGTTGGTCATCTCGCCATCGGAAGCCCAGGAATTCTTGTCCAGAATGAAGTCATCCCACTGGAACCCGACCTCGCGGAGGAAGTCGGTCTGCACGGTCAAGAAACGCAGATCAATGTTGACCTGGATCTTCATCCGCCGGCGCAGGTCTTCCAGCAGCCCCTCGATGCACTTGTGCACGGCCTCGGTGTCGTAGACGATGATCGTGCCTGGCTGGTGGGACATGTAGCCTGCGCCGGGCATTCGTTCCATGAAGCGGGTAACCTGCGGCTGGGCGCCGGGGGCGGGCATTTCCTCCATGCCGAAGCCGAACCCGCCGCCGCCTCCGAACATCTCTTCCATGCCCGGGCCGCCGAAGCCGCCCATACCGCCGGCAGCGCCGCCGCCCGTGAAGCCGCCGCCCATTCCGAAGCCGCCGCCTTCCTCGCCGAAAGCTCCTTCCCCACCTTCCCGCCCGCTCACTTCGGCCGCGATACGGGTGCCGAGGAACTGCCAGCGCTCCTCCGCGCAGACCCGCTGCAGCAGCGTGATCAGGTCATCGGCTCGCTCGAAAAGCTGGATTCGGTCCTCTTCGTCTTCATCGTCGCCGCCGCCGCCACCGAACTGCGGAAGCAGGGTGCCCCCGCCGCCGGTGGTCCCGCCACCGCCCCCGAAACCACCGAAGCCGCCTTCTCCCCCGTCGTCCTCTCCGGCGCCGGCGTCCTCGAAGCTCAGCAGGAGGTCCAGCACCGGATAGACCCGCAATTCGTAGTCGGCGAGCTTCTCCGGCGGGCCTATAACGACGGCACCGCGGTCTATCTTCCACCGGGTGTCCGTCATCTCTGTGATGTGGTCGAGGCCGTTGCGCAGAGTGGTGTTCATGGGGAAGTTGACGTCGGGAGCGCCGCTGATGTCACCACGGATCACGAAGGGCACCTCGCTTACCTGGCGCAGCCATTCGACGACCTGCGTCAGCGCCGTCGGCTCCTGGAAGGGGAAGTCGTAGGTCTTGTCCAGTTTGGCGTCCACGGTCTGGTCTTCCTCGGAACGCAGGCGCTTCAACCGCAGGGAGGGATACAGATCCTCGCGCTCACGTTTCTCGACGACATTGACCCAGAATGCCTTTTCCGGGTAATTAAACTTTCTTTCCGGAGAGACCTGGCGTTCCGCCTCCCACTGCTCGGTGACCAGATCACCACGGTCCCGAGCCGCGTTTATCTCGCCCATCTCGTGGGCGTGTCGCTGCTCGCTCAGCCGACGTCGCAGGATCTTGACCATGGTATCGGCGGGGTCTTCCACTTCCAGGTCGTCGATGAGCTTCTCGGCGGCGTCCCAGTTTTTCTGCCGGATCAGCTCTTCGACCTCTTCGAGCTGGCGGTCCCGCCGCTTCTGCTCCTGTTCGGTGCGCTCCTCCGCCCATTTTTCGGCGGCGCGCTCCGCCTCGACCCTCCGGCGGGCGACCAGTTTCTTCTGCCGTTCTTCGTGGGCATCCTGGATGACCCCCAACAGGTTCTCGACTTCTTTCTGCTCCCGGCTGACGTCCATGTAGGAGGAGAGGGTGGCGACCAGCCCCTGAGCGCTGCGCACTGTCCGGAGGGCTTCCTCGAACTTGCCCTCCTCGTAGAGCCGCCGCGCCGTGGCAAGCTGGGTCTTCAGCAGGTGCTGGGCACTCTTGACGCGAACGCGGTCCACGCGGGCCGCGTGCTCCGCCTCGGCAACCCTCTCTTCCGCCTCGATGCCCAGGTCCAGTCCGGCGGTGATCCGCAACTGCCGCGCCTCCTTGTTCTCTGGATCAAGTTCCAGGGCTTTCCTGGCCAGCTCGTAGGCTTCGAGGGTGTTCTCCCTGCCTTCCTCATAATAGAGCTTGAACCGGGCCTCCTCCACCAGTTCCCGGGCGCGCGCCTTCCTGAGTTCCTGCTTGACCTTCTCTTTGAGGCGGAGCTGTTCGGCCAGAGTGAGGGCCTTCTCCTCTTCGGGAGAGAGCCGTTCCTCGATGCGCGCCTCCTGCCGGGCCAGCGCATCGTCCACCTTGCTCTGCAGCTCGGCCAACCGGGTCTGCTGCTGCCTGGTGAGCTTCTGGTCCTGGACGGCCTGCAGGAGCTGGCGCGCGACGCTGGGCTTGCCCTCTTCCAGCTTGGCCTCGGCCTCGGCCAGCCTGGCGTCCACGTCGACCGGGCGCCTTTCGGCTTCTCGCACGACTTCTCGCAGTTCGCTGATGCTGGGGCCCCCCTCGCCTGCCGCCTCTTCCTGACAGTAGACGAACGATGAGACACCGATCAGAACCAACAAGCTCACAGGTATCACGCCGATCTTCTTAAGCATCTTCGGCCTCCGCCAGTCGCTTATTGTCACCACAGGGCCCGATCCGTCTGCCCGCCGGCCGGCTCTTCTCAGCATTCTGCTTCTCCCCACAACAGGGCCAGTATTAAACGGTAGACGGACCTCTTTGTCAAACAGAATCCAGCGGCCACAGGCGGGCTCACTGGTTTTTCTGGTAAACCCGAGTGCCTGAGTACTCGCTCTCAAGCCGGCTCAGAAGCTGCGCCAGCCTGTCAACATCTCCGGCCTGGTGGGCCTGGACGGCCTCAGCATAGAGCTTCCCGGCCTTCTGTTCGGCCTGTTCGATCTGCTGCGCCACCTGCTGCGCGCGCTGTTTCAGCTCCTCGGAAACCGAGTACCCTCCGGACTGCTTCACCTTTTCGAGGGCCACGGAGGCGGCGGCGTACCGCCCGTCCTCCACCTGCTGCTGCGCCTGGTCCAGCAGGGCGTCCGCGTCGGCGACCGCCTTCTGCACGGTGGCGCGCACGTTCTCGATGGTCTGCCTTTCGCCGGGCATCAGCGCTTCCCGGCCCTCCAGGGCCGTGGCAAACAGGCTGTCGGCTTTCCCCAGGTCGCACTGCACCACCAGCGCCTCCAGTGCCCGGTGATAGCTCTGCCAGACCTTCTGGCGCTGCTGCAGCTCCTGGAGCCGCTCCCGATCACGCGCCATGGTACGCTCCTGCCACGAACGCATGGCCATCCAGTTGGCCTTCCTGGCGCGGACGGGCTCGAGCACGGCGGTCAGCGTGTTCAGCTTGATCTGCTGGGCTGCTCCCAGGCAGGAACGCCCGCCGGCCGACTGCAACAGTCCGGAAGCCTTCTCAATAGTGCCGCCGGCGATGGCCTCGCGGGCCTCCTCGAGCTCTCCGGCAGCCCGGGCCCGGCACTCCGCTTCCTTTCTCACCGACTCGTAGGCGGACGCGGCCTCGGCACTGGCACCCTCCACAGAAGCAGCGTCGAGGACATCACGGGCGACCTGCCAGGCGCCTCGATCCAGCGCCATGCGCGCTTTCTTGACCGCCAGACGAACCCGTGCATCCCTCAGCTGCCCGCGCACGGACCGCGCCTCCTGGACCTTGCCCTCCTTCAGCAGAGCGTCCAGGTCCCGAGCCAGCCCGTAAACCCCGTCCACCTCCGGGGCAATGGCACGCAGCCGCGCATCCTCGGCGGCGGCCTGGAGTGCGCTCAGATTGTCCAGTTTTTGCTGCGCCCAGCCTGCGTGGTCGCCCTCATCGAGCAGGCTGCGCAGGTGCGGCCGGGCCAGTTCCGGGGCATCGTTCTGCAGGTAGTGTTCGGCGAGCTGCCGGTGCATCTGCGGCTCGGCGCGCTCCATCAAGTCCGCGGCCATCTGGCCGTAATCGGGCTCGGTCTCCTCCAGCACCCCGGCCACGTCCTTTTCCAGGAACTGCACAGCGGCCTGGTAGACGTCGATCAGGGGCTGGCCGGCAAGTCCCGCATCGCGGGCCTGCTGCAGGATGGCACCGTGCATGGACGCCTTGAACTCGCCCCGTTCCAGCAGTGCCCGCGCCCGGTCGAATCGCTGCACGATCTCCTGCGCCGCCGCCTGCTGGTCGGCCGCTTTCTGCTTCATCTGCACGCGCAGATTGGTGGCCTGCCGTTTCAATTCGCTCCCCGCCACTGCGGGGCGTGCCTGCTCGACGAGGCCGAGCAGTTCGGCGGGCTTCCGATACTCGCCGCGGGATTCATACCGGTCGGCCATGCGGACGATCCGCTGGCACTGCTCTGCCGCCAGGGCGCGCTCCTGCCACATTGCGCTGCGCACCCTTTCGGCTATCTCTGCCGCCACTGCCTGCTGTGCCGGGCTGAGCGAGATGTCTTTCTCGGCGGCCAGGTCGCGGGCCTCCAGCACCTGCTTTTCAGCGGCCAACAGATCGGTCTCCGCCAGTTTCTTGGCCTCCTCGATGAGGGCAGCAACCTGTTGTCTGGTCTTTTCGCGCTCCGCCAACTCCTCCTTCATGCTGGCCACGGTGGCCATCCTGCTGTTGACTTTCTCCGAGAGTTCCGCTGCGGCGGGCAGGTCTTTGACGTCCTCTTTCTGCAGCAGTTGGCCGGCCCGCTTGAGCGCCGACTCCGCCTCGCCCAGGTCCTCGGCGGCAATGGCCTCATCGGCCCTCGCCAGCAGGTCGGAGACCGTGCCCAACGCATCCAGTATCTGCCCGGCTCGCTTCTCGATGGCCTGGGCCTGCTGCTCTCGCCGGACCACCTGCTGCACTTCCTGTTGCCTGCCGGCCTTCTCCAGGGCCGCAAGCGTCTCCGCGGCCTTCTGTTTCATCTGGTCCTCGAGCTGGATGTCCGACCGGGCCACCATCCCGAGCTTCTCCCGGGCGGCCTGATAATCCTCGGCCTGGTAGGCACTCATCCCTTCCTGGAACGCCCTCCGAAGTCGCTCCAACTCAGCGGTCACTTCCCTGCGTGTCTCGCGCAGCTTACGGGAGTTGCGCCGGCCCAGGTCAACGTCCATCCCGGCAACCAGATCCAGGGCCTCTCCGGCATCCACGTAGCGCTTCTGTTCGTAAGCGGTCAGTGCCTCCTCCAGCTTGTTCAGGGCCACCTGCCGTTTCTCCTCTTCGGTGGCCGCCGGCAGGGGGCCTCCCGCCGCAACCACGCTCTGTCGCAGCTCCGCCAGGCGCCCTTTCTGCGCCTGGTCCAGGCGTTCTGCCAGAGGTTGGAGCTGTGCCAGGGCAGCGGCGGCTTCTTCGTATTCCTCCTCCTCCACCAGGGAGCCGGCCTTCTCCAGGAGTTGTGTCGCCTTTTCGGTTTCCTGCCGGGCCACTTCCTGGCGCTGCTGCTGCAGTTTCTGCTCGGCGTCTTCCAGGAGTTGACGAGCCTCTGCGAGCCGACCGTCGCCGATCTTGATGCCGGCCTCAACGACGTCGCCGAGCCGATTCGTTGCCGTCTCGTAGTCGCCGGCCTCGTGGGCAGCCTTGCCGGCCTCGAAGGCCCACGTGAGAGTGGTGAGGCGCTTATGCACCTTGCGGCGGTTGCTGCGCAGCGTCCGGTTGTCGATCCATCCCAGACTGACTTCGAAAGCGGCGGCGGCGTCCAGGCAGCGGGCGGCCATCGCGTAGTTGTTTTGTTTGCGCGCCCGCACACCGACATCGAGGTACTTCTCGCCGCGGCGGACCTTCTCACGTTTGGCAAGGGGTCCGAGGGCGTCCGAGCTTTCGGCAATGCTGCGGCGCAGTTCGTCTACCCGGACCCGGAGCAGGACGGGCAGGTCATCCCACATCTTATCGAGGGCCTGGATCATGGGGGCCGCCTGCTCCGGGGAGCCTTCCTGGACGAGCCGTTCGGCCTCCTCCAATGCGGCGGGGGCCTCGCCGCGGGAAACGGCGGGCGTCTCTTCCACTGCTTGCTGGTGCTGGATGCTCTCGATCCGCTTCAGGCGGGTCTGCACCAGCTCCTGCTGCTCGGGAGTCAGTTCTGCCTCGGCCTGCTGCAGGGAAGCGTAGAGCTGTGCGGCGCGCTCATACTGCTCGTCCTGGAATGCCTGGTCGGCGGCCTGGAGGGTCTGGTCGACAGCTTCGGGAGGGAGTTGGGCGGCCTCGCCGGGGGCCGCCTCCGGGGGCTGCCCCGCCTCGGGGCTCGGGGGGGCGGCGCATCCTATCAAATGACCAAGAACCAGAACCGCCGCCAGCGACAGCATGAGCACTAGATGGTTGGCTCGCTGCATGGTTATTCCTCACAAGAATGTCAGCAGAGGATGCTCTCTCCGCCTCTCTGGGCTCACTTTCCTTACCGGAGCAGATGCCCGCGGCCCGCCGGCCGGGGACTGACGTTCACCTCCTGGGCCTTCTTTCGCCCGGCCTGCGGCCGGTGCTTGCTTCCGCCCACAGATCTTCGCTGCTAACCTCCCCTGCGTACCGGGCGCTGAGGCTGCCGGACTCGTCGGCGCAGATCACCCGGCTGACCGTCCGCTGTGTGCCGGGAACCCTGGCCTGCGAATGGAAGTCCACCAGGGTATAGCCCGTCTCCATGGGCTCTGCCTCACCCGTTTGACGGGAGATGTAAACGGTCTCGATCTTGTCCCCGGGCCTGATCCAGAGGCTTTTGCGCAGGAAACGCTCCAGCCCGATTCTCTTCAGCAGCTCGAAACGAACGCTGTCTGCGCCGACGAGGGTGAACTTGAAGTCGGTGTTGCGCAGGACCCGCACGTTGACCGGGTCGGTGAATTCACCTCTCTGGGGGAAGGTGTCCACTCCCACGGCGCGGGCTTTGTAGGCGTAAACCCGGCCGGGCGTAACGCCCGTGTCGCGCCACATGGCATAACCGCCGGCAATGCGCCGCTGAATCCGCTCCTTCATTTCGGGCGACAGCCCTTTGATGCCCTCGATGACCGCTGCCCAATCGCCCCCGCGGGCCTGGCTGGCACGGGCACCACCGACGCGTTCGTACTCGGCCAGGGGATCGGACCAGTCTCGTCGCCATATTTCGTAGCCCAGTATCCTGGCGCTGCCGCTGCCGACTGGAGGCTTGCACTCCAGCACCACGTAGCGCCGCGCTCTCTGCACCCTGAGTTCTGCCGGGGGGGGAGGGGCGGCGGTCACGTCTCTGCTCACCCTCACGGGATAGATGTGCTTGACGCCGCTGGCCATGCCCACCAGGGTCGCCTCTCCTTCCACCTGCTCGGTTCCGGGGTCCCGGCTTCTGACCACTACGGTGCGGTAATCTCCCTCGGCCCCCGGCGGCTTGACCACCTCCAGCAACCCTTCATTTCCCATGACAGTGAGGCTGTCGGCCGCCAGCGGGGCTCTGAACTCCACTTCGAACTCCATGTTCACCCCGACCCGAATGGGATCGTAGACCTCCGGCTGAGGCGGGGTCATCAGTTCACCGAGGCCCGGCAGCCGGCCGGCGGCCCTGAAGTGGGCGACGACCTTTTCTTGCAGCCTTGGTGCGTCCGACAGGGGGGGCGGTTTGCTCCGGGAACGGCGGGCGAGTTGTTCAATCCGGGCGTCCAGCCTGTCTGGTTTCAACTCCTGCGGAAGGCGGTTTCTTGGCCAGACATCGTAAAGGCCGATCAGCAGCAGGATCGCCGCCACGCCACAGACCAGTTTCTCGAAATACTGGAACAGCCAACCCCTTCTGCGCACTGGCATTCTGCTCTCTCCTGGCTGCCGTTATGTGCCCTCGAGCAGCTCGGGGGCCGCCTCGTCCGCCCGGATCTTCTGTTCGGCACTCTCGTAATCCAGAACGTAACCCTGGATGACCACGTTGACCAGATTATCGGGCAGACGAACTCCCTCACGCATCATTGCACCTCTACCGCCCAGGCGGCCGGTTTGCTGCATTTCCCTGATGGCGTCCAGCCGCTCCCGTACATGCCGGCGCTGTGCGTCGCTCAACCGGTCCTGGTTCTCATACAGGGTCCGGTAGAGCTGCCGGGCCTGCCAGTACTGGCCGGCCTCGTAGGCCCTGTCCGCCCTGTCCAACCTCCGCTGGACATCCAGGAAGCGCTCCTGGAGGGTGTTCATAACGTCCTCGGGGATCCCCTGGGGGTAGAGCTGCCGGAACATTTCCAGCAACTCCGGCGGCACGACACGGGCGCGCTCGCCGACCTCGCCTCGCTCTCGTTCAAATTCTTCGAACATCCCTCCACCGGGCCCGAACTCGAACTCTTCGCCCATCTCAAAGCCACGGGGCATTCCGAATTCCCCGAATTCCCCGAATTCTCCGAACTCTCCAAACTCGCCTTGTTCTGCTGCTGCTTCTTCTTCCGCCGCCCGCCGGGCTGCTTCTGCCGCCGCGCGTTCCCCCATCCGGTCTTCCCTCGCGCGGCGCCCACCCAGAATTCCCGCGCCGCCGGCTGCCCGCTGCACTTCGACGCCCGTAATCTCCAGGTTCAGTTCGCTGGACAACAGCCCGTCCAGAACAGCAGCGATCTGCGGAAACGTGGTGCCGACGGTCACCGAGAACGATATGGGCTTGAACACCTTATGATGGCTGGGATCGAGCAGATGCTGGGGCTCTTCCAGGAACTGGAAGGCCTCGAACGTCAACACGACGGCATCCTCCAGGCTCTGTTCTTGTTCCGATTCTTCGCGAGGGAGGGCCGGCCGCGCAGCCTTTCTTTCGATCCATTGCTGGTTCAGTCCTGCGAGTGCATCGATCATGTAATGCTGAATCCAGAACCTCTTTTCCTGCCGGCGCATCTCGGAGGGCTCGGGCCATTCGTCCCCGTATTCCTCAGTGATTATGGGGTTGCCGCCGACCACCGGAAAGACCCGCTTCACCCGGTCGGTAAGCCGGGCGATCTTCTGCTGGTAGACCTTTTTCCACATGCCGCCCTCCAGGGGCTCGTCGGCCGGCCCCTCCCCGCGGGCGGTGAAGTAGGCTTCGATCAGCTTGTCTCGCCGCAGCAGGAACTGGCGCACCTCGTCGATCTCGGCCTTCCACTGGTCGCGCAGCTCCCTGGCCTGTTCTATCCACTCCGGGCCCACCACCTGTTCGCTGGTGCTGTATCTCTGCAGGTCGTCCTGCTTCTGCCTGCTCTCCTTGAGAGCTTGCTGATTGGCTGCCCGCTGCTGGAGGGCCATAACGCCCAGAGCCACGCCCCCCACCAGCACCAGCACACCGAAAGCCACCCATATTTTGTTGCGTCTGACCAGATCCATGACGGGTTCTCCGCAAGGTCTTTACAGCATATCGAATTCCGCGCCCAGGGTTCGAGGCACGGGTTCCAGGTCGAGGTTGACCACGGCGTAGACCTCGAAGCCCGCGAAGTGCTCGGTGGCCCCGGGCACCGGCTGTCCCTCGGGGGTCTCCACGGACCGCTTGACATCGTGCAGCTCCACCAGCAGGCCCACCTCGGTGAAGGCTTTCTTGGTGGGATCGCCGGGCATCTGGAGGTCCCGCAACGTCTCCAGCACCTGTTTTTCCACGAACTGGCGGCCTTTGGTGATGCGGCGGGATTCGGCGCTGAACTGCAGGACCAGTTTCCTTTTCATCTTCTCCGCTTCGCCGACCCCGCCCACGCCCTCCAGACCCTCCAGTCCCTCCAGGCCCGGCAGGCCCTCGGCTCCCCTCGCAGTTTGGCGCCGTTCCTGCGCGGCAGCACGCTGCTCCAGGTACCGTTCCATCCACTCTCCGTATTCTTCGCCGCCGCGGCCGGCCCCACCGATGCGCGCGCCGCCCCGCCCCAGAGGACTCAGCATTGACGGCCAACCCCCTTCCTCTGGCATCGCCATCCCCTCTGGCGCACCCAGGCCCGCCAGCAGGTCATCTTCCTCCTCCTCCTCTTGTTCCTGCATGGGGGGCTCGTGCCAGTTGAACGCCAGCGACACCAGGTAGACGTCCCTCGGAAGGGAGCGGGAAAGCTGGGCCAGCATCTGCATGTAGAAGTCGCGGTCCATGGCCGGCTCAGCCAGGTGAGCCAGGGGGGAATCCCGCAGTTCCTCTACCTCCTCCATCAACTGCTCGTATTGCTTTTCCTCGGCCTGGATTTCCTCAACAGGTCCCCAGTCGACCTCTTCCAGGGGCTGGCGAATCTCCTGGGCTTCCAGTCGCTGCCCCAGCCACAGCAGACCGAAGAATACCAGGATGGCCACGCCGGCGGCCGCCAGCCAGGGCTTTTTCCTGGACAATTCGGTGGTCAGCGCGATCTCGTCGGGCACCATGTTGATGTTGACCCGCGCCTCTCCGGCGCCCTGCACCAGGAGGCCCAGGGCAGCGGCGAAGCCGGGCAGCTTATTCCTGGTTTCCTGGGCGTCCACCGAGGGGTCGAGCTGAATGCGGTTCAGCCCGCCGATCGTCTGGAAGCGGTACCGCAGGCGCTTGGCCAGCATCTCGCGCAGTCCCTGCATCCGCGCGGCATCGCCCATCAGCAGGATGCGCTCGAATTTCACGTCCCGGGCCAGGCTCTTATAGTAGCCCAGCGTGCGCTGAATCTCGTTGCTCACTTCGTCGAACACCGGGTTGAGCACATCCATCACGCGCTGGCGATGGGTGCTGCGGTCCAGGCGCCTCTTGATCTTCTCGGCCTCTTCGGTGGAAACGCCGAAGTTCTCCACCAGGGCGTTGGTGATGTCGTTGCCCGCCACCAGCAGCGAGCGGACCCAGAACCTGGGAGGATTGAGGGCCAGCACGTCCGTGGTGGTGGCTCCCACGTCCATGACGATCAGCGGCTGCTCGACCAGCCCTTCGTACTCCAGCAGATTGTAGACGGCAAGGGGGGCGTTCTGGACGATGCGCAGGCTGTCGCGCCACGGCTCCAGCATGTCCAGCAGCTCCTGCACCCTGCCCTTTTTCAGGGCGAACAGGCCCACCTCTATCTCCTCGCCCGGCTCCGGGCGCTCCTTGACCTGCTGGTAGTCCCAGATGACGTCGTTCAGATCGAACGGTATCTGCTGGCCCGCCTCATACCGGATGATCCGGTCTATGCTCTCCGGGACGGGGGGCAGGTTGATGAACCGGCTGAATACCTCGCTGCCGGTCACGCAGACGCACAGCGCGTCGCGCGATCGGATGTCGTGCCGCTGCCGGAGGGCGATGACTCCCTCCCGCTGCTTCTCCAGGGGCGAGGCATCATAACCACAGGGCAGGTCCCCGTAGGGGATCTCCTCCAGCAGGTCGCAGGTGATGGTGCCGGCTCTTTTGTCGTATACTCCCCGCGCAACCTTCAGGCTCCAGCTTCCGAAATCCACACCCCAGATCACTTCAGCCATCTTATTCTCGCCTCCTTTTCACCGGACGCGGCCGACATAATAGCCAATGCATGCCTAGGTGTCAAGCAGCGGTTTCGAAAAGCTGCCGGCATCGGGCGGCCAGTTCGGAAGCACTCTCTTCGCCGCCGGCCTCCACCCACCGCAGTTCCGGGAAGTGCCGAAACCAGGTGAGCTGGTGCCGGGCGTACCGGCGTGTGTCCCTTTTGATGAGCCGTACCGCCTCCTCCAGCGATATCTCGCCCTCCAGGTATCGGACAAGCTGTTTGTAACCCAGCGCTTGCGACGCCTGCGGTCCGAGCCTGTGCCGCAGGAACCTCACTTCCTCCACCAGCCCGGCCTCCATCATGCGATCAACGCGCCGGTTTATCCGGCGATACAGCTCCGGGCGGGGCCTGCGCAGTCCCAGCATGATATGGTCGATCTGCGGTTCTCCGTCGAACTGATCCTGCTTTTCGCTGATGGGGGCCCCGGTCAACTCGCAGACTTCCAGGGCCCGCACCAGACGCTGTACATCGTTGGGATGTATCCGCTGCGCCGCCTCCGGGTCGAGACGCTCCAGCCGGCGGTGCAGCGCCCCGGACCCCTCCCGCTCTGAGCGGCGGCGCAGGCGTTCGCGCACCTGCGGGTCGCGCGGGGGCGCGGGCATCAGCCCCCACAGTAATCCTTTTAAGTACATGGGACTGCCGCCCACCAGGAGGGGACGACGCCCACGCTGCCGAATCCCCCGCATCGCCCGCCGGGCCATCCCGCAGAAACGGGCCACGTTGCAGCGCTCGCCGGGCTCCAGAACGTCGATCATGTGGTGGGGCACTTCGGCCCGCTGCCGGGGGGTGGGCTTGGCCGTCCCGATGTCCATCCCCCGGTAGACCTGCATCGAATCGACGGCGACGACCTCCAGGTCCTCCCGGCGGCCCAGGGCCAGGGCCACCTCCGTCTTGCCCACGGCCGTGGGCCCCACCAGTGCCCAGCACGCTCCCGGCGCACGGGGCTGTTGCTCGGCTCCTCCGGTCATGGCATCGGCCGCCTTGACAGTCCAAACACCCGGCAAGTAGAATTCGGGGCGTCAACACCATAGCACCGACGACCGTCTCGCGCAACAAAGGAGTGGCCGACGTGAAACGGTCATGCATCAACAACAGCATCCGGGAAGCGATCGAACTTATGGAGGAGTGGGGGTTCGCGCTGCCACCCTTCGCCTTCTGGACACCCGAGGAATGGCAATCCAGGGGACACGAGTGCGACGAGATACGTGAGAACGGCCTAGGCTGGGACGTAACAGACTTCGGACTGGGCGATTTCGAGAGCAAGGGACTGGTTCTGTTCACGCTCCGCAACGGCTCGCCGGCCGATCCCGCGCGCAAACCCTACTGCGAGAAGGTCATGATCTGCCGGGACCGCCAGGTGTGCCTCATGCACTTCCACTGGTCCAAGGTGGAAGACATCATCAATCGGGCCGGGGCCGACCTGGTCCTGCGGCTGTACAACTCCGACGAGAACGAGCAGATGGACCGGGAATCGCCCGTCACGGTGGCGCTGGACGGCGTGGAAACGGAAGTGCCCGCCGGGGAACGGGTGGTCCTCCGCAACGGCCAGAGCATCTGCCTTCGGCGCGGCATGTACCACGAGTTCTGGGCGGAGGGAGGGCCGGCCCTGATCGGCGAGGTCTCAGCCGTCAACGACGATGCGACCGACAACCGCTTCGCCCGGCAGCTCTCCCGGTTCGCCGAAATCCAGGAGGACGAACCTCCGCTCCATTACCTGTGTAACGAGTACCCACCGGCCACCGACTGACCACCCCGGAGCAACGTTATGAGCGCAATCTTCGCCGGAGTCGACCTGGGCGGCACGAACATCAAGGCCGGCCTGGTGACCGAAGAAGGGGACATCGTGCATCGGCACGCCATCGCCACCCGGGCCCCGGAGGGGCCGGCCGCTGTGGCCCGCCGCATCTGCCGGGCGGTCGCCAAGTGCGCCCGCGACGCGGGAGTGGACCCGGGCCGGCCGGCGGGCGTGGGGATCGGCGCCCCCGGAACCATCGACCGGCGGGAGGGGGTGGTCACCTTCTCGCCCAATCTCCCGGGCTGGCACGACGTGCCTCTACGCCGGATGGTGCAGGAGGCCCTCGATCTGCCCTGCACGCTGGAAAACGACGCCAACGTCGCGGCCCTGGCCGAACAGTGGATCGGTGCCGGCCGGGGGGCATCTTCCCTGGTTCTGTTCACCCTGGGCACGGGCATCGGGGGCGGCATCGTCCTGGACGGGCACATCTGGCACGGGGCCAACGGCGTGGCCGGAGAGATCGGCCACATGAGCATCAATCCGGACGGCCCCCGGTGCGGCTGTGGCAACCGGGGCTGCCTGGAGGCCTACGCCAGCGCCACCGCCATGGTGCGTCGCCTGCGGGAGGCCGTGCAAGCGGGGGCCGACACGCCTCTGGCCTCGCACCTGGACTCCGTGACGGCGCGGGACATTCATCGGGCCGCCCTGGAGGGCGACGCCGTCGCCGCCGAGAACATCGCCCAGACGGGACGCTACCTGGGGGTGGCCGTCTCCAACGTCATGCACATGCTCAACCCGCGGGTGGTGGCCTTCAGCGGCGGCGTGACGGGCGCGGGCGAGATGCTGCTCTCGCCCCTGCGGGAAGAGGCGACCTGGCGCACCATGGACGACTCCCGCCGTGAGGTGAAGGTCTGCCTGGGCGAACTGGCGGAGACCGCCGGCATCATCGGCGCGGCCCGCTCCCTCATGGTCAGCCGGTGAGCCCGCTGCCGCTCAGTCGGCGGATTTCTCCCTGGCCCGGCGCTCCAGGTGGCGCTGCAGGATGATCTGCGCCGCCATGCGGTCCACCGCCCGCCGCCGCTCCCGCATGCCCGCCCCCATGTCCGAAAGCGCGCGGTGAGCCTGCGCGCTGGTCAGCCGCTCGTCGACCATCAGGACCTCCACCTCCGGCAAGCGGCGGCGCAGCTCCTTGGCAAACCCCCGCGCTCTGCGCGCCTGGGTCCCTTCCGTGCCGTCCATCCGCAGGGGCAGCCCCACCACAATCCGCTCGACCCGGCGCTGGCGCACCGTGCGGGCGATCTTCTCCAGCTCCGAGCCGTCCCGCTCCACGGTGGGCAGGGGGTGGGCCGCCACCTCCAGGGCATCGCACACGGCCATCCCGATCCTCCTCCCGCCGTAGTCGAGCCCCATGATAATCACCCGTTCCACCCTCCCGCACCGGCACACTTGACCTCCCCGATTGTAGCCGCCGGATCGCCGAACCGCCAAATGCCCGTTCAATTTTGCCGCCCGGGCCCACCCGTCAGATGAGTGGCCCGGGGACCCACTCAAAGCCGCACATCTATCCCGATGAGGAGATGTTAAGGGGGATTCGGGGCCTTTGGGAGGCGGTCTTCAAAAAAAAACGCAGAAGTGCCAAAAAAGTCCGGGAAAAATCCTTGACAAGGGGCTGGCCAGACGCTAATATCTTGAGCGCGTTACTAGGGTAGCTCAAGGTCAAAATCGCGTTTAAGCCCTATAAGACAATGCGTTGAGGCATAAATGGTGCGGAAGGCTTGGAGCTTTCGGGAGAGATAAGTAAACGAATGGGCGTTTTTGAGCAATCAATGGGCAAAAGTGGGAACGGCCGCTACGTCCGCCTGTTCGGCTACCAGGATGAATTGAGCCTGGACAGCCGCGGTCGCTTCCGGCTGCCCGACCAGCTGGTCGCCGTCCTGCGCCAGGAATTGGGGCGGGTGCGCCAGAACGAGGGCCGGCTCAACCAGGCTCCCGCGCTCGAACGTCTTGCCTTCTATTTCGTGCCCGGCACCGGCAAGCGGGTGTTCCTGTATCCGGCCCCCAATATCGAGCTCGCCATAGAGAGCTTTGAAGACCCGCCCCCCGGGATGGACCCGGACGTGATCCGCCGGGCGCGGGATTACTTCTACTACCGGATGCGATTCGTCGAAGCCGACAAGCAGAACCGCCTCGCAATACCCGATGGACTCCGCGAGCACGCGGACATCGAGGAGGCGGTCGCTCAGGTGTCGTTGATCGCGCACAACTACTGGCTGGCGCTGACGCGCAGCGATGTGATCACGCAGCGCAGCGCGGAGAATCTGGAGGCGTTTGAGCAGGCGGCGCCGGATCTGCTGAACCCGGCCTACCCCCGCCGCTCACGCCGCTCCGATGAGCAGAACGCCGAACAGCAATGATCTGCTTCGCTCTCCTCAGTGCCCGCGCCGTCCGTGTCGTCCGAAGACTTGCTGTGCGAGACCGTGGCGATGGAGAGACCAGACAGCTCGCAGCATGGATTGCCGATCCATCAGCCCGCCATGGTTTCGCAAGTCCTCGATCTGCTCGACCCGCAGCCCGCAGAGAAGGCCCTTGACCTGACGGTCGGCACCGGTGGGCATGCACTCGCCATCGCCTCCCGGCTCGGCCCCCACGGACTGCTGGTGGGCATAGACGCCGACGAGTCCGCGCTTCGGGTCGCCCGGGACCGACTCCAGGAGCAGGCCCCCTGCCCTTTCCGACTCTTCAACGCGCCCTTCAGCCGCGCCGATCAGGTGGCCGCCGAGGCGGACGTGGAGGGGTTTGACGTCGCGCTGGCCGACCTCGGTGTCGGCACCCACCAGCTCGACGACACGGACCGCTCTTTCTCCTTCGAGTCACAGGCACGGCTCGACATGCGCTACGATCGCTCCGCCGGCAGGCCCGCCCACGACGTGGTCAACCAGATGCCCCAGGACGAGCTGGCGGATCTGTTCCACCGCTACGGCGAGGAGCGCTACAGCCGCCAGATCGCGGAGCGCATCTGCCAGGAACGCCCCATCGAGAGCGCCGCCGAGCTGGCGGAGCTGGTCAAGCGCGTGGCGGCCCGCCGCACGCCCCGCGATCGGACCTGGCGCATACATCCCGCCACCCGGGTGATGATGGCACTGCGCATCTACGTGAACCGGGAGCTGGAGGAACTGGAGGCACTGCTGGAGGAGCTGCCCGACCTGCTGGCCGACGGCGGACGCGCCGTGTTCATCACCTACCACAGCCTGGAGGCTCGCCGCGTCAAGCACACCTGGCGCCGCCAGCAGCAACAGGGGCTGTGGGACGTGCTGACGCCCTCGCCGGTCATGCCCACCGAAGAGGAAATCGAGAGGAATCCCCGGGTCCGCAGCGCACAGTTGCGGGCCGCCCGCAAAACCGGAGGACGCCCATGACGCCGCCGAGAATCGTCTATCTCATGCTGCTCGCAACGGGGTTGGCCCTTGCCGTGGTCTGGCAGGGAGCCGCAACCCGCAGGGTGGGCTACACCATCCAGGACCTGCACGCCGAGCGGGAGGAACTGCGGGCCCAGCAAGCCATCTATCGCGCCCATCTGAGCAAGCTGAAAAACCCCGGCCGTGTCCGGACGCTGGTCAGTTGCCTGGGTTTCAACCTGCAGGAGCCTCCGATCGAGCCGGCCGCCGTGGCCGCAGATGAGCAGGAGAGGACCTCTTCCGAACCGTCCACCGTTGTCGCCGCCGACACCCCTCCGTCCGCCCCCTGAGGAGACGCCCCTTGGACAGCGCGCAATCCAGCCAGATGCCGACCGCCGGCAGAGCGTTGAAGGTCAGGGCCGGCCTGGCAATCGGCGCGCTCTGGATTGCGTTCGCCCTGCTGATCGCGCGCCTCGCCCACCTCCAGATAGCCGAGGCGGACTTCTACCGCCGCCAGGCCAGCCACCAGCAGATCCTCAAGCACAAGCTCTCCGCGAGCCGGGGACGCATCTACGACAGGGAGGGGCGTCTGCTGGCGGCGTCCGTGCCCCGCTACAGCATCTTCGCGGACCCGCACGGCATTCGCGACCCGGACCGCACCGCGGCCGTCCTGGCGCGCCTGCTTGACCTGTCGGCCGAACGGCTGGCCCGTGACCTGCGCAAGGACTCCTACTTCGTCTGGGTCAAGCGCCAGGTCTCCGATCGGCTCGCGGCCCAGGTCAGGTCCCTCGACCTGCCGGGAATCCATCTGCGCAGGGAGAGCAAGCGGCTCTACCCGCAGGGCAGCCTGGCCGCCCACGCGATCGGGTTCACGGACATCGACGGCCGCGGCCTGGCCGGCATCGAGCGCCAGATGGACGCCCTCCTGAGGGGTCGGCCGGGCATGGAGGAGGTGCGCTGCGACGGGGGCCGCCGCATCTTCCGCACCGCGTCTCAGCGGATCACCAGGAAACCCTCCGACGGGCTGGACGTATATCTGACCATCGACGCATACATCCAGGAGATCGCCGAATCGGAGCTGGCGCGGGCCGTGGAGCGCCACCAGCCCACGTGCGCCGCCGCCGTCGTGCTGGACACCCGCGACTGCTCGGTGCTGGCCATGGCCTCCTGGCCGACCTTCGATCCCCAGGCGCCGGCCGAGTCACCGGTTGCCAACCAGCGCAACATCGCGATCAGCGACGTCTACGAGTTCGGGTCGGTTATGAAGCCCTTCCCCATCAGCCTGGCGCTCGACCGGCAGGTGGTGGAGCCGCAGACGGAGTTCGACTGCCACGGAGGGGTCTGGCGGATAGGCCGGCGCACGCTTCATGACGCCCACGAGTACGGTCTGCTGAGCGTGAGCGACATCCTGTGCCATTCCAGCAACATCGGCGCGGCCCAGGTGAGCATGGCCCTCGGCGCGGAGCCGCTCCACGCGGGTCTGCGGGAGTTCGGCTTTGCCGAGCCATCGGGCATCGCGCTGCCCGGCGAGGTGGGGGGAATCATACGCCCCGTGGAGGTCTGGAACCGCTACAGCGTCGTGAGCGTTTCCTTCGGCCAGGAACTGGCCGTCACGCCGCTGTCCGTGGCCCGCGCCTTCGTCGTTTATCCCAATTCGGGGCTCCTCCTCCAGCCCCGGATTGTGGAGCGCATCGCGAGCGCTACCGACGGCGAGACCGTGTATGCGGCGCGTGAGGCGATGATCAGCCATCGGGTGATCTCGCCCTCCACGGCCCGGTCGGTCATGCAGATGCTGCGGCGGGTCGTGGAGGAGGGCACGGGGCGCAGGGCCCAACTGGAAGGCTATCCCGTGGCGGGCAAGACGGGCACCGCTCAGTTGCTGCGCGAGGACGGGCGCGGCTACAGCGACAGTCGGTATCTGTCCAGCTTCGTTGGAATGGCACCCGCCCCCGAAGCCCGGCTCATCGCCCTGGTCTGCCTGAAGAACCCCACCCGGAACGGATACTACGGCGGCCTCGTTGCGGCCCCGGCGGTGCGCAACATCCTCCGCCGCGCCCTTCGCTACCTGCAGGTGCCGCCGACCGAGACGAGAGGCAACGACGCAGGAGAGTCCGTATGACCCAGGAGAGGGAGATGAAACTGGGACGGCTTCTGAGCCGTCTTCCGGGCGCGCGCGTGCTGAACCCGGCGGAGCTCGCCATCAACGCCCTGACCAACGACTCCCGACGCGTCGAGCCCGGCAGCCTGTTCGTGGCCATCCGGGGCACGCAGGTGGACGGGCATCGCTTCATCCCCCAGGCCATCGAGCGGGGAGCGGCGGCGGTGGTCTGCGAGGAGCCGCCCTACCCCCTGCCGCACTGCCCCGTGGTGCAGGTGAGCGCAGCGCGCCGCGCCCTCAGCGCCCTGGCCGACGCCTTCCACGGCAGCCCGTCCCGCCGAATGACCGTCGCCGGCGTCACCGGCACGGACGGCAAGACCAGCACCACGGAGATACTGCGCGCCGT
The DNA here is from genome assembly GCA_964572825.1 of uncultured candidatus Brocadiaceae bacterium. Lineage (GTDB taxonomy): Bacteria > Planctomycetota > Brocadiia > SM23-32 > SM23-32 > CAYVBE01. The sequence continues at coordinate 32,312 of CAZNGS010000018.1, forward strand.
CCTGAACGAAGGGGGGCACCCCGCCGGCTCGGTCGGCACCCTGGGCTGCTGGACCGACGGCCGGCGGCTGGACGTGGGCCTCACCACGCCGGACCCCATTGCCCTCCACGAGATGCTGGCGCGCATGCGCCGGGTCGGCCTCACGCACGCCTGCATGGAGGTCAGCAGCCATTCCCTCATTCAACACCGGGTGGCGGACGTGGACTTCGACGCCGCCGTCCTGACCAACATCACCCGCGATCACCTGGACACGCACGGCACGCGGGAGAACTATGCCCGGGCCAAGCGCATGCTGTTCGAACAGTTGAACTCGGATGCGGTGGCGGTGCTGCCCGCAGGCGGCGAGTTCACCGAGTCGTTCCGTTCGCACACCGCCGCCGAGGTGCTCACCTACGGCCTGGAGGGCCCGGCCGACGTGTCGGGCCGCGTCCTCAGCCAGTCCATGCGGGGCATGCAGCTGCTGGTTCAAACGCCCTTCGACGCCTTCTGCGTGCGCACGCGCCTGATCGGCTCCTACAACTGCCTGAACATCCTGGCCGCCGCGACGGTGGCCTTCGCCTACGGCATCCGCATGGCCGTGGTCAAAGAGGCGCTGCGGACCTTTCCGGGCGTGCCCGGCCGCCTGGAGCCGGTCAGCGTGCCCGGTCGGGCGGATCTGCCCCGCGTGGCCGTGGACTACGCCCATACGCCCGACGCCCTCCGCAAAGTGCTCACTACCCTCCGCCCGCTGGTCAAAGGCCGCCTGGTCTGCGTGGTGGGCTGCGGCGGGGATCGGGACACAACCAAGCGGCCGGTGATGGGCGCCATCGCGGCGGAGCGGGCGGACATGGCCGTCTTCACCGCCGACAACAGCCGCAGCGAGAGCACCGACGACATCATCGCCCAGATGCTGGCCGGCGTCGAGGAGCCGGAGCGCAACTGCCGGATCGAGCCCGACCGCCGCCGCGCAATTGGGCTCGCCGTCGAGCTGGCGGCGACACCGCACTCCATGGTGCTGGTCGCCGGGCGGGGCTGCGAGCGATTCCAGAAACTCGGAGACCGGCGCATTCCCTTCGACGACCGGGTCGTCACGCGACAGATACTCGAAAAGATGCCTTCGCGGCAGAGGAAGTCAGCCTGAAAGACAAATGATTGCTGAACGAAAGAACTCGATCCACTTTACCGCCGGCCGCGTGGCCGAAGTCTGCAACGGCGAACTCCTCAGGGGCGAGCCGGAGGTGCAGGCCCGCGGCGTCTGCACCGATACGCGAACGCTCAGGCCCGGCCATGCCTTCGTTGCCCTGGTCGGGCACCGGCACGACGGCCACTCCTACGTGCGCGAGGCAGTGGCCGGCGGCGCGCCCATCCTGGTGGTTCAGCACTGGTCGGGGCACCGCCATCCCCCCGGAGAGGTCGCCGTGGTGCGGGTGGCCGACACGGAGCGTGCGCTCCTCGAGCTGGCCGCCTGGCACCGGCGACGCCTCCAGGCCACCTGCGTGGCGGTGACGGGAAGCTGCGGCAAGTCCACCGTCAAGGACATGCTGGGCGCCATACTGCAGCGGGCCGGCTCCACCACCACGGCGCCCGCCAGCTTCAACAACCGTATCGGCGTGGCGCACACCCTGCTGGCAGCCGACGTGGAAGATGAATACGTGGTGCTGGAGATGGGCACGAATCAGCCGGGCGAGATCGACGAGCTCGCGGTGGCCGCGCAGCCGGATGTGGGCGTGATCACCCGCGTCGGCCAGGCCCACCTGGAAGGGCTGGGCGGTCCGGACGGCGTCCGGGAGGCCAAGGCCGAGCTCATACCTCACCTGCCGGCGGACGGCGCGCTGATACTGAACGCCGACTCCCGCGAGTGCCTATCGCTGAGGGTGCGCTACGGGGGAAAAGTGCTCACGTTCGCCACTGAAGGAACGGCGGACGTGCGCCCCCACGATCTGCGCCGCACCGAGGAAGGGTGGCACTTCCGCGCTCTGGGGCACCGCTTCCACCTGCCCTGCGCCGCGCGCTACGACGTGGACAACGCCGCGGCGGCCCTGTGCGCGGCCCGGGCCCTCGAGGTGCCCCTCCCGGTAGCCGCGGCCGGCCTGGCCGACTTCGAACCCCGCGCCCTGCGCTACCAGCGGCTCGATCTGAACGGGACCCTCTTTGTCCTCGACTGCTACAACAGCAACCCCACCGCGATGCGCGCGGCGCTGAGGAGTTTCCTGATGGAGAATAACCCCGGACGCAAGGTGGTCGTGTGCGGGGATATGCTGGAGCTGGGGGACGCAGCGCCGGCGCTGCACCGCCGGGCGGGGCGGGAGCTGGCCCGGTCCGACGTCGACGCCCTCGTCGCCGTGGGACGGCTGGGACGCTACCTGCTGAATGGGTGGAACGAGCTCCGCCCCGCCGCCCAAGCGTCTCACTTCGGCTCCGCCGAGGAAGCCTGGCAACCCGTGTGGGACGCCCTCGAGCCGGGAGACGCCGTGCTCATCAAGGGCTCCCGCCGCATGCACCTGGAGACGATCCCCGGGCAAATCGCCGAACACCTGGGAATGCGAGAGAGGGACGTAGCCTGATGCTCTATCACCTGATCCAGCAGGCGGCCGGCAACGCGTGGACAACGGTCCCTTTGCGAGCCGTGCTGGCCGCCTTCTCTGCGCTGCTGGTCTGTCTCCTGGCGGGACCCGCGGTTCTGCGGATGCTGACCGGGACGGGCGCAGGGGAGAAAACGGAGAAGACGCCCATCGAGGACGAGGAGCTCCGGCGCGCCATCACGGCCAAGACCGGCACCCCCACCATGGGCGGACTCATTTTGCTGGCCGGGCTGGTACCCGCCTGCCTGGCGTGGGCCGACCTGTATTCAGGATTGTTGTGGACCGTCCTGGGCTGCACGGCGGGCATGGCCGTCCTGGGGTTCGCAGACGATTACATGAAACTGCGGGGCAAAGGCCGGACCGCCCGGGGCCTGAAGGTGCGGCACAAACTGCTGTTCCAGGGCGCGGCGGGCGCGGCGGTAGGGCTGGCCTTTTTCCTGCACGCGGAGCATCCCTGGCGGCAGTTGAGCGAATGGTGGCTGCCGGCCCTGCTGCTCTGGGCGGCGCTGGTCGTCGCCATCATGGCCAACGCCACCAACATCACGGACGGTCTGGACGGCCTGCTGGCCGGCCTGGTGCCCCCGGCGGCGCTGGTGCTGGGGGCGGCGTGCTGGGCCGCCGGCACGCCGTCGGTTGCCGCTTCTCTGGAGACGACGCCCGTGTCCGGCGCCGGAGAGCTCGCGGTCTTCTGCGGGGCCATGGTGGGCGCCTGCGTGGGTTTCCTCCGTTTCAACCGACACCCGGCCCGGGTCTTTCTGGGCGACACGGGCTCGATGGCCCTGGGCGGAGGGCTGGCCGCCGTCGCCCTGGCCGCCCGGCTGGAGCTGGTCCTGGGGATCGCCGGCGTGGTCTTCCTGCTTGAATTCGCATCCAGCCTGCTGCAGATAGGCTCGTTTCAGCTCACGGGCCGCCGCATCCTGCCCGTGGCTCCCCTGCACCACATCTTCCAGAAGCGGCGATATCCCGAGCCGACGATCGTGCGCGGTTTTTACGTGGTCGGTCTGGCGGCCGCGCTCTTGACTCTTGCCTTCGTGTGGTTGTAAGAATGGCCGGCGCCTTCACAATTCAACCCCACCTGGCCTCCGGGCAGGGGGAACGGGCGGCGGAGGCCCGCCCGTGGCACCGCCCCAGCGTTCGGCTGACGCTGGTCTTCACGGCGCTCACCTGCTTCGGCCTGGTGATGGCCGTCAGCGCCGCGGGTTCCACCGGCTTCACGGCGGCCGTCTTCAAGCGGCTGGCGCTGACGGGCCTGGGACTGGGAGCCTTCGTGGTGGGCGCCACCGTGCACTACCAGCGCTGGCGCCGGCATCACATGGCGCTGCTGGCCCTCGCCCTGGTCTGCCTGATCGCCGTCTTTGTGCCGGGCATCGGCATGGTCAAAAACGGCGCGCACCGCTGGGTCAACCCCGGGCTTCCCGTCGGTTTCCAGCCTTCGGAGTTCGCCAAGATCATCCTATGCATCTGGGTGGCGGCGTATTGCGACAGCCATCTCGCCTGGCTGCGGAGCTTCGTGCGCGGATTCATGGTGCCGCTGGGGGTGGTGGGACTGGTCTGCGGGCTCATCCTGCTGGAGCCGGACTTCGGCACGGCCGTGCTGACCGGTCTGGTCTGCACCGCGGTGCTTGTGGTAATGGGGACGCGGATGATCTTCCTGCTGCTGGCGGGGGCGGCTTCGCTGCCGTTGATGCACCAGCTTGTTTTCGGGGTGCCCTACCGCATGCGTCGGGTGACGGCTTTTCTGGACCCCTGGGCCGATCCCCGGGGCAGCGGCTACCAGTTGATCCAGGCGCTGATTGCCGTGGGATCGGGAGGTATGGCCGGGCTGGGGCTGGGGGCCAGTCGGCAGAAGGAAGCCTTCCTGCCGGGCGCCACCAACGACTTCACCTTCAGCATCATCGCAGAAGAGCTGGGATTCATCGGATCAGTGGCCCTGATCGCGCTGTTCGCGTTTGCTCTGTGGGAATGCTTGAAAGTTATCTACCGCGCCCGGGACCCGTTTGGCTTCGCCCTGGCGGTGGGCCTGTCAGTCCTGCTGGGGGTCCAGGCCGCCGCGCACATCGCGGTGGTCACGGGCTGTGTTCCCACCAAGGGCCTGAGCCTGCCCTTCTTCAGCGCGGGAGGATCGTCGCTGGTGGGCAGTCTTCTGGCGGCGGGCATCCTGGTTAACATCGCCCGCTCCGAAGAGGACCCGGAACGTTACCCCTTGAAATCCTGGAAGGAGGACATGCCCGCCTACCACCGCCTTGCCGCCCGGGCGGCGAGTAGTGTCCTGGCTGCGACAGCCGCAACGGCAGAAGGGTCCGGGGAGGGCAGCGACGATGGCTGAGCAACCGTCAGAAAAAACGTTGCGCGTGGTGTTCGCCGGGGGCGGCACAGGCGGCCACCTCATGCCCGGAGCGGCCCTCGCGGAGGCCCTGAGCGATCTGCTGCCGGGCACGCGCTGTCTTTTCCTGGTCACCGACCGGCGCGCGGAGCGCCAGTGCATTCACGCCATCGCCGGGTTCGAGACGGGTCGGGTCCCACCCACGTCCTGGTCGGGCCGAGGGGGGAAACTGCTTTTCCCGGCCCGCTGCGCCGTGGCGGCGCGCCGGGTTCTGGCGATCTTCCGGGACTTCCGGCCGCAGGTGGTGGTGGGCCTGGGCGGCAGCAACTCGCTGGTCCCCGTTGCGCTGGGGCGGGTGCTGGGGTGTCGCACAGCGCTGTTGGAGGGCAACGCCATCCCGGGCAGGGCCGTTCGTCTGCTGGCCCCGCTGACGGACCGGCTTTTCGTCCAGTGGCCGCAATCGGCCCGGGGGCTGCCGCTCGGCCGCGTCTCCGTGAGCGGCCTTCCGGTGCGGCGGCAGCTCTTCGCCGGGGAACGGGGGGCAGCGCGGCGCCGGCTGGGTCTGGCGCCGCAGAAGTGCACTGCCCTGGTCATGGGGGGCTCCCAGGGCGCCCTGGCCCTCAACCGCCTCGTGCAGGCGGCCGTCAACATGCTGGAGGACAGCGTGCAGGTGCTGCACCTGACGGGAGTGGATCATCTGCCGGAGGCGCTTCAGAGCAGCGCGAACCGCCGGGTCGGGTACCGGCCGATCGGCTTCCTGCAGCGCATGGAGGATGCCTACGCCGCGGCGGACTTCGTCATAGCGCGCGCCGGAGCCTCGACGCTGGCCGAACTGACGGCCCTCGGCCTGCCCGCCGTCCTGGTGCCCTATCCGCACGCCACGGACGGCCACCAGCAGGCCAACGCCCGCGTGCTGGAGCAATCCGGGGCCGCCCAAGTCCTCCTCCAGCGCGAACTGGACCCCCGCCGCCTGGCCGCCACGCTGCGGAGGATGGCCGGGGATCCGGCAGCACTGGCCCGGATGGCCCGCAAGGCCCGTGCGCTGGGCGCGGGGGATGCGGCCGACCCCGTCGCCCTCGCGCTGGCCCGTATGGCAGGACTCGAACCGGACGCGCAGCACATCACAAGGCCCGATGAAAAGGGAACAGGAAAAAGGTCACAGGCAGCCTGACAGGGGAGGGAGAAGATGGGAACGGTGCGACGCTCGAACCGGCTGAATCTGTCGGACGAACACTGGCACTTCATCGGCATTCTGGGCACGGGCATGAGCTCGATGGCCACCTACGCCGCAGAGTGCGGGGCGCGGATCACCGGTTCGGACATTCAGAGTTCGCCGGCAAGACAGGCCCTGGTCGAGCACGGGATCCAGGTGACACTGGGCCAGGAGGGACAGACGCTGGATCGGGAGGTGGACCTGGTAGTGATCAGCCAGGCCATCGGGGAGGACAACCCGGAGCTGCGCAGGGCCCGGCGCCTGGGCCTGGAGGTGGTGCGCTACCCGGAACTGCTGGGCAAACTGATGGAGTACCAGAAAGGCATCGCCGTCTCGGGCACGCATGGGAAAAGCACCACGTCGGCCATCGTGGCCTACGTGTTGCGCGAGTCGGGCCTGGATCCCTCGTATCTGATCGGCGCCGACGTGCCCCAGCTCGGCGGCGGCTCCCACTACGGCCGGGGCGAGTACCTGGTCGCCGAGGCCTGCGAGTACAAGCGCTCCTTCCTCTGCCTGACCCCCCGCATGGCCGTCATCACAAACATCGACGCCGACCATCTGGACTACTACTACGACCTGTGGGACATCCAGCAGGCATTCGCCAACTTCGCCGAATCCGTTGAACCGGGGGGAAAGGTCATCGCCAACGGCGACGACGAGAACACGCGCCAGGTGGTGGAGCAACTCGATGTCGAGGTGGTTCACTACGGCATCGAGGACAAAAAGGCCCTCTACCGTGCCGAGCGCCTGTGGCGGGCGAAGGTGCACAACAACTTCGACCTGGTCTACGACGGCAAGAAGGTGGACCGATTCAGCACGCAGCTTTACGGGACGCACAACATACAGAACTGCCTGGCCGCGATCGCCGCATGTCACCAGGCCGGCGTCGACTTTGGCCGGATCAAGCAGGCCCTGGAGTCCTTCGAAGGGACCGCGCGCCGGCTGCAAATGGTGGGCACGCCCTGGGACGTGGCGGTGCTCAGCGACTACGCTCACCATCCCAAGGAGATTCGCGCCACCATCGCCGCCGCCCATCAGCGCTTCCCCAACGAACGGCTCTTCGCGATCTTCCAGCCCCACCAGTACTCCCGAACCCGCCAGATGCTGGAAGACCTCGCGGAAGCCTTCCAAACCACCTGGGTCACCTACGTGTGCGACATATACGCCGCCCGGGACTCCTACGAAGACCGACGCTCGGTGAGCGCGCAGGACCTGGTGCGCCAGATGAACCATATCGGCCTGCTGGCCCACTACGTGCCGGAGTTCGAGGACATCAAGCAGATCATCGTCGGCGACGTGATCCCCGACGACGTCGTCCTGGTGATGGGCGCCGGCAGCATATGGCAGATCGCCCATGACATCGTCCCCATGATCGAACGGAAAGGACGCCGCCAGATCGCGGCGTAACCCGGACGTGCCCGAAGCGATACAGCTCAGCCAGTTCACCAGTTTCCGTCTGGGCGGCCGCCCCAGGCGGTACTTCCGGCCGGCCCACCCCGGCGAACTGCGCCAGGCCCTCGCCGAGTGCAACCGGGCTGACCTGCCGTGGCACATACTCGGCGGCGGGTCCAACCTCCTGGTCGGCGACGGTCACCTTGCCTGTGCCGTCATTCACGTGGCCGAGCCGGGCTTCGGCAGCATCGAGCGCACCGCTGAGCAGTGCGTTCGCGCGGGGGCCGGGGTGCGCACGGCCGGCCTGCTGGCCTTCTGCCGGGACGCGGGCCTGGGGGGACTGGAGTTTCTGGCCGGCCTGCCCGGAACCGTGGGGGGCGCAATCGCGGGCAACGCGGGCGCCTGGGGCCGTGCCGTCTCGGACCGGCTCACCCGGTTGTGGGTCATGAACCCCGCGGGCGGATGCCGTCTCCTGCGGGCCCGCGAGGTGGACTTTTCCTACCGCAGCGCCGACCTGGGGCAGGCCGTCGTCATGGGCGCGGAGTTCAAACTGGAGAAACGCGAGCCGGCCCTGGTGGCCCGACGGATGGCCGAATGCGTCCGGCGGCGGGCGCGGCGCCATCCCCTGGGCGAGTTCAGCGCGGGATGCGTTTTCAAGAACCCTCCCGGCCAGTCCGCCGGCAAACTGCTGGACAACTGCGGCCTGAAGGGGCAGTCCGTCGGCGACGCGGAAGTCTGCCGGCTGCATGCCAACTTCATCGTCAACCGGGGCGGCGCCACCGCCCGGGACGTGCTGCGGCTTATCGAACACATGCAGACCACCGTGCTGGCCCGGCGGGGGGTGGAGCTCGAACTGGAGATCAAACACTGGCCCGCCGACGCACAGGCGGCGTGAGGAGGTGCCTTGCAGTTCAAAAGCACATACAGAGTGGATGTCCTGATGGGCGGAGTGGGCGGGGAACGCACGGTGTCCCTGAAGTCGGGACGGGCCGTGGCATCGGGCCTGCGCGAAGCCGGCCACGAGGTCGTTCCGCGTGACCTGCGAGAGCGGGCGCTGCCCGACTTCGGGCAGACGCCACCGGACGTGGCGTTCGTTGCCCTCCACGGCGAGTTCGGCGAGGACGGGACCGTCCAGCAGATGCTGGAGGCACAGGGCATTCCTTACACCGGCAGCGGACCCCGGGCCAGCCGCCTGGGAATGGACAAGCTGGCCACCAAACGCCTGTTCACGCGGCATTCCATCCCCACGGCTGACTACTTCTCCGTCGCAGAGTCGGACCCCCTCGACCGCGTTCGGGATATGGCAGAGCAGTTCCGATATCCCCTGGTGTGCAAACCGGCCGACTCGGGCTCCAGCCTGGGAATAACCATCGTGCGCGAGGCGGGCGCCCTGCCGAAGGCCCTACGGGATGCCCGCGAGCACAGCGAGACCGTCCTCCTGGAGCGGTACGTGCGGGGACGGGAGTTCACGGTGGGGGTGCTGGAGGGAGAGGCCCTGCCCCTGATCGAGATGGTAACCCCGGGTGAGTTTTTCGACTATCGGGCAAAGTACAAGGACGAACAGACCCGATACATCACCCCTGTCAGCCTGCTGCCCACCATCTATCGGCGGTTCACCGAAGTGGCGGTCCGTGCGTACCATGCCCTCGGCTGCCGCCACATGGCACGGGTGGACTGCATCTACGGCTACGACGCCAGCGTCAACGTGCTGGAGGTCAACACCATTCCCGGGTTCACACCCCGGAGCCTGTTGCCCATGGCCGCCGCGCAGGTGGGCATCAGTTTCCCGGAACTGTGCGATCGGCTGGTGCGAGCGGCGGTCCGCGACGCCGCCGCCGGCCGACAACACAGACTGAGCGCCTGAGACCCCCCGTCGATCATGGCGAAGAAATCCAATAAAAAGAAGAAAAACAAGAGCAAAGGTCGCAAGCTCAGCCCGGCCCAGAAAGCGGCCCTCCGCGTGACACTCTACGCGGTGGCGGCCCTGCTGGGAGCGGGAGCTGTGGGCGGGGGTGCCGTGCTGACCTGGCGCAGCGTAAAGGCCAGCCCGGCCTTCCAGGTGAACCTGCACACCTTCGCACTGAACGGCTGCCCGGAATGGGTCAACGCCGGGCGCATGAGCGAGTGCCTCGCCCGGGAGCTGCGCGCCCTGCCCCCCGGAGCCTCTCTGTTCAGACGCGACCTGGCCCACGCCGTCCAGCGCGAACTGAGGGCTTCCCCCTGGCTGCTGGACGTGCGCGAGGTGTCCCGGATCATGCCCAACCGACTGCGCATCAGAGCGGTCTACCGGAAACCGGCGGGAGTAGTGCTCTACAAGGGCAAACAGTACCTGGTGGACGCCGAAGGCTGGTGGCTGCCGGACGAGCTGTTCAGGCGGCCGACGGGCTGGCAGGGGCATTACCTGCCTTCGATCGTGGACCGCCACCTGGACGAGCCTCCGCCCTGGGGCCGCCGATGGGGCGGGCCCCGCCTGGCCGTGGGGGCGCGGCTGACGGATTTCCTGCGCCGCGAAGGGCTCCTGCGCAGGCTCAACGTGGACATCGTGGACGTCACCGGCGTCGGCCGGCCCGCCGTGGACCCGGCCATCGTGCTGCTGACCCCGGACGGTGTGAGCATCAAGTGGGGCGCCTCCACCGCGTACGACGAAGTGTCCGGCCTGCAGACCCCGCCCTCCATCATCAGCGACGCCGAGAAGCTGGCCATGCTCAACAGCAAGCTGCGCGAGCACCCCGGCCTGTCCGGCATCCAGTACCTGGACCTGCGGTTCCACGGGGCCATCTACTTCCGGGAGAGGGAGTAGCCCGGCGGGCGCGCCGGCCCCCGTGTGGGGCAGCCGCCGGTTGCCCGTCCTGCTGCGCCTTCCTATAATGGGCAGTCGCTTCAGACAGGATCCAGGAGCCTCCATGCGCAGACTCGTCCGGTCGCCGACTTCCAGGGCCCTTGTTGCCGCACTGCTATCCGTCGCCGTGTGCGCCGGCTGCGCAGCCACCCGGCCCCTCCCGTCGCCTCTGCCCGCCCCCGAGGTGGTGAAGGCGGTGGACCGGAACGCGGGGCGTTTCTACACGCTGAAGGACACGCACGTCGGCCTGCGCATCCGCACCCCCGCCGGGTCCAGCCCGGGAATGGGCGGAGTCATCGTCTACGACCGGCTGCTTCCGGGCATCTGGCTGCGGGCCGAGAAACTGGGGCGCCTGGTCTTCTCGCTCAAAGTCCTGGGGTCGCAGTTCTGGCTGGCGATCCCCGACACCCGGGAGGTGATCACGGGCGGCGAAGTTGCCTACGCGCGCCTGCCCGTCCTGGTGCGCCCCGGCGAAATCGAGCGGATGCTGGCCGGGCCCGACGACCTGGGTCTGACCTGGTCCGAGACCGAGATGAGCGTCGAAGGAGAGTTCTATCGGTTCGAGGTGCCGGTGCTGGGTGGGCGCTATGCCGAGGTGCTGGTGGACCGACGCGAGCACGTGGTGCGTGCCATACGGCGCTACGACGCCGCCGGGCGGGTCACGACGCAAGTACACCTGGACGGCTACCGGCCGGTGCTGGGCAAGCCGTTTCCTCACCGTCTGATGGTGCTGCGTTTCGGCGGCCGCGTCCAGATCCAGCTCACCCTGGGCAAGCCCACCCTCGACGACCCGATACCGGCGGCCGCATTCCGCCCCAACCCGCGGCCCGGCTGGCGTGTCGTTGACCTGGATCGCGAGCCGCTGAGTGAAGTCAAGGCTTTCTCGGAAGAGTAATTGAGCGACGTACCCACAGGGCGGGCCGAAAGGCCCTACGGCCAGATCTATCGCGCCCTGCGGGGGCGGGGACACGCGGCGGAGGCACCCGCCGCGACGCCCGACCCCACGGCGGTGGCGCGCTTCCTGCGCCGGCTGGGGACCTTTCCCAGGACGTGGACCGGCCGACGGGCCGACAGGGCGGTCAACGACATCGTGGAGAAGATGGCCCGGGCAACCGGAACGGACCTGCCCGAGGTGCGCGCCGACCTGGCCGCCTTCTGCTCCCGCGAGGGCCTGTGCGGCTCCGTGCCTCATTGCGCGGACTGCCCCATCGCCGAACACTGCGACTACCCGGACCGCAGGTTGACCATCCCGGACCTGCCGGAGGCCGAACGACCCCGCGAGCGGCTGCTCCAGGGCGGGGCCGAAAGCCTGAGCGACGTGGAGCTGCTGGCGCTCATCATAGGCGGAGGCTCCCCGAAGGCCACGGCGCTGGACCTGGCCTGGCGCCTGCTGACCCGCTACAAGAGCTTCCGCGGCCTGTCGAGTCGCTCCGTCGGGGAGCTGACGCAGGTGCACGGCATCGGCCCGGCCAAGGCGGCCCGCATCCAGGCTGCGCTGGCCATCGCCCGCCGCTACGCCACCGAACGGGTCAAGCCGGGCACCCCCGTAAAGGGCAGCCAGCACGTGTTCGAATACATGCGGGAGAAGCTGGCCGGCCTGCAGAAAGAGTGTTTCGTGGCGCTGCTGCTGGACATGAAGAATCAGCTCATCCGCGAGGTCCAGGTGGCCGTCGGCTCGCTGAGCGAGAACGTCGTGCATCCCCGAGAGGTCTTCAAGAACGCCATCAGCGAGAGCGCGGCCCGGGTGATCTTCGTGCACAATCATCCCAGCGGCAATCCCGATCCCAGCCCCCAGGACCGCCGGCTGACCGCCCGCCTGGCGGAGGTGGGCGACCTGGTGGGCATTCAAGTGCTGGACCACGTCATCGTGGGCCGGGACACCTACTACAGCTTCGCCGAACAGGGCATGCTGCGCCGGGGCAATTGAACTGAATCCCGAAACGGATCGATCCATGCGGATCGTCTTCGACGAACAGAACCGGGGACGGCACGCACTGCCGGAGGCGTTCCTCCACTGCCTGCGCGCGGATGGACCGCGTCTTTTCGAGCCCGGCCGCGCTGTCACCGTGGCACGCGCGCCGGCGCGCATCGATTGCATGGGGGGGATCGCGGACTACAGCGGCTCGGTGGTCTTCGAGGGCACCCTCGGCCGCGCCGCCGTGGTGGCATTCCAACCTCGGTTCGACCCGCTGCTCCGCGCCCGCAGCGCCACCTTCGCTGCCTCCGGCAGGCCGGCCGACGCCGAGTTCGACCTGCGTCGCATGCGGCGATCGGACGGGGCTTTCGAGTCCTGCGAAAAGCTGAACGACCTGCTGACTGCCGATCCGGATTCGGCCTGGGCAGCCTACCTGATCGGCGCGCTGCTGGTGCTGAGTAAAGAGGGGCTTCACGACCTCTCGTCGGGCGGCGCCTTCCTGCTGTGGAGCGATGTGCCCATCGGCGTGGGCATTGCGAGCAGCGCGGCGGTGGAAGTGGCGGCGCTGCACGCCGCCGTGTCGCATTTCAACATCAAGGTGGAGCCGGAGTATTTCTGTGCCCTTGCCCAGATGATCGAGAACAGAATCGTCGGTGCCGCCTGCGGCATAATGGACCAGACGACGGCGGCCCTGGGAGAAAGCGGCAGGCTGCTGGCCATCCGCTGCCAGCCGTGCGAACTGCTGGGGCAGCACGAGCTGCCGCCCCACACGCGCATCTTCGGTGTGAGCAGCCGGGTGGAGCACAGCGTGGCGGGCAGGGCCTACACCCGGGCCCGTGTCAGCGCATTCATGGGCCTGAAGATAATACTGGAGGAGAAGCGGAAACGCGGCCTGCAGACATCCGAGCAGGACGGCTACCTCTGCAACGTTCCGCCTGAGCAGTACGTGTCGGAGTTCAGGCATATGCTGCCGGAGCAGCTCCGGGGCGCGGAGTTCCTTGCGGAGTATGGACAGACAACGGACCCGGTGACCCGGGTGGACCCGGAGGCCGTCTACCGGGTCCGCGCCGGAGCCGACCACCCCGTCTTCGAGAACCAGCGGGTGCAGGCCTTCATCGAGCGCATGGACCGCGCGCGGGCCGGTGACCGCACCGCCCTGGTGGAAGCCGGCGGGCTGATGTACGCCAGCCACGCGTCCTACGGGTGGAACTGCGAGCTGGGATGCGAGGAGACGGACCTGCTGGTGCGCCTTGCCCGTCGGCACGGACCCGAGCGCGGCATCTACGGGGCAAAGATCACCGGCGGCGGCTCCGGCGGCACGGTGGCCGTGCTGGCCGATGCCGACGCTGAACCACTGATCCGGGAAATCGCGGCCGGCTACGAAGAGACCACCGGACTCCGGCCGGACATCTTCGACGATACCAGCCCGGGAGCCTTCGCATTCGGCGCACGGCGCTGTCACCTGGAAAAGGAATAAGCCCCATGTTTGAGGGGTCCCGGGTGATTAAGATGCGGGTAAGGTAAAGGCGCACGGCGGCAGGCGAGGGCGCCTGCCCCACATAAGGGACCACTTCCTGTGTGGCGCAGCCGCCCTCGGCTGCGGTCGTTTGGGTTGCACGAACGCTGTTCTTTCATCTGCGAAACACCTCATATAGACATGGACAAGCACAGGCTACTCAAGGCCGTCTATGAGGCCATTCAATGGGAGCGGGTCTACGAACTCGCGCCCGAGGCGCGGCGGGAAGAGGTGGATGAACTGTTCCGCGAAATCCGCGAGCATCTCCCACCCGGCCCCGACGAAGACCAGCGGAATCGCGTGGCGGGCGGGTCGGCCCTGCTCTACTGCGACGGCGCATCCCGGGGCAACCCCGGTCCCGCCGGCGTCGGCATGGTGATAGCGACCCCCGACGGCCGCGAGGTGATAGCCTGGGGCGAACCCATCGGCAGGACGACCAACAACGTCGCCGAGTACCGCGCGGCCATCCGGGGGCTGCAGGAGGCCCTGAAGCTGGGCGTGCGCCGGATACGGGTGCTGAGCGACAGCCAGTTGATGGTGCGCCAGATACAGGGCACCTACAAGGTGAAAAACGCCGGGCTGAAGCCGCTGCACCGCCGAATGAAGGAGCTTCTGGGCCGGTTCGAAGACTGGCAGGTCGAGTACGTCCGCCGGGAACACAACCGCCGGGCCGACTCCCTGGCTTCGCAGCACGCCCGACAAAACTCCTCCTGAGCGGAACCTTCCGTTCCCCTGAGGCCGTGCATTTATGACGGCCGGAGAGGGACAGATGAATGGTCTTCACGTGGACCGCGAAGGGCTGGCGGAGCGACGCGACAACGGCCGCATCCAGTGTCTCGCCTGCCAGCGCGGGTGCGTGCTGGGCAGCGGCCAACTGGGCTTCTGCCGGGTCCGGCAAAACCGGGACGGTCGGCTGGTGCCCCTGTCCTACGGAAGAGTCGCGGCGCTCCATCACGCCGCGGTAGAGCGGAAGCCGCTTTACCACTTCTACCCCGGCCGCGAACTGCTCTCCGCCGGGAGCCTGGGGTGCAACTTCCGCTGTCCCGGCTGCCAGAACCGCGGGCTGTCCTTCGCCGCCGTGCCCCACGCCCTGGCCGGGGTGCCCTGCCTCTCTCCGGAGGAGCTGGTACGTCGGGCGACGGAGGACGGCCTGGCCGGCATAAGCTGGACCTATAACGAGCCGGCCACGTGGTTCGAGTACGCCCTGGACGGGGCCGGACTGGCCAGGAAAGCCCCGGCGACCGTGCCGGGAGCGGAGGGTTTGCTAACCAATCTGGTGACCAACGGCTCACTCACCCGCCGGGCCCTGGACGAGATCGGCCCCTTCCTCGACGCTTACCGCGTGGACATCAAGGGCTTCTCCGAGCAGACCTACAGCCGGGTCGCCAATTTCCCGGATTTCCGGGGCATCCTCGACGTGGCCGAGCGGGCCCGTCACAAATGGGGGATGCACCTCGAGTGCGTCACCAACGTCATCCCGACCTTGAACGATTCCGAGGACGAACTGCGGTCCATTGCGCGGTGGATACACAGTTCTCTGGGCGCGGATGTGCCCTGGCACGTGACGGCGTTCAGACCATGCGGGGACCTGGCTCACCTGGAGCGCACCCCGGTGAGCTGTGTCGAACGAGCGCGGGACATCGGTATGGGGGAAGGGTTGCAGTTCGTCTACCTGGGCAATGTTCCGGGACACCCGTCGGAGAACACGCACTGCCCGGGTTGTGGCCGCATGCTCATCGAGCGATCTCCGTTCCGGCCCACGCGCTGCCGGCTGGAGGGCGGGACCTGCCCGGACTGCGGCTACCGGATTCCCGGCCGCTTCGAGTAACCGGCGCCCACCCACCGGAAGGGACCGCTTTTTGAATCGTGAGCGTGATTCTGATACCATTTCCGCTCGCGACTCTTGCCCTGTGAGAGCACCGAATATGACAGAATCCGCGCTGAACATCCAGCAGGTCATCCTGGCCCTCCAGAACTACTGGGCCGACTACGGCTGCGCGCTCATGCAGCCCTACGACGTGGAGACCGGGGCGGGCACGTTCAACCCCGCCACCTTCCTGCGCTCGCTGGGCCCGGAGCCCTGGAAAGCCGCCTACGTGGAGCCCTCCCGCCGCCCCACCGACGGCCGATACGGCGAAAACCCCAACCGCGTGCGGCGGCATCACCAGTTCCAGGTGCTCATAAAGCCCGCACCGGAAGACTCCCAACAGATCTACCTGGACAGCCTCCGCCACCTGGGCATCGACCTGGTCGAGCACGACGTCCGCTTTGTAGAGGACGATTGGGAGTCCCCCACGCTCGGCGCCACGGGGCTGGGCTGGGAGGTCTGGCTGGACGGGATGGAGATCACCCAGTTCACCTATTTCCAGCGAGTCGGCGGATTCGACCTCGCCCCCATCTCCCTGGAGCTGACCTACGGGCTGGAGCGCATCTCGATGTTCGTGCAGAAACAGGCCAGCATCTTCGAGCTGGAATGGACCCCCGGGCTGACCTACGGGGAGGTCTGCCACGAGGACGAGGCCCAGTTCTCGCGCTACAACTTCGAAACCGCCGACATCGATCTGCAACACCAGCTCTTCGAGCTCTACGAGGCCGAGTGCCGGCGGTGCCTGGAGGACGAACTGGTCCTGCCGGCGTACGAGTACGTGCTCAAGTGCTCGCACGCCTTCAACCTGCTGGACGCGCGGGGCGCCATCGGCGTCGCCGAACGCACCAGCTACATCGGCCGCGTGAGGGACCTGGCGCGGGCCGTCGCCGAGGGCTACCGGGCCCTGCGGGAAAAACTGGGCTATCCCCTCCTGCCCCGCTGACAGTCAGGCCGGCCATCCCTGATCACGACGCCTCAGCCCCTCTGCATCCTGTCACGGGCCGCCGCCAGGAAGGAGTAGGGCCAGCCCTTCTGGGGCTCGACCTTCAGGGCGCGGGCGTTCAGGTCGCGCACCGCGCGGGCGACCGGCAGGTTGTGGCCCGCCTCCAGGGCGCAGGTCATGTCCTTCAGGAACAGGCGCGTCCAGTGGGTGGGATCACCGTGGGCTTCCTGGCGCTTCGCCGAATCGGCCAGCCAGCCCACGGCCCGGCCATGGTTTCCCAGGGCCTGATCGGCACGCTCCAGGGAGACGCCCCATTCCTCGGCGTAGGCGACCGCCTCGGCTTTGGATGCCATCTGCGCGCAGACCATCGTCTGGTTCATGAGCTTGACGACCTCGCCCGAGCCGGACGGTCCGATGTGCACGACGTTCTTCGCCACGGTTTCCAGCAGCGGGCGACAGCGCTCGAACGTTTCCTCCCGGCCGCCGACGGGCATGGTCTCCGAGCGGCCCTCGTTCCGGCCGCCGATGAGAGGTGCATCCAGGAATTCCGCCCCTCTGTCGGCCAGTCTCTTCGCGAACTCCCGGCTGCGGGAGGGCGGTATGGTCGCGGTGTCGACAAAGACCTTCCCCGCGCACTCGTCGGATACTGCCCCCGCCTTGCCGAACAGAACCTGCTCGACCTGCGCATCCGAGACGACCGCCATGAAGATGACCTCGCAGGCCCCCGCCACGGCTCGGGGCGCCTGCTCGAAGACGGCCCCCCGGGCCACCAGGTCATCCGCCCTCTCGGCGTGCACGTCGTGGACGTGCAGCGAATGGCCCCCGGCCAGCAGGCAGTCCGCCAGCCCGTGCCCTATGTAGCCCGTCCCGATCAATCCGACTTTCTCGCCGACATCACCCATGGGTCACTCCATTTGCGCCTGATCACTGCCTTCGGCGGTGAAATCGCCGACGGCCACGGCCCAGTCCGATTTCCGCGGCAGCTCGATGGTCTGCTCCTCCGCGGGCAGTTCACCGAGAGCGACCTCCTCGTAGGGCCTCCGGGTGTCAACGGCGATGGTCGGCAGCGGTCCGCACGCCCCGGACAGGTCCACCCGCAGCGTATCAGCCTCCTCTTTGTACAAGACGTAGCCGCCGCATTCCGGGGTCTTCAGGCAGAAGCCGTCGCTCAGATCGTTGGCCCGTTCCATCCGCAACAGAAAGCGCCCGCGTTCGAAAAAGAAGGTCGTGCAGGTCTTGATCCATTCCGGATGAGAGTAGTCGAAGGACATGCCGCCGCTCTCGTAACGGCCGTCCGGCTTCTTGAGATAGCCCCAGATGTTGCCCACGCCGCCCGCCATGGTGGAGGCGTAGAGGCCGCGGCGCGTCAGCACTTCGGTGTAATCCTTGTTGGGATACTTGCCGCGGATGCGAAAGCGGTCCTCCGACATCACCGGCTTGCCGGGGATGGCCCGCAGCGCCGCCGCATACACGTGGTAACCGGGCTGCCAGTGCTGATAACCCGCGTAGTCAAGGGGCAGGTTGAACGCGACGTAGCGGGAGTGGTCCGCGCCCCGGGTAGGCCCGCCGGCACGCCCGCCCAGAAAGTGGAACCAGCCCATCTGCTCGTGCATGTAGTCGTGCCATTCTTCCACCACGGGGCCCGGTGCCCACTCCTGCAGGTCGAAGCCGTAGCCCATTGACCAGCCCGGCAGCGGACCGAGGCGGGCGGCGATGTAGCGCTGGAGCCGCCTATCGATCGGACCGTTCATACCCCCCTCCAGTTCGGTCGGCGTCCAGCGGCGCTGGCGGTCGCCCCAGGGCCAGATGTGGACCAGGCCACCCGCACGATGAACGCGGGATATCAGCCCTTCCAGGGCCTGGAAGGTCCGGGGGTCCGGATTCTTCATCTGCGGGTTCACCTCCGGTCCGGACTCGATGTCAAACCACCTCCCGCCGATGCTGGGAACGTGCAGACCTGTAAACCCGTGCCGACCGAGGAGATTCTCGATGTCACGGGCAATGCGTTCCGGGTCTTCCCACAGACCCCGTATGTCATCGGTGTACATGACGAGCTGGGGGACGAAGGCCCGCTTCGCCCCCTTGACTCCCACCTGCCGGCACCACTTGCCCCGGGCAGGCACCATGAAGCCGACGCCCTCGGGGTTCGGCACCACGGTCACCGTTCCCTCCACACCATCGAGGTGGGAGTCGGGGCTTTGCGAGATGAAGTGCCATTCGCCCGGCCGCGTGCCCGTGAAGCGGAACTTCCAGCACTGCGCGCCATCATAGAACATGCCCGTGGTATCGCGCTGTCCGCTGTCGGCGTGCACGAAAGCGACCCTGGCTCCGACGTCGAACGGGTTCCCCTCCCACGTGGGATTATCCACGGCCCATTCGACAGTCTCCCACTGCCGGGCGGCGCGCTTGCCGGAGAGGTCAGCCTGCGCCCGCACGGCGCACGCGCCCATCAGCCAGGACGATACGGCCAGGATAAGAACCGCCCTCAGCGGATTGCTAAGCATGGGAATTCCTGCGATGAAGCAAGGCGTGGAGAGTTGACGTCAGCGGGTGGACTCTCTACTTCGGCGCAGGACCGGGGCCCATGCGGTAGAGGATGTTGAAGTAGCGCTCGTCCACCGCGTAGCCGTTCAGCACGTGCACGGCGGGGTCGAAGTCCTGCGGCAGCGCGCCGAAGCGCTTCATTTCCCGGACGTACCAATCGCACGGCCGATGACCCTCCTGGAACCAGCGGGGCTGTCCGTACTGCTCCCGGATCACGCCCGCGAACTCGCGAAGCACTTTATAATCGGGCTCGTCCGTGCGTTCAAACACCGGCGTCCGGGGAGCGTCTTCGGGAACCTGACCCAGATCGGTGAGCGAGATGTGCTTCCACGTGAACAGCGGCGCGTCCTCCCCGTCCTTCCGGCAAAGGCGGAGACCGCCGGCGGACTCCGCCAGGGGCGCCAGCAGCAGGAGCGATTTCTCCGGGGCCGTGACGTTGAACCGGTGGCCGACGTATTGGATCTCGCCTTCCAGCCAGTGTCCACGCGCCTGCTTCGTTTGATGGCAGACGTCGCACCGTCGCGCCAGGACCTCCCGCGCCTGTCGGCCCACGCGGCTCCGCTCCTCGTCGCCCCTCACCTCGAACTCGATCTTCTTGTGGCGAACGACGCTGTTCAGGGCGGCGTAGGTGCCGGCGAAGGTGGTGCCGGCGTCCGCCCATCGCTTGATCTTCTTCAGCTCCCGGTCGGTCAGCTCCACGTCCTGGTGGCCCTCCATCAGCAGCTTGAGCAGCCGGCTGCCCCCGGAACCGGTGGAGTAGGGTTCGGGCTCGTAACCCGGGTGGCACTCGATGAGCGGCTTTCCGCCCCGGCGCGGGTTGCGGATGGAGTAGAAGCTGACGCTGAAGCTCGGGGTCATGTCATCCACCAGCAGCAGGTCGCCGGCGTGCTTCTGGTAGTTGTGGCACCGGACGCAGTGCTCGTCCCAGATGGGCTGGATGTCGCGCACGTAGTCGAATATCTCCGGAACGCCCTCGATGGGCTGGAGCCGGCTCGGCGGCCGCTCCAGGGCCTCTGCGTAGTACGACCCGTCATCGATCTGACCGGACTGCAGCCTGCTTTCATGGCAGCCGATGCAACTGACCTTCTCGCCCGGCATGGCCGCCAGGTAGCTGGGCATGGCCTTGGCAGAGAGGCCTTTTTCGTCGAGGGCGTAGAAGAACATGGGCCGCCCCGCGGGCACCTTGAAGTGGGCCGAACCGTCTTCCTCCACCGGCACCGTGCCCAGGATGCGGTGCAGGATGTAATTCTTGTCCAGGCCGATGGCATCCGGTTCAAAGGTGTTCGCCCCCGGCCGCGGCAGCTCTTCCATCACCACGAGCGACTTGATACCTCCCGGCTCGACACCCGCCATGTTGCGTCCTACGCTGATGTCCATGACGGCGAAGTCGGCCATGCCATCCTGGCCGGGCTCCACGTGCGGGATAACCGGCTCCCGCCGCCGCCCCACGAGCGGGCGGGGCTCGTGCACCCGCAGACCCTTCTGGATGTCCTCCTCCGGAAGTTCGTAGATGAATTCATAATCCCCGTCCGCATTGAGGACGGCCAGAGCGTATGCGCTGGCGGCCAGGAAGCAGTTCTCGGACACGGCGCACGGGTCGCGCCATTTTCCCTCCTTTCTGGCCTCGGTCTTCGCCGGATAACCCCGGTCAAGGAATTGCATCGCGTCCTCATCGCACGGGCCGTAACTGGGGTCCAGGATACCGATTCGGCCGGCGTGTTCGTTCTGACCGTGCAGGGGCGAGACGGCCGTCACGATCCGGTCGCTGCCCGGGATCGGTTTGGCATCGATGTACAGGTTCATGGTGCCCATGTTGTCGAACATCAGTTGCACGCCGGTCCCGTCAGGGTTGATCGTCCACAGGCCGTGATAGTGGTTCTGGTGCCGGTCCACGTATTCCCAGCGTGTGTAGGCGACGCGGCCGTCGTGCAGCGGCCACGGAGTGTTTTCGGTTTCCACACCGAAACTGATCTGCTCGATGTTGGATCCGTCGGCTTCGCAGCGGTACATGAGCGCCACCTGGGTATACCAGCAGGGCACCCAGCGCATGCAGCGGGAGGAGCAGAACATGATGCCCCCGTCCGGCAGCCAGGAGGGCTCTATGTCGTCGAACGGCCCGTCGGTCAGTTGGGTCAGCCCCGTGCCGTCGGCCTGGATAGTGTAAAGGTGAAACTGGTGCTCCCCGCCCCTGCGATAGGAGAACAGTATGGTTTCGCCGTCGTAGTGGACGGACGGGTCGCGGACGTCGCCCGTCTCGTCCTCGAGCAGCGTCCGCACTTCGCCCGTGCGTAGGTCCAGCGCGCTGAGCCTGCCGCCCTTGCCGCCGTACGTGAATTGCCCGGGGTTCTGGATGTGGTAACCGAAGCTCTCATACCAGTGCCCGCCCCGCGCGTTGGCCCGCACGGCGAAGACAACCTCTCCCACGTCCCCCAGGTCCCCCTCCATGGCCTCAGTGAGAACGCCGGGCGTCTCGCCGTAACGCACGCTTTTGGAGTCCCACCTGAAGCTGAAGGAGCGGATGTCGTCAGCGGCAGAGCAAATGCCGGCAGAGACAACAAACATGGCCACCAGAATGTAAACACGCCTCACTGCAGCCCTCCCGGAGCAGTCATCGCTCATGTGTGTCGTTCTCATCTTACCTGTGTGAAGAATCACTCTTCAGACCGGGCGATTCGACCTGTCGCATCGGAACCGGCTTCCTTTCTATATGCGCGCACGCCGCGCTCATTGGCCATGATGAGAATCTCGCCGGTGGCAACGGATGTGGACGGCGGCCCCCCGTGCAAGCGCGTCTCGAACAGCAGCGTCGGCTCCCGCCCCGTCTGAAAAACCGACAGTTCTCCCCGGTCGGTGGCCACGTATACCTTGCCGTCGGCGACGAGCTGCGACCGCTCGCAGACGGCGTGTCCCAGGTCATGTTTCCAGACGATGCTCCCGTCCTCAATGTCCAGGCAGTAGAGGTGGCCGTCCAGGCTGGCCACGTACATCAGGCCGTCGAGGATGGACGGCGTGGCGTGGGTGCGGCCCACGTCGGTTTGCCGCCAGATGATGTTCGTCTCGGTGATGTCGCCCAATCCGGCCGGGTCTATGCAGGTCACCGCACCCCAGCCGAGTCCCCGGCCTTTCTCTTTGCGAGTGTATTGGATGTCGCGACCGATGGCCACGTAGAGCCGCCCGTCGTGGAAGACCGGCGTCGAGATCAGATGGCCCGGCCCCTCCAGGCGGCGCTGCTCCCAGTTGGGCGTTCGCCTGCGCATGGTGAAGGGGTAAGGCCGCTCGGAGCCGTGTGGGGTGTAGCGGTAGTGGCGCGGATTGGCGTCCAGGCGCCAGAGTTCTTCCAACATCGTCGGCTCGCCGTCGGTTCCCGCCTCCGGAACGGCATAGGCATGGACGAATCCGTAGCCGTCACCCCAGAAGACCAGCGGCCGTCCGTTGACCTCGCCGGCGGCGACGGAGCTCCACTGACTGTGGAAAACTTCAGGGATGGCCTGTTTGCCGATGGCAATGAGTTCGCCGGTCACCTTGTGCACCGCCACCAGGTTGACGCCCGGTTTGCCCGAGTACCGGTCCCACGTATCCTCCGGTCCCTTGCGCTGGGCCGTGGAGGGACGCATGCCGAGGGAGTGCGACGTCGTCACCCAGACCATGTCCCCCAGGATCAGCGGCGTGCCGCTGGCGGCGTCGTGTATGTCCACGTCCAGCGGCTCGAAATCAACCCGCCAGAGCACGTCGCCGTTCGGCCCCTCCGGCAGGGCCGTGCCGGGGATCCTGTCGCGCTTCCGGGGCTCGTTCGCGATCTGCAATTCGGTCCGGACGCCGTCGTTTCCGTCGGCCATGCCGTCCAGGTCGGCGCAGAAAAGTTCCCTGTTGTGAATGAAATAAAATCGGTCCTCGTCCACGGCAAAGGTGCCCACCACACCGTAGCGGCTGTAGCCCAGGATGAGCCTCCACAGCAGTTCGCCGCTTTTCAGATCGAGGCAGACGACCTGTCCGTGGCGCCAGTTCGTCTCCCCGCCGTCTTCGGTCGGCATCTTCACGGAATCGATCAGCCCCAGCAGCACCCTGTCGCCCACCACGGCGGGTTGGCTGTACTGGTGGTGGGCCGTCAGCTCGTACGTCCAGAGCGTGTTCTGCTCGGTCAGTCCGGCCGGCAGGTTCCGCGCGGGCATAACCATGTTTCGGTGGCCCATGTTACCCCAGGCAGCCAGTGCACGGTCCGGTCCCTCCGATCCGGCGTCAGCGGGTCGCCCGCCGACGGACAAGGTAGCCAACAAGAAGATGCTGACAGCGAACAGTAGCCTTCGAGACATGTCCATAACTCCGGGCAACTATCGGTTCGTGGGAGATGAGCGACCATGAAAGGGTCACATGCGGCTTGTACAAAAAAGCCGTCGCGCTGCAGTCATGGGTCCGTATCGGGTAGTTCACTAAACCCGGAAACCACACGATATTGTACGCTCATATCCCTTCAATGTAAATTGACGTAGCGACCATTGTTTTGTATAATTTCACCATTATGCAGCCGCAAGAACTGATGGTCTACTGGGTCACCCGGCAAAGGGCAGAGGACGAGGTAATCTGGCCGGTGGGCTCCCCGAAGCCCTTCCACGTGATCTTCACCTGCCTCTACGGGAGGGTATCTATGCGGATCGACCGGGAGGGATACGAGGTTGGCGCCGGGGAGACGCTGCTTTTCGGAGCGGACCGTCTGGCCGGGGAGGTGCGCGCCGTGAGCCGGCCCACCGAGTACCAGTGGGCCAGCTTCTACTGGCCCCAGATTAACCGTCTCCCAACGCGGGCCACCGCCACCGAGCCCGAGGCGGTGCGCGTGCTGTTCGACAGGCTGCTGCGGGCCTTCCGCGATTCGGGAGCCCACAGCGAGTCGGTCACCTTCTGGATGCGCGCCCTGTTGCGCGCGCTGGAGGAAGACCACAACCCCCGGACACCATCTTCCGGCGGCGGCGCCGAAGCGACCGTGCGATCAGTGGTTCAGCAGATCGACGCCCACCCGGAGTTGTTCTGGTCCGTCTCCGATCTCGCCGCCCGCACCGGCTACTCCCAGACGCACTTCAGCCGCACCTTCAAGGAGTTGACCGGACAGAGCCCGCAGCAGTATCTGATCGAGGCCCGTATCGGGCGGGCAAAAGGCCTGCTGCGGGATACCGACCTGAACATCAGCCAGATCGCCGGCCAGCTGGGCTACCGGGACCTGTACCACTTCAGCAAGCAGTTCCGCCAGCGCTGCGGCATACCGCCCACCGGCTTCCGCGACCGCAGAGCCAATCCTTAGCCTCCAGGGAGCGGAGCAGTGGTAGTCTCCCCGAGAATTCCGTCGCAATTGATCTGCCGGACCTCGCCACCTCCACGTCGTTGCTGTGCTTCGGGCAGGATTACTGAACGCTTGCCTCACGGGGCTCATCTCTGGCAGCGATACCAGCGCCCGTTGTACACTCCCGCGTAGAAAACGTCGAGCGTGGGATCCCAGAAGAAGATGTGCGTCCCCTCGGGCACCTGCAGGACCTTTTTCCAGGTCTGTCCTCCATCCAGACTCTCGTAGAACCCCTCGCGGTTGGCGCCCATCAGGTGATCGTCCTCCGGGCCGAACTGCACCGGCAGCAGGAAGAACGGGCTGTCGGGTATGAGCTGCCAGGTCTGTCCCCGATCATCGCTGACGGCCAGGCCGTCGGGGGTGTTCATATAGGCCCGGTCGTTTGCCTTGTGGTAGATGATGGCGCCCCGGCCTTCGGTGACTTTCATATTGCTCACCTTCTGCCAGGTCTTGCCGAGGTCAGTGCTTCGGTAAACTCCCGGTTTCTTGCCCCAGTCCTCGCCCGGGCCGAGGGCCTTCAGCAGGATATTCGGCCCGATGATTCCCAGCAGGTGGAGCTGGCGTCCGTCGTCGAATATCTGTTCGAAGCTCTGCCCCCCGTCGGTGCTGAGCCACGTCTCCCCGACGTGATGGTGGTGGCTGATGAGGAACAGGCGGGGGAGGTCGGCGTTCCAGTCGCACGTGCCGTAGTCCCAGCTATCGCGGGGCTGCCAGAAGTTGAACAGCCCCTCGCCGTCGGGGGAGCATATCTGGGCGGTCTCGCGCTTGAAACTGGACCAGCTTATGGGACAGAAGCCGGCCCCGTTGGGGTTCAGGACCATCTGGAAGAAGACCCCACCGCCCCTCGGATTGCCGTTGTTGGGCTTCCGGCAGTTAATCATGCCGGAGTACCGGCCGTCGTCGACCCGCTCCATGACGCCGCCGGGGCCGCCGTAGTGCCACAGGCCGCGTCCCAGCACGTTCACGTAGGTATGGCCCGCCCGGTCGGAGAAGACGCCGACCACGCCCATCCCGTCCCGCCCGTTGATGTACCACCGGGGCCGCGGCCCCACGTTGTGCTGCACCAATTTCGTTATGATCTCGTCGGAGATGTTCTGCCATTCGCCTCGCTCCTCGCGTTCGTCCAGGCGAATGCGCACGTCCTCGGGCACGGGCCATTCGCGGTCCGGCGCCCACGTTCTGCCCTCGGAGTCCCGAACGGGTTCTGAGCACCCGCAGTTCACCCGCACAACGGCGTCGCCGTCACCGTCCAACAGCTCGACCGCGCAGATCACCTGGTGTCTGTTCCGCCCGTGGGGGAAGTCTATCTCCAGACGACCATCACTCACCTGTGTGCTGGTGTCCTTAACGAGCGGCGCCAGTGTGCC
The DNA here is from genome assembly GCA_964572825.1 of uncultured candidatus Brocadiaceae bacterium. GTDB lineage: Bacteria > Planctomycetota > Brocadiia > SM23-32 > SM23-32 > CAYVBE01. The sequence continues at coordinate 58,121 of CAZNGS010000018.1, forward strand.
TTCGTACCCGGAATTCAGTTCGTGAATGACCAGGTCTTCCAGGAACAGCTCACCCTCCACCTCGGCGGTCACACGGGCTTGATTGGCCCGTTCTCCCCCATCGAACGCACGCACGAAGTGCAGCCGCACGGTATAATCTGCGCTCGGCACCTGGAATACGTAGCGATACGGCCAGAGACGCCCGCGACGGTAGATAACGGGCGGCGCACCCTCCGGCGGTTCTTCGTCGCGTCGATACGCCGTCGTGCGTCCTCCGTAGCCGCCCACGTAGCCGTAGCGGATATCCTCCGCCCTCCCCCCTCGATTGATCACCGCCAGCAAAGCGGCCAGGAGCAACGCCGTAAACAGTGTCCGTGAGTCCACAATGGCATTCATGCAAGCCCTTTTCTGTGCTGAGAATACAGTTGCCTGTCACCGGGAACGCGTTGAACTGAACCACCCCCCGATGCATCCCCGCGGTGTGGCGGGAACGGCATCCAGCCACAATCATGATAGCGTACCCTCGCCGGTGGTCGGTGGTCCGTGACATTTGTTTGCTCCGGAGGTGGAACCCAAGGCGAGATCGCTTAGCCCGCCTGCGCCCGCGCGGCCGGGCAGGTTCGAGGCACCCATGGCCCGCTGCCTCAGTGACGTGCTTTTTCCACCGGTTCCACGACCTTACGAATCTGCCCGGACTCGACGGTCTCGGCGGGGCCGTGCTCCTGCATGTACTCCGGACCTCCGTAGGCGTCGATGGAGCGTTTGGTGCCGACGATCAGTATGCCATCGGTCATACCGGCCTGGGGGTTGTTGGAGCCGTCGACCTGGGCGTGGAACAGCCGTCCTCCGTCACGGTCGGCCTTCAGGATGAAAAAGCCCCGGAGCTCATTCATTACATACACCTTGCCGTCCCCCACGGCCTGGAAGTAGTTCCACATGCACGCGTGAATATCTTCCTTCCAAAGGGTCTCGCCGGTGCGGGCGTCCAGGCCGTTGACGTATCCGCCGTGGTCCGCGAAGATCACCATGCCGTCCACGACGGAAGGGGTGCAGAAGGTGCGGTTTACCTCGGTGTTGGTCCATATCTTGTGCGTCTCGGTGACGTCGCCCGTCCCGGTGGGATCGATGCAGACGGCGGCGCCCGCTCCGATGTGCCTTGGTCCCTCACTGGGACTGTATTCCTTGTCCCGGGCGAGCGTGACGTAGACACGGCCCTGGTGGAAGACCGGAGTGCCGATAATCTCGCAGGGCCCCTCATCTTGCGGGCCCATGCCGCCCATGTAGGCTGCGTACGGTCTTCGCAGCCCGTCCTCGGTCCAGCGGTAGCTCTTCGGGTTGGCATCGCAGCGCCAGACTTCCTCCAGCGTGGCTACGCCGTCGCCTTCGAACTCTTCCGGCGCCTCGAAGGCGTGAAGGTAGCCGAAACCGTCGCCCCAGAAGACCAGCCGCCGGCCGTTGACCACACCCGATGATAGCGAACTCCACTGGCCGTGCTGATGGGGACCGACCACCACCTGGTCCTGCGCCACAAGTTCACCGGTTTCCTTGTCCAGCACAACGATATTGGGGTGCCAGGGGCGCTCCAGGGCATTAGTGACCCAGTTGGGACAGTCGCTGCCCAGGGCGAAGCCCGTGGCCACATACCAGTAATCCCCCAGGAGAATCCCGGTCGTGTGCGTGCCGTGCATGGCGTGGAAATAATCCTGCTTTACATCCGTCTGCCAGATGACGTTGCCTTCCCTGTCCAGGCAGGTGCAGAGTGTGCCGAACTGCTGGTAGATGCGGTCCCCGTCGATCAGGGGAACCGAGGTGATGCCGTATCCCCCGCCGCGTTCCCCGATTTCGATCTGCCAGATGGGCTCGCCCGTGTTGATGTTCAGGCAGAGCAGACCGCCGGCCCGGCTGTTGCGCCGGTCCGGCAGGTTCAGAGCGCTCATGCCGCAGTAGGCGCGGTTGCCGTCGATGGTGATCATGTTGTAGAACTCGCGCCCGTGCAGCCCCACGTGCCACAGACGGTTGTCGTCGCCGATGTGATCCGGAAGGTCCTGGGCGGGCACGACGTTGTTACGACCCGGGTTCTCCTGCCATTGCAGGGGTTCTTCCCCCGCCCGCACTGGCGCAACGGTTGCCAGAAAGGCCATTACGAACACCGTAACTGCTTTGCAGTGCAGAGACATCGGTTATTCCACCTTGAGTTTATAGGCAGGTCCGGCCATGCCGGCCGCGTAAACGACGTTCCGGGTATGGTCCCAGGCATAGTCAGTGCGCAGCCATGGCGGACCTTCTTCGGCGCGCCAGGCGTGTTCGGGCTCGAACAATTCGCAGATTATCTCCCAGGTCTTGCCCACGTCTGACGTCCGATAGACGCCGCTTTCGGTCACCACGACCATGCTGTTTGCGTCCGCCCCGAAGAAGGGTCCCTTGCGCACCATGGGCAGCTCCGAACCCAGAAGGGACCACGTCTTTCCCCCATCCTCCGAGACGATGACGCCTTTCTCGGCGCCCCAGTAAAGCTGCCCGTCGAACCGGATGGGGGTGGGCGCCGAGACTTTCAGTTCCGAGACCCTTTCGTAGCTCTTGCCGCCATCGGTGCTGCGGTCGATGCCCCCGTCATACCGGCCCAGCAGGATGGCACCGTCGCAAATGCCGAAACCGTGGACGTGTTTCTCCTTGAATCTCTCCCACTCTTTCTCCTCCCGGGCGCGCATATACTGGTGATTCCAGGTCAACTCAACTATGCCGTCAATGCCGCCGGGAATTTTCTCGAAGCTCTGCCCGCCGTCCGTGCTGAGCTGGAGCTTTGGCCGGACGCGGTTCTGCGCCATCACGTAAGCGGCATTGCGGCTCCAGTCCACCATCCCATAGACCCAGCCGGAGAGATCGTGGAACGCCCAGGCGTCCGCGACAGGCTGCCAGCTCTGCCCTCCATCCAGCGTGATGGCAGATTTCGCACCGTCCTCGGGGGCCGGCGGACCAACCCGGAACGCGGCGATCCGGCCCGGGCGGTCCTGGTCGATCTGGATACTGTGGGACCGGACCCACCCGCCGGCCACATTGCCGTCATCGATGCGGTTCCAGGTCCGGCCGGCGTCACCGCTGCGGTAAAGGCCGAACGGCGGGCCGTTCAGCGCCATGAGCACGTCGCCGGTGTGTCGGTCGACGGCCAGCCCCCCGATGCGGCGGGCGCCCGGTATCTGGTCGCTGTAACCTTCCAGGTTCCCGGTCAGGTTGTGGGAGACCTTTTTCCAAGCCTGTTCCTCCTGCGCCTGCACGCCGGCCAGGCCGACCATGCACGCCGCCACGATAGTGATCCAGGTTGCCCTGCTCATGTTCCCCTCATATTCTGGGTTAATTCAAACCGCTATCAGCCTGTTGAAAAATGTAGCTCAGCCGCCCCCGGCTGAGAGTCCACAGGC
>CAZNGS010000019.1:0-60132 GCA_964572825.1 uncultured candidatus Brocadiaceae bacterium
ATGCAGAACACCGCGCCCAACTTTACCTCACACGGAAAAACCGCTCAATTTAGGTTCATCCATACCGTCAGCGGCCTGGCCGACATGTTCGGGGAACTGTGCGCCGAGCTGCTGCCCGACGTCCGGCTCTGCCATGTCTCGGACGAGAGCATCATCCAGCGCATTCTCGGGGCGGGCGGCCTTACGCCCGCGGTCTACCGGCGCACCTGCGAGCACGTGGTGGCGGCCGAGCAGGCGGGGGCGGACGTGGTGCAGCTCACCTGCTCCTCCATCTCGCCCGTCGCCGACGTGGCCCGCCACCTCGTCAGCGTGCCGGTCCTGAAGATCGACGAGCCCATGGCCCGGGGAGCCGTCGAGAATCACCGGCGGGTGGGGGTGATCGCCACCAATCCGGGGACCCTGAAGCCGAGCACGCGACTGGTCGGAGAGGTCGCCGAGGAGATGGGGCGAGAGGTCGAGGTGGTATCGGTCCTGTGCGAAGGGGCGTATCCGGCGTGGCTGGCGGGTGACCGGGAGAAGCACGACCGCATAGTACGCGAGCATCTGCTCGGCCTTATGGATAGAGTCCAGGTCGTCTGCCTGGCGCAAGCATCCATGTCGCGGATCGTGGAGACCCTCACCGAAGCGGAAAAAACGGTGCCCGTTCTGTCGAGCCCCCGCCGTGCCATGGAGCGCCTGGCGCAGGTCGTGAAGGGCCTGGACCCGTAGGTCTTTTCCCCACCCGCCTCGATGGGGGTCCGGCACATGAGATTCGGAATCGTCGCTGACGACAACACCGGCGCCTCTGACGCCGCCGGTATGCTCACCGAGAGGGGCCTCCGCACGGCCCTCGTCCTCAGCTCCGGCGAGGTGGGGCCGGGCAACGGTTTCCTGGAGGGCTTCGACGCCCTGGTGCTCGGCACGCGGACCCGCTCCGTGGCGCCTTCTCTCGCCCGCCAGCGGACCGCGGAGGCCATGGAACGCCTGAAACAACTCGGGGCCGAGAAGATACAGCTTAAATACTGCTCCACCTTCGACTCGACGCCGGAGGGGAACATCGGCCCCAGCCTCGATGCGGGCCTCAAGGCCGTGAACCGGGATGCCACCATCGTGTGCCCTGCGCTGCCCATCAACGGGCGGACGACGTATAACGGCTACCATTTCGTCAACGGGGTCCTGCTTTCCGAGTCGCCGCTGAGGGACCATCCGCTCAACCCGATGACCGATTCGAACCTGGTGCGCTGGCTTCAGCAGCAGACGGAGCGCAGGGCGGAGCTGCTCCGGCTCGGCGAGATTCGCAGGGGGCCGGAGCACGCACGCGCCGCCCTGGACGCCCTCGTGGAGGACGGCGTCAGCTACGTGGTGACGGACGCCGTCGAGCAGAGCGATCTGACGATCATCGCCCGGGCCACGGCGGACTGGCCCTTCATCAGCGGCGGCTCGGGCATCACGGCGGAGATACCCGGCCTGATGTTTCCAGACCGGAGGCCCCTCTCCTTCGCGGACCGCATCCAGGAACTGCGCGAGGGGCTCCTGGTGGTTAGCGGCAGTCAGTCGCCCGCCACGCGGGCCCAAAACGCGTTTGCGCTGTCAAAGGGGTTCAACGGAGTCGCCCTCGAACCCCGCGAGCTGCTGGCCGGAGAGGCCGACCTGGACGAGGTGGTGGAGGAAGGCGGCCGCCTCCTCCGGAAGGGCGAGCCGGTCATTGTCTTCGCCCGTGCAGACTCACCGGAGGATGTGCGGAAGGTGCAGGAGTTCGGGGACGCGTTGGGGCTGTCGGTCACGCAAACCGGCGAGCGGATCGCCGAGACGCTGGCGAAGGCGGCGGCCCGCCTGATACACGCGGGCCTCGTCGGGCGGCTGGTCATATCCGGCGGCGAGACGTCCGGCGCCGTCTGCGCCGCTGCCCACCTCGGGATGTTCGAGGTCGGGCTGCCGGTCCATCCCGGCGTGCCCTACTGCTTTCCGGCCTCCCGCCGGGACCTTATGGTCGTACTCAAATCGGGTAACTTCGGCAGCGAGGATTTCTACCTCCGGGTCCTGCGCCTGGCATAGCCGCCGGGCCAGAGCGAGAACTCATGTAACCCAAGCGGAGCGAAGCCAATGCCTTACATACCGCCGCAGAACCGACCGCCCATCAAGGAGCGCGTGGACGCGCTGGCCGAACGGATCGCCGACCACCTGGAGCGTAACGAGCAGACCGCCGAGATCTCCGTCCACTACCGCGACGCGCTTAATGCCATCGCCGATTCGATTGCGGCCCTGGAGCGCGGCCAGACGCCTGCCGATGGTGAAGAGCGCGCGCTGGCCGAGTGCATCGTGGACATCGCCGGGGGATACGAGCAGAAGGGGGGCTGGACGGGAGAGCTCAATTACGCCGTCACGATGCTCATCCAGGCCGTGCCCTACAAGCTCTACAAGCGCGGCGTGTGGGAAGAATGCCTTCGCTACTGGCTTTACGCCCAGACAGTCGGCGCGCTGACACGGACGGCCTACGACGTGCACCAGCGCTTCGGCAACGACTGGATCGGCAACGGCCTGGCGGGGGTGTTCGAGGACATCAAGGACGAGCTGAAGCGACGCGTCAACTCCGCCTACGAAGCCGCGCAGATCACCAAGAGCGGCGACTGCTACACCATGATGCCCTACCACACCCAACTCGTGCCGATGGAGAAAGACGGTGTCTCGGGCTACATCGAGATCATGCTCAAGCGCCACGAGCCCCAGGGCTAACAGAGAGTTTCTAAGCCCGGGTCAGCTTCAGGTAGGAGCGGGTCAGGGCGTCCGGCAGGTCGGCCACGTCATCCAGCACCACGTGGCGGCGACGCGGGAACATCAGGTCGAGTTCCTCGCGGCTTTCGATGTCCACGGCGATGCAGAAGGTGTCGATGCCCAGCGAATTGTTTTCCTCGCACGCCTTGCGCACGTCGTGGTGGGCGTAGCGGGTCTGGGGGTCGTAATCGGTGTCCATGGGGCGGCCATCGGTCAGCAGGATGATGAGCCTGGTCCGGGCGGAGAGGCGCGCCAGCTTCTGCCCGGTGTGGCGCAGGGCCACGCCGATGCGGGTTGAGGAGCCGGGTCGGACGGCGGCGAGTCTTTCGACAGCCTCCCGATCCCACTCTTCGTCGAAATCCTTGAAGACCTGGTAGATACACTGCTCGCGGCCGTTCCCGGTGAAGCCGAAGATGCCGAAACGGTCTCCCAGTTCGCCCAGGCCGGTGGCCAGGATGCGGGCGGCCTGCTTCTCCACCTCCAGCACGTCCTTCCGCCCGCTCTCACGCCCGGTCGAGCCGCTGGAATCGACCAGCAGCGCCACCGCCACGTCCCGGCGGTTCAACCGTGGCTTCATCCAGAAACGCACCTGCGGGGAGACCCTGGCCTTGCGCAGGGTCACGAACCGCACCAGGGAGTCAATGTCGATATAGTCCCCGCTCTCCAGGTACTTCTCCTTGACCACCACGTCCGGTCGCAGGCGCTGGAACAGCTTCTTCACGTGCTCCACGCGGCGACGGAAGCCCTCTTCTTCCCCGTCACTGCCGTCTCTGGGTTCGGGGCGGACCTCGTGCAACTTGCACCAGTCCCGGTAGTACTCGTTCTGCAGGCCGTTCCACTCATCGTAAAGGTAGGCCGCCTGCACCGCTGCGCCGCCCGCTTCATCCTCTTGTTCTTCCCCCTCACCCTCGCCGGGGCGCTCCGATTCGGATTCCTCCGTCGCGGGAGTCAGGGCGTCCGCGTCAATGGATTCACCGCGCGAGTCGCTGCTCAGGTCCATCACCACGGCCTCGGACGGTGGCGTCGAAGGATGGAGCGGGAAATCGAAATCCGGGAAGAAGCTAAGCGGCGTGGCGCGGAACGGGTAGCGCCCCTCGCCGGGCTCCTGCGCAGGAGTGCGCCAATCCTGCAGGAGCCGCTCCAGCACGGCCCGGTGGTCATCGCATCCCTCCACCAGGGCGGTGAGCCGGCGAAAAAGCCGGGCCAGCGGGTCTGCCAGCTCGTGGGGCTCGACGGCCCCGGCGGCGCAGTTCAGCAGCATCTCGGCGCCGCCCTGGCGGTGCCCCATGCGGGCCTCTGCTCGGCTGAGCTCGCGGATGAGCCTTTTCGTGCCGGGGTAGTGCGTCTCCAGGGCCATCCGCAGCCGGAACACCTCCCCCACCTGAAAGAGGAAAGCGCACAGCCCCGGGTCCGGGGCATCCATCCGAACGCAGAGTTCCGATATGCTGCCGGCGCCGTCCCGGCCGTGCACCGTGCAGAAGCCGCCGAAACGGTAACAGGCGGCGCCGTAGAGCGTGGCCAGCACGTAATAGGCGCGATTGAGCGACCGGTCGGGGAACGCCGAAACGCGGCCCGGCACATACAGGTGATCGCAGCCGCACACCATGCCGCTGCCGCACTCGATCAGGTCGTCGCTGTCCAGCTTGTCGAGCGTGTCCAGCTGGATCGACCGCCCGGCGACGGCCCGGTACAGGCGCTCCAGCCGTTCCTTGACCCGATCGAAGCGGCAGGCCCGGCTCAGGTGCTCGGCCGTCGCCTCCGCGCTCTTAAGCTTGAGCTGGAAGTAGTTCACGGCGTTTTCCCGGCTGCGCCGGTAGATGGCCAGGCCGTTTTCGATGAAGTCCGGCACCTCGTCCGGAGCCAGGCGCGAGCGCAGTTCCGGATAGCCCACCAGGAAGCTGAAGGCCAGCTCAGGATCCGTGTCCATCAGCATGGTCGCCCACTGCAGGATGCGACTGACCTCCTCGGGCGCGTCGGGGAAATGTCCCTCGCCCCAGAGCTGGAAGTAGCGCTTGCCCATGTACACCCGCTCGGCCGCGAAGTCGGCGCCCAGGTCGCGCCATTGCTGGAACAGGGCGGGGACGCGCAGCAGCCACCCGGCCCCGGCGTCCAGGGCGGCCAGGAACTCTTTCACCACGTAGTCGTAGCCCGTCCGGGTCTCGCCCGCCAGAAGCGGGGCGCACACGTCGGCGGGACGCCGCGTGGTCTCGTTCAGCAGGCCCTTCTCACAAAGGCTGTTCAGCAGGTGGCGGAACTGCTCCCGGTAGCCCCACGTGACGCGTCCCAGCGGGAAGCCCCGATACAGGTGATCTTCACCGCCCTCAGTTTTCGCGTTCGGCTTCTTCATGGGCCAGCATGTCGCCGAAATAGGCGTTGACGATGTCGTTGACGGACTCGATCATCTCGGGGTCGTCCGAGAGCACATTGCTGATGGATGTGCGGCAGGCGGTCAGCGGTTCCATGCCGTCCCGGATCAGCCGTCCGGCATAGACCAGCAGGCGGGTGCTGGCCCCTTCCTCCAGCCCGAAGCCCTTGAGCTGGCGTATCTCCTGCGCCATGGAGGCCAGCCTTTCGGCGGTGGCCTCGTCCACGCCGGTTTCGCTGGTGACGATGTCCGTCTCGGTCGCCACGGGGGGATAGTCGAACTGCAGGGAGGCGAACCGCTGTTTGGTGCTTTGCTTCAGGTCCTTGACCACGTTCTGGTAGCCGGGGTTGTAGGAGAGGACCATCATGAAGTTCTCGTGCGCGTGCAGGACCTCGCCGGCCTGGTCGAGGAAGAGCATCCGCCGGTCGTCGGTCAGCGAGTGGATGATGACGGTGGTGTCCTTGCGGGCCTCCACAATCTCGTCCAGGTAGCAAATGGCGCCGTAGCGCACCGCCAGGGTCAGAGGGCCGTCCTGCCACACGGTCTCGTCGCCCTTGAACAGGAAACGCCCCACGAGGTCCGCGGCCGTCAGGTCCTCGTGGCAGGAGACCGTGATGAGCGGCAGGTCCAGGTGGGAGGCCATGTGCTCCACAAAGCGGGTCTTGCCGCAGCCGGTCGGGCCTTTCAGGATCAAGGGCACCTTCTGGCGGAAGGCATGCTCGAAAAGCTCCTCTTCGTTGCCCTGGGGGATGTAGTTGGGACGCTCCGGTATCCGGAAATCGTCCATCACTTGCTCTGGTTCCATGACGTTCACCCGCCGTGTTAAGGGGGAAACAGCGCGACCGGTCTTTCGGCGGCCCGGTCAGGGGTATGCGGAGGGCATGTTCCGGAACCTGTCCGCAGGCCAACCCTGTATTCTATCGTATCCGCGACATTCGCGAAAAGAAACCTGAGCGGTTGTCAGCCCATGGCGCGACGAGATTCCTCCTTCGCCGGGGCCTCGGCAGGACAGGCGCCGCGCAGCGTTTGAAAAGGCCCCCCGGCGGGCTTACACTGACAGGTTGCCGGCAGAATGACATCCTGGTTCACCTTGTCGGGACGGGGAGGAAGATCATGCACGGTTTTAACAGGCGTAAGTTCCTTCGCCGGGTCGGTGCAGGGGCGCTCGGAACGCTGGGGGCGACTTCCCTGCTGGCGGGCGGATGCATCCACACTCCCGAGGGAGGGCGGGAGAAACTCAACCTCCTCTTCATCCTGGTGGACGACCTGGGTTGGGCGGACCTGGGATGCTACGGCAGCACCTACCACCTCTCCCCGGTCATCGACCGGCTTGCGGGCCAGGGGGTGCGGTTCACGGACGCCTACGCGGCCGCCCCCATCTGCAGCCCCACCCGCGCCAGCATCGTCACCGGTCAGTACCCGGCGCGCACGGGGATGACGGACTTCATACCGGGCCATCGCCGGGGCTGGGCGAAGCTGACCGTCCCGCAGACGGCCCGCGCCCTGCCCGCCGACGTGGGGACCATCCCCGAGGCCTTAAAGCTCCTGGGGTACACCACAGCCTGCTTCGGCAAGTGGCACATGGGCTGGCGGGAGGGCAAGACGCGCGACGACCTCTTCGACGTCACCGGTCCCGTCGGGCCGAACCAGGGGGATAAGCGGGTGACGGCCTTGACCGACGCCTCGATCCGTTTCGTCCGGGAGAACCGCGATCGGCCCTTCTTCCTCTATCTGTGTCACCATAGCGTGCACATTCCGCTGGAGGCACCTGGGCAGCTGGTGCGGAAGCATAAGGACCGGCTTGAACCCGGGCAGTCGTTTCCCCGGCAGGCCAATCCCACCTACGCCGGCATGGTCGAGCACCTGGACCGGGAGACGGGGCGGCTGCTCGGGGTGCTGGAGGAGCTGGGCATCGCCGACCGAACGGCGGTGATCTTCTACTCCGACAACGGCGGGCTTATCAAGCGCTACGACGGCAAGGGGGAGATCGTGACCTCCAACGCCCCGCTCCGCTCCGAGAAGGGCACCCTCTACGAGGGCGGTATCCGCGTGCCGCTCATCGTTCGGCTGCCCGGCGTCGTGCCGGCGGGGGACGTCTGCCGCACGCCCGTCAACAGCCCGGACCTCTACCCCACCATGATGGAGCTGGCCGGGCGGGCCATGCCCGCGGATCAGCCAGCCGACGGCGTGAGTCTCGTCCCCCTGCTGACCGGTGCAGGCACGCTCCAGCGGGACGGGCTCTACTGGCATTACCCGCATTACCACCACTGCGCCCCCTGTGGCGCCATACGGACCGGCGACCACAAGCTGATCGAGTACTTCGAGGATGGCCGGCTGGAGCTCTACAACCTGGAGGAGGACATCGGCGAAGAACACAACCTGGCATCGGCGATGCCGGCCCGGGCCGAGGAGCTGCATGGACGAATGCAGCGCTGGCGGAAGTCGGTGGACGCCAGAATGCCGGAACCCAATCCCAACTACGACCCGGAGAAAGCGGACGTGTGGGGCGGGCCGCAATAAAGGGACGACGGCTGCCGGCGGCCGGCTCCCATGCGGCGGACACCGTCCGTCCGGCGCATGTCTTTGGAGGGACGCGCTCCGTCGCGTCCGCACCTGTCTGAAGATCTCCAGATACGAGCCCCCGCCACGCATAGCGCCTCTCCGCCAAGCACCGTAAGGATTCAAACATCCGCGCAATCTGTGTCATCGGGGGAGGGGCGTTGCAGCGGGCTCCATGGGGAGCTTGTTTCGGCCGGCCACTCGGGATATCCTTCCCCCTTCCGCCTTTGGTTCCCGGAAAGGAGCGACCGTGAACGATCCCCGAGAGCATTACCCGACCGCCGAGGAAGTGGACGATTGGTGCGACGAGATACTGGCCCGCGCGGAGACGAAACGGCTGAAGGCCCGACTGCTGGAGAACGGGCCCTACGCCTTTCGCATGGGCGTGCGGCACACCGGAGGCCACTATGTCGAGTTTACGCCCGAGGACCAGGAAACGTTCTACGGCTTCTGGCAGCCCTGCCCCTCCGGCGAGGGGCCGGTGCTTTTCCACGTGCCGGGCTACGGGGCGGAGATGAGCGCCCACCCGGAACTGGTCAGCGCCGGCTACAACGTCCTCCACATCAATCCACTGGGGTACGCGACGCCCGAAGGGCCGGACGAGTCCAAAAGGCCGGAAGGCGCCTGGCCCGTGCTGCCGGACACCGTCCGCAGCCTGGGCGAGGAAGGCTACGTGCACTGGCTGACGCAGGCGGCGGCTGCCGTGCTGTGGGCGCTTGACCGCGGCGGAGTGAACCAAGGGCGATTCGGCTTCTTCGGCACCAGCCAGGGCGGCGGGACGTCGCTGCTGCTCGCCAGCATCTTCCGCGGGCAAGGCACAAGGGCCGTCGCGGCCGACGAACCCTTCCTGGTGAACTTCCCCCTGGTGCGGGGCATGGAGGAATGGGGCGCTTACGCCATCGCGCTGAATGCGCTGGAAGATGTCGAACAGCAGCGCCCGGAAGACCTGGCCGCTGCATGCCGGGCCCTGGGTTTCGCAGACGCGACGAGCCACGCACACCGGCTGACCATGCCGACGCTGCTGACGGCCGGCGAGAAGGACGTTGCGTGCCCTCCGCCCACCGTGCGGTCGCTGTTCGAGATGCTGCCGGGCACCCGCAGCTACACAGAGATGAGCGGCCAGGCGCACGGCTATACCACGCCCTTCCTGCACCTGGCCAGGGCCTGGTTTCGCCTGTATGTGTGATTGAACGGAACGCCGACAGGTGAATGTGTACCAGGAATTCGCCGACGAATGGGAGCGCGCAAGGGAAATCGAGCCGGGCGGCTACTCGCGCCATCCCGTCCAGGCCTACCTTGCCTTCCAGCGGGCGGCCGGCGCCTGCTTCATAGACCAGTTCATCCCGCGCAACCCCCTCACGATGGGGCCGGAGGGCTACGAATCGGATGTCGATCGCACCGCCACAACCGGGGCGGGCGTGGGGGGCTTGCAGGACTTCCGGTGCGAGGCCGGCATGGACTACCCCCGCATCTGCCGCATGACGGAGCGCGACGGGGTTCCCCTCTTGATCATGGCCGGCGCATCGGTCACACACACGCTGCCCTCCGGCACGCGCGGAGACATGGCGAGGGTGCTTGAGTGGCTGGTGGAGAACGGCCCCGAGCGGGGCCTGTTCCTGGGCGCAAGCAGCAGCATCTCCCCCGGCACACCGCACGAGAACATCCAGACACTGATAGACGGCCTGGCCTGCTACCGGGGGAGCGGTCGGAAGTAGGAACAGGGAATGGGGCAAGCAAAACGGTTACTTTTCCGACTGATCTTCCTCCGTTTCCTCGTCTTCCTCTGCGTACAACACAGGCACTGTAAGCAGTGGAAAGTGCGGAACCGGAAAGCCTCCCTGGCGCACGAGAGCACTCACCGCTTCACGCGCGTACGGAGTAAGAGAAGGTACTGCACGCCTTCTTCGAGCCACCGCGTAATGAGGGGTTCTTCAACGCCTTGACCTGCACGGATCCCTGCCGTCAGTTCCACGGAGACTTCGTAGGGAGGTTCTCGAACGTCAAAAACGGCTCTCACGCTCAGCTTCACCAGATACTTCCGCTCTCCGGCAGGATGGTAACCGAGTTCAAACTCCCACTCTTCCGGCGTTGCCAGGCCCGCCCGCCGCTCCGAACGCAGAGGCGGGAGAACGGACGCGGAAAAGTGAGCGGCACTCACATTGACAAACTGCAAATCTGCAGGGAACAATCGCGCTTTGAGGGTTCTCCATCCGTCCCACCTTCAGGCTGCCAGGGCACAGGTCGGCGCCTGGATGGCCGCCTCAACTTCGTCGGGCTCCACTGCAAATGAGCGTGTCACGCACTCCCCCTGCAAGATATCCTGCCAGTCACCATCTTCCGGAGCCGGCGGGGCTTTTTCTGGCCAACGGACAGTCTCGCCAGACATGGCCCTCAGCACGCGGTCGAGCCCCGGCCACTCTCTGCGCTGCCACTGCTGCACTTCCTCGTAGGGGAACTCAGTACAGAGGTCCCTGAACAGATCGTACATTGGAGATTCTTCTGAAGCCATCATTCAATCTCCCCAAGGCGCCAGGGGACATCCTCGCGGCGCAAAGTCCAGATTCTGCGAATGTTCTCCCGTGAGCGAAGACACAAAGCTCGCACGGGGCGCTCCAAATCTCTGATCGGCTCGAAATAGAAGATCGAGTCCACCTTTATACCGGCTTCCTCGCAAGCTTTCACGCAAAGGGCTGCGACCCCGCTTCGGATGTCCGCGCTGCTCCAGCCCTTCTCTCGAACATTTCCCCAGTTGACGTCTTCAACCGCCCGCTGGATGTCGTCGTTGTCCCACAACTGATCTATGTTCAGCGTCTGCCCGCTGTCCACTATCGCCTGCATTACCGCCCAGTTAGTCTGCCAGCCGCGCACCGTTCGCGCAAACCAGATGGCAGCCCTGAGAACGCCTAACCAGAAATAGACGCCCGGCCCATACCACCCTTCCGGGCTCTCGGACAAGCTATTTCGCTCCACGGCCTCCGCTCGGGAGATGGTTGTGCCATGGAATGCGTCGCGGTATAGTGCTCCATTGGTGATCGGCAACGCAACTTCTCTACCTCGAATCTGGCAGCGGCGGTAAGGCATTAACTGCTCGTCATCTATCCGATGTAGCCAGCACTGACCACGCGGGCCATGATAGCCGTGTGGGCACTTTCTGTCAACTCATGCAAGCTGCCCGCACCCCACTCCCTACCAGCGTTCGTGGTGGATGCGGTCGGGGTTGTAGCGGTCGGCGGGGCCCTTTTGTTCCGCCGCATGACCCAGGGCGACCAGAGAGAGGCAGATGGCGTCCTCGGGTAGCCCGAGGATGCGCGCCAGGCCGTCCACCCGCTCCTTGCGGGGGTGCACCCCCAGCCAGCAGGTGCCCAGGCCCAGGGCGCGGGCAGCCAGCAGGATGTTCTGCGTGGCGGCGGCGCAGTCCTGCGGCCAGTAGCCCCGGTGTTTCTCCAGCGACGTGTCCGCGACGACGGCGATGCACACCGGAGCTTCGGAGAGCATGCTGGAGTAGGGGTGCACGGACATGATCTTCTCCATCGTCTCGCGGTCCTGCACGACCACGAAGTGCCAGGGCTGCTGGTTGCCGGCGGACGGCGCGGCCATGGCGGCGCGGAGAATCTTCTCCAGGTCTTCGTTGCTGACCGGCTCGTCCGTGTAGCTGCGGATGCTGCGACGGGTCATCAGCAGTTCAAGTCCTTCGTTCATGGCTCGGTCTCCGTGTGAGTAAAAACGGTCGAAAATGACAATTCGATTCCCGGGGCGCCGGGCCGGGTCAGCGGACCAGAAGAACGGGGCAGGGGATCTCGTCGATGATGAGCTGTTTCTCGTTCGCCATCAGGTCGCGCTTTCGGGTGGAGGCCCGGAAGGCGCCCATGACCAGCAGGTCGGCGTCCCTTTCCTTCTGCTCGCGCAGCAGCACGCTGTGGCAGGCACCCCTGAGCAGCGCGGTGCGGTTCTTGACGCCCGCGTCGTCGGCAAGCTGGGCGATGTAGTTGATCTGCCGGCGGCAGGATTCCTCCAGCTCCTGGTCATATTCTTCCATCTCCTCCTCCACGAAGATGTGGTAACTCAGCAGTTGTTTGAGGGTGGCGGTGTCCACGACAGCGGCGATGATGAGGGCGGCCTCTTCGTCGCGGGCCAGGGCGATGGCATCCCGTGCGGCCTTCATGCCGGTCTCGCTGCCCTCGGCGAACAGCAGGATGCGGGAGTAGGTATGGTTCGCCATCGGTTCAGCGTCCCCCGGAGGAATGTGTCTGCCGGCGGCGGGCCTGACGCTTGTGTTTTACCTTGCGCAGGACGATGAACTCTTCTCGCTGGCGCTCCGCAAGGGCGTCTTCGATGTACTTCAAGGACTCTTTATAAAGCGGTATGTAGGTCTTTTCAAGGGCGTTGACGCGGCGCTGCGTCCGGCGCACCTCACGGGCCAGGCGGAAAACGGCGTTTTCGACCTCGGCCAGTTCCGCCACCAGGGGCAGCGCCTCCAGGAACCGCTCCATCACCTCGTCCCCGTAGCTGCCGCCGCCCGTCAGGGCGAACTGCACGCTCAGTTCCGCCGGCTCGCACTGGATGGCCGGCACCGGCACGCCCATCACGGAATAGGAGCGAATGCTGATGGAGTGCTCCATCTCCACCCCGCAGGCCTCCCGCACCAGCCCGCTCATGCCCTGCTGGAGGGCGGCCCTGCGCAGGGCCTCGTAGGCGGCCTTCATGGCCTCCTGGACCTCCTGCTTGATGCGCCGGGCGGCCTCCATCTGCGACATGAGCTCGGTGACCAGGATCTGCCGCTTCTTCTCCAGCAGGTCGTGGCCCTGTTCCACGCGCTCCAGGGTCCCCTGGATATCCAGGTAGTTGCGTCGTGTGGGGGCGACGTCCAGCCGTGGCATCTCAGTCAGTCCCTTCCTCTTCTTCCGTCTCGCGCCGGCCGTAGTAGGTGTCAATCAGCTCGTCGCTGACGCGGGCCAGTTCGCTGCGCGGCAGGATGCTGAGGACCTGCCAGGCCAGATCGAGGGTCTGCTCGACGGAGCGGTTTTCGTCTTCGCCCTGGTCGAGGTACTGTCGCTCGAACGCATCTCCGAACTCCAGCATCTGCCGATCGCCGGGCGACAGTTCCTCCTCGCCGATCACGGAGGCGAGCCCGCGCACCTCCTCCACCTGGCTGTAGGCGGCGTAGAGCTGGTTGGAGACCGCCATATGGTCCTCCCGTGTGAAGCCCTCGCCCACGCCATCTTTCATCAGGCGGCTCAGGCTGGACAGGGCGTCCACGGGGGGGTAGATACCCTTCTGGAAGAGCCCCCGGTCGCTGACTATCTGCCCCTCGGTGATGTAGCCCGTCAGGTCGGGCACGGGATGGCTGATGTCGTCGGCGGGCATCGTCAGGATGGGCATCTGGGTGATCGATCCCTCGGAGCCCTTGATGCGCCCGGCGCGCTCGTAGAGGGCGGCCAGGTCGCTGTAGAGGTGCCCGGGGTAGCCCTTGCGGGCGGGAATCTCGTCGCGGGCGCTGCTGATCTCCCGGAGGGCGTCGCAGTAGTTGGTCATGTCGGTCAGCAGCACCAGCACGTGCATGTCTTTCTCGAAGGCCAGGTATTCGGCCAGAGTCAGTGCGACGGCCGGCGTGAGGACGCGCTCCACGCTGGGGGAGTCGGCGGGGCTGAGAAAGAGGGCCACCTTGCTGAGCACGCCGGCGGCCTCGAAGCTCTGGCGGAAGTAGTTGGCCTGGTCGTTCTTGATGCCCATGCCGGCCAGCACCACGGCGAAGGACGTTTCTTCCCCGGGAAGGGCGGCCTGACGCACGACCTGGGCCGCCAGTTGCTGGTGCTGCATGCCGCTGCCGCTGAAGATAGGCAGTTTCTGGCCCCGGACCAGGCTGTTGGAACCGTCGATGATGCTGACGCCGGTCTGGATGAAATCCGTTGGGTAGCTGCGGGCGGCGGGGTTGATGGGCAGGCCGTTGACGTTTCGTGATTCTCCGCCCAGGGGCGGGGGGCCACCGTCCACGGGGCGACCCAGGCCATCGAAAACGCGCCCCAGCATGTCCTCGCTGACCCGGAGCTCGAAGGGGCGTCCCTCGAAGCGGACGCGCGTTTCGGCGCTGCTCAGGCCGGTTGTGCCGCCCAGCACCTGCACGACGGCATGGTCGCGATCCACCTCCAGCACCGTTCCGCGCCGGGAGGAGCCGTCGGGGGCCTGGACCTGAACCGTCTCATCGTAGCCCACCCCGCGCACGCCCGATATGTACAGCAAGGGCTCGTCCAGCCGGGCCACGCCCACGTACTGCACGGGATTGTCGCGTATCATGTGTACTGCTGCTCCAGTTGCCCCAGTTGGTCGTCCAGGCGGTGGAGGACGCTCTGAAGTTCCTCCTCCTCGGTGAGGAGTTTGGCCCGTCTCAGGTCGCGGAGCACGTCCATCTCCCGCACCTGGGCGATGGGCGCGCCGGCATCGATGATGCGGCTTGCCCGCCGGTGAAAGGTGACGAAGGCCCGCAGGAGCTTTACCTGTTTTTCGGGTTCGCAGTAGGTGTCCACCGGATCCGTGGCGTCCTGCTGCAGGAAACCGGTCTTGAACAGGTCGGCCGTCAGCAGCACCAGCCGCTGCGCGTCGGGCAGCACGTCCGCGCCGACCAGCTTGACGATCTGCTGCAGCTCGTCCTCCTCAGAGAGGAGGTTGATGATCTCCTCCCGATCGTCGTACCAATCGGGCTCGCGGTCCCGCCACCACTCGGTGAGTTCGTCCAGGTACTCGCTGTAGCTGTCGAGCCAGCCCACGGCGGGATAGTGTCGGGAGTAGGCCAGGTCCCTGTCCAGGGCCCAGAAGCACCGGATGAACCGCGTGGTGTGCTGGGTGACCGGCTCGCTGAAGTCCCCGCCCGGCGGGCTGACCGCGCCGACCACGGTGACGCTGCCCTGCCGGCCGCCCAGGGTCTCCACCTGGCCCGCCCGCTCGTAAAACTCCGCCAGCCGGGCCGCCAGATAGGCCGGATAGCCTTCCTCGGCGGGCATCTCCTCCAGCCGGCTGCTGGCCTCCCGCAGGGCCTCCGCCCACCGGCTGGTGGAATCGGCCATCAGGGCCACGTCGTAGCCCATGTCCCGGTAATACTCCGCCAGGGTGATTCCGGTGTAGATGGACACCTCCCGGGCGGCCACCGGCATGTTCGAGGTGTTGGCCACCAGCACGGTCCGCTCCATCAGGGATCGGCCGGTGCGGGGGTCCTCCAGCTCCGGAAGGCTGCGCAGGACGTCGGTCATCTCGTTGCCCCGCTCCCCGCAGCCCACGTAGATGACGATGTCCGCGTCGCTCCACTTCGCCAGTTGCTGCTGCAGCACCGTCTTTCCGGTGCCGAAATCGCCGGGGATCGCCCCTGCGCCGCCGCGGGCGATGGGGAAAAGCGTGTCGATCACCCGCTGTCCGGTCACCAGGACCTGGCTGCTGGAAAGCCGCCGCCTGAAGGGCCGGGCCCGCCGCACGGGCCACCGGGTCGTCATGCCCAGGCTGTGGCTCTGCCCGTCCGACTCCAGCTCACAGAGCGTCTCCGCCAGGGCATATTCGCCCGCCGACCGGACCCGGCGCGCGGTGCCGCTCAGGCCCGGCGGCACCATCAGCCGATGCTTCATGGCTTGGGTCTCCTGCACGACCCCGAACACCTGACCCGGATCGAGCTCATCCCCTTCTTCCACGCACGGCTCGAACTGCCACTGCTTTTCCCCGTCGAGCTCTTCCGCGCTCGCCCCCACGTGGAGGAAGGGTCCGTCGCGGTCGGAGAGCACCCGAAGGGGTCTCTGCAAACCGTCGCAGATGCTCCCCAGCAGGCCGGGGCCCAGCACAACGGAGAGCGGCCGGCCCGTGGCCACCACCTCCGCGCCCGGGCGCAGGCCGCCGGTGTACTCATAGACCTGCATGGTGGCGACATCCTCGTCCACCTTGAGGACCTCTCCGATCAGGCCCTCCGGACCCACCTGCACGACTTCGAACGCCCCCACGTGCGCCATGCCCTCGGCCCGGACGATGGGCCCGCTGACACTCAGGACGGCTCCGGTCCCTTGCTCGTTCCCGCTCATTGGCTTATCTCACGCAGGTCGGGCAGCATCTCCATCAGTTCTCCGCGCATCTGCCCCCATAGTCTGTCCAGCCGGGCCTCGAAGGTCTGGTCGGCGACCTGCCTGCCGTCGGCTCCGCGCAACGCAAGTCCTCCGGTGGCGGACAGCGGCTCGTCAGAGATGCGGATTTCCACTTCCCTGTCGAGTTCATCCCGGGCGACCGCCGCGATGCGCTCGGTCAGCTTCGCTCCGATCCCGCTGCGGTCTTGCTCCCTGGGGGCCAGTTCGAACGCGTCGCCGTCCATCCGTTCCAGGGCGCTCAGCGCCAGACGGGTCAGCACCTCCTCGTAGCCGTCCTGCCGGGGCAGTTGCGCCAGTTTTTCCCGGGCCCGCTCCCGGAGGTCCTCCAGAATCTGGTGACGGGCATTGCGGCGGAGGGCGGCCAGGTCCTGCTGGATTCGGGCGCGGAGACGCTGCTGCTGCTCTTCGGCGCGCTGACGGGCCTGGCGCTGTATACGTTCCCGCTGCTGTTCAGCCTGCTCTCTTGCCTGCTGGCGGATATCGTCGGCCTCGCGCTCGGCACGGCGCCGGATGCGCTCTGCCCGTCGCCGGGCGTCAGCCATGATTTCCTCTTCCAGGGCCTCTTCTTCGCTCACAGTCGCTCCCGAGTTTTCTTCAGAACCTGATGCCCACGGCCTCCCGGATCATCTTCATCAAAGACGGGCTGTCGGGGCTGGGCCCCTCGGGTCCGGGTATCTCCACGATAAGGGGGAACGCCCCGCCGAAGCGGATGGCGTTGACTTTCTCCCGGATGGAGTTGGCGATTTGCTCCGTGGTGATCACCACGGTCTGGGCGCCCTCTTCCCGCAGGCGGTCCAGCTCGCGGCCGGCCTCTTCGGGGGTCTCCACCACGGTGCCTTCGACGCCCGCGTGGCGGAACCCCGTCACCGTGTCCTCGTCCGCCACCACGTAAAAGGCCATGGGTCAGCTCCGCGCCAGGACAGCTATATCTTGATGTAGAGCAGCACCGCGACCAGCAGTCCGTAGATGGCTATGCCTTCCGCCAGGGCAACGAACAGCAGGCTGCGCGTGAGCAGTTCGGGCTTCTCGCTGGCCGCTCCCAGCGCCGCGGCGCCCACCTTGCCCACGGCGTAGCCCGCGGCCAGGCAGGGCAGGCCGATCGCCACCGCGATGGCCACCGACAGGTCCCAGCGCTCCTGCGAGGTCACCTGCCCGGTCTGTTCTTCTACGGCCGGCTCAGTCTCCTGGCCCAGGGCGGTCGCCACGCCCACACCGGTGGTAATGCAAAAGGCCGCCAGTATCAAAGTCACCATCAGCACCTGCCCGATGTACTTCTTCGTTCTCGCTTTCACGCATCTTCTCCGCTTTGAGACGCTTATCAGCCTTCCGAACGGTGATCCAGGTCCAGGCGGAAGGGCTCGTACCGGGTCCCCTCGCCGTGGAAAAACTTGCTGAAGAACTCGTAGTATTCCAGACGCAGTATCTGAATGGCGACGATGAGGCCCTCCAGGGCGATGACCATCGCCGTGCCGAGGGCGAACACGACGACCGACCAGAGGGGTCCGCCGGGCAACTGGTTCACCAGGCGCTCCAGAACGAATATTGTAAAGCAGAGCGCCGCGTGGCTCAACGCGAAGGCCGCCACACGGAGGAAGGAGAAGGTATTCGCCAGGTAGGTCATCACCGTCTCCATCGCCTCGATCACCCCCTGGAAGAAGCCCATCAGGGGGCCCTCCTTCCACAGCCTGTCGCGGTGGACGAACAGGCCGTACAGGGGCTCGTGGAAGATGAGCACCAAAAGAGGCAGCACGATCAGAGCGCCCACCAGCCACAGGTCGGCGGGTCCGACCCCCGCCACCACCAGCTTCACCACCCAGCCCAGCGCCCCCCAGTAGAGCATGATGCCCACCAGGCCGAACCGGCCCAGCAGGCCTTCCTCCAGGTCGCCCCGGCGCAGCCGGTTCACTATGTTGAGGACCGCTCCCAGGCTGATCAGCACGATGCCCACCACCACGGCCAGGATCAGGTAGCGCACCACGTGCCCCCCCGCGTCGCCGCCCTCGAACCGCATCGGCTCGAAGCCCAGCGTGAGCGGAAAGCCCAGCTCCCGGAGCGGTTTGCCGAAGAAAGAGCCCTGCAAAAACGTGCCGGAAGCCGCGCTGGCGATGCCGCTGAAGGCCATCACGTGGCCGATGTCCCGGACGGCCTTGCGCTCCGACCAGCGTTTCACCAGCAGACCCACCCCGATCAGGCAGAGGCCGTGGCCCAGATCGCCGAAGATGAGCCCGAACATCAGCAGGAAACTCAGGGCGAACATGAGGGTCGGCTCGATCTCCCGGTAGTCGGGCACACCGTATCCCTGCACGAGCCGCTGGAAGGGGCTCAGCAGGGGGCTGTGCTCGGAGCGGCTGGGCACCTTGCCGGCCTCGATTTCCTCCTCTGTCGGTTCCGAGACTTCCAGCAGGGCCCGGCCGTCGGTGACTTCCTCCAGCTTCCGGCGCAGCTCGCCGGTGCGCTCGGCGGGGACCCAACCGGAGATGACCGTGGTGGCCCAGGTGGCGCCGAAGTTCTGCCGCGCCTCCAGGAACCGCAGTTGCAGACGGACGGCGCCCCAGGCACGCCTCAAATCCTCCCTGTGCGCCCGCCCGAAGGCTTCCAGCGCCCGGCGCAGCCTCTCCACCCCACGGGCCATTCTCTGTTGCTTCCGCCCGGCCTCCCGGTAGACGTCGGCAGGGGTCTGCTCGCCCCACACGGGGAGTTCTTTCTCCGTGAATCCGCTCTCTTCGAGCGCGGTTTCGACGGCGAAGCGCCGCCGGCGACCGGAGATGACCAGGATGTCTCCCGCCCAGCGCTCTGGATCCTCCGCTCCCAACCGCACCAGGAGGGCCCCCGGGGGCAGCTCCTCCCGCAGATGATCCAACTGCTCCGGCTGGATGCGTCCGCACTGAAGGGCCAGCAGCTCGGAGTCTCTCAGGCGCGTCAGGGACGATCGCATCTCCCGAAACGGCTCAAGCCTCTCGATCAGGTCCCCGGTCTCCTCCAGACCTTCCTCCAGCTCCTCCAGTTCGGCCCGCTGGTCGGAGGAGCGCTCCTCCAACAGGGATACCAGCTCCTCCACGGCGTCGAATCCGGGCAGGTCCGTGGCGGGCAGAGCCTCCGGGACCTCGAGCCCGAAGCGACGGAACAGTTCCTCGACCCGCCGCAGCAGGCCTCTGGCGCGATCCAGCTCCTCCTCCACCTGTTCAGGCTGCAGCTCCCCCCCGCTCTCCTCGACGCTGCTGCGCAGATGCATCACCCCCAGGTCACCCAGCCCCCGGATGCCCCGCTGCTCGTCGCGCGCCAGGACGAAGATGCGCACCTTGTGCATGGGCGCTGTGCTCAACACGCTCATCGCTGACTCCGTCTGAGGCCCAGCCGGTCTTCCACCTCGCGGCGAGAGACGCCGCGGCCGACCAACTGCGCCAGGGCCACGAGCCGCCGCAACTCGTGCCTCTTCAGGTAATAATAGCTGACCAGTATCGCCGGCCCGGCCAGCTCGCGGCGGTACTGGCGCTCGGCCAGCCGGACCGTCTCCGCCCACAGCGCGTCCTCGACCGCGCCGGGCAATCCGGCATCCTCGGGCGAATCCAACCGGTCCCCCAGAAAGGGGAAAGCCTCCATCACCCGCTGGCCGTCGGGGTCGGCGTGTATCGTGCGCAAAGTGTCCCTGCTGAACTCCCCGCGATCCTCCGGCAGCACGGGCGCCAGGTCGTCCCACGCAATGCCGTACGTGAGGGCGCCCCGGAGCACTGTCAGCAGACGGACGGCGTCCAGCTCCATCCTCACCGGCGGCGCGCAGCCCCGTCGCGCCGTACCGGGCAGACTCTCCAGGGCGGCCTTGACCGCCGACCACCGGCCGCGGTCGAACGCCATCTCCAGGTAGGCCCTTTTCCCGGTGCGCCGGTAGACGGGCAGCGCGGCCCGGCCGGCCGCCGAGACTTCCGGCAAGGGGATGCGTGCCATGAACTCCTCCACTGTCTCGCTGCCCAGCAGCGATTCGACGGGCAACGCGATCTGCTCGGGCAGCTCCGGCAGCATTCGCTCGGCCTCGCTCGCCGCACCGTCACGTCCCACGAGGCGCAGGAGCACTTTCAGGCCCTCCACCTGGAACCAGGACAGGAGCGCCAGGTAGAACCGTCCGACCGTTCCCGACATGTATCGAATCAGGGAGCCGAACTCCGCGGCGCACGCGCCGGCCAGCAGCCGTTCCAGGTCCAGGGCGGTGCGCACCTCCTCGCGGGGGAACAGTTCGTACGCCAGCTCGTCCAGGTCGCCGGCTCCGGCCAGTTGGCGGAGCCGGTCGCCCTCGTACAGGCGGCTCCTGCGGCCCCGGAGGAGGGCGTTCAGAAACTCGAAAGGGACCTCGGCGAGGCCCCTCTGTCGTAGTTCGGCCAGGAGGTTGCTTGCCATGGGTCAGTCGAGAAGGAGAGTCGTCGCAGGAAGCCACTAGTCGGACGATCCGGGCGCGACCGTGCGGACGATGAACTGCACGGCCTCGTCCACCCGGCCCTCATCTATGTCGTCCACGGAGGGCAGATTCTCCCGCTCCCTCTCCAGGCGCTCCCGCCTTTCCTGCTCCAGTTGGGCGACCTTCTGTTGGACGAACTGTTCGGCTTCCTCCCGGGCCTCCCGGCGGCCGTCCTGGATGATCTGGCGGGCCTGCTGCCGGGCTTGCTCGATGGTCTTTTCGGTTTCCTGCTCGGCTTCTTCGATCAGGCGTCGAGCCTTTCTCTCGACCTCGAGCACCCTGTGGATGACGTCGCTCACAGCTCCACCTGGACCTTGCGGATGGCTTCGATGAGTTCCTCGGCGTTGCTGGCGGCCACCATGCGGTCGTACACACCGGGCAGTTGCATCAGGTGACCGATGTCCGCCAGCAGTTCCACGTTCGGTCCGGGGTTATGCGGCTCCGCCACCACCAGGAAGACCAGGTACACCAGTTCGCCGTCGGCGGCGTCGAAGTCAATGCCGTCCCGGCTGACTCCCACTGTCAGCTCCACGCCGCTGATGTCGGGATGTTTGGCGTGGGGAATGGCCACCCCTGCGCCAATGCCGGTGGTGCCCTTCTGCTCTCGCTCGTAGAGGGCGTCGATGAGGCCCTCGCGGTCGTGCACTGTCCCGGCGCGCACGAGCAGCTCCACCAGTTCGGCGATGGCCTCTTCCTTATCCAGCGCCTCCAGGGGGATCTTTACAATTTCCTCGGACAAGAGGGCCACGACGTCCATGCTGCGCGCCCCTCTAAAGGGTCGTGAAGGAGGATATACTCTGATTGCACTATACGCCATGCCGACCGCGGCTGTCAACCTTCGCACGGGCTTGCAGTCCGGTGCGTTGACGCGGAAAACCGTTCCCCTGGCCGGCTCCCGCCCGGTGCATCGGCGCCGCTATGTGTTATACTCAGGGGCAGGAGTGCAGGAGCGAACGTGCTTGCCCGCCGAGGAGCCCCTGGCATGGCGGAAAAGACCTCAGATTCGGATTCCGGATCCCTGCGCAAAGGGCTGGGGCTGCACCACGTGTTCTGCATCGCGTCGGGGGCCATGATCAGTTCCGGCCTGTTTGTTCTTCCCGGCCTGGCCCACAAGATGGCCGGTCCGGGCGTTATCTGGTCCTACTTGATGGCGGGCATGCTGGCCACGACGGGCGCGCTGAGCATCGCCGAGCTAACCACCGCCATGCCCAAGGCGGGCGGGGATTACTTTTTCATCATGCGGGGCTTCGGGCCGGCCGTGGGCACCGTGGCGGGGATACTGAGCTGGTTCTCCCTCTCGCTCAAGAGCGCCTTCGCCATCGTGGGCATGGCGGCGTTTGCCTCGCTGCTGGTGGATATCCACGGGGTTCTGTGGGGAGCCATCATCTGCCTGGTATTCCTGGGGTTGAACCTGGTCGGCGTGCGGGAGGCGGCACACACTCAGGTAACACTGGTGGCGGTTCTGTTCGGCCTGCTGACCCTCTACGTGGGGGTGGGTATGCTGAACTTGCGTTCGGATTTGCTGATACCGTTCGCGCCGCATGGGCTGGTGCCCGTTTTCACCACCACGGGGTTCGTGTTTATCGCCTACGGAGGGCTGATCAAGGTCGCCAGCGTGGCCGAGGAAGTGCAGCAACCGGGCCGGGTAATTCCCCTGGGGCTGGTGCTCTCCCTGGTGGTGGTCACGATCTTCTACACCCTTACCGTCATGGTGACCAGCGGGGTGGTGGAGACCCAGGCGCTGGACGACTCTCTGAAGCCCATCTCGGAGGGCGGCAGGGCCATCATGGGCCAGTTTGGCTACGTGATAATGAGCATAGGGGCAATCCTGGCCTTCGTCTCGACCGCCAACGCCGGCATCATGAGCGCCTCTCGCTACCTGCTGGCCCTCAGCCGTGACCGCCTGCTGCCCTCGCCCCTTTCCCGGGTGAACCGGCGGTTCCGGACCCCCCACGTGGCCGTTGCGCTCACGGGGGCCATCATCGTGCTGAGCCTGCTGCTGAGGCTGGATGTGCTGGTGAAGGCCGCCTCGACGGTGCTGATCCTCACCTACATCATGTCCTGCCTGTCGGTCATCGTGCTGCGGGAAAGCGGCCTGCAGAATTACCGCCCGGCCTTCCGGTCGCCCCTCTATCCGTGGGTGCAAATCGCCGGCATCGTGGGACTTGGGTTTGTGCTGTCGGAGATGGGAATCCAGGCCTACTTCATCAGTGCAGGGCTCATACTGGCAGGCTTTCTGAGCTTCTGGTTCTACGGCCGCAAGCGGGTCAAGCAGGAGTCGGCCCTCCTTCACCTGGTGGAGCGGATCACGGCCCGCGAGCTGGTCACCGGCACGCTGGAGGAGGAGTTGAAGCAGATCATCCGGGAGCGCGATGAGATCGTCCACGATCGGTTCGACAACATCATCGAGGACTGTCCCGTCCTGGACATCCAGGGCGCTATGAAGGTGGAGGAGTTCTTCGACCACGCCGCCGCCGAGCTTGGGGAGAGGGTCGGCATGGCTCCCGACAAGCTGGCCCGAGCCCTGAAGAGCCGGGAGGCCCAGAGCAGCACGGCTCTGAACGCGTGGCTGGCCGTGCCGCACGTGGTCGTGGAGGGCAGGGAGAAGTTTGACATATTGATGGCCCGGGTCCGCGAAGGCGTCCACTTCTCCGAAGAGTATCCGGAAGTGAAGGCCGTCTTCGTGCTGGTGGGCACGTTGGACGAGCGGAACTTCTACCTCAACGCCCTGGCGGCCATCGCCCAGATCGCCGCCAACCCCAGGTTCCTGGATCGCTGGATGGGCGCGAAGGTGGCGCAGGGGCTCAAGGACGTCGTCCTGCTGGCCGAAAGGTCCCGCGCAGGGTAGACAGATTGGGGTAAATGCGTTCCGACTGCCAAACAACCGGTGCGGCGGGGACGCCGCGCCTACCCGTTGGGGTAGGTCCGGCGTCTCGCCGGACCGGAGCTCCACCCCACGATCTGGGCAGCCCGGTCTTGCCCTCAGTCCGGGTAGTTGAGCCAGCGTGCCTTCAGCGCCCGGGGTTTCGGAAACCGGAAAAGACTTGTCCCGTATCGCTCAGATGCGGACCTGCGAGAGGCGGCCTGGCCTGAGGAAGCTCAGCCGGTGGCGGGTGAGCCAGCCGGTCTCGGAGAAGCGGAACACGCCGCCCGCCATACGGTGCGTAAGAGTTGTCAATGAGCCTGCGGCAGTTCTCCATTTCTTGACTCCACGGAGCCGGTTGTGCTAAAGTTAACAACTCTGATCGATTTGCTTCTGATTCACTCGGGCTGATTCATTTCGGTACGGACGAGGGACGATTTGCTCTGTTTTCTGAGGGGGTCTGCGGCGATGGATAAGGGACCGAGCCTCTGGATGAAGGCGCTTCTGCTGGTGGTCGTTCTGTGCGCGAGCTCCGGCTGCTCGTATCTGCAATACCGGGCGGAGGATGCTCTGGAGGTGGTGGACGTCGGGATTACGGTAAGCAAGCAGCCGACGATCGGGCTCTACTGGAACAGCCTCGATGTTTTCCCCTTTGGCTACAGCAACATTGACGGTTACTTCGTCGGCTATGGGGGCGGTCACCCGCTGGTGATGCGCCATTACAACAAATGCGTGGGCTTCGGATACGCCTACCAGGAGATCGGTTGGGGAGATTTCGACAAGGAGGATCCGGAGACGCTGAACCGGAATTACGCTGGAATTCTCGGCTATCTTCTGCCACCATATAAGCATGATCCGGCTTACAGCCCGGCGTGCGTCCATTTCTTCCCGCACATAGGTTACCTGGGCCTTGTCTGGAACGCCCGGTACATGGAGATGGTGGATTTTGTGCTGGGCTGGACCACGTTCGATTTGAGCGGCGATGACGGGGTAAATGTCGGTCGGTGGTTCTGGACTCCCAAGGACGAGGTTGCCGGGAGTGCGGCGCTTGTGCGGCGGTAAAAGATCAACCGGGACCGGGAATTCAGATGGAGCCGGCCCGGTCAGTCGGGGCTGGCTCTTGAGAGGAGGGGTTGTGTACGGGTGCGTGCGCAAAGCGGTGGTTTTCGCAGTTATTGTGGTATTGGGTGTTAGCTCCAGCGGGTGCGGCTACCTGCAGAAGCGAGGTCAAGACGCAGTGGATTTTCTGGATGCCGGCGTCACGGTTTCCCGGGACCCGCAATTCTCACTTTACGTAGGTTTTTTGAACGTGCTGTCCCTGGGGTATTCGGATATGGACAGCACCCTGTACGGGTTGAGCGACAGCAGTTGGGGCAAGGCCGCCGCTCGTCAGAACGCAGCGGGTGCGCTTTTCTACGGGCAGGAGCAGTTGGGCTACCGAGATGTCGATTTCGATGATCCGGAATCGCCGGCGCCCTGGAAAGTGGGCTTTTTGGGGTTGACCGAGGGGCCCGGCCCGCCAAGCGGGCAGACGGTCAATTGCCCGAAACTCTTGCATCTTGGCTGGGTAGGCCTCACACTGAACTGCAAGTTCGGCGAATTGGCCGATTTCCTGCTGGGGTGGACTACGTTGGACATTATGCACGACGACGACCGCTGACCGTTGGGAGGCATGGCGAACGCGAACAGGACTGTGACAACCAGGCGCCCAACACAAAGCACCGTGGAGCAGGAACTATGGACAGAAACTACGGATTGTGTCAGGAATGTCGGAATCGGGTGCCGGCCGAACATGTCATCCGCGACGGCTGCGTCTATCTGCGCAAACACTGCCCCGACTGCGGCGAGACGGAAGCCCTGATAAGCACGGACGCCGCCCGATGGCAGCGCAAGCGGGAAATCTGCCACTACGACGGCGAAATCCCCCACCCGTGCTCCCTCCAGTGCGACCAATGCGGCATGCATGAGCGCCCGCGCATGGTGTTCATGGACGTGACGAACCGCTGCAACATGAACTGCCCCATCTGCATCGCCAACATCCCGGCGATGGGGTTCGAGTTCAATCCTCCGATCGAGTACTTCCAGCACATACTGGAGGAACTCGGGAAGTGGGACCCGAAGCCCCTGGTGCAGCTTTTCGGCGGGGAGCCGACCGTCCGCGACGACATGTTCGAAATCATCGAGATTGCCCGGCGCAACGGGCTGGACGCCCGCGTGGTGACCAACGGGCTGAAACTGGCCGACGAGGAGTACTGTCGGCGGCTGTGCGAGCAGAAGGTGCACGTGCTGCTGGCCTTCGATGGAGACGACCCCGAGATCTACGAGCGGCTCCGCAAGAACCCCTCGGCCTACCGGCGCAAGCGGCAGGCCCTGGAAAACCTCGGCAAGTACAGCCGGCATAAGAACACGATCATGTGCTGCGTGGCGCGCCATATCAACGACCGGCACATGCGCGACCTCATTGACCTGTGCCACGAGAGACGCTCCCACATCAAGTGCCTGCACTGTATTCCGCTGACGGAGACGTGGGAGGAGGGCGAGTTTGAGACCGACGTGGCCACCACCACCGAGGACGTGGAGCAGATTCTCGACGACGCTTTCCCGGAGGAGAGGCTCGAGTTCCTTCCCGCCGGGCTCTCGGAGCACCTGCGTCTGCCGGCCCGTTTCTTCGGCGTGCTGCGGCTGAAATTCGGCGGGGCGCATCCCAACTGCGAGTCGGCCGCCGTGCTGGTGTCCGACGGGGAACAGTACAGACCGCTGAGCCATTACCTGACCCGGTCGCTCGATGACATCGCCGAGGACGTCGTGGCGAAGTGCGAGCAGATGGAGCAGAGGCTGAGCAAGCTAAATCCCGAAAAGAGGCTGGGCCGCTGGCTGGGGCGCCTGACCGTGTTGCGCAGGCTGCTGCCGCTGGCCGTCCGGGCGCTGGACTTCAAGACCATCGCCGGGGGCAGCAGGCTGCTCTGCGCGCTGAAGATCCTGGGCGGTCTGCTGGTGGGCAAAAAGCTGAAAGACCTGGTCCGCAGGCACACCAGGGCGCAGGATGTGATGCTGATGATCGTTCTGCCTTTCGAGGAATACCACTCGGTTGAGTCGGCGTGCCTGTCCAGTTGCTGGGCGGGCTTTGTCTACGAAGACCCCGACACGGACGAGGTGAAAACGATCCCGGTCTGCATCTGGGGGGAGTACAAGGACGATCTGCAGCGAAGAATCGCCCGGAAGTACGAAAGAGCAGCCGTGGCAAAGGCGTGACTGAGTCCCGGGACCGCTCAGGAGGTGTGTACTCCATGACATCGTTCGATCCCGAGATGGACGATATCTGTGGGGAGTGCGCGGCCCTGGTGCCGGACGTGAGCATCGACGAGGTGCGTGAGCTGGTGCCGGGCCTGGACCGCACCGTGCCCGTGGTCGGCGGCGAAACCAGGCGCTACGTGAATCTGGACAATGCCGCGACGACGCCGCCGTTCAGCACCGTCGTCGAGTGCCTGGAGCGATTCTTCCAGTGGTACTCCAGCGTGCACCGGGGAACGGGGTTCAAGTCCCTGCTCTCCACGCACGTCTACGAGCGGTGCCGTCGGGTGATCGCCGATTTCATCGGTGCCGATCTCTCGCATCACGCCCTCATTTTCGTTCAGAACGCCACGCATGCGCTCAACAAGCTGGCCATGCGCATGTGCCTGGCAGACGACAAAGCCGTGCTCACCACCACGATGGAGCACCACTCCAACCTGCTGCCCTGGCGCAAGCTGCCCTGCCGCGTGGTTTACGCGGACATCAACCCCGCCGACGGAACGCTCGACCTGGAGGACCTGGAGCAGAAGATCCGCCGGAATCGAGGTGACCTGTGCCTGGTGACGTTTACCGGCGGGTCGAACGTCACCGGCAACATGCCGCCCATCCGGCGCATCGCGCGGCTGGCGCACCAGCACGGGGCCATGGTCGCCGTCGATGCCACGCAACTGGTCCCCCACCGCGCTTTCCGCATGGGGGCACCCGACGATCCGGAGCGGGTCGACTTCGCCGCCTTCAGCGCGCACAAGATGTACGCCCCGTTCGGCTGCGGGGTTCTGGTCGGTCCGCGCAGCGTGTTCGAAGCCGGACCGCCGGAGACGGTGGGAGGCGGCACCGTGCACGCCGTCACCCTGCGCGACACCATCTGGGCCGAGCCGCCCGAGCGGGATGAGGCCGGCACGCCCAACGTCCTGGGGGCCATCGCCCTGGCCACCGCCGTGCGCACGCTCGATGCCATCGGCATGGACGAGCTGGCGGAGCACGAACGTTCCCTCACCCGCCGCGCCCTGCGGCAGTTGCTGGACCTGGACGACGTCACGCTCTACGGGCGCAAGGACCCGCAGCTGGCGGTTGACCGGCTGGGCGTGATCAGCATGACGATTCGCCGACTGAACCACGGCCAGCTCGCCGCCGTGCTGGGCTATGAATGGGGTATCGGCGTCCGCAACGGCTGCTTCTGCGCACAGCCCTACGTGCGCGAACTGCTGGGCATCTCCGAACAGAACATGCGTCGCATCGTCCGCAGACTCGCCGCGGGCGACCATGCCACCGTCCCGGGTCTTGTGCGCATGAGCCTGGCCTGCTACAACACAGCGGAAGAAGTCGATTACTTTGTCGAAGCGCTGCACAACATCCTCGCCTGCGGCCCCCGGGCAACCTACACACTGGACGGAGTTCATCTCGACTACGTGCCCGAATCCCCCACCTTCGACCTGCGCGCCTACTCGCCTTTCTGACGCACCGCCTGCGGCCCGCGACGGCGCGCGGTGGGCGTGTGCGTCATAATCGAGTAGAGGGCATTTCCCTTTGGGGGGCCGTCAATCCCCTGGCAGGTGACAGCAGATGACCAAGCGCATCATCCTGGGCGCAGTTCTCGGCGCGGTTGCGGGCATTGTGCTCCACTTCCTGTACAGCCCGGTCCTCGGGGGCACGTGCCGCATTCTGTGCCGCCCGGAGCGGGCGATCATTGGTGGCGCGGTGCTTGGGGCCGTCGTCAACCTCGTCGCCGGCCGGCGCCACACCCCCACGCGCGAACCCGGCGGCTCCTGAGCCTCGCCCCCCCGCTTCAGGACCCTGCCGCAGCCCGTGCCGGCGCGGGTTGCTCTTGTTCGGCGTAGAACTCCGCTATGCGCCGCATCACCGGCACCTTGTGCTGCCCCCAGGCGCAGGTGGGCACCCGGCCCACCCGGTCCATCTCGGGATCGTAATACACGAACGCGTTGGGGCATCGCTCCAGCCGTTCGGTCTCCAGCGTGGCGTCGTCCTCGAACGGCAGCACGATGATCTGCAGAAGGCCCTGCCACGTCGTATGGCGCTTCAGGACCTTCCGAGAGCTTCTGCCCGCCGCCATGCCTGCCAGCGCCGCCAGCAGGTGCCACAGCTTCGCCACCCCCCGGCCTTTCAGCAGGTGGCCCAGCCGCACGTGCCTCCGCGCGGCCCCGGCCAGGGCCAGCATCGCCCTCAGGCGCAGCCAGCCCCGCCTCAGACCCAGCCGGCCCAGCATCCGGCCCCATAGCCCCTCGTCCAGACTTTTCTCCAGCCTTTCCAGCCGTGCGTCCACGTCGATCAGCGAATCGACGAAGTCCGGCAGCGAGCCGCGCAGATACCTGTTCAGCGGCACATATTCCTTGCCGTTTGAGACGAGCAGGTAGAGACTCTCGCAGTTGGGGTGTGCGCCGGCGAAAGGCGGCGGCTTCGATCCCAGGCACCGCAGCATCGCTCGCAATGAGCCGAACACGCCCGCCGGCACGAAGTCGATCCGCTCCCCGGGGAAGCAATCGTTCAGCATGATCTCCAGGTCTTCGTTCGTTATCCGGTCCGGCGCTACCGGGAACTCCTCAAGCGACCACGTCTGCGCCAGAGGCAGGAAGTATATGCCCCGCACGAAATCCCAGCGGTCGTGGCAGGCCCGCAGAAGCTGTGGCAACTCGTCGTCGTTGAAGCCTCGTGCCACGCACGTCATCAGCGCCACCTTCCGCGCGCCCAGCCGCCCGAGGTTATCCAGCGCTCGCAGCTTCAGGTCCAGATGCTTCTCGTTGCCCCGCAGCACCCGATACGTTTCCGGGTTCCAGCAATCGAACGCCAGCAGGATGGTCGCCCCCGTCTCCACCAGCCGCCGGCAGTAGCCCTCGTTCGCCAGCCGCAGGCCGTTCGTGACCACCCGCGTGGGCAGCCCGTGCGACTGGGAAAGCTCCACGATCTCGAACACGTCCTGGCGCACCGTTGGCTCTCCCCCGAAAAGCTGCACCGCGGGCTTGGGGTCCAGCTCCGCGAAATACCCCAGCACCTTCTCGAAATACTCCATCGGCGGCTCGAACAGAAACCCCATGCTCGGGGTGTTGTTTATGCAGATAGGGCAGTTCGAGTTGCACCGGTTCGTGATGTCCATGAACACGAAACTGGGCTGGTTCTTGTGCTGGCAGGTCAGGCAGTTCAGCCCGCGCCCGGCCGGCTCCTCCGGAGCGCGGTCCAGCCTCCGTTTCGTGTTATAGCGCTCGGCGTCGTTGGATATCAGCGTCTCCGTGGTCCCGCAGTCGGGGCAGTGCTTCACCAGGAACACCCGCCCGTCTCGCTGCTTCCGTGTCGCAGTGACCAGACGGTTGCATTTCTCACAGAACCCGCGGTTCATCGCATAGCCTTTCTCGCCCGGCCGATCCGACCCGGCCGAACTTGCTCTCGACCCTTGCTCGCCTGCCCTTGCATCCAGGGATTATACGCCTGCTGGACCCGGCGCGTCAACTACTGGCAACGGGCTCGGGAGGGCCGGAGGGTGCCCCTGCGCTCGCCCGGAGAGTGCTCTTAACTTCCTTTCATGATCACGTTATGCCCCATCCAGTTGATTGTACACTTACCCTTCCGAGGTGGGTACCATGTGCCCGCAAACTAACTGCGATTACTTGCGCCGCGTTGCGCGGTCGCGTAGGGTCTGTGGCGGGATTGGAGGTGACCAACGACAGGAGGAGCGGTACATGGTCGAGATATATCACGATGGGGATGCGGACCTGGAGGTCCTCGGCGGCAGACTGATCGGCATCATCGGCTACGGCAACCAGGGACGCGCCCAGGCGCTGAACCTGCGCGACAGCGGACTGGACGTCATCGTGGGCTGCCCGCCGGACGAATACCGCCGGCGTGCCCGCGAGGACGGCTTCGACACCTGCTCCGTGCGCGAAGCGGCCGAGCGCGCCCAGGTGCTGGCCATGCTCATTCCGGACGAGGTGCAGCCGGAGGTCTTTGAGCAGCACGTGCGGCCCGGCCTGCGGGAGGGCGACGCGCTGGATTTCGCCAGCGGCTACAACATCTACTACGAATTGGTTCAGCCACCCGATTTTGTGGACGTCATCATGGTGGCCCCCCGCATGATCGGGGCCGCCGTGCGGAGTCTCTTCGAGCAGGGCTCGGGCTACCCCTGCCTGGTGGCCGTCGACCAGGATGCCACCGGAACCGCGATGCAGACGGCACTGGCCTTCACGCTGGCGATCGGGGGGACGAAGGGCGGGGCCTTTGCCTCCTCCTTCAAGGAGGAGACCCTCATGGACCTGCTGGCGGAGCAGTTCCTCTGGGCCGGCATCGTGAAGCTGTGCACCGTCTACTACGAGACCCTGGTGGAGGCGGGCTGCACGCCGGAGACCGTGGCCACCGAGATGTACCTGTCCGGCGAGATGGTGGAGGTGGCGCAGGCCATGGTGGAGGAAGGGTTTTTCAAGCAGCTCGACCTGCATTCGCACACCAGCCAGTACGGGCAGCTTTCCCGCGGGGATCTGGTGCTGGGCGAGGGCATCCGGGAGCGCGCCCGGCGGATACTGGAGGGGATACGCAACGGCGACTTCGCCCGCGAGTGGACCCGGGAGCAGCAGCAAGGTATGCCGCGGCTGAAGGAGCTCAAGGCCGAGGCCCTGTCGCACCCCCTCAACGAGGTCGAGCGGCGCCTCAAGCCGTAGTCCGACCTGCGCCTTGCGCGGAAGGGCTCCAGCGGATAGGCTAGAAATTAAGAGTGGGACGATAGGACTAATCGAGCTTCGGGGGCCGGGGTAGCCACCGAAGCATGCAATGTGCACAGGGGGCAAGGACGATGTTTCATCACGCACGGAGAACAGCGGGTATTCTGTCTTTTGCGGTGGCCGCTCTGGCGCTGAACCTGGGCGCGGCGGCGGCGGCCGGGCGCGTCGAGACGCGTCTGGTGACGGATACAACGCGGGTCCAGCCGGGCCGGCCGTTCCGCGTCGGAGTGCTTTTCCAGATGGCAGAGGGCTGGCACATCTACTGGAAACATCCCGGCGATGCGGGACTGGCGACGGACGTCGAGTCACGCTGCCGAAGGGCTTTGAGGTGGGTCCGCTGCGCTGGCCGCGGCCGGAAACATTCGAGCAGCCCGGCGATGTCAAGGGATTCGGGTATTCGGACCGCGTCCTGCTCATGGCGCAGGTCACGCCGCCGAAGGACCTTGAGGTCGGGCGGAGCATCCCCGTCCGTGCGAAGGTTTCCTGGCTGGCGTGCAAGGAGCTTTGCGTCCCGGGCGAGGCATCCCTCCGGCAAGAGTTGCGGGTTGACGCGAGGGCCGAGCCGGCGAACGAGGAGCTGTTCAAGGAATGGGACGAGAAGGCCCCGCACGTGGCTGCGCGCTTCACGCTGCAGAACCAGGACGGCCGGGAAGTCTCGCTCTCGGACTACGCCGGAAAGGTAGTAGTCCTCGAGTGGATCAACCCCGACTGCCCCTTCGTGCAGCGCCATCACGAAAGCCGTTCGACCATGCGCGACCTGGCCCGACGCTACGGACCGAAGGGTGTCGTCTGGCTCGGCGTCAACAGCACCCATTACATGTCCTCCGAGCGCACGGCGGAGTGGCGCGAGAAGGTGGGCATCCGGTATCCCATCCTCATCGACCGCGAGGGCAAGATGGGACGCGCCTATGGGGCGAAGACCACGCCGCACATGTACGTGATCGACACCGATGGGCTCATCGTCTACGAGGGCGGCATCGACGACGACCCGCGGGGGCGCTCCGACGATCCCACGAACTTCGTTCAGAAGGCCCTCGGAGACATCCTGGCCGACCGGCCCGAGGATCCGCCTCAGGCGCGTCCGTACGGATGCTCGGTGAAGTACCCGCCGTCCAATTCTCGGTAGCCAGAGGAGCCGAATTCAGCATGGTTGGGAGGGACGCCCGGGACGACTACTTCGTCTGCCCGCACTGCGGCGCCGAGGTGCGCCGGGGGGCACGGGCCTGCCCGGAGTGTGGCTCGGACGAGACCACCGGCTGGTCCGAAGACGCCGATAAGTGGACGGCCGGCATCCCAACCGGCTATGCCGAAGATGACGAGTTCGACTACGAGGAGTTCGCCCGCCGGGAGTTCGGCGTGGGCAGGAGAGCCGCCCTGCTCCGCCTGGTGCTCTTCCTTGCCCTTGCGGCTGCGCTGGTGGTCGCCGCAGTGGTGATAAGCCTGTAAAATCCCCTCTCGTTTGATGACGAGAGCGGGCGGTAAGGATATGTTTCTTGACTGTATCTCCTTTTGTGCCGCTGCCTTCGGGCAGACCCGTTCCGTTTTGCTCTCGGTCGGTCTGGGGCGTGCGAACCTTCGGGGGATGCTCGGACCGACGCCGGCCACCGGTTTCCATGCAACGGACATACTCCGTCCAGCGGCCGCGTTCTTTAGAGGGTCTTAGTCTGGGCCTCGGTGGCTCGCCACCTTTCTGCCGTTTCCCGCAAGAGAACAGCCAGCCCACGCGGGCGCCTTTACTTGGGCGGGGCGGATGGATTATCTTTACGCCTGCACCTGTCGCGGTCTCGGCAGGGGCGCCGCAGCGAAGGACTTCCACTCCATCGGCAGGCACAGCGGTATGGTGAGAGAGCCGGAGCAGATTCTTCTGGTGCTGGAGCACGAACGGGCACGGGCCCGGGTGCGGGAGTCGCTCCGAGAGCAATACCGGGTCGTCGTCGGGACGCCGGAAGAGCTTGATGACGGCGGTTTTGACCTGCTCATGGTGGACGGGGCGGCGCTCGGGGCCATCCGGCGGGCACAGGAGCGACCGGGTGAGGTCCCTGCCGCTCTGCTGGTCGTTGCAGGCCCGCATCCGGCCAGTCCGGCCGAGCTGCCGCCGCAGGTCGTGCACGATGTCATCCGGAGGCCCATCCGCACGGGTGAATTGCGCAACAGGGTTGCCAATCTTCTTCGGCTCCGCCGACTGTCCGCTCGGACGGAATCGGACGGGCTGCGCCTGCTTGACAGCAGTCCCGTCCCCGCGGTCATCGTGCAGGACGAGCAGGTGGCCTACGCCAATCCCGCCATGCTGGAAGTCGGCGGTTGGACCGTCGAACAGGCGGTCGGAAAGCCATACCTCGACTTCTTCCGGCCGGAGGATCACTCGGAGTTCCGGCGACGGTACGCCCACGTGATGTCGGGCGGAGAGCCCGGTGCGGAGTTCGTGGCCGGATTGCTGACCGATGCCGGCGTGCACTGGATGGAACTGCGTGGGGCTCCGGTAACCTGCCGGGGCCGTCGGGGCGTGCTGGCGGTTGCCCTGGACGTGACCCAGCTCCGGAAAGCCCAGCAGGAGCTGCGCGACAGCGAGAGCCGCTACCGCACGGTGTTCGAGAACACCGGAACCGCCACGGTGATCGTGGATACGGACACCACTATTACGTTGGCCAACGGCGAGTTCGCGCGCCTGGTGGGCTACCCGGTGGAGGAGATTGAGGGCAAAAAGAGCTGGACGGAGTTTGTGGCGGCGCAAGACCAGGAGAGGATGAAAGGCTATCACGAAGATCGTCGGAAGCGCCTGGACGGCGTCCCCAGGCGCTACGAGTTCCGCCTGGTTGACCGCACCGGCACCGTCCGGGACATGCTGGCCACCGTTGCCGTGCTACCGGACACCAGGCGAAGCGTTGCGTCCCTGCTGGACATCACCGAGCGTAAGGAGATGGAGGCCAGGCTGCGGGAGTCGGAACAGTGGTTCCGCAGCATCTTTGACGGCTCCCGCGACGCCGTCTTCATTGCCGACGAGGAGGCCCGCTTCGTGGCCGTCAACGACGCGGCGACCGAGCTGACCGGCTACTGCCGCGAAGAGCTGCTGCGGATGCGTATACCTGACCTGCACGAGGAAGAGGACCTGGGGGCCTACCGAAAGTTTTTCGACCGGATCATGGGCGGGCAGGACGTGACCAGCGAGGCAAAGATACTGCGCCGGGACGGCACCAAGGTCGATACCGAATTCAGCAACCGGCGGATCGTGGTCGGCGACATGGCGTACATGCACACCGTGGCGCGCGACGTGGCCGCGCGGAAACGGGTTGACAGGGAGCTGCGGGACGCCAACCGCCAACTCGCCGACGCCCTGCAGGCACTCCAGGACGCCCAGCGACAGATCATCGAGCAGGAGCGGCAAAGGGTCCTCACCCAGATGGCCAGCGGCATCGCCCACGATTTCAACAACGTGCTGTCCACCATCCTGGGTTACAGCGACCTGCTGCTGGCAAACCCGGCGATGCTCGCCGACACCGAAACGGTGCGGCGTGACCTGGAGCTGATCCGGTCCGCCGCCAGCGATGCCGCCCAGATCGTGCGCCGCATGCGCAGATTCTACCGCCCCGCCAATGAGACCGAGATGCACACCATCCTGCGGCCCAACACGCTGGTCCAAGATGCGCTCTCCATGACGAAGCCCCGCTGGAAAGACCAGGCCCAGGCTGGGGGTGTGTCGATCGAGGTACGCACCGATCTGGGGCGGGTGCCCGATGTCGCGGGCAACGAAACCGAGCTGCGCGAGATACTGACGAATCTGATCTTCAACAGCGCGGACGCCATCCGGCAGAAAGGGACCATTCTGCTGCGCACCCGGAGGGAGGGAGAACACGCGGTCTTCGAGGTGCAGGACACGGGCGCCGGCATGGACCCGGAGACCCTGGCCCGCTGCCGGGACGCTTTTTTCACCACCAAAGCCCAAAGCGGGCGCGGCCTGGGGCTGGCCGTGGTGCGGGCTATCGTGGCCCGGCACGGCGGGAACATTGACATCGAAAGCGCACCGGGCCGCGGCACCACGGTGCGGGTGCGGCTGCCCGCCGCCACGGACCCGCAGGAGCCCCCGACGCAGGTGGAGCAACAGGCCCGGCCCGGCCTGAGAGTGCTGGTGGTCGAGAACGAGGAGAGCCAGCGCAGACTCCTGCGGAGATACCTGGAAATCGATGGGCACTCCGCCCTGACCGCCTCCGACGGTGAAGCAGCGCTGGCGAAGCTCGCGCAGGAGCCGTGCGACCTGGTCATCACCGATCGTGCCATGCCCGCTATGGGCGGCGACCGGCTCGCGGCGGCCATCAAAGAAACACACCCCGCCACGCCGGTCATTATGCTCACCGGCTTCGGGAGCATGATGGAGGCGGCCGGCGAGAAACCCGAAAGCGTGGACCTGCTGCTCTCCAAGCCGATCACGCTGGATGAACTGCGCGCCGCCCTGGCGGACGCCCAGGCGGAGAGCCGACGGAGGGGCAGCTCCGGTGCGATCGCCTCCGAGGGGACGCCCGAGTGAGCCGCATCATTCGCCCCCGGCCTGCGCAAGGCGCCTGACCGCCGCCAGCAACTCCTCCCCGAAAACCTGCCGCAGAATCCGCGCGATTCCATCGTCGAGACCTCCGGCCGCACGGCGCCGGTTGCAGGGGTAGCGCAGGGCGCCCTCCTGGACGGACAGGACCGGCGGCCGCGAGCTGGCCAGCGAGAGCGGCCACAGGACGCAGGAGTCGGGCTTGGCCTCTTCCGGGCTCAGCCCCAGCTCCGGGGCCGCCGAATGGAGCGAGCAGAGAATTCGTCCGTCGCCGCCCCGGTAGGCGAACGCGCAGAGCCCCGCCTCGTTCCTCGCCAGCGCATAGGCATCCGGTCCCCACTGCTGCACGGCGCCGGCCGGGGCCTCCCCGTCCGCCAGCCACCGGGCGGCGATCGGCATGACCTTCAGGATGCGGCGACGTTCCTCTTCCCCCAGCCAGACCTCATGAGCCGCGCAGCAGCTACCCGAGGCCCGGCACAGCGCGGGCTCGCAGCGATGGGCGATCCCCGCCAGCCCCTCCAGGTCGACCAGGTAGCCCTCCACGAGTGTGTAACCGCCGCCTTCCGGGTCCAAAGGAGTCTCCTGCGGCCGAAGGTGTGCACCAGTGCATTATACCGCGCGCCGGGGGGCAGAGCAGGCGGCCGCGCCGTTGCAGACAGAGGTGCTTCGCCGTAGTATTCCCGTCCGGGGACCGCTGAAGGCCCGAGCAACCGACTGCGGAGGCAGGCGATGGAGTGCACGAGTCCGGAGGGTTTGGGGCAGATGGTCGAACAGGCGGTGCTGCTGGCGGCCCTGCTGGCGCCGCTGCTGGCGCTGGGATGCGTGGGACCGCCGGGCGGGGCCCGTCTGAATCCGTATCGAGATGCCACCTCCGGGGACGTGGACGAGTTGCTGACCTTGCGGAACGAACGGGTCGAAGTGGGCCTGTTGCCCCGGGTGGGCGGCCGGGTCGTGCTGTTGCGCCGCCCCGGCGGGCGCAACGTGCTCTGCTCGGACCCCGACTTGTGGCACACCGCCGTAGAACCCGTGCCGGAACCGGCGCCGGACGCCGGGTTCAAGCAGTACCGCGGGCATGTTGTATGGGCCGGTCCGCAGGGCGAGTTCTGGGCGGACCAGGACTTTGCACCGGGGCGCCGGGAAAGGAAGTCCGGCTGGCCGCCGGACCCGTTCCTGACCTACGCGGGATTCCAGGTTGCTGAGCGACAGAGGGATTACGTTCGGCTCGTCGGACCGGAAAGTCCCGTCTCGGGGCTGCAACTGACCAAGGAGGTCCGTCTGAAGCCGGATGGAACGGTGGGGCTTAAGGTGACCGGCGTCAACATCCGGGAGCGACCCGTCTCGAAGGACCTCTGGTCGAACACCCGGTTGCCCGGCCTGGCGCGCTGCTACGTGCCGCTGCGCCGTGACCGGACCGACCTGCGCATCGAGGCGCCCCGCGGCGGGGCTCTGGCCCCGCTCGGCCACGAGGAGGTCCGAGGTTACCTCACCTTCAGGTGCCGGGAGCCCATCCCGGAGGGCAAGAGCGGCCGGAGGGCGAAGGCGTTCATCGAGCCCCGCCTCGGCCTGGTGGCCGCCTTCGCGGGGGACAACGCCTTCCTGAAACAGGCGTCGCTGGTCCCCCGGGACGAGACTCACCCCGACCAGGCCTTCGTGGAGGTCTATAACGTGGTCCATCGCGACCCGGCGCAGTCGCTGCTGGAGCTCGAAATGCACGGGCCGTATCGGACCCTCCAGCCGGGCGAATCGATGAGTTTCGCGGAGACCTGGCGCCTGCTGCCCTATGGGGGTCCGGACGATCCGGTCAGCCAGGCGGCTTTCCTGAGCGGGCTCCTGCAGAGCGGCGACTGAGGGGGATGCACGGCCCCTCGGGGCCATCTGAAACAGGCTGCCGACGGGGAGAGGTGCGCTGTCCGGTGATACGGTGTGACGTGTTCTGTCGGTCCTCTTGCTCGCGTTGTTGTGCGGCTGTGCGGTGGGGCGGGGCACGCTCGAGTGAGCTTGCTACATCTGAACGATGGAAGGCAGCGCGGACAGGTCACCGATGGTGAAGTCCGGTGCCGGAAAGCCGCGCGGCATGGTGCGGCGACCGGTCTGGAACCAGACGGTGGGGATGCCGGCGCGCGCGGCGCCGAGGATATCCGTGGCGGGGCTGTCGCCCACGTAGAGCAGTTCCTCCGCCTCGATGTCCAGCAGCTCCAGAACCCGCCGGAACAACCGCACGTCCGGCTTGACGTAACCCTCTATCTGGGCGAGCACGGTATGATCGAGGGCCTTGCGCAGCCCCAGGGTCTCCAGCAGATGACGCTGGACGGCGGGTGCACCGTTCATCAGCGCGCCCCTCTGCAGCCCCATCCGGCCCAGCTCGTGCAGGACGCGCAGAGCGTTCGGGCGCAGGAACTGTCGCATGATCAGCCGGCGCGTGGCGTCGTAGGTGTGCGTCAGCTCGCGGCTCAGCCGCCGGGCCCGCACGTCGTAGCTCTCCAGCAGGGCTTCGAAACGCCGGCGCCTGGAGAAACGCGTCCCTCTGTGCAGGTGACGGCTGCCGGGCAGGTCCAGGAAGACCGCATTGTAGCGCCGGATGATCTGCTCGGTCTCGTCCTCCGGCAGGCGGTCTTTAAAGCGGGGCAGCACGATCTCCATCACGTGCCGATCACACGCGCTGCGGTCCCACAGGGTGTCGTCCACGTCGAAGAAGACCGCCTTCAACTCGGACATCTGGCCCTCGCAGACCGGCGCAAAGGTCACATTCGCTCCGGGGCGACCAGGCCCAGGAGCTCCAGACCGCGACGTATCACGTGCCGGATGGCGTCCACCAGCAACAGCCGCGCCGCGCGCACCTCCGGATCCTCACACAGCACGCGCCGCTCCGCCTCCTGCATGCCGGCGCTATAGTATGTGCTGAAGTCGCCGCAGAGTTCAAGCAGATAAGTGGCGATTGTCGAGGGTTCGCACTCCTCCCCCGCCCTGCGCACCGCCCGCGGGAATGCGTCCAGGTGCTTGATCAACGTCCACTCCTCCGGCAGCGACAGCAGGGAGAAGTTCACGCCGTCGCGTACCGCTTCCCCGGCCTTGCGCAGGATGCTGCACAGCCGGGCATGGGCGTACTGGACGTAGGGTCCGGTGGCCCCCTCGAAGTCGAGCATGCGGTCCCAGTCGAACACCACGTCGCGGGTGCGCCGCGTGGAAAGCTCCCGGAAAATGACCGCCCCGATGCCCACCCGTTCGGCCAGCTCGTCCAGGTCCGCGCCCTCCTCGAACCGGTCCAGGTTGTCCTCGATCTTGAGGCGGGCGCGGTCCACCGCCTCCTGCAGCACCTCCTCCAGCATCAGCATCTCCCCCCGCCGGGTGCTGCCCACGCGCGCCTCGCCGGTCTGGGGGTCCAGGAACTTGATCAGCCCGAAGTTCACGTGCTCGATCCGGTCCGCCCAGTCGTGGCCCATCCTCTTCAGCGCGGCCTTGAGCTGCTGGAAGTAGAGGGACTGCTCGTTGCCCACCACGTAGAGCATCCTTTCGAAGCGATGGCGTTCCCAGCGCTCCTCGGCGGCGGGCAGGTCGCGCGTGGCGTAGAGGCTGGTCCCGTCGCTTTTCTGCACCAGCACGGGTGGCATGTCTTCGCCCTCGAGGGGCACGATCAGGGCGCCGTCGCTCTCTTCGGCTATGCCCTGCCGGCGCAGTCGATCCAGCAGTTCAGGGATGCGCGCGCGGTAGTCGCTCTCGGGGGTGATGTGGTCGAAACGGACGCCCAGCCTCTCGTAAACGCGCTCGAACTCCTCCAGGCTCACGCGCCGGAACGCCTTCCAGGCGCGCTCGGCCTCCGGGTCGCCCTCCTCCAGCCGCCGGAAGGCGTCGCGGGCGGCCTGCTCCAGCTCCGGGTCGTCCTCCGCCTCTTTACTGAAGCGCACGTAGAGGTCCTGCAGGTCGGTGACGGTCAGCTCTTCCGGCTCCGCGACGTCGTAGCGCTCGACGGCGGCGATGAGCTTTCCGAAACCCGTGCCCCAGTCGCCCAGGAAGTTCAGGGACTCGGTCCGGTAGCCCATGGCCTCCTGGATGCGGTAGAGGGACATGCCGATCAGCGTGCCGGGCAGGTGGTGCACCCCCAGGTGCTTGGCGATGTTGGGGCTGCTGAACTCGATGACCACGCACCGGCCCGCGCCGATGTCCTGGTCGCCGTAGCGTCCCTGCTTTCGGCGAATCAACCGCAGCACCCGCTCCGCCGTGGCCGACCGGTCGAGGTAGAAGTTCAGGTAGGGCCCGATGGCCTTGATGGCGGCCACGCCCTCCGGAGGCATGGTCTTTTCCTGCAGGTCCTCGGCGATCTGCCGGGGGGCCCTGCGCAATCGGGGCGCCAGGGCGAAACAGGGCAGGGCGTAGTCACCCATCTCCTGCTGCGGCGGCGTCTCCAGCAGGTCCAGCACCTCGCCGTTCTCCAGCGGCAGATGCTCGGCCAGGCACGCGGCGATCAGCGATTTGATCGAATCCATGTCGGTTCAGGCTCCGTCGGCCTCCAGGTCGAAAAGCGACTCCTGCTCGCGGAATATCTGGGTCACGGACAGGTTGGTGTGGATGTTGCGGATGGCGGCGGCCAGCAGAGGCGCCACGCTCACGGTGCAGACCCTGCCGTCCCGGCCGGGCGGCGGGAGGGTGTCGGTGGTGACGATGCGCTTGACGCCGGACTCCAGGATGCGCGCCACGGCGCCGTCGCTGAAGACCGGATGGACGCAGGAGACGTAGCTGACGCTGAGACCGAACTTCTCCTTCAGCGCCCGGATGGCCCGCTGCATCGTGCCACCGGTCAGTATCTCGTCGTCGAAGATGGCGATCTCATGGTCCCGGATGGCGTCGATCCCGATCACCGCCCGTATCTCCGGGTCCTCGTTGTCGGCCCAGCGCCGTTTATCGCAGACGGCCAGCGGGGCGTCGAGCCGCTCCGCGTAGACGGTGCCGATCTTCACGCCTCCGGCGTCGGTGGCCAGCACGCCGATCTCCTCGGGCTGCAGATGGCTTTTGAAGAACTCCGCGATCAGGGGATTGGCGTCGAGCTGGTCGCAGTGCATCGCCATGAATCCCATGATCTGCAGGGCGTGGAGGTTGACGGTCAGGATGCGGTCCGCGCCCGCCTCGCCCAGTAGCTGACTCATCAGCCGGGCGGTGATGGAGACGCGGGGCTCGTCCTTCTTGTCGCTGCGCACGTAGGGGAAATACGGGGCCACCACGGTGATGCGCCCCGCCGAGGCGCCGCGCAGGGCGTCGATCGTGATGAGCAGCTCCATCAGGTTTTCCGACAGGCAGAGCGTCTTCGCCTCCTCCGGTGTCACGCGCTCGGGGTTCACGCCCCGGAGGGCGTGGCTGCTGTTGGCGGCGGTCTGGATCACGAATACGTCTGCGCCCCGGACGCTCTCGTTGATCTTGACCTTCAGATTCTCGTTGGCGAAGCGGACCACCTGCGGCTCGCAGAGCCCGACGCCCTGCGTTTCGGGATAGTCTCCGAGCTCCCGGGCGACTTTGCGGCCCAGGTAGTAGCTGACCCGGCTGGCGAACAGCATCAGCGGCTCGTACATGACAGGCACGGGGAAACCTCCGGGCTGATTGCGCGGGCTGAGAGCGGGTATTATAGCGAAAGACCGGTCACTCATCAGGGAACGACGAGAATTGCACCGG
Source organism: uncultured candidatus Brocadiaceae bacterium (assembly GCA_964572825.1). GTDB lineage: Bacteria > Planctomycetota > Brocadiia > SM23-32 > SM23-32 > CAYVBE01. The sequence continues at coordinate 41,298 of CAZNGS010000019.1, forward strand.
CGGTTTGCGACCGGGCCTCAGGGACTATCTCGAAACCCGGATGACTTCCAGGCCCGTGATCACCGGCTCCGTCGCCTCGTCCGCCCGGCCGGAGCCGCCCGTCAGCTCGAGCGTGAGGGCCTGGTCGGCCGAGACGACGAACTCCCTGGCGACGGCCCTGTGCGGACCTCCTGTGGCAGCGATGACGTCGAAGTCCTTCAGCACCGTCCTGCCCTGGAGTTTGACGTCGAACGGCCGGAGCAGGGCGTTTTCTTCGAGCGCGCAGAAGTGCAACACCACCCGGTAGTGGCGCGTGGCGCCTCCCGAGGAGAGCTGCACTTCCAGCTTCTGCGGCCCGCGGATGCCGCAGGCGTAGAGCCAGGGGCGTTCCGTGCCTTCGATCTCAACTCGGTCCGGGTTGCGCGCGCAGGTCGGCGGGCTCTCCACCCCGTTCAGGAGACGGATGGGCAGGTTGGCGCCCCGGCGCTTCGGTCCGTATTTTGCCCCGGCCAGCGGGCGCCCGTAGGCCACCGGACGGGGATAGCCGTACCAGATGTTCCCCTCGGCATCCGGCCTGTCGCCGGGCGCGCCGAAGTTGACCCGCAGGTGCGCCACCTGCCCACCGCCCGCGCGCCTGGCCAGCCCGTAATGGTAATGTCTGTCGGCCGACACGAGCGCCAGGGAGGTCTTGTAGTTGTAGGCGCACACGCAGGAGCTGGACCCCTCGGGCACGACCACCAGTCCGCCGGCCGCGATCATGTTGATCCAGCAACTGGAGCGCACGATGGGGTAGTTGTAGTAGCCGCTGAGCTGGCGCAGGTCGTAGAATCCCAGGGAGCCCGACCGGGTCATCAGCATGTTGGGCGAGCCGCAGTAGGTGCTGCAGGTGTGCGGAATCCAGGTGTTGAGCGGGGAAAGGGCTCCGGTGACCGGGTCGGGCACTTCGATCCGCTCCCCCGTGCGCAGGTCGAAGGCCGCCGGCAGATACAGCACCCCTTCCACCAGCACCGGGGTGCACGTTCCCAGCTCCTCCAGGCGCCACAGCCGGGAGCCGTCCCGGGCCGAGTAGGCCGTCGCGCCGCCGCCGGCTCTGGCGACAACCCGGTCTTCCATGGAGCGCGAAATGGGGTTGATCGTCGCCAGCACCACGCCGTCGTCCACCCAGAGGGTGTTTTCGGTGTCAATGACGTCCCCGGTCTGCCACAGGATGCGACCGGTGCGCAGGTCAAGGGCCATCAATCGCCTGGGGGGCAGACCGTCGTCGCGGCCCTCCCGGGGAAACAGGACGTTGTACCTGGGCCGGCCCTCGATAAAGAACAAGTGGCCTTCGTCCATGGCGATCGCGTTCGAGTCAACCGGCTGTTCCGGGCGATAGACCCAGGCCGTCCCGCCGTCCTGCTTGTCGAGCGCGAAGATGGCGTGGTTGGCCGGATAGGCCTTGGACCACCACCATTGCTCGATATTCGGCTTGCCGATGGTGCCGATAACGTATCTGTCGGTGACGGCGAGGAACTCCCACGTGACCCCTTCGCCTTCGGCGGCCATCAGGGCCTCGGGGGGCGGCTCATAGGTGCGCAGCGTCTCGCCCGTCGCCGGGTTCAGCCGCAGGCAGCCCGTCCCCTGCAGGGCATACACCGCGCCATGGTCCGCGGCCAGTGAAGGCCCCCGGTAAGCGGCGGGCCAGTGGGCCAGATTCGGCAGTTCGCGGTCCCAGAGGATGCGGCCGTTGTAGATGTCCATGGCGACCAGGTCGTCCAGACCGGGCACGAAGCATCGGCCGTCCACCACCAGCGGCGCCGGCGTCCGGAAGTGCCGGCTCACGATCTTGCCCGGTCCCAGCCCGCCGAACCAGAGAGCCTTGAGGGGCAGCCGCACCCGCCGCTCGCCCGATGAAGAGGACTTGCCCGGGTCGCCGTACTGGTGCGTCCACTCCCCGGCGCCGGCCAGCCCGCCCCGCCTGAGCATCAGCCCGCCGTCCACCCGCTCCCACTCCTCGCGGATCGGGCCGGCGTCGGTCAGCCAGCGCCGGACCTCGTCCTCGGTTTCGTCAGGAAAGGCGATCATCAGCGTGCCGCCGTACGGTCGTGTTACGCGATAGAGCTCGGAGACGGACAGCCCACGCAGGTCGCCGTCCGCCGAGACATTGCAGATGACCAGGTCCGCGAAATAACTGGCATAGGGCAGCGGGTCGGTGGAGCAGCGATGCACGGCGATGCGCGTGCCGTAGAGGCCCGCCCGGTCCAGCTTCCGGCGCAGGTCGCCTGCCTCGTCCTCACCGGCCGGACGGTAGATGGTGAGATCGGAGTGCCGGGCAAGGGCGCTCAGCAGGTCGGTCCCCGCCTCTCCCACCGCCAGGCAGTATCCGCGACGGCAGTCCGTCTGTGCCAGGACCCTCTCGGCCAGCCGTTCGGTCTCCGGCGACTCCGGTGGCTCGACGACGCCCGTCTGGATGACTTTTCCCTCGGTTTGCCCCCTGCTCGATGCCGGCTCGAAGCAGTAGATGCGCCCGGCCGTGGTGCTGGCCAGGAGGCGGCCGGGTGCCACCGCCATGTCCCGAACCTGTCCCTCGACCGCCGCATGCCACAGCTTCTCGCCGGTCGGGGCGTCGTAGCAGGTCAGCTCCTGTGTCCCGCCCGCGATCAGGGCCTGAGCGGCCTGCAGGAGGGTGTGGACCGGCTCCGTCTCAGCGCACCATTGCTGGAGCTCGGGACCGGAGACGAAATGCCCCACGGTATGCTTGATGCGGCTTTCCTCGCCGATGGCGGCCTTCGCGTCGCTCAGGGCGACCCGACGCAGCTCGCCGGGGCCGATCACCGTGAGGAATCCATCGTCGGAAACGACTCCGCGCCGCCCCCCGTTCAGCGTGAAGACCTCTCGGCCCGTGTGGACGTCGATCGCCATGAGGCTGGCGTTCTCGAACGCATAGATGGGACCGGAGTGATCGCGGCGGAGCTGGGCGCCGTATTCCTTCGCCAGCGCTTCGGCGGGGACGTAGGCCAGGTCGCCGAAGGTCATCACCCGCGCGCCGCCCACGAAGTCGCCCTCCGCCTCGTGGTAGAGGCACTCGCCCGTGCGCCTGTCGAAGAACGCGGGCGGCGCGCGTCCGCACGTGACCAACAGCACGTCCCCGCAGGTGGCCAGGTAGCCCTGCGGCGAGACGCCGCCCATGCCGGGCACGTGGGGCTGCGCCATGAAACGGGTGCCCGAGGTGTCGTTCATCCACATCACCTCCCCGCTCCCGGCGTCCAGGCAGCAGACGAATATGCCCTCCGGCGAGAGCATGCCGAGCGTCGTGTAGGCTTTCCCGTCCTCGACCAGCACGCCCGAGCGCGCCGGCCAGCGGGAGATCATCTGTTCGTTGCCGATCAGCCGTTCGTCCGGTATGTCGGGCCGGAACCGCCAGATCACGCGCCCCGTGCCGGCTTCCAGGCAGTAGACGGTTCCGCCGTCGGAGCCGAAGTAGAGCCTGCCGTCCTGCACGGTGGGTGCCAGCCGCACGGGACCCTCGGTGAAGAACTTCCAACGCTCCCGTCCGGTCTCCAGGTCCAGGGCGTGGAGGGCGTGATCGGCGCTCGAGGCGAAGTATGCCATCCCGTCCGCGGCGACCACGGGGTAGGCGTAGTCGAAGTCGATCCGCTGCGGCTCCCACATCGGCTCCTTCCACGCCGGACGCGGCCTGTGGCGGGCGACGTGCACCCACTTGAGCCGATACGGGGGACGAAGCGGCGCGGCCGTGTAGCCCGTCCGGCGGGCGTTACACAGATGGGTGCCCCGTTCTGGCGACGCGGCTGCGGAGTGCGCGAGGGGCAGGGCACAGATCAACAATGCGGTCATCACCAGAACCCGGCCGAGGTGCTTCATGGCAGAATCTCTCTCCCAGCGGAACACTCTTGTGCGCCACATCCAGGATACCACGGCGCGGCGCCCGTGTCAGCGTTGGCCGGCATACCCGACGCCTCAGTGCTCCCGCCGGCAGCGGATGAGCACGTCCCGGTCCCCGACGGGGAGCTCCGCCAGCCAGAGGCCGCCACCGGCGGGCCGGAAAGGGCATGCGTCGGAGTCCACCGTCCCGGGGGCCGACCAGACGGCCAGGGGGCCGCTCTCCGCCATGCGGAGGATCAGTTCGTCCGAACCGTAATTGAGGACTTCGACCGCTGCCGGGGAGAGGTACTTGTCCGGACGCCCCACCACGGCCCAGCCGTGCCGAACCGGGCAGAGCAGGGCGAGCAAGTGGCCATAGTCGTCCAGGCCGAACTCGAAAGCTCCCTCCAGCCTTGTGGCTTTCCCGGCGAACCAGTCGTAGAGGAGCAAACCCTCCTCGGGCAGGTCCCAGGGCTCGCCGTCCGGCTGCATCATGCAGGATGCTCGACCGTAGTCGGCGGGCTCTATCCGGCCCCGGACTGGTACCTCCGGCTCGGTCAGGTTGTAGACCGTCACCGCCGCGCTCCGGTTGGGCAGCGGGGCCATCACGCGGTACGGCTCCCCGTCGGCAAACGGGTCCAGGAAAACGCTCTCCGGCAGGGGCGCCGCGGGCGCCAGGGGCCGCAGCAGCTCGCCGTCCCGAATGCAGAGGGGCCGGATGATCTCCGGCACGAAATCGGCCGGGTTGTCACTGAGGTAGACGGGCCCGCCGGAGAGGGCCTTCGAGACGGCCATGATCTCCCCCGAGACCGGGTCGTTGGAGTGGAACATGTCGTGGTCGCCCCAGACCGTGTGACCCAGCCACAGGATGTTGGCGTAGGAGTTGTGCAGGTGCCGCCGGGCGCGCCCCACGTCGCCCACCCGGTAGTCCTCGCTGCACCGGGAGACGGCGCTGACGCGCGTGTTGAAGGCGCAGAGGTTGTTGTGCGCCATGCAGTTGATGAGGCCGTCCATGTGGAACCCGCAGGCGGTCTCCAGGGCACGGGAATTCTCGCCGGCGCACCGGACCGGCTGCGGCGTGCGCCGGTAATTCCGCAGATTGGCGGCCTGGTCGTCCACTTTCAGGAAATCGAATCCTGCTTCGCGCGCGGCCGCCACCATCGCATCGTAGAAGGCCAGGGAGTGCAGACGGCCGGGCCGGGGCAGCAGCGCGCCCGCCACGCGCTCCTCCACCAGAGGCATCAAGTGTTCGTTCAGCTCACCCAACTCGTTGTCCGCGCTGATGCCCTGCCAGTAACCGTTGAAGTTCAGCCACAGCCCCATCCACCGCACCCCGTCCGGATGAGCGAGCTCCATGAGCGGCTCCCAGCCGCGCGGGAACTTCTCGTTGGGCCGGAAGCTGCGCAGTCTGCCGTCCGCTGCATCCAGATGCCCGTCGTCCACCAGAACGTAGCGCACCGGGATTTCGGACTTCTCGATGGTCCGGACCGCCTCCGCCAGGGTCCGCTCGTCGATGTCGCGCCGGAACTCCTCCCAGGTGCACCAGCCCAGGTAGCGGAAGGGTTCCGGGTAGTGTTTCTCGGAGCGCAGACGCGTCGGGCCTCCGACGGTGGGGTGGGATATCGCCCGCTTCCATGCCTCGCGGCAGGCCGCATACGGGTCGCCCGCCCTCGCCCAGGCCAGCACGGGCAGATCGCCCTCCACCCGCTCCGTCCCCAGCGTGCCCAGACGGCACACCAGGACGCCATCCTCTGAAGCGAGCCACGCGACGGCCTGCCGTCCCGCCGCGGGCAGGAGCGCCAGGTGCCCGCCGTCGCACAGCTCCAAAAGCAGCAGGACGCCGCCCGGGTTCAGCTCCGTAAAGTCCTCCACGGGCAGGGCCTGGCAGCGGTTGGCCCCCGCCGGCCACCAGTCGGGCCGGGCACCGCCGGGGTCATACTTCTGAAAGGCGGAGTAGTATGCGCCCCGCCGGAAGGACGGCACCATGATCTGGAAGGTCTGCAGCAATCCTTCATCGTCGGGGTCGCCCGCGTAGTCCCCTGCCACCCACACGCCGCCGCCGACCTCAACTTCCAGTGAGATGCATTGCATCTTCCCGCTTGCCACGTCAAATGCTCCACCTGTTGTGGGGAAACAAGCGGCGGGTCGAAGCGGCCTCTCGCCCGCCCCGCCCGCCGAAATCACTGCTGTGAACACCTACGAGGGCTCAGATGGCAGCCCCCGGCTGCGCCCGGGCCCGTCCCTGATACTGCGCACTGCCGAATCCCAGTATGGGATAGAAGATACACCCCAGGAAAATCAAGCCCAGAGCAAAGCCGATGCCTTTGCCGAAGTTCCTGGCAATGTCCACGTGCAGGATCACCCCCACTATTATGTTGACGACGGGGATGAGCAGCAGAATGACCCACCAGCCCGGCCGGCCGGCGACCTTGCACGCCAGGTAGGCATTGTAGATGGGGATCAGTACGCCCCATCCGGGCTGCCCCGCTTTGCTGAAGACGCGCCACACCGCCGCGATCTCGAAGACGACGACCGCCAGTAGATCAACACCAGTACCGCTCCCACAGCACCGCCGCCAGCAGCTTCACCTCCCTGCATGGCAAACCTCCTCGATGAAGGAAAGACTACCGCTTGTGGGGGCCGGACGCGCCGGCCCCTGCCACCCTCCCCGCCGGCAAGGCGCCGGGACAAAGGGTCGGGGCTCACTCGCCAGGCCGCGTGCCCCGGCCCCTTCCCGACATGCCCGCGAAAGGGCGGTCAGTATACCGGCGCGTGCACGCCGGTGCAACCTTTGGGCGCTATTGCACAACCCCATCCTGGCTTCGGGCGGCAGGCGCCGGACCCACGCTTGCTTCTCCGTCCCGGGGCTATGGCGCGGAGGGGGGCCGGCGCCGGTCACCACTCTCCGGGCTCTGCACCTCCTCCCGGCCCGTCAGGTGCCGCACGAGGAACTCCATGGGTGAGACCGATGGCCTGGGTCCGCCCTTGTAGACCACGGTGCACTCCACGCCCAGCGGTTCCAGTTTCTCCTGCAACGCCAGGCCGTGCAGGGGATGGTGGATGATGGCGCCCATCGGCGTGTTGGGGCCGACCTCCTTGCCCACGCCGTAAACCAGATAGACCGGCGGGTCGTCGGCGGTGGCATGTTCGATCGGCGCACACTCCTCAAAAAGCCGAATTAGCCGATCCGGGTAGGGCTCCTCGTCGGTCGCCTGCCCGTACATGCGGGGAAAGCTGCGGTGCTCCAGTCCCCTCACGAGTCCGATCTCGCGCCAGAAGCGCGGGTCGTAGGAGACCTGGGCTCCGTTGACCCGGGCGCAGAGCAGCCGCGTGGATTCCCTGAGGACGGGCTCCTTCGCCTCCGGGGCCGCCAGGTCGTCGTGGAAGGCCAGCCAAAGGCTGATGCCCGCCCCGGCGCTGCCGCCCGTGGCGCCGAACCGCGCCGGGTCGATGTTGTAGCGCTTCGCGTTATGGCGCAGAAACTGGACGGCGCGGGCGGCGTCGTGAAAGGGGGCCGGCATGGGGTCCGTGGTGATGAACCGGTAGTTGAGCGCCGCCACCGAGACGCCGTTTGCGTGCATGGTCCGGATGAGCATGGAGGATATCCCCCGCTTGTCTCCACCCACGAACCCGCCGCCGTGGATGTAAACAAGCAGCGGTGTCGGCTCCTCCGAGTCGGCCAGATAGAGGTCCAGGACGTTTCGCTCGTGGGGCCCGTAGCGGAGGTCCGCATGGGTCGGGGACACCGACGGCCCGGGTGGCCGGTCCCCCCTGCGCGACCGCAGCGATTCGCGCAGCTCCTGGAGCGTCACAGCACCGTCGCCGTCGGCGTCGGCCCTTTCCATCATCTGGGGCCGGCGCAGTTCCTCGGCGGTCAGCCGGCCGTTCCCGTCCCGGTCCATCCGTCGGAACCTCTGCTCCAGGCGGTCCGCCGCCCGTTCACCCGCCGAGACCATCATCGGCACGGCCAATGCCAGCACGAAAAGCAGTTTCCTCATCACCGGCTCCCTTCCCGCGAGACCAGACATACACCGGCGGTCCGTGGCCGGACCGCAGCTCCATTCTGTTCAACGGGTGACGACGCGATATCCGGCGGAACCGGGGCAGGTGCTTCAGCTCCCGTCGCCCCCCGCCTCGGACGGGCCGCCGCCGATCTTGTGCTCCGTCCCCCGAAGAAGGCGGCGGACGTTACCGCGGTGAAGCCAGACCACAAGCAGGCCGCCAAAGGTCGTAAACCCGGTGAGATACGCCGCCTCCGGCCAGGGGGACATCAGCCAGACCGCCAGCGGCAGCGACGCCGCGGCAGCCATTGAGGCCAGCGAGACGTAGCGCGTGGCGGCGAACATCAGCCCCCAGGCCGCCGCTGCGATCAGAAGCGGCCACGGGGCCAGCACCAGGAAGACGCCCGTGCTGGTGGCCACCGCCTTGCCCCCCTTGAAGCCCAGATAAACGGGGAAAACGTGCCCCAGGATGGCGGCCAGCGCCGTGCCCACGACCCAGGGATGAGGGTCAAATGCGACCTCGGGGAACGCACGGCCCGCCACGAACCGGGCGGCCAGCGTGGGGAGCAGGCCCTTCGACATGTCCAGCAGGAAGATGAGCGGGAAGAACTTGAATCCCAGCGCGCGGGCCGCGTTGGTGGCCCCGATGTTGCCGCTGCCCACGGTCCGGACGTCCACGCCGCGCAGAAGTTTGGCCAGCAGGAACCCGAACGGCACGGCCCCGTACAGGTACGCCGCCGCCGGCAGGATGTAAAGCCACGTGCGCATGTCGCTTTCCGCAGTGCATGGAGTGGCGATAGCGCATACGAATATAGGGAAAAGCCCCGCGTCTGTAAAGTCTTATGGGCGCCGGCTCGTCCAGAACGCGGGCGCGGCGCCTTGCGGTGCAGACCCCGGCGGGTAGAATGGCTGCTGACGCCGGCATCCCATCGGCAATGACGCCCCCCGTGCGACCAATACCCTCGGCGACAAGGCGAGCAAGGGCCATGAGCAGACCGAATTTCGTGTTCATTCTGATCGACGACATGGGCTGGAAGGACCTGGGTTGCTATGGCAGCACCTTCTACGAGACGCCCAACCTGGACCGGCTGTGCGGGGAAGGGATGCGATTCACCGACGCCTACGCGGCCTGCCCGGTCTGCTCCCCCACGCGGGCCAGCATCATGACGGGGCGCTATCCCGCCCGCGTGGGCGTGACCAACTTCATCGGCGGGCATACCCGGGGCAGGCTGGTGGACGTGCCCTACGTGCGGCACCTGCCGCTGGAGGAGAAGACGATTGCCGCGGCCCTCCGGGACGCCGGCTACGCCACCTACCACGTGGGCAAGTGGCATCTGGGCGGGGAGCAGTACTGGCCGGAGAACCACGGCTTTGACCAGAACGTGGCCGGCTGCCACTGGGGGTTGCCCGGCAACGGGTACTTCAGCCCCTGGGGTAATCCCCGACTCGAGGATGGACCGGAAGGCGAGTATCTGACCGACCGCCTGACCGACGAGGCGATCCGCCTCATCCGCTCAAGCGGCAGCCAGCCGTTCTTCCTCCACATGGCCTACCACGCCGTCCACATCCCCATCCAGGCCAAGCGGGAGTACATCCGCCATTTCGAGCAGAAGGTCCGTGATATGGGACTCGACCGTCTGAAGACCTTCGAGGAGGGTGAGCACTTCCCCTGCGAGCACAAGAAGGACAGGCGGGTGATCCGTCGGCTGGTGCAGTCCGACCCCGAGTATGCGGCCATGATCAAGAGCCTGGACGAGAACATCGGGCGGCTGCTGGGGGCGCTCGAGGAGCTGGGCAAGGCGGAGGATACGGCGGTCTTTTTCACGTCGGACAACGGGGGGCTGGCCACCGCCGAGCGCTCACCGACGTGCAACGCGCCGCTCGCCGAGGGAAAGGGCTGGATGTATGAGGGCGGAACGCGGGAGCCGCTGCTGGTGCGATGGCCGGGCCGAATCGAGCCCGGCAGCGTGTGCACCGTGCCGGTGACGAGCCCGGATTTCTACCCCACCATGCTGGAGATGGTCGGACTGGACCCCATGCCGGAGCAGCACTGCGACGGAGTGAGCATGCTGCCCCTGCTGGGGGACGGGGACTCGCTGGAGCGGGAAGGGCTGTTCTGGCACTATCCCCACTACGGCAACCAGGGGGGCACCCCGGGATGCTCGGTGCGCGCCGGGGACTACAAGCTGATCGAGTTCTTCGAGGACGGGCGCCTGGAGCTCTACAACCTGCGGGAGGATATCAGCGAAGAGCGAAACCTGGCCGAGGAGGAACCCGAAGTGCGAGACCGCCTGCACGGATTGCTCGTGGACTGGCGGGAGGAGGTGGAGGCGAGGATTCCCGAGCCTAATCCCGACTATTCGCCGGAGGACTGGCCGGAGTGAATCACTGTGTGCGGGCGTTCAGTTCGCGGAGTTGCTCCTGCAGGCTGCGTATGTGCTCGCGCAGCTCACGGTTCTCCCGGCGCAGTTGCTGGACGGTGGACCCGTGGGGCGCGGGTCGGGGGGGTGCGGCTTCACCGGCGTCGCGCTCCACCGCCCACATCAGGAGGGGACGAGGGCCTATGTCCATCGCGATCGCGCGGACATTGCCGTCACGAAGCACGGATATCTTCACTCCCTTTCGGGGGCCCCCCTCCGCTACCGAACGGGCCAGGGCATCGATGTCCTGCAGGGGCTGAGAGCCGATCTGCAGGAGCACGTCGCCGGGCCGGATGCCCGCCTCATGGGCGGGAGAGCCCTCCAGGACTGCACCGACGAGCGCGCCCTCCCGGTCGCCGGGTTCGCGAACAAGCCTGACGCCCAACCATCCGAGCTGTCGCGATTCGCCGCGCAGCAGTCGGTCCAGGATGGGCCGCAGTTGAGTGACGGGCAATGCCAGGCAGGCACCGTCGCTCAAGAAACGAGCCGGGGTGGAAGCAGTGCTCTCCGCCGCGCCGAGGACAATCGCTGCAAGGCGACCGTCCGTGGTCAGCAACGGGGCGGCCGCGTCTCCGGCCGGCGGCGAGAGAGAGGCGACCAGCAGGTCCTGCCACTTCACCCCCTGAAAACGCACCGAGGCCCGGACCGAGGCGATCATGCCCGGCAGCACTCCCGCCTGGAGCCTGCCTTCGTAGCGGTGCAGGGCAGCCAGGACAACCAGCTCGCCCCGGTCCGGCGGCGCCCCGGCCATCTCCAGCGGCACGGTCTCGGACAGGTCAGTTTCCAGGAGCGCCAGGTTGGCCGGCTGGTCAATGGCGAGCACCCGCGCCTCCGCGCGCCGGCCGTCGGCGCAACGCACAGTGATCTGCGCGCTGCCGGCCACGCCGAACAGGCCGGTCAGCACATGGCCGTCGGTGCTCACAAAGAAGCCACAGTTACTGCATGTGCACGTAGCGGGACAGGCCGACTCCCCGACTGCGTCCAGGGACATGGTGGCCTCGACCCGCACCAGGGATGCCGAGGCACGTTTAAGCAGGGGGCGGAGGTCAAGCCCGGCACCAAGGGCCCCAACCGGGCAGAGCAAGGTCAGCCCGAGCAGGAAAACACCCGCCGCAAATCGACGAAGGGAGGCCATCTCTACCACCAGAGAGACGATTGCTGGGGGTCGTAGAAGGCGTTATCCACCGGAACGCGGAACCCGGGACTGTCCGCAGGCACCGCCGCCAGCCGACCGCGCGGCGGCTCCCACCCCCGGGGAGTGCCCACCCGAGCAGCGTCGAACCGGACCGTTCCCTCCGCCCCCGCCCGGTCAGTGGAGACAAAGACCACGGCCATTCTGGTGGGTCTCTGACGATCCTGCACGATGGTGCGCTCCCCGGAAGGCTCGAGGAGCCGCAGAATGTCGCTCACTATAAAAGGCAGGGATGCGACGATGGCGGCCACAGCCGCCGCCGCCACCACGCGTCGCCAGGTAAACAACCGGGTGGTCCTGTGCCGCTCCCTGTAGGCGGCCACCAGCCTGCGGCGTCTTGCCGGCGTCAGGTAGGACTGCTCCGGAGCCACTGCTCGAACCGTGTCCCGGAGAGCTCGGGAGGCGTTGTGCAGCCGATCGAACTCTCGCCTGCACTCGGCACAGCCGGACAGGTGCTCCTGCAACGCGGCCCACCGGTGATCGGACAGCTCGCCCTCGACCGCATCCACCAGGACGGCTCTGCTCTCTTCACATTTCATGATCTTCACCCTCCGCAACCTTAGTGCAGCGAGTGCCCCGGAAGTTCAAAAAGTGTTTCCCCGCCCTTCGTCATTGGAGGTCCTCCAGGCTTTCGGCGATCTGCTGCAACGCATAGTGGATTCTGGACTTCACCGTCCCCAGCGGGCAGTCCAACAGGTCGGCTATCTCCTGGTAGGGCAACTGCTCGACGTAGCGCAGGGTGATGACGGCCCGGTGATCGGGGCTGAGTTCCTGGATGGCGTCCCGCACCTGCTCGATGTTCTCGCGCCGAACCGCCCGCTGCACCGGCCCGGGGACGTCGGCTTCCAGTTGAGCCGCGCCGCCCCCGCGGTCGCTGGGCCCGCTCAGTTCCTGCAGGGACAGAAAGGATGCCTTCCGACGCCGAACCCAGCCCCGGAATTTGTTCAGCAGGATGCCGTAAAGCCAGGTGTAATCGGAGGATCTGCCTTCGAAGCGGTGGCGTGCGTCGATGGCGGCCAGAAAAGTTTCCTGCACCAGGTCTTCCGCCGCCTCTTCGTCGCCGCACATAAAGCGGGCGGCCCGGAAGAGGCGGTCGTAGTGGCGATCCACCAGTCTGTGCAGGTCGTCCTCGGTCACCGGGATACCTCGAGGTGCACAAGGCAGGGGCGGGAAGGCGCCCGTGCCGGTCTGACGGCGGGCGGGAACAACAGTGGAATGGAAGGCCCAGAAGGTGAACTCCGCACACATCCCCCGCGCGGGTCCGGAGCATCGAGAAGGCCCGGGCCCCGAGTGTTACTCGGCCAGTTTCTCTCGAGCGATCTGCTGGGCCAGCCGGCCATCGACGCGGTCGCTATGTTCGCCCATTACCGTCTTCATCACTTTGCCGAGATCGCGCGGCCCGTAGTCATGCTCGTCGACAATCTGCTGGATAAGCTGTTCGAGTTCGTCCCGTGCCATCGGCTCGGGAAGGAACTCCTGCACTAGGTGCAGGTCACGGCGGGCGGCCTCAGCTTCTTCAGGCCGGCCGCACTCTTCGTATTCCTCTGCGGTTTTCTGCAAGGTTCCGGCGTAGGATTTGATGACGTCGATCTCCTCAAAATCCCGCCCGGAAGTCTCGGCCACCTGCAGTTCGGCGCGCAGCATCCTCAGCACGCGCAGCCGTTCCTTCTGGCCGGCCTTGAGCGCCCCTTTCATCTGTTCGGACACTTCCTCACCTATGCTCATCGGCCCTCTCCCAACCGTTGCTCGACCGAGGGGAGGTGAAACGCGACGGATATGGCCTGAGCGGCGGCCTGCTTCAACTGGGCATTGGTCGCCCTGCGGAGGAGATTCGCCAGGACCTGCACGGGATTTGTCTGGGACGGCATGTAGGCCATCCCCTCCAGAGCCGCCTTCTGCACACCCCCCCTGTTCCGCATGAAGAACTCATGCGAACCGGCATCGAGGGCGCGGGTGAGCAGTTCGCCCCTGCCCATGCTGCCCAGCGCGCGGGCGCAGTGGACCTCGGGGGAGGTCCGGGGTTCCATACCCATGCCCTTGAGCATCTCCATCATGGGCGGCTGTCCCTGTGGCGTTTCCCCCATGGCCAGCAGTCGCCGAATATCCGGCCCGACCAGGCCTTCCCAGAGGGCCTGGGCCGCGCCCGGCGTGCCGATATGGCTCAGGGCGGCGGCGGCGGAACGGTATGCCTCCGGGCTGGGCAGTTTCATCTCGTCCATGTCGATGCCTCTGCCACTCAACAGCATTTTGGCCGTGCTGCGCCCCTCCGTCAGCGTATCCTTCAGCTTGGCGATAGCCCGATCCCTATCCGAGGGGGAGGCCTCGGCGTAGTGCAGCATGAGAAAGGGACCGATCGGGTAGGTCATCAGCCACTCGACGCTGTCCAGGCCCTGGGCTATGGCAGAAGGATTGCTTTGGAACAACAGCTCGGCGAGCCGCCATACCTCCTGTTCGCGCTCCCACTGGCGCTTGAGCTGGCTGAGCGAGTAGACCCAGCGCTGAGCCCCGGGCCGATCCACCCGGACGTAGGGGTTCTCCTCCACACCCATCATCATCATGTCGGGACGGCTTTCTTCCATCTCCTCTATGAACTCCCGGCGCTCTTCTTCCGTCATTCCCTGCATTCCCTCGCCGAACTCGCCCAGATCAAACTCGTCAGCGCCTTTTCGGGCAGTGACGCGTTCTCGCCAGGGATGCTTGCGGTATGGCTCGTGACCACCCTCCTCGGACATCTTCTGCAGCTTTTCCATAACTATTTCCCGGAGATCGCCAAAGTCGGCTCGGAACCCGATCTCCTGCGTGGCGTCCCGCATCACCTCTTGCATATCTCTCGGCCCGTAGCCGTGCGTCTGGATGATACCGTCAACGTATTGCTCGATTTCTTCCTCGCTCATCTCTCGGATTTCCCCCACGCCGGCCAGCATGGGCATCTGAGAAGAGAAAGCCACCGCGGACCTCTCCTCAATGACCGCAGCTACCCATTGGGCCTGCTTGGCGCCGCTGACCTGCACGTCCGGGGGAACGGCCTGGACGATAGAGGCTCTCTCCTCCTCGTCGATGAGTTCCGACATTGCCTCCAGCATCTCGAAGAACCGCGGCGGCGCGTAGGTGGCCATGTTCTTGACCAGCTTCAGGAACTCATCACGCCCCGTGCTGTCCTCCATGAGCCGCAGCGTATCCAGCAGCTTTTCATCGCCCATCTGGCGGGCCGCGATGTGGGCGACCGCGTCGAGCACGGCCATTCGCAGCTCTTCCAACCCCGGCCACTTTTTCCGACCAAGTCTCCTGCGCTCATCGCGGTCTCTCTCCGCAACGATCTCGGACAGCAGGTTGATGACCAGTCGATGCGAGGGTTCATCCCAGTCGGCCACCCGCCCGAATGCGGCAATCGCCTCGTTGCGGAGTTCCATCTGCGCCTCCGTCAGGTTCGTCTCGTCCGCGCCGTATTTCTCAATGGTCTCTCTGAGCGCAGAGACGATCTGACCGGCCACGTCCCGCCCGGCCCCCATCTGCCGGGGGGACCGGCGACGGCAGGTCCGGGCCAGTGCCCGGCACACGCTCACATAGAACTTCCTTTCCCACCATTTCTGGTAATCCTCGTAGGAAGTCACGGTTTCCTGAACAGCCTCCGCGGCGGGCGGCTGTTCCTGGAGCATGTCCGGCACGAGTTCCAGCAGCCCGGGGTCCTGGACCATGGCCAGGGCATTAGCGGCCGCGATGCGGCTTTCCAGCTCGTTGCTCCACTCGCTCAGGTCGGCGTAGGTGCTCTTGCGCTGCGCGGCAATGTTGCGCAGGAAGGCACGCTCCGATTCCCCTCCGGCCTGGGCCAATGCCACCATCGCCGGTGCTTTGAACTCACCGTGGTGGTAACCCTCAATCAGCTCACGCAGCAGCGAAAGCGCCCGCGCATCGCCGACATCCCGCAGCAGGCCCAGCACGCAGAGATGAAGCTCCCCCCCAAAGTCCACGTCGGCACTGCGGGGCATCCCCTCGGGTTCTTCGAAAGCCGGTGGCGATATCCTGGCCGCCGCCGCCACCTGTCCGAACTGCTCGTCTTCCGCGCCCGTTGCCTGGATTCTCTTCTTGGCCGGTTCGGGTTCATTCCGGGCCAGCTCCACGATATCGGCCACGTCCGGCTGACGTCCGAGCTTGCGCAGGATCACAAATGCCGTGAGCTTATCCCGGCCCTTAGCCTCGCGATACGCCCGGGCCAGAAAGGCATTTGCCGCCTGCTCCGGCACGCCGGCGCGCCACCGCCATCGCGCCTCTTCCGGTTGCCCCACCAGCCACTTGGAGCGAACCCATCGCAGGTCAGCGGCGTCGACGGCGTCGGCTCCTTTGGTGGCCGCTTCCACCGCCTCGGGCGTTCCTTTCTGCAGGAGGGCTCGGACGGCCCCCGAACTGCCGCGCTCAGCGAACAGTTCCAGCAGCTCCCAGCTCAGGTCCGAGCCCATGTTCTGCAGGGCGTCGGCCATGGATTCGGAGCCCCTTCCCAGGCTGTCCACGATCCGCCGCAGCACCGGCGCCGAAGCATGGGCGGAGATATGGGCAACCAGGCCCGGGAAGCGGTCTCCCCGCACGTCCATCAGCCGGGCCAGGTCGTGGGCCGCAGTGATGCCCCCCATGCGGACGAACGCGGCGGCCATGCGCTGCGCGTCATAAGGATCGTCGCAGCCCACCACGGCGTCTCCCATCGCCAGCAGGGCACCCGGGGTATCCGTCTGGCTGATCAGCCACAGGAACTGTTCTTTCTGCTCGCCGTTGGCCTCTTTAAGGAAGCCGGGGACCGCATCGAGAGCCTCGGGATCGCCGGCCACGACCCGGGCCGCCCGGGTAGCCGTTCGCACTTTTCCGCTGACGGCCGGTATCTGGTCGAAAGCCTCCACCGCGTCCGCCGTGCCCACCGTCCCCAGTGACATCAACACCATCTGCATCAGGTCCAACTCTCGCGTCTCACTGCCGCAGCGGGCCATCAGAGAAACCGCCTCGCTTGAGCCCACCATCTCCAGCGCCAGCAGGGCGGACACTCTGGCTTCGGGGCCGATCTCTTCCCAATTACGACGGACCAGATTCAGCACGTAATCATCCCCGAAAAGAGGTGCGACCTGAAGCCGTATGCGCGTTTTCTGGGCGGGTGACAGTTCGATGGGGGTGGGCAAGTAGGGTTCGGCCACACCGGGGCGCACGCCCGGCATGTATTCGTCCTCGTCTTCTTTGCTCTTGACCGGTATCTTGTTCAGGCGGGCCGTTATTTCGTCCTGCGACTCGGCCAGAGCCGCGGCCATTGCCCGACGATAACGGGGCCAGTTCAGGTAGAGGCGCTGCTGTCGGTTTTGCAGGCCCAGGGCCCGCACCCGATCGGTGTAAACGGCCATTTCGGAGGCCCTTTGGAAAAGCTCCCTCTCTGCGGCCAGTTCGTCTGGCAGGCCCTCCAGGCGTTCCAGGAAGCGTCGGTGCAGTTCGTCCTGTCGCACCAGCGAGCCCCTGGCGTTCAACAGGGCGTTTTCTGCCTCCACCTGCTCCACGCGGGCAGCGGCGGTCTTGCGGGCCCACTCGGCGGCCAGGTGACCATGGGCCACGGCCAGGGCACCCCAGACCTGCTCGGCCAGGTCGAGCCGCAGGCCGAAGTAGGTGCCGTCCTGGACCACGGCCATCTTTTGCTGCGGTATGAGTTGGATTCTCAGCGGCTGTGCCTCGTCTCCTGCCAGCCCGTGGCTCCCCCGCTCGCCGAAGGGGTCTCCCACCCTCAGGTAGCCGAAGATGGTCAGCCGCGCGTTCCCTTCGTCCATCTGGATGCGCAACGGGGTGTCCCCGACCTGTTCCAGAACCAGGCCGCCCGCGCGCGCCCAAATCAGGTTCCCGTCGCTATCCCGGCGGGTCCGGACCCCCCTTGCCTCCCGGTTGTTGGCCACAGCCTGGTAAAGGGCGCCCAGTGCCTGGTAGGAAAGGAACGGTGCCGCTGCCGTGTTCTTGATCTCCACCTCATAGGCAAGCCCGGTCTTCACGGGCAGGGCGAAGCGCCGCACAGTTTTATCCGGCTGATCCTCAGCCGCGAAGTGCACTTCCAGCACCTCGTCCCGAACCTCGAGCTCCACCTCCTGCCCGGGGGCCAGCGAGACGGTACGGCCGTCGACGGTAGCCGTGGTGTTCTCCAGTTCCGTGGAGCTGTTGATGATGGTGGCCTTAGGACGGAGCGAGTCCAGGAAGTCCTTCTGCTCCGGGGTAACGGCCATGCCGGCGAAGGTCTCCGTCCTGCCCAGCTTCTGGTTCACGTCCGGATCGTCCGGGGCCAGCATGGCCGCCCGGTACCAGCACATCTCCGCCTCGGCGTGCATGCCGCGGTCGGCATAGAACCTGTAGAGGTCTGCCCAGGCGCCGGCACTCTCCGCCCCCGCCGGAGCGCCGCCCACCTTCTGCAGTGTCCCGCGCAGCTTCTCCTTGAAGGCAACGGCGTTCTCGGCGGCCCTCTTCTCGTTGTCCAACAGTGCCTGTTTCAGGTCCGCCGGCAGGTCCAGCCGCAGCGTCACCTCGGGCACCTTCGGCTCTTCTTCCGGGGCTTCTGCCGGTTCCTGCACTACGGGCTGTTGGGGTCCGGGCTCTTCCTTTTTGCCCCCGGTCAGACGACTGACCGCGAAGATACCCACAGCGATCAAGGCGATGAGCACTGCGGCGCCCCCGAGTGCCATCAGCAGTGGGCGCCAGTTCCGACGCTTGCTGCTCCGCCGGGCCGTCACTCCGCCCGTCCGGATATCTGCGCCACACTGGGGGCAGATCGAAGTTCGGACGCCGAGCACCGCACCGCAGTTGGGGCAGACCTGCCGAGCAGGATGGTGCACGGGCCCTTCCGCCGTCCCCTGGTCTTCCGGCACCTGCTCAGTCCGTTCGCCGGCCTCGCCGGCGGACTGTTTTACGACGACGGCGCTGCCGCAGAAGGGACATTCGACGGTTTCGCCCACCATCTCGTCGCCGACCTGGAATGTCTCACCGCAGCCGGGCGCGGGACACTTCACTCGTATTGGCATTCTCTCGCTCCTCGCAAATACCTTCCTGCAAACGGCAAGTTTAGGAGGGGGAGGGTGTTGTGTCAAGTGCCGTCTGAGGGGGCGCAGGGCGACCGTCCGACCCGGAGCCCGCCGTGCGAGCGCGGCCGGCGCCCGCTCCGGTCATTCCGCCCCGGCGCCGGTCCAGATGGCGGGCCGGCAAGAAAGCTCTTCCGCGTTGACCCGGGCCGCGGACGGCCTTATATTCGGGGGTACGATTATGTTCTTTCGGGGGCTGAAGATGTGCGTCGAGGGGCGAGAAGGAATGGATCGGAGGGGTTTTCTGCTTTAGGGCTATGCACTTCGGTCTTGTGGGTGCCATATCTTGTAGGTCACTGGCCT
>CAZNGS010000020.1:0-59866 GCA_964572825.1 uncultured candidatus Brocadiaceae bacterium
TTCCCCCTCGACAAAAGGCGGGGTCCTGTCGGCTGCTGGCGGGTGCGCCGGGCGGGGGAGAGACTGAGGTGCGGCTTGCGCGGGCGCGGGATCGTTATTCGCTGCTGGGTTTGCCGCGTCTTTCTATCTCTGCAAAATCGAGCCGGTCCAGAAGGCCGCCTTTCTTCTTTTCTTCGGGGCGTTCCTCCGGGCGGCCATCGTCCGACTCGGCTTCCGGCGGGGGCTCTTCTTCCGGGCTCTTCTTGAGGATTTGCTGCTGGGTCTTGGAAAGCCTCTCGCTCATGGCGGCCTTCTGCACCCGCCGGCTCTCCCAGCCCACGGTGCTTTTGGGAGCCCGGACGCTGGTGGGGGTAGTGGAGGGCACCTCCCTGGCCACTTCCCTTTGCTTGTCGGCGCGCTCTTCGCGCCGTTCCTGTCGGCCTCGCCTGCGGCGCCCGCGGCGTTCGGGTCGCTCGCTTTCCTCCCGCAGTGAAAGGGCGATGCGCGACCGCTCTTCGTCCACGCTGACCACCCGGACCCGGATATTGTCCCCCACGGACAGGACGTCGTAGGGCGTTTCCACGTAGCCGTCCGAAAGCTCGCTGATGTGGATCAGCCCGTCTTCCCCCACGCCCACGTCCACAAA
The DNA here is from genome assembly GCA_964572825.1 of uncultured candidatus Brocadiaceae bacterium. Classification (GTDB taxonomy): domain Bacteria; phylum Planctomycetota; class Brocadiia; order SM23-32; family SM23-32; genus CAYVBE01. The sequence continues at coordinate 626 of CAZNGS010000020.1, forward strand.
GGCGCCGAAATCGACGATGTTTCGGACGGTTCCCTCCAGCCACTGTCCGCTCTGCAGGTCTTCGAAGGACAGCCGTTTTTCCCGCAGCAGGGGGGCGGGCTTTTCTTCCCGCGGGTCCGGCCAGGGGTTGATCATCTCCTCGATGATATCTTTCAGCAGCAGGTAATGGACGTCGAACTCCTTCTCCAGGTCCGTCAACTGGACCTCGCTTCGGTGTTCCGTCAGCCTGTTGCGGCCTTCCTGGTCTGCGATGTCGGCCAGGTCCATGTCCAGTTGCTCGCAGATGCGTTCGGCCACCGGATAGAAGCGCGGATGAACCCGGCTGACGTCCAGGGGATTCTCCGATCCGTTCACTTTGATGAAGCCGGCCGCGCGATCGAAACTCTCCCGGTCGATCTTCGGCACCTCGCGCAGTTGGCGACGGCTCTCGATGCGGCCGTAACGGTCGCGGTAGGCGACCAGTTCCAGCGACTTGTCCGGGCCCAGCCCGGAGACGTAGCGCAGCAGGCTGTAGTGGGCGGTGCCGGCGTCCACCCCGACGCTGCAGACACATTCTTCGATCACCAGCTCCAGCAGCGTCTTGAGGGCGCCGCCGTTGACGTCCTCCGCGTAGGGGTCCGGGCAGAGCTGGCGGGGGTTGATCTTGACCAGCTCGGAGAGGGGCCTGATGAGCCTTCTGCCAATGGAGACCGCGCAGCGCTCAGCCGGCCCGGTGTCGGGCAGTTCGTTCCTGGCGCCCCGGCTGGTGGCGTAGGTATCCAGCCCCACCTCGGAGATGACCGCGTAGCGCAGGTCGGGGGCCTTCTCGGCGATGATCTCGCTCATCAGCTCTTCGGTTTCCTCGGTGCCCGTGCCGTCTCCAATGGCGACCACTTGGAGTCCGTGCTCCTCGACCAGCCGGCAGATGGTCTCCACGGCCTCGCTGCGCTCTTTCTGCGGGGCATGGGGGAACACGGTGGTTGTGGCCAGGACCCTGCCTTCTGCGTCGAGGGCGGCCAGGTTGCAGCCGGTGCGGTAGCCGGGATGTATCGCCAGGGTTGGGTGGGGCACCGGCCGGACCATGAGCATGGATTTGACGTTGCGGCGGACTATCTCCAGGGCCAGCTTCTCCGCCTCACGGGTCAGCTCTCTGTCCAGTTCGCGCCCCACGATGCTGGCCAGGATGTTGTGCAGGCTGTTTCGGATACAGGCCACCATGAATTCGACGCTGTTGAGCCTGCGCAGGTTCTCCCCGTCGCCGGTCAGCACCGACTCGCCCAATTCGGCCATGACCTGATCGTACTGGCCGGCGCCGCCCGCCATGTAGAGCTCCGCGGCGGCGCGGTCCATCTCCTCCAGGGGGGGCTCGATGTGGTATTGCAGGGCCTTCAGGCGCTTGCCGCGGCGTATTACCAGCACGTGGTAGGGATGCAGCTCCGAGAGGGGGCGACGGAAGCTGAAATACTGCTTGAACTCCCTGACCAGGCGGCCGGGCAGTGAACGGTTAACGCTGGTGCAGACCAGCTCCCCCTTCTGGCGCAGCACCTCCCGCTGGCGGTCCCGGTGGCTCTTCTCCTCGGCCACCCAGTCGCTGACGATGTAGAAGACCCCTTCCAGGACATCTTCGACATCCTCCAGCCCTTCCTCCGGGTTCACGTAGGGCCCGGCCGCGGCCGCCATGTCCGGGATGAAATCGGTCTGAGAAAGCACCTGCTCGGCCAGCGGCCGAAGGCCTCGCGAGAGGGCCAGGCGGGAGCGGGAACGCTTCCGGGGGCGGTAAGGCACGTAGTAGTCGATCAACTCCCGGATATCGGAGGCCAGTTCGATGTTGGCCCGGAGCTCATCGGTCAGAACGTCGCGCTCCTGGAGCTTCTTCAGCACCTTGCGCCGGCGGCTTTCCAACTTGTCCAGGCGCTTTTTCTCTTCGACCAGTTCGTAGAAATCCTCTCCGTCCAGGTTGGCGGCGAGCTCTTTGTGGTAGCGCCGGATGTAGGGGATGCTGTAGCCCTCATCTAGCAACTCGAGTATCCGGCGGACCTGGTCGACGGTGAGGTGGTACTTCGATGCGACGTTCTTCAGAGCCTTGTCAGGCATGACAGCCGGTCAACAGTCCTTCGCAAAGAAGAGATGGGCACAACGTAGAGTCAGGCAGGTTTGGGCACCAGATGCTCAAAGAACGAGATTGTAGGTGATTTCATGGCGCTTGTCAAAAGGAATTTCGGGGACCTGGATTCAGAAGGGCCATCTGCCCGCCCTGGTGGGATCAGCGCCTTGCCCTTGACCCGGCCCGGAGAGGGTGATAATCTCGCATGCGCTGCCAGGTGCCGTCATGTTGGGAATTGGGCGGATAGCTCAGCCGGCCAGAGCGCTTGCCTTACAAGCAAGAGGTTCCGGGTTCGAATCCCGGTCCGCCCACCATGTTCAGCCGTCCGGGGTGGCAACCGGTACGCTCGTGGAGCCGGGTGCTCTTTCTGCTCGAGGTCCGGGGATTCGTGTGGGCACCGCGGTGTGATGCGTGTGTTGATCCGGCACTGGTGGAAGCGAGATGGGGATGACAAAAGTAAAGGCACGTCTGCAGCCGATGGCCGCCACGGTCCGCGGCCTCTCCGACGAGCAGATCAAGATGATTCACCGCTGGGTGGCCGATCTGAGGAAGACACTGTCCACCTGTGCGACCATCGCGGAACCGGTGCTTCTGGGTGACCCCGAAGAGGCGGTTGGGGAGGTTGCCGACCGGTGGATGGAGATGACCGGACCGGATGCCCGACCCGAGAGTGAGGACCTTCTGGCCGTCTGCGGCGACCACGAGGGGCCCATGCGCACGCTGGCTGCCATGCTCGGCATATAGGTGGTCTGAGCCCGGCAGCAGGCCGGTCCGGGCACGGAAAGGGTTGGGTTCACCGGGGAGGGAAACTGCGATGTTCTTCACCAGCATTGACGACACCGAGCCCGTGCGCACCGGGCACGGGAATTCCCTGTGGGTGCTGCTGCCGGAGGAGGTCGGGGTACCGAACTTTGTGATGCGCTACTTCGAGGTGCCCGCCGGAGGCGCCACGGGCTACGGCAACCACCCCTACGAGCACGAGGTCTTCGTCGTGCATGGGGAAGGCGTCCTCAAGGGGAAGCACCTGAACGGACGGCCGGTGGAGCGCCGCCTGAGGCCGGGCGATGCTGTCTTCATTGCGCCCGACGAGGAACATCAATTCTGCAACCGGACCGAAGAGCCGGTGGGCTTCATCTGCGTCCTGCCCGCGGGGTGCGAGTAGACCCCGGTCGGCACAGGGCGTTTTCGGGGGACAACTCGATGGTCTGGCGGGGGGAGGTCGTCCTGCGGAGGGCGAACACGCCCTGACGCAGACGACCTGCCCTGAACGACACGGTGAGCAGAAGGGCCTGCTCGGGCCACCCGGCGGTTGACCCGCCCCTGCCGGGGCCGTATACTCGACTGCAGGAAGCCGGAAGGCGACATCTGACGGGGGGGCGAGGTCTTTTTCGTGGCGCCGGGGGCTGCATCCGGTGGCGTTGCGTGGGGCGGACCGGCTGATCGTAGCCGTTGGTAGCTGCCGCGACGAAGCAATCACCACGCCCGCGAATCTTGCCGAACTGATGGACCAGGGCGTTGCCCGCAGCGTGCGGGGGTATTCCGGCGAGAAGGGCGAATGGACCGTGGCTCGGACCGCCGGTGGGAAGGGTTCTGCGCCACATTGGGCCGCGCGTGCAGCCCCGGGGATTCCACCTGCTGGATATTCGTCGCCATTACCTTCCCGCGTCTGCGCGCGGCCGGGACGCTCAAGCGAGGCTTTTGATCGGGGACAAGCGCAGAGAATGAGCCACACACGTCAGCAGGCGGGCAAGGGTCCGCCCGAGGAGTCGTCCACGGGGGCTTCTGGCCGGGGAGGCATGGTGCCGCGGTGGGCCTGGATGGTGGTGGGCGTGGCTGCCGGGGTGGGAGCGCTGTTCCTGCTGCAGTTCTGGCTCCCGATCGACGATTACCTGAAAGCCTTCCTGTTGTGGACGCAGGAGGTTGGCTTTCCGGGCGCCCTCGTCCTGGGGCTGGTGTACGTGGTGGGGGCACTGGTGCTCTTCCCCGGCTCCGTGCTCAGCATGGGAGCGGGGTTTCTCTTCGGGCTGTTGTGGGGCACGGTGCTGGTCTCGGTGGCCAGCACGACGGCGGCCTGCCTCGCCTTCCTGATGGGCAGGAGCATCGGGCGGGGCTGGATAGCCGACAAGATACGGGGCAATCCCCGGTTCCGGGCCGTGGACCAGGCCGTCGGCCGGCAGGGGTTCAAGATCGTTTTCCTGATCCGCCTCAGCCCCCTGTTTCCCTACACTGTGCAGAACTACGCCTTCGGGCTCACGGACATAAAGTTCTGGAAATACGCCCTGGCCTCCTGGATCGGCATGATTCCGGGCACGATCATGTACGTGTATTTCGGCTACGCAGCCAAGAGTATCGCACAGATCATCGCGGGGCGGGCCACCATGTCTACCCCGCAGAAGGTATTCCTGTGGGTCGGCCTGGCCCTTACGGTGGCGGTGGTGCTGTTTGTCACCCGCCTGGCCCGGGACGCCATCCGGGATGCGGTGGGAGAGGTCGAATCCGGGGAAGCCACACATCACGAAGACACCGCGGGGCACCGTCGTTCGCCCCGGCGCGCGCTGCCCGAGCTGGAAAAGCCCGAACTGGAGCCGATGGACCAGCACAACCAGGAACTGCTGGAAGCCGTGGGACCGCCGGGCTGGCGCAATCGCGAACCCGACGGACGCTATAACCTGGCGGTGATCGGCGGCGGCACGGCCGGATTGGTCTCAGCAGTCGGGGCGGCAGGTCTCGGGGCGAAGGTGGCGCTGATAGAGCGTCACATGCTGGGCGGCGACTGTTTGAACGTCGGCTGCGTGCCCTCAAAGTGCATCATCCGGTCCGCCCGCGCCTGCGCCGACGTGCGGCGCGCGGGACAGTACGGCATCCGCGTTCCCGACAATGTTGAGGTGGACTTCGCGGCCGTGATGGAGCGCATGCGCCGCCTGAGGGCCCGAGTAGCGCGGCACGACTCCGCCGCGAGGTTCCGCGACATGGGGGTGGACGTCTACCTGGGTGAGGGCAGATTCGTGGCCCACGACGCGGTGGAAGTGGGAGGGAGGCGACTGCGCTTCGCGAGGGCCATCATCGCCACCGGCTCGCGGGCACGCCGGCCGGACATCGAAGGGATCGAAGAGGCGGGCTACTACACCAATGAGACGATCTTCAACCTGACGGAGCGACCGGAGCGGCTGGCCGTGGTGGGCGGAGGTCCTCTGGGCTGTGAACTGGCCCAGGCCTTCCAGCGGCTGGGCAGCCGGGTTGTCATCGTCGAGCGGGCACCGCAGTTCCTGCGCCGGGAGGACCGGGACGCGGCGGACATTCTGGCCGAAGCCTTTCGGAGGGATGGAATCTCGGTGCGCCTCAACACAACCGTCGCCCGCGTGGAGGTCTCGGCGGGTGAGAAGGTACTTCACCTGAACACGGGGGACGGAGAAGAGACGGTCACGGTGGACGAGATACTGGTCGGACTGGGCCGACAACCGACCCTGGCGGGACTGGACCTGGATGCGGGGGGCATCCGGTATGACCCGCGACAGGGAGTGTGGGTGGACGACCATCTGCGCACCTCCAACCGCCGCGTCTACGCGGCCGGGGACGTCTGCCTGCGCTACAAGTTCACCCATACGGCCGACATGACGGCCCGCCTGGCCCTTCAGAACGCCCTTTTCTGGGGACGCAAGAAAAAGAGCGTGCTGACCATCCCCTGGTGCACCTACACCGACCCCGAGATCGCGCACGTGGGCATGTATGAGAAGGATGCCGGGGCGAGGGGTATCGAGGTGGATACTTTCTCCGTGGACATGTCGGAGGTGGACCGCGCCGTGACCGACGGCGAGACGCGGGGCTTCCTGAAGGTGCACGTCAGGAAGGGCACGGACAGGATACTGGGGGCCACGCTGGTGGCCCGGCACGCGGGCGAGATGATCAGCGAGGTCACCACCGCCATCGTGGGCGAGGTGGGACTTACAACCATGGCCAACGTCATACACCCCTACCCTACGCGGGCAGAGATCATCCGCAAAGCGGCAGACGCCTGCAACCGCACCAGGTTGACGCCGGCCCTGCAGCGGTGGCTGAAGAGGTTGATGGCCTGGCGGCGGTAGGCGGGCCGGGTTTCACTCCATGCGGGGCAGGCTGACGTGGCGGGTGCAATTGCGCCCTTCCGACTTGGCGACGTAGAGGCACTTGTCTGCCTCTTCCAGCAGGTCCTCGACGTCCACCGCCTCCTGGTCGGCGTGCAGGTGGGCGACCCCGACGCTGACCGTGAAACCGGGGCAGTTCTCCGTCCAATGGCCCGACTCCCGCGCGACACCGTGACGGAGCCTCTCGGCGATGTGCAGGCCAGCCTCCAGGTCAGTCTCGGGCAGCAGAAGGGCAAACTCATCTCCCCCGTAGCGGCCTGCCACGTCGCTGCGGCGGATATGCTTGAGGGTGTACTTGCCGAAGGACTCCAGCATCCGGTCCCCCGTGCCGTGGCCGAACTGGTCGTTGATGCTCTTGAAGCGGTCGATGTCCAAAAAAAGCACGCTGAGCTGGAGGTCATGGCGGACGCTGCGAGCCAGTTCAGCCTCGCAACGCTTCCTGAACTCAGAGCGGCGCATCAGGGAAGTCAGGCTGTCGTAAGCAAGTTCCTTCTCCAGCCGGTCACGGTCGGCCTCCAGGGCATCCAGCTCCCGCCGTGCGTCCGCCGCTCTGGCGTGATACTTGCGGAAATCGGGCTCCATTTCTGCGGCCAGCCTGCCCATCTGCCGCAGACTTGCCGCGCGTACCGTGGAATAGGAGGACAGCGTTTGGGGGTCGATGTCGAATGCTCGAGCGGTAGCGGCTACGCCCCGGTCGACCTCCTCCAGTATGTCGCGCATCATGGAACGTGCCAGTCCGAAAGCGTCCTCCGCCATGCGGAGGGCGATCTCGTGGTTCATGTTGCGGTCGGGTCCGTTGAACAGTGCGCCCACCGTATCCCCCAGCCGAAGAACGCGCGCCAGCCGCCTGGCCTTGTCGGGCAGGTCTTCCGGCAGCTCCTCTTCCGGGCACTGGTGGTAGGCTACGGGTCGGTAGATTTCGGGAGGCAATCCCCACTTGCGCAGCAGGTATCCTCCGAACATCGGGTGAGTCGTGCCAAGCTTCTGCTGCTCGACCGCCACCAGGGAGAGCGTGGGATCGGCCTGGCAGGTCTCCAGCACGGCCCCGTATTCATCGGGAAGCCCACTTTGCATGGCCAGGACCCCAATGTCCTGGAGAAGTCCCGCTGCGTAGGCATCTTCTGCGTCCACTGCGGGGATGCGCTCGGCAAGAGCGTGCGCTGCATGCGACGTGGTGAGGGCGAAGCGCCAGTAATAATCCGGGTTGAATGCCGGGATGTGCTTCAGGTCCTGTGCGGCCAGAGCAAACGCCAGCGAAGTGGCATGCGTCAGCCGCAGTCCCAGCCGCACCAGAGCGGCCCGCAGCGACGTGATGCGGTGCCTGCCCCCGAAAATGCCCGAGTTGGCCATGGTCAGAAAACGTGCGGCGAGAGCCGGGTCGGCGGAGACCATGAAGGCAAGCTTGCCAAAATCGACATCCGGGTCTTTGCACTTCGTCATTATGGCCAGAGCCACGGCGGGCACGGTCGGCAACCGGTCGCTGTCGATCGCGCCTCCCAGGCTTTCGATGGCGGCGTCGCAGCCTGCCGTAGATTGGCCTTCGCTCATTAATCCCCCTCCTTTGCGTGCGCCGCAGCGGCAGTCCCTCTCGCCACTACCGACGCTTTCAGTATAGCAACCGGCGCAGTCCGAGTTCAAAAGGCACCCGTGGGCCCCGTGGATAAGGGCGTGTCTGGGATGCTAGATGCCTTTTTTGGGGGGGGAATAAGTCTTGCGCTCCCCTCTACTTACGCTTAAACTAAGCACCGAGTTTCGAGGCTGGTGTGTAAGATTCCGAGCTTTGTGGACTAAATACTCATGAACAAAAGAAGCACAGACGATTCCCCCTACAAGACGAGGCCGACGTTGCTGGAACGGGTCAAAGACTTCCGGGACGAACAGAGCTGGCAGGAGTTCAACCGGCTCTATCGACCCCTGATCCGGTGTTTCCTCTACAAGGTGGGCGTCCCGCGGGAACACGTCCCGGACCTCACCCAGGAGGTCATGCAGATCGTGCTCAACCAGATCCCGGACTTCCAGTACGACCCGGAAAAGGGTTCTTTCCGGGGCTGGCTCTACGTGGTCACCGCCAACCGCGCGCGCCGCTTCTACCGCCAGCACAGTCGCGGGGCCGACGGCCGGGGAGGGACCACCCACCAGGAACTGCTCCAGCAGTTGCCCGCCGAGGAACGCGTCAGCGAGATATGGGAGCAGGAATGGCAAAAACGCTGCCTGGAGGAGGCCATGAAAAAGGTGCGGGAACGCGTGAAAGAGTCCACCTGGGAGTCCTTCCGCCTCGCGACTTTGGAAGGTCTGCCGGCCGAAACCGTGGCACAGAAAACGAACCTGTCCGTCGGGCAGGTTTACGTCAATAAATCCCGCGTATTGAAATGGCTGAGAGAAACTGTGGAGGCACTCAATGAATAGCCAATCCAGCGGACCGGCCGGGGGATGTCCCCCGCCGGAGCTGATCCGGAGGGTGGCCGCCGGATGCGCGGCGCCGGATGAAGAACAGCAGGTGGCCCGGCACCTCGATGCCTGCCGGTCCTGCCGGGAGGTGTTCGACGACGCGCTCCCCTTTCGTGAGCGCCTGGCGGAGCTGCAGGAAGCCGGCACGTCGGCCTTTGAATCGGCAGAGCAAGAAACTCCCCCTTGGGTGCGGCCGACCATCGTGCGGGATGCCGAGGGCCTGACGCTGGCGGGCGGCCTGCGCCTGGGCAAGCCGCGGACGACGGATTACCTGGCCTCCCTGGGGGACTACGACATCGCCTCGGTGATCGGCCAGGGGGGGATGGCGGTGGTGCTGAAGGCCTACGAGCCAAGCCTCGACCGCCACGTGGCCCTGAAGGTGATGAGTTCCGAATTGTGCGCCGACGAGGTGGCGCGCAAACGCTTCAAGCGCGAGGCCAGGTCCGCCGCGCGGCTTCACCACCCCAACATCGTCACCATACACACCGTCGGGGAGGATCGCGGCATACCGTTCATCTGCATGGAATACGTGCCCGGGCAGTCGCTGGCGCTGCTGATCAGCGAGCAGGCCCCCCTGGACGCCTCCACGGCCGCCAGATACGGCCTGGAGATGATCACTGCACTGGGCCATGCGCACCGGCATGATATAGTCCACCGCGACGTGAAACCGGCCAACGTGCTGATCGAAAAGGAATCCGACCGCGCCAGACTGACCGATTTCGGCCTCACCCGGGGCGTGCAGGACGACGTGCGCTACACCCGGGAGGGCGCCGTGACCGGCACGCCCTGGTACATGTCCCCGGAACAGGCGATCGGCACGGCGAGCCTGGATGGCCGCAGCGACCTGTTCTCCGCGGGGGTGGTTCTGTTCGAGATGCTGGCCGGCGCCCTCCCCTTCCCGGGTCCGAACGGAAGGGAAGTGATGGCAAAGATACGAAAGGCATCGGCGCCGGACCTCCGCGAGTTTGCTCCGGGCGTGCCGGCGCAGCTGGCCCGCGTGGTGGAAAAGGCCCTCCGCAAGCAGCCCGACCGCCGCTACCAGAAGGCCGAAGAATTCGCGGATGACCTGAGGGCTTTTCTGAAGGCATACTCCCCGACCATAGTCCTGGAAGACTCACCCGGTGTGAAAGGCAGTGCCTCGGGCTCCGCAGGGCGGAATGCCGGGGCCCGCGTGACGCGCTGCGCTGCCTGCTCGAAAAGTATCGCCAGCCGCCTGGGGGTGGCGGGCGAATGCGAGGTCTGCGGAGCGCCTATCTGCGCGCGGTGCTGGAGCGCCCGCGGCGTGCGTCGGTGCCGGGAACATCAGGACGCAGCGGAGGCCGGTGAACCGGCCGGACCCGCATCCGCACGCCAGGCCGAAGCCCCTGCCCCCGCCGGTGCGACGTCCCCCGATGATTCCCCCGAGGAGAGTGTCTCCGCGGAGGGGGCCCGGGTGGCGGAGGAAAGCTTTCTGCGCTGTTTCCGGAACGCTCTGGGCGAAATCTCCCAGGTGACCGATCCGATCAGCGGGCAGAAGATCGAAATCAAAAGCTGGCAGGACATGCTGACCAGCTCCGACGATCTGGAAGATGTACAGTCTCTGCTCAAGCACCCCACGTCGGAGGAGGAAGTCCGTCGCCGCTACCCCGTCCGGGCTCGGCTGGAGGCGCGGGCGGGGAGCAGGCGCCTCACCGGCCGGAAACCCCGCGTGGTCATCGTGGGCCGCTCCCTGTCGCGGATCGAGCAGTACTGTGGGCGCGGGCAAGACTCCCGGCCATTGACCCGGACCGAACTGGAGGCCGCCCTCAACGAGTCGGCCGCCCGGGCCCGCGAGCAGGAAACGTGGCGATTGCTGGTCCTGCACAGTCCCACCGGGTGGGAGCCCGATGCGCGGGCATACGTTACCGGAGACGGAGCAACGCCATTCCGCGATCGATACGTGAGTCCGGCCCTTTTCGACCGGGAAACGGAGGGATTCCTTTACAACCCCGGTGATGAGCGGCTGGCGGCCTACCGGGACGTTCTCTCGCCCCGCGTGGACCGCGCAGTGCTGGAACGGGCGCGACGGTTCGTCCTGGATTACGTGGACGTGCACGCGTCAGTGTCCCTGGACACCCTGTGCGCCGAGCTGTCCCTGGGGCGCAGGGCCGGCCTGCGCGTTCTGCGCGCGCTGGGTCAGGAACAGCGCCTGCGCCTCGAAGAGGTCCAGGGCGTGGGAACTGTCCTCTACAGGGCCTCCTGACAGTACATAGAGCGAAAGGAGACGAAGAATGTCCTTGATCGAGAACATCAAGCAAGTCTTCCGGCGCGGCACGCGGCTGGAGGACGTGGACGTGGACGAGTTGACACGGGAGAAGGTGCGCGTCGAACAGATCGAGAGACGCATCTCCCGGGAATTCGACAGGACGGAGGGCCAGAAGGAGCAGTTGTTCCGGCGTGGCACGGACCGGACCGGCCGGCGATGGCGGACCATGCTGGCGCGCAAGATAAAGCAGCTCGATCGCCGCGCCCGCGCCAAAGAGCAACAGCTCGCCCTGCTGAGCAGGCATCTGCGCATCATCGACGGCCTGCTGCGTGTCAAGGAGAACCTGGCCACGCTCCGGCAGCTCGAGCTGGGGTCGGTCATCTCGGCCATGCCCCTCTCCGACCTGACCGAATACGTCGAGAAGGCCAGCGTGGAGGGACAGTTCGAGATGGAGAAATTCGCTCGACTGGTCGGCGTGCTTGACGGGACGCTGGATGCCGAAGACTATGAGGACGAAGCAGACGTCGAAGAGATCGTGGCGGCCATGGAGGAGGCACGGGCCGCCGAGGAAGACGGCCAGCCCGCGGAGCTTTCCTCCGCCTTCAACAGGGTCAACCGCGTGCTCCGCGAGCGACGCGTCCCCGAGGCCCGGGAAATGGAAACGGGAGCCCCCGTTAGCTGAGGACGGCCATGAGCGTGGATCTGACCGGCAGTTTGTATGCGGCCTATCGCGGCGCCGTGCGGCGCGGCCAACAGCTCCGTCGCGTGGGCGAGGATCGGCGGGCGGCCGCCGCCTTCCGCAGTGCCGCGCGGCTGGGCGCCCGCTATGGCGCCTCCGGCGCGGGAACGGCCGAAAGGGAGCGGAGGCTGCGCCAGAGCCGCCGGCTTGAATGGCTGGCCGACGAACTGGAGCGTGGCCCGTCCTCGACCTGCTCCCCCCCGGGGGAGCGCCGGCAACCCGAAAAGGAGGACGAACTGACGGCCCGGATCGAGGAGCTGATCACACGGACCGAGCTCACCTGGGACGACGTCGGCGGCCTGGATGAGGCGAAGTCGCAGCTCCGCACCGCCTTCGCCCTGGCCGTGGCGCGCAAGCCCCGGGGCGTGCGGATTGACACGGCGCCCAACATCCTGCTCTACGGCCCTCCGGGCACCGGAAAGTCACTGCTGGCGGTGGCCGCCTCGAATTGCCTGGACACCACGTTCTTCAGCGTGAAGCCCGGCGGCGTGCTGTCGAAATGGTTCGGCGAATCGCCCCGCCTGGTGACACGGCTCTACCAACTGGCCCGGCGAAGGGCGCCTTCGGTGGTGTTCATCGACGAACTGGAATCGCTCTTCCCGTCGCGAGACCGGGCGCAGTCCGGCGCCGAGTGCCGACTCCTTTCCGCCCTCCTCAGCGAGATCAGCGGGGTGCGCGCGGGAGGGAGCGAATCGCCGGTCTTCACCCTGGGCGCCACCAACGCCCCCTGGTTGATGGACGAGGCGGCCCTCAGTCGGTTCGGCAGGCGCATCTACGTGGGCCTGCCCGATGAAGGGGCGCGGCGTGCCATCCTCCAGATTCACCTGCACCGGAACGGGCACCGACTGGATTTCCCCCTGGGGCGGCTGGTGCGTGGCACCGCCGGATTCAGCGGCCGGCAGATCGCCGACCTCTGCACCCGGGCGGTGGAGAGCATGGTGGCCGCGCGCAACCCCGACATCGAGCAAGCAGCCTCCGGGTGCCGGCGCGCGGTACCTTACCGGATCAGGACGCGGCCCCTGCAATGGCACGATTTCGAGAAGGCGCTGGACCGAATGCAACCCGACACCTCGTCCGGCACGCTCCGCAGGTTCGAGAACTGGCAGAGACCCCGATAAAAGGAAACAGACATGGGACTGTTCAAATCAAAGACGCAACGCAAGCTGGAAAGAGAGATCAAGGCCCGCCGGGGTAAAACCCGGATCAAGCGGTTCATCAAAAGCACCGAAAAGGTGCGCAAACGATACTGGGACCTGGCGCGGGATGCCCTGCGGCTCGGCGACCGGGAGCAGTTCCGCCCGCTCGCCGCGGCCTACGTGCGCGCCGACCAGCAGGTGAACCGCTGGCGGCGCTACCTGCTCCAGTTGGAAACGCTCCAGGTGCGCCAGCGCGAGGTCAGCGCCACCGGCGAGTTCCTGGAGAGCGTCTCCGCCATGACCAGTTCCATGCTGCGCGGCGCAGACGCCGAGCAGGTGGCCGCCATGCAGGCGAACCTGGAGGAAGCCCTGGCCCGGTCCCGCGCCGTCGAGGACATGCTGTCCGTCGCGCTGGACGCCAGCGCGGACTCTATCTTCGGCACGGAAGAGCTCGACGAAGGCCAGCTCGAAGAGCTCTCTCAGGTCATGCTGGCAGACGAGGAGGAACAGGACGAAGTGCGCGGAGAACAGCCCATCGCCGCCGGCCTGAGGGAGATCGAGCGCGAGATGAGGAGGGAGATGGAGTGAGCGACCCCCTGCAGACAGCCCTGCGTCACCTGGACCTGGCCGTCGAGACGCGCCGCCGGGGGGAACGCTCCGCCGCACGCACGCACTACCTGCGGGCGGCCCGCTGCATGCTGCGGGCCGCCGCCGGCAGCACGGGTCAGGCGCGCGGCCCACGCCTGCGGAAAGCAGGGGAGCTGCTCGATCGGGCGCGACGGCTCAGCAGCGCGGCCCCCCGGGCCGGCGAGGATGCGGAGCAGAGCGCCCCCCGGCCGGTCCGGGAGCGCGGCGCCGTCCGGTTCGATGACGTGGTAGGGCTGGAGCGGGCGAAACAGGAGATAAGACTCCGCCTGATCTACCCGCTGCAGCATCCCGAGAAGGCGGCGCGCTACGGCATCCGCCGGGGTGGAGGGATTCTCCTTTACGGTCCCCCCGGCACGGGCAAAACCCTGCTGGCAAGGGCCGTGGCGGGGGAAATCGATGCCCCCTTTTTCACCGCCTCTCCTTCCACCATCATGTCCCGCTGGGTGGGTGAGGCAGAACAGAACGTCGCCCGGCTGTTTGCCCGTGCGCGGCGGCATGAACGGGCCGTGATCTTCCTGGACGAAGTGGAGGCGCTGCTGCCGGCGCGGGCGCTGAGCACTTCCGACGTGATGCGCCGGGTGGTGCCCCAGATGCTGGCTGAAATGCAGGGGTTCACCCGGGGCGAGGGCGCGCTGCTGTTCCTGGCCGCCACCAATGCCCCCTGGGCCCTGGACCCGGCCGCGTTGCGCCCGGGACGGCTCGACGTGCGGGTCCACGTGGGGCTGCCGGACCGCGATGCCCGGCGGGCCATGCTGCGGCTCAACCTGCAGAAGCGCCCGGTGGGGCCGGACGTGAACCTGGATGTGCTGGCGGAGAAAACCGGGAGATGCAGCGGCGCGGACCTGGCGGACCTCTGCGAGCGGGCCGCCGCCGCGGTGTTTATCGAGAGCATCCGCAGGGGCGTCACGCGACGCATCCGCATGGGCGACCTCCTGTCGATGCTCGCGGAAATGCGACCGTCCGTATCGGCCCGGAGCGCGGAGGCCTACGAGCGATGGAACCAAAAGGCAGGGAGTTGGTTCGAAAATGCTGCGGCTTCTCGGTAAAGTATTGACGTCGCGGTTCACTGCCGCCGGGGTGATAGCGCTCCTGGCGTGGCAGGGCTGGACGGCGATGGGTCCCGCCGCCACGCCGAAGATGACCGCACGGCAGAGGCCGGCGCCGGCGGACCCCGCCTCGCGGGAGCAGACGGGCCCGGCGTTTGCGTGGCCGGCCCGGGCGCTCACGTGGCTGGCGGTGGTGGTGATGCTGCCCCTGGCGGTGGCGCCCCTGACGCGCAGAATGCTGGAGGCGGAGTCGAACGCCATGAACCTGGCCCTGCTGGCCGGGCTGACCGCCGCGGGCGGGTTGACGGCGTGGGCGCTGATGGAATTCCGGTTGGCCGGGTGGTGGGCCGCGCCCCTGCTGGCGCTGGCCGCGGGGGTGGCGGGTGTTTACAACTGGTTCGTGCTATCGAAACAGGAACAACTCAGGCACTGAGACGCACGGGAGGGAGTCCGTCATGGCACTGTTCAGCAAGACATGTCCTTCATGCGGCGAGAAAGTCGGCCGGGCAGATTCGTTCTGCCCCCATTGCGGCACCCCGGTGCCGGGGACGAGGTTCGACTGCCCACACTGCGGTGCCACGGTGCCTGGAGAGGCGCAGTTCTGCCCGGAGTGCGGGAAGCCCGTGCGCGTGAGCCCGGAGGAATCCAGTTCCACGGACGCCTTCAACCGGTGGCGCCGGGAGGAGGGCGTGTTCGCCCGGCGCATAGATGCCACCGAACTTCGGGGCAAGGCGGGCAGGGGACTGGTCATCGAACCCGGCTCCCGCGCCCTCGTCTTCCAGGCCGGCAGACTGGTGGGAGGAGTCGAACCGGGCACCTACGACCTGACAAAGGAGGTCGAGGCAGAGGGCGGCCTGGCGGCGCGTGCGCTGCGGCTTCTCCGGCGCATCTTCCTGGGTGAAAGGGACGTCGCCCCGACCACCGCCGTGCTCATGGACGCAGGCGACGTGACCCTCACCGTGGGCTATACGGACCTGCGCACCAGCGAGGACGCCCGGGTCAACGCCACGTTCCAGATGGTGGTGCGCCTGGGGGAGCCGTCCGCGCTTTTCCAGAACCTGATGCACGGCCGACGGGAACTGAGCCACCAGGAGCTGGAGGAGCTGCTCTCCAGCGAGAGCGCCAACACGGTGCAGGCCCACGTGCGGGGTGTCTCCGTCAGGGAACTCTACGGCAACACGGAACTGGCCGATGCCCTGGAGCAGGACCTGCGTGAGAACGTCGGCAAGGCGCTGGAGGGCTACGGCCTCCAGCTCGTGCGCCTGAAATTCGTGCAGTTCTACGGCGATGCCTACGAGAAGGCGCGCGATGCCCACGAGCAGACGTTCATGGCCGAGGAGATGGTCGCGGAAAGGGAGCGCCGCGCCGAGCTGAGGCGGCGCCTCCGGGATGTTCTGACCCAGAACAAAATGGATGAATTCGCCTCAAGCGCGGAGCTGGAGGAGTTCATCCGCCAGCAGGAGCACGAGCTGGGAATGAAGGACGTGTTGCGCCAGGAGGAGATGGAGGAGCTCAAACGAGCACACGACCAGAAAAGGCTCGAGGCCCGGCACGTGCTGGAGATGCTGGAGGTCAAGCAGAAGGGCGAGATCCTCCAGGAGAAACTCAAACAGCGTGAGGCCGTCTCCGACGCAGAGCTGAGGGAAAAGGACAAAAAACTCGACTTTGCCCTGACTGCCCGGGGCAAAAAGGACGAACTCGACCTGCAACGCCAGCGCGAGGAGCAGGCCCTCGCCGAGGAGGCCAGGGAGGACGAAGCGCGCCGCGAAAGGGAGCGCCTCGAGACCATGCAGAACCTGAGCGAGGAGCAGATACTGGCCCTCGCCGCCAGGGAATCCCCCGAAGCGGCCAAAGCCATGGTCGAACGCTACAGGGCCCAGGCCTCCGGAAACGAGGAGGTCAAGGAGCTCTACGAGCGGATGGTGGACCGACTGGAGAGGATGTCGCGCGAAAGCATGCGCGCCCAGGCCGACACCGCCGCCGGCCGCATCGGCGCCGAGCGTCAGAGGGCCGACCAGGCGAAGGAAATGTCCGAGAAGGCCATGGAGGGCATGGCCCACGTGGCCGGTGCCAGGGCCGGCGCCCAACCGGCCGAGGCCGTGGAAGCGCGCTGCCCCAACTGCAACAATCCCGTCGGGACGGATGACGCCTTCTGCGGCCATTGCGGCCACAAACTCAAGGAATAGCGGGGGATCGAATGGTGGATCAGGAGGCACCCGAACACGCCGCATCCCGCCCCTGCCATAACTGCGGCGAGACCGCGCCGGCGACCGCCACCTACTGCACTCGATGCGGAGCCGAGATTGAGCCCGAAATCCTCCTGGAGGTGGAGACCGGCCGGCAGCACGTGCGGGACCATGCCTCCCAGCTTCGGTTCCGGCTGAGCGGCAACGTGGAGCCGGGCTGCGGCGCGGCCCTGGAGGCCGTGCTCAGCGGAGGCCCCGGCGAGATCGAACAGCGGGCCCCGGAACGGCGGCAGACCGGTCGGCTGGACGGAAAGGGCGGGCAGGCCATCTTCGCATTCCGATTCCGCCCGCTGGTGGCGGGCGAGTTTCCCCTGGACCGCCTGCGCCTCAGCCTCCTCCGTGCGGACAAACCGGATGCGGCGCACCGCTACGACCTTCCCGATCGCAGCTTCTTCGTGCGCGTGGCCGACCCCGAACTGGAGGGCCGCCAGCAGGCCGGCATCCGCATCGAGGGCGGCATTCACGTAAACGTCCAGGACATCCTCGCCAGCGACATGGGCAGCCTGTTCGACATACGCACGGCAGACAAGGCACAGCAGGGCCGCGCCGACACCGGGTGGCAGCCCATCGAACTCCGCTTTACGGGGACAACGGATGCGGCCCCCTGCCAGGCGGAGGGGTGCGACGGCCCCGCAGCCGCCGATGAGGCATTCACCTGCGCGCACTGTTCACGCACGCTCTGCCCTTCCCACGCGGACCCCGCCCGGCCGGGCCACTGCACCGCGTGCGCCGAGCAGGCCCGGGAGGAGGAGTTCGCGGAGGCCATCTCTGCCGTCGGCGCGCAGCCACGGCCCGACCCGGCGTCGGCCGTGCTGGGTAAGACCACCCACGCGAAGCCGCCCTTCCGCGCCCGCATCTGGACCGAAGGGGGCGGCGGCCCCGCCCGGAGGGACCTGGCGGCCGTCCCCCGCCGGAGCAAAGGGGTGTTCCGGATCGGCGATTCGTTCGCCCTGAACGCCCAGTCGGAGAGAGACTGCTACCTGACCCTTGTGGACGTCGGCACCAGCGGCAACGTTTACCTGCTGCTGCAGAATCATCCGCTCCGGGCCGGCGCGCCGGTCAGCCTCTCCGGCCCGGACAAAAGCAAGCGGTGGCTGGTGAACGGCCCGCCCGGCGTGGAGCGCATCAAGGCGTTCTTCACCCTCCGGCCGGTCTCTCTGGTTCCGGAGAAGCGATCTTTCGCGCAGCTCTCCCCGGAGGAGACGCGCGAGATCAGCCGACACGTTTCAGCGACTCGCGGCCGGCTCGGGGAACTGCCCGCCGAGGCATGGACCGACGCAACCTGCGAGTTCGTCATCAAGTAAGAGCCTCTAACATAATGCCGCCCGTCATGAGGTCGAGCGAGAAGCCCGAGGGCAAGGCGGCAGGCGCAAAACGCCCGGAGGCGTGGCCTGAGCCACGTCGAGGACGTTTTGCGCCGACAACGCAGCCATTGGGGCTTCGCAGCCGGCCGCAATAGGTCGTCATTCTGTTAGAGGGTCTAAGTCGCTCGGACAGACACGGAAGCAATCATGGCACGGACATGCGACAGGTGCGGCCAACCGGCGAGGGAAGGAGACCGCTTCTGCCGGTCCTGCGGGGAGGAGCTGGCGCCGGCGGTGGTGCTGGAGGTGGAGACGGGCCGCACCCACGTGCAGGGCCACGCCTCGCAACTCCGCTTCCGGGCCACCAGCAACTGCAGCTTCCCCTGCGGCGTAACCCTGTCGGTCCTGCTGCACGGCCGGGGAGACCACGTGGAGCAGCCGGCGCAAGAGCGCGAGCAGTGCTGCCAGTTCCAGCGCCGCGGCGAGCAGTTCATCTTCAGCTTCCCGTTCCGCGGGCTCATCCCCGGCGAGTTCCCACTCGACAACCTGAGCATGACGGTCACCCGACCGGACCGGCCGGGGGAGGCGTTCATCTATGAACTGCCGGACCGCAGCCTGTTCGTGCAGGTGGCGGACCCCGAGCTGGAGCATTCGGGAAGCGGCATGTCCATCAGCGGCGGCATCCACCTGGACCTCTCGCACCTGCGGGAGATATACGGCAGCGACGTGACGGACCTGTTGAGGCTCAGCTCCGATGCCACGCCCGAACACCCGCAGCAGGAGCGGGGCTGGCAGCCCATACGCCTGCGGCTGGCCGAGCGGGTCGAGGGCGGCCTGATGCCCGGTGAGCTGGTGGTGCGCCTGCCCGGGGACGTGCCCCTGGAGCTGGTGCGGGTCGGGCCAGGCCGTTTCACCATGGGCAGTCCGCCGGACCGGGGTCGAGAGGACGAACGCCCCGCCCATCCCGTGAGCATCACCTGCGATTTCTACATCGGCAGGTTCCCCGTTACCCAGCAGCAGTACGAGGCCCTGGCGGGCGAGAATCCCTCCGCCAGACCGGGTCCCCGGCGGCCGGTGGAACGCGTTTCCTGGCAGCAGGCCGTCGAGTACTGCCGGGCCCTCCGCGCGTATCTGGGCCGCAGCCCGGACGCCCTGGAGGAAGGGTCAGTTGAAGTGGAGGAGGTGGACCTGCCAACGGAGGCGGAGTGGGAATACGCCTGCCGCGCGGGCTCGGACACGGCCTACTGCTTCGGGGACGACCGCACACTGCTTCGCGACTACGGCTGGTACGACAAGAACTCCGATCATGAAACCCATCCGGTGGGCGAGCTCAAGCCCAACGCCTGGGGCCTGCACGACGTGCACGGAAACGTGTGGGAATGGTGCAGGGATTACTACGCCCCGGATTATTACACGACGGAGGCCGCCGAGGACCCGCAAGGGCCCGAGACCGGCGAGAGGCGCGTGCTGCGGGGCGGCTCGTGGAGCTATTATGCCCGCGACTGCCGCTCGGGCCGGCGTCACAGCGCGCTGCCGACGGACCGAACGCCGAACTACGGCTTCCGGGTCGTGGCGCGTGTTTTGCAGAGTTGAACATGGAGACTGATTGATGCGCTGTGAGCATTGTGGCGCAGAGGTGTCTTCGGAGGATCGGTTCTGCCCCCGGTGCGGTCGGCGGGTCGAGGCCGGCGGCGACATCCTGGATGAAGTTAACGGCGAACTGGCTGAAATGGAGGCGGAGCTGGATTCCTACCTGGAGCAGGCAGTCGGCCCGCTGGACGTCGAGGTGGACCCGGATGCCCGGGAAGATCAGCCCCGGCGGGCGAAGCCCCGGGCCGCGCGGGCCGAGCTGGTCCATCAGCAGGAATGGCTGGCCCTGCTGGACGTGCCGCCCGAGCAGGTGAGGCAGTCGGCGAACTTTGTGTTCGACTCGCCCTCCATCCAGGGCAATTCCCAGTACGCGGAGCGCGTCGCGCGGATCGACTTCGTCTACACGCCGGACCACGACGAGGTGAACGCCTTCGCCACGGACGATCCGGCCGCTCTGCCGCCGGACGTGTCGGCCACGGTGCCGGCGGTGGTCTACCGGGCAGGCCTGGCGCGGGCCATCCGGGTCGTCTCCCTGGCGCTGGCCGGCCACCTGCGGGCAAGCCGCGGGCAATCGTCCGATGCGGAGCCGGCGGTCCTCGTGCAGACCTTCCGCGAGGTGGGTGCAGAGATCGTCCGCCTGGAGGGCGGTTTCCCGCGGGAATCGGCCGGTCGGATCTGCCGGGACGTGGTGGCGCCGCTTCTGCCCGACGACGCGTCGGCCCACCTGTCCCGGGCCCGGTCGTGCTCGGCCGCCATGGACATGTACGTGGTCGCACACGAGGCGGGGCACGTTGCCCTGGGACACACGCTCAGCGACGCGTTGAACTACGATATGTCACGCAACCAGGAGCGGGAGGCGGACAGCTTCGCCGCGACGGCGCTCTCCACGTGCCCCTTCAGCCAGTACATGTTCCTGGGTCACGCGCTGGTGGCCGCCGTTTTTGCCTGGACCGATCACGCCGCTGCACTGGCTGAGGAATCCACGCATCCGCTGGGACGGGAGCGATTTGCCAACGCCCTGACCTGCAACCGGGAGGCGGCCCGGGAAGCGGCGGAAGAGTTCGGCCTGACCCGAGAGCGTCTCCGGCGGATGCTGCCGCCGGAGGAGAGGTGAAAGACCTCCATCAATATCCGAAAGAGGCCCGGAGACTTACCGCAGGAACGGAAGGGCGCAGACCATGAGTGTAGTGCTCGAGGTGACCAGAGGTCGGCACGCGGGCAGGGAGTTCAAGCTCGACGGCCACGAGACCTTCATGGTAGGGCGGGGGAACAAGGTGCAGTTTCGTATTCTGGGCGACCGCTTCTTCTCGCGCTATCACTTCATGATCGAGGCCAACCCCCCCGAGTGCTTCCTGCGCGACCTGGGCAGCACGAACGGGACCTTCGTCAACGGCCGCCGGGTGCGCCAGGTCCACCTGAGCGACGGGGACCGGATAAGGGGCGGCAAGACGGAGCTGGTTGTCCACGTGCGTGAGGAACCGGCCGAGGCGGCCGCATCGGAACCAGCACCCGGGCCGGCGGCCGTCGGCGCGCCGGACATGGGCACCACTTTCTCGGCCCGGGCCCCCGACAGGGGCGCGGGCAAAGAACTGCATTGCGCCATCTGCGGCAGGATCGCCGAGGAGACGCGCCTGGGCGACCTGGAGGACACGCGCTTGATCAGCTATGTGTGCGAGGACTGTCACCACGAGAACCGGGACGAGACGCATCCCATCCCCACCTTCGAGGTGCTCGACGAACTGGGAAGGGGCTCCCTGGGGCCCGTCTACAAGGCCAGACGCCTCAACACCGACAAGCTGGTGGCCCTGAAGGTCGTCCCGCCCCGCCTGGGCGTCAACCCCCGGGCCGTAAAGCTGTTCCTGCGCGTGATGCAGCTCAGCGGCGGCCTCGACCATCCCAACATCGTGCCGCTGGTCGAGATGGGCGAGTCGGGCGGCGAGCTGTGGATCGCCACGGAGTATGTCGACGGCGTGGACGCGGGGGAACTCACCGCTCGCCGGGGTGGCACGCTTCCCCCGGCGGAGGCGGTGGACATCACCTGTCAGGTTCTGGACGCGCTGCACTACGCCCACCGGCTCAATCTGGTCCACCGCGACGTGAAACCCACCAACGTCCTGGTCACCGGCGAGCCGGGGGACTACGACGCCAGGCTGGGCGATTTCGCCCTGATGAAAAACATCGACGAGGCCGGCCTCAGCGGCATCACGCGCAGCGGTGAGGTGCGGGGCACCGTGCCTTTCATGCCGCCGGAGCAGATCATCGACTGCCGCTTCGTCAAACCCGCCGGTGACATCTACCAGGTCGGCGCCACGCTCTACTGGCTGCTGACGGGCGAGTATGCGCACGACTTCGAGGCCCGGGACAAACGCGGGGAGGTCAAGGACCCCTTCCTGGTCATTCTGGAGGACCCGGTGGTGCCCGTTGGCGAGCGGGAACCATCGGTCCCGCAAGCTCTGGCGCGGGTGGTCGAGACGGCGCTGGCGCGCGCGCCCGAGGATCGGTTCGAATCCGCCGGCGAGATGAAAGCCACGCTGCGGAAGGCCCTCGGCTCAGGGTGAGAGCTGGACCGCCCCCAAGCTGTCCACCTCCGACCGCTTGCCGGGGTCCATCTGAATGGCCTGCGCGAACTCGGCCTGCGCCTCCTGCGCCAATCCCAGCGCGTGGCACAGCAGGCCCAGGTCCAGGTGGTCGTCGGCAGAAAGATCGCTCAGGCATGCCAGATAGATGTTGTACACGTCCTGGGCCGCAAAGCTGTCCCAGGAGCGCCTGTGATCCGTGCCCGTCACGTCGGCGATGGTCACTGAATCCCGTTCGATCGAGACCAGCGTCGGCTGCTGGCCGCTCTGCAGGGCGACCGGCCGCCATGCTCCCTCTTTGAGGCCCTGGGCGGCGCGGTTGCGCAGGTCGAGCAGCCGCTGTGCCATCTCCTGACGGGCCGCCCCCGCGCCTGCGGACTGATAGCTGGCCGCCGCCTCCTCGAAACAGCACGCGGCCAGGAACCGGTCCCCCTCGGCCACCGTTGCTCCATCGTCGGGCTCATCGGGGGGCGGCTCAGACGGCTCCTCCTCGCCGGCCGCCCGCGACTCGGCGATACTCGTCAGCCTCTGCTCCAAAGCTTCCTTCCAACGGGTGGGCGGGGGCGGGTTCTGCGCCAACACTTCCCGGCAGCGATCCTCGGCCCGGTCCAGCCGCTGGTCGGCGATCAACTGGTCGATTTCCGCCAGGACATCCGAAAACTCCGGTCCCGGCGGTGGCTCCACTGGCGGTTCCACCGGCGGAGGAGGGTTAGGCCGATCCGGGGGCTCCTCCCGGGGGAAAGACGCCCAGAGGGTTGCGGCGACCACTATGAGCATGCCGAAGAGTCCCGCGGCCAGCAGCGGTTTGCGACGGCGCACCGCGCTGAAGGCCCGGGTGATGCGGCTCTCGCGCCGGGCCGTTACCGGCTCCCCCGCCAGAAACGCCTCCAGGTCCGCCGCCATTGCCGCTGCAGTGGGGTATCTGTCCTCGGGCGCCTTCCGCATGGCCTGCCGGCAGGTGGCCTGCAGGTCCGCCGGCGCCTCGGGGGTGAGCTCGGCCAGGGGTGGTGGCTCGCGGTGGCGGACCTTGAACATCACCACGGTGGCTGACCCCTTGAACGGGGCCCGCCCGGCCAGGAGGGCGTAGAGGATACCTCCCAGCGCAAAGATGTCGCTCCTGGCGTCCAGCGCCCTGCCCTCCACTTGTTCGGGTGACATGTAGCTGGGCGTGCCGATGATCTCCTCCCCCATGGTCAGCCGGATGTCGGCCACCACGTCCTTGGCCAGGCCGAAGTCCATCACCACCGGCTGGCCGTCGGGATCCATGATCACGTTGGAGGGCTTCAGGTCCCGGTGGATGATGCCGTGTTCGTGGGCGTGCTCGACGGCGCGGGCGATGCCGATCAGCCAGCGTGCCGCCACCTGGGGATCAGGGGTGCCCTCGCGGATGATCTCCTGCAGCGTCCGGCCCTGCAGGTAATCCATGGCCAGGAAGGGCACTCCCCTGACCTCGCCGACCTCGTGGACGCTGACGATATTGCGGTGGCGCAGCCGGGCCATGGAGCGGGCCTCCACCATGAAGCGCTGCCGGGCCGCTTTGGAGGTAACGCCGCTGGCCGTGAGCATCTTCAGGGCGGCGATCTGGCCGGACTCGAGGTGGCGGGCCTTATAGACGGCCCCCATACCGCCGCGGCCCAGCCGGTCGAGTATCTCGTAGTCTCCGAACTCCGCCATGGGCTATCGCCCCTCCTTCAGCACGATACGCGAGACACCGGCGTCTGTTCCAACCCAGAGGCTCCCGTCCAGATCGACGGCGATGGAGGCGATGTCCGCCTTGCCGGCGAGGAAATCCGTGGTGGTCCAGTTTCGCCAGACCTCTCCGTCGAAGCAGCTCAGCCCGCCTCCGACGCAGCCTGCCCAGACGCGTGCGGCCCGGTCAACTGCCAGCCCGGTCACGACATTGGACGCCAGTCCATCCGTGGCCGTGTAGTGTCGCCATGTTCCCTCCCGGCGGCAGTACAGCCCGCCACTCCACAGTCCCGCCCACAACTCCCCGTCTGGACCGAAAGTTACCTCCAGAACGCTCTTGCCCCGCGTGGGCTCCGGTAGCTGGAAAGTCTCTCCGTTCAGCACGCAAAGACCGCTCGGGGTGGCAAGCCAGCAGCGGTCGCGCGAGTCGATGGCGATGAGTTCCACAACGGGGTCCGGCAGGCCGTCCCTGGTGGTGTAGCTTCGCCAGAGCCGCCCGTCGTAGCGAAACAGACCCTGGCGCGTGCCGACCCACAGCACGTCATCGCCGTCGACTGCCAGGGACTCCACCGTTTTCAGACCGGGGTGCTCGGCCGGCGTGAGTTTTTGCCACTTCGTGCCGTCGAAGCGAGCTAGACCGCCTTCCTCGGGGGGCCAGTCATGACCGCCGCACCAGACCCCTCCCCGGCGGTCGAAGGCGATGGAGTTGATCACCTCACAGGGCAGGCCGTCCTGCCGTGTATAGTGTTCCCAACTGCGGCCGTCGAACTTTACGAGCCCTTTGTTCGTGCCGAACCATTTCATACCGTCCCGGCTGACCGCCACGAACTGCATGGCACTGCACGGCATACCGGCTTCTTCGCGGTAGCTTTTCCAGCGATCGTTCTCGAAACAGCAGACCCCGCGGGCGGTGGCCAGCCAGACGCTGCCCCGGGGATCGGCCGCCATGTCCCTGACGGTACCGCCCGGAAAGTCCTCACCCGCCACGAAGGTGCGCGTGCGCGAACCTTCCCGCACGACGAGCCCTTTTTCGTCCGCGCTCCACGCCCGGCCCCTGGCATCCCGCATTTGCAGCTCCTTCTCCAGGCCCCGGGGGGAACTGCTGACCGGCAGTTCCTGCCAACCGGTCCCGTCGAAGCGCAGAAGAACGTTGCCTGAACGCGCCATGCGGTCCTCCGGTCCAGCTTCCGTTTCGAGTAACTGGAAGTACCACGCCCCGTCTTGCCCCGGAGCCACCGCCTCAACCTGTGCCTCCAATGGATGGAAGGATTTCTGGCCCGAAGCCAGCCGCAGGCGATATGCTCCTCCATGAATTCCCCACCAGACCTCCTGCTCGGAAGCCGCGATGCAAAGCACATCGTTCGGATCGTGATAGCTGGTTATCCGGGCGCGGGCCGTGGCCAGATCAACCCGAACCACGCCACCGCGGTCGCCACCTTGCTGCTGCCGGTCGGACTCATCCAGCTTCGGAGGCTCTTCCAAGACCGTCTGGACCTTTGCCTCTCTGTCAGTATGCTCGTCAGTCGCGGGCTCCCTCAGGCTACCTGGCTCCGGGGAAGACTCCTGGGTCGCCAGCAGTACGCCGACAAGGCCGGCGAACAGGATAAATATCACGGCCGCTCCCGCCATGATCGCCCACCTCGCGCCTTGCCCTCCGCGCTTCGCGGCGACGCGCTCGCCCCGCAGCCAGCTTTCCAGGTCCCGGGATAGGGCTTCCGCCGTCGCGTAGCGGTTGTCGGGCGCTTTGTGCAGGCATTTCAGGCAGACGGTTTCCAGACCCCGGGGGATGCTGCGATCGAGCTCCCGGGGCGGGGTCACCTGCTCGCTGCAGACAGCGTTCAGCACCGCTGCTGCGTTGTCTCCTTCGAACGGCGGGCGGCCGGTCAGGACTTCGTAGAGCATCGCCCCCAGGCCGTAGACGTCGCTTCTCGGGCCGATCTTATCGCTGTCGCCCTCGGCCTGCTCCGGGCTGATGTAGGCGGCCGTGCCCACTGCCCTGCCCGGCATGGTCAGGGTAAACTGGGCGTCCACCTCCCGTGCCAGGTCGAAGTCGGTGATGTACGGCGTGCCGTCCTCGGCCACCATCACGTTGGAGGGCTTCAGGTCGCGGTGCATCACCCCCTGCTCGTGGGCGTAGTGCACCGCACAGGCGACCTGCGTCACGATACGCACCAGCCGCTCCCGGTCTTCCGGGCCTTCGGCCTCCCGGATGAGTTCCTCCAGGGAGCGGCCCTCGACGTAGTCCATGGTAAAGTAGGTGCGGTTCCCCACCCGGCCCATGGTGAACAGGCGCACGATATTCGGGTGGCGAAGCCGGTCCAGGATGGCCGCCTCGCGGCTGAAGCGCCCGAACGCCTGGCGGGAGGAGACCTCGGGGTTGAGGATCTTAAGGGCAACGGTGCGCTCCAGCTCCGGCTGCCGGACCTTGTACACACGCCCCATACCCCCCTCGCCGAGCTTGCCCAGTATCTCATATTGCCCGAACTTCGCCATATGCACCCTCTCCGTGCCGTTGCCCCATGCGGCAAGCCGCCCGGCGACGTGGTTTCTTGTGATTTCCACCTCCACCGTGCAGCCGCAGGCGATTCACCGACTTCGTCTCCTCGCCTGTACAACAGCGCGCATGTTCCACGGTCCTTCTGAATGATATACGCCCTCGGGGGAAATCTTACACCAAAGTGCCTCCTTTGTCATCCTTTTATTTTCTTCGGCGCTCTACCCGCCCGCCAGCACGTGCCGCAGCAGGATCTCCAGCCCGATGCCGCAGAGCATAGCCCCCCCGAACATCTCCGCCCACCGTTCGAGGCGCTTCCCGACCCGGTCACCCAGGTGGAGGCCGGCGGCGCTCAGGGCGCCGGTCACCAGGCCTATCCAGAGCACGGCCCACCAGACGTTGACCCTGAGCATGGCCAGAGAGACACCTACGGCCAGGGCATCGATGCTGGTGGCGATGGAGAGGCCCAGCAGCCTGAATCCCCTGGCGGGGCCCCGAGGGACCTCGGTCTCGAATCCCCACACAGCGTCGGCGATCATCTTGCCACCGATAAGCGTCAGGAGCCCGAATGCCACCCAGTGGTCGTACGCCTGCACGTAGCCGCTGAGAGCGCGGCCGGCCAGCCAGCCCACCACGGGCATACCCGCCTGGAATCCCCCGAAATACAGTGCCAGGCGCAGAGCATGGCGGTGAGTGATACGGTGCAGGACGATGCCCTCGGCCACGGACACCGCAAAGGCGTCCATGGCCAGCCCCACGGCCAGCGCCAGCAGTGCGAGAAAGGACATAACCGTTTATCGTCTCGGCGACATTGTTTGTCCTGGACAAGACGCCGGCCGGGAAGACGGATATCCCCCGGCCGGCGACCTCGTGTCCTTCCGATGCGTCCGGTCAGTCGTCGAACGCGGCATCGAAGGCGATCTGGCTGGGAGGGAAGTCAACGGACCGCACGAAGGCACAGGCCTCCTCGGCGCCGTGCTCGCGGTCCATGCCGCTGTCCTCCCACTCCACCGAGAGCGGCCCTTCGTAGCCGATCCGGTTCAGCGCGCGGATGACGGCCTCAAAGTCGACGTCTCCGTGCCCCAGGCTGCGGAAGTCCCAGCCCCGACCGGGCTGTCCGAAGTCCAGGTGAGAACCCAGAATGCCGCTGCGCCCGTCCAGCGTCACGGCGCAGTCCTTCATGTGGACGTGGTAGATGCGGTCGGGGAATGCCTTTATGAATTCGTCCGGCTCCATGCCCTGCCACAGCAGGTGGCTGGGGTCGAAGTTGAAGCCGAACTCCTCCCGCCCGTCGAGGGCCTCCAGGGCCCGCCGCGCCGTTACGATGTCGAAAGCTATCTCGGTCGGATGGACCTCCAGGCCGAACCGGACGCCGCACTCCCGATAGACGTCGAGGATGGGGTTCCAGCGTTCGGCCAGCAGGCCGTAGCCCTCTTCGATCATCGCGGGGGGCACCGGGGGGAAACTGTAGAGCAGGTGCCAGATGGAGCTGCCCGTGAAACCGTTGACGACTTCGATTCCCATGTTCTTCGCCGCGCGGGCGCAGTCCTTGAGGTTCTCGATGGCCCAGGCGCGCATCTTCTCGTGGTCGCCGGCGATCTCTTCCGGGACGAACGCATCGTGCCGTTCGTCCAGGTTGTCCAGGACGAGCTGGCCGGCCAGGTGGGTGCTGATAGCCCAGCATTGCAGGCCGTGCTCTTCCAGCAGAGCCCTGCGCTCGTTGCAGTAGTCCACGCTCTCGGCGCCCTGCGCGGGGTCGAAATGGTCGCCCCAGCAGGCCAGCTCCAGGCCATCGTAGCCCCACGCGCTGGCCTTCTCCGCCAGTTCCCGCAGGGGCATGTCCGCCCACTGTCCGGTAAACAACGTGACCGGTCTTGCCATTGCGTCTCTCCCTCCAAAAGAAGCAAACCGAGCTGTGCAATGCCGTTGGGCTCCTTTTAGCGGACCCTGCCGGCGAATGCAAGTCCACCGGCGGCGCGCCTCATATGTAACTGCGTTCGGCGCACTCGGCGGTGAATCGCTGGTATTTCGCCTCGTAGACCTCTCTCAGTTCGGTCCGGGGAAGCACCTCTTTGTCCACCTTGACCATGGCGCGGGCGGCTTCCAGCAGATCGGCGTGACATTCGTAGGAGGCGGCCACAATGGCCGCGCCCATCGCCGCTCCCGTCAGGGCCGGCCGCACGATGCGGCAGTTGAGCGTGTCGGCCCGTATCTGAAGCCAGGCGTCGCTGGCCGCCCCGCCCCCCGCTGAGTAGATCGTGCCGCCGACTCGAGCGCCCAGGTCGGCCAGTGTCTCGTAGGCCAGCCGCTCCAGGCAGGCCACCCCCTCCAGGCAGCCTGCGAACAATTCCGCGCGCGACTGCGGCGTCCCCACGATGAACCCCTCCGCCCCCGGCCGGCGGAAGGGGAAGCGCTCGCCCCGTCCCACCAGAGGGTAGACCACCAGGTCCGTGGGGCTGTGGTCCAGGGCGACCGCGCTGAGGGCCTCGGTGTCCTCGGCTCCAAAGCCGGTCTCGCGGCCGGCCACCCGGCCCGCGGCCAGACACTCCGCCCCCGTATTGCTGGCTCCCCCGGGCAGCCACCAGCCGGCGGGGTGGCGGTGGCAGTAGATGCGACCGGCGGGGTCCAGCAGGAGCTTCTCGCTGACCCCCTTGATCACCAGGGTTGTGCCGATGGTCGCGTTGTACTGGCCGCGGTCGACGGCGCCGCTGGAGAGCTGGGAGGCGCAACCGTCCGTCATGCCGGCCACCACGGGGGTGCCGCGCCGGAGCCCCGTCTGCTCGGCCCGCTGTCGGGTGACCCTGCCGGCCAGTTCCCCCGGCCTCTGAACCCCGGGAAGGCGGGATGCGTCCAGGCCGAGTGCGTTCTCGATGAATGGGGGCCAGCGGTCCTCCAGCAGGTCGTAGCCGAACTTGAGCATGTTCGTCTGATCGGAGCGGTCCCAGCAGCCCGTCAGCCAGCCGATGAGGTAGTCCGTGGGCGCGGTGAACGTGGCCGCCCGGCTGTACACTTCCGGTCTGTGCCGCTTCAACCACAGGATCTTGGGCAGACCGAACGAAGAGCTGAACCGGTAGCCGAGCCGGTTCGTCAGGTCGATGCCCGCGCGCTGGAGATCCTGCGCCTCCCGCTCGCTGCGCGAATCGTTATACATGATGGCCGGCATCAGGGGCCGGTGCTCCGAGTCCAGCACGCACAGCGTTCCGCTGGTGCCGGTGACCCCCACGGCCGCGATGCGGTCCGCTTTCACTTCCCCCAGCGCCTGTCCCACGGCTCGGCGAGCGGCGGATACCCAACCGCCCGGTTCCTGCTCGCGCCATCCGTCCGGCAGCGAGGTTTCTCCCAGGGCGAACGCCACCTGGCCCCGGCCCACCGGCCGGCCACCGGCGTCCACCACCACACACCGCACCCCCTGAGTGCCCAGGTCAATGCCCGCAAAAAGTGACGCCATTCTGCCGCATCCCTCAACACAAAGTCTGTCAGCGCATCTCCCGCGCCGTGGCGTAGAGGCTGCTTCGGGAGCAGAGACCCCTCACGATCATGTGCAACTGCCCCTCACCGCGGAACGCGACCAGAACCGTCCCGCCCGGCTGCTGCATGACCACAGGCGGCCGGTCCGCC
This sequence comes from uncultured candidatus Brocadiaceae bacterium, assembly GCA_964572825.1. Taxonomy (GTDB): domain Bacteria; phylum Planctomycetota; class Brocadiia; order SM23-32; family SM23-32; genus CAYVBE01. The sequence goes on from CAZNGS010000020.1 coordinate 30,588, forward strand.
CCGTGCACCGAACCGGGCGGAAAGGGCTCGGGCAACGGGGACGGACCGGGGGGCGCGCTGACGATGACCAGCCGGGCCGCCCCGTCGCCCGGCTCGGCGGGCAGGCTGCGCTGCGCCTCCAGGGCGAGGCCCGTGCGTTCCTCGATCTGCTGCCGGAGCCGCCTGGCCGCCTTCCAGGCAGTCTCGCCCTCCAGGGCCACCAGCATCCACTGCGGCCGGCCGTCCCGGAGCAGGGGAATGCCCTGCCAGTAGAGGTTGGCGGCTTCCTCGCGCCGGGGGTAGCCCGACAACTCTTTCAGCACGTCCAGAACCGTCCGGCGGGCCGTCGTGAACCGTTCCAAAAGGGGATCGTCGTCTCCGGCGGCGGGACAGACCCGGTAAACGGAACGGAAGGGCCGCCGCTCCGGACGCACGCACAGTGTGCAGTGTTCTGCGGGGCCCACCACGCTGGTGAGCTTTTCCCGCAGAAGCAGTTGCGGGCGGCTCGGTTCCCCTTCGCTCAGCCGCAGCCCGGCTTCCCGCCGGGCCTCCCGCCACAGGGCCACCTCCTGCCGCGCATCGCGCAGCACGTGCCAGATGGCGAGCTGGCGATCCACGGCCGGCTGCGGCGGGTCGCACGTCACCGTCGCCCCGGCCAGTCCCTGCCAGGCGGCCGCCCAGAAGGCACTTCTGACCTCCAGGGCCGCCCGCCGCCAGTCCGCCTCACGGAGGTCCAGGTGAATCCAAACCGGCTCTTCCCCCGAGAGCCCTCCCGACTCTACCAGCTCCCGGACGTCATCACCCCCGCACCCCTGCCGGACGGCCACGAACACGGGTCCACCGAGCCGGGAGAGAAACTGCGACGGCGGCAGGCTCGCGCCCAGCAACGCGGGCGTCCAACCGTTCTCGCGCGCCGCGGCCGCAACGGTCGGCCCGGCGGCGTCCGTCCGGACCACCCAGACCGGGTGGGGATACGGCAGCGCCGTCCGAGAGCCGGGACCTGGTGGCGGCAGCGTGCCGCCTCCCGCCTGAAACGCCAGGAAGCTAAACGCCGACCTTCGCGCCTCCCGCCGCAGCGCATCAGGGGACCTGGCCGGCAGGGTCAGCGCATCGACGCCGTAGCCGCGTAGCTTGGCCAGCACGGGCCCCGGCGGGTCGCCCTCATCCCACGGACCTTCGTACCACAGGGCGAAGGAACGCGGTCCGGGTGCGGCATGCTCCCGCACGACGAGCTTGAAGGGGACGCGCAGGACACCCGGGCCGCTGAACATCAGGTCACCGGCGTAGATGCCCGGGCGCAGACCGGAACCGTCCGCCGTCAGTGCGACCCACGCCGTCTCTCCCTGGCCGAGGGCGAGCGCTGTCCGGGGGACCAAACGGGCGGGTTCGCCCGGCGGTTGCTCAACGGTCCACAGATCGACCGCCGCCGCGGGCACCGACGCCGGCCCGTCCCCCTCCGAAGCGTCACCGGCCAGGTTGAAGCGCAGATGCTCCACGTCCCGCAAGGCCCGCACCCCGAAGAACAGGGTCCTCTGCTCCCCCGCCGCCAGGACCACCTCGGCCACCCCGGGCTCTGCCCGCGGGCCGCCCCCGTCGAAGTGCCAGGCCACAAATCCTCGCTCGCGCTGCTGTTCCGTAAGCGGCATCGCCCCCTCTTCTGTCCGTGCCCCGCCCGCCAGGGAAACCGTCGCAGGAGGCTCGACTGAACCCCTCTGCGGCGGACCCGAGGAAACCGTTGCCGCTGCGGGGACTGCGAAACGGGATACAAGCTGCCCTCTGCTGTAGACCTCGTGCAGGAGCCACGCCGGCGGTTCCGTGCTCGCCGCCGACCGCGTGTCCCCGACGTTCGTGTTCAAAGGCTCCAGGCTCTCGAACAGCACCGGGTCACAGGGCTCCAGCTCGACTCCGGACTCGTCGTAGGTCCGCGTGATGACCGAGACTTCCGGCAGGGACTCGCCCAGGGGACGCATCCGCAGGTGAACGTGCAGCCGATCGGCCCGCCACCGGGTCACGCTGTCGGCTGCGAACCGCGGGTTGAGCTCGCTGAGCGTCGAAAACCCCTGCAGGGCGGCGACGGTCACCGTGACCGTGAAGGCGCTTCGCGGCGGCAACGCCGGGTAGGACCAGCCCACCACGGCGGCGCCACCGGACGAGCGCAACGGTCGCAGGCAACGACCTGCGCCCTCGTGGAGCGCGAATCCCAGCACGCGCCTGGTGACCGGGTCGCCGACGGCCACCCAGCGAAGCCCGCGGCCGCCGGGGTCCGCGTTGAGACGGTGCAGGAAGGGCCCGCGGGAGAGCATCTCGGCCCCGCGGCCCCGGTTCAGGCAGTACACCTGCCGGTCCGCGGCCAGCGTGCCGGCGGGAAGGGCCAGGCCGCGCAGCGCCGGAGCACCCGCGCCCGAAAGGGCGTAAGCCGAATGGTTCTCGAAGGTCAGGCGGACCTGGAAAGAGGGCCGGTCCGCTCGGAACACATACTCCTTGACCACCCGCAGGTCTGCGGCGGTGGCTTCCATCGTCAGGCGCAGCCGGCCGTCGCTCCATCTTTGCTCGGTGACCGAGAAGGGGAAATCGGCCGTGTGGACCTCTTCGATGAGCCCGCCGTGTCCGCTGGAATCCAGCGCGGTCATCTCCGTGCCGTCGAACAGGAGCGACACGACCCTTCCGCCGTTCTCGGGGGAGATGAGGAGGCTGAGAAACTCCGACTCCACACGCAGGAGCCGGCCTTCGCGACGCAGGGACAGCCCGTCGGAGGCCAGCGCCTCGGCGCCCAGAACCAGCGCCAGCAGAGACACCGAAAGCGCCAGCACGCACTGTATTCTGAGATGCCGCATTCCCGCTTTAACCAATCTCACAGGCGCCACCGTCCCCCCGCTCGGGCAGTCGATTATGATAACGGCCGGCGGCCACCCGGGCAAGCGCTGGACGTTCGTCCGAAGGGCCTGCGCGGCGCGCAGTCTGGAGGGCGGCACGATGCAACACAGCACGCCGTTCCTGTCCCGGTAACCCGGCAGGAAAGCGGCCACGGCCACGGCGCCGGCAGACCTGAATGCACTCCACAAAGACGGAGCCGGCCCCCGAGATTTGAATGGTAATGTGAAAAGGGCGGGCATCCTGACGCTGGCATTGGCTAAGTTGGTTTGCCAACACAAAGAGTCTTCAACCAACGATAAGGAGACCCGCACAATGTATCATATCGGCCTGGACGCGCACAGCGCAACGTTTACCATCGCTGTGCTGAACCAGAAGGGGAAGCTCGTGCTCAACCGGCGAATGCCGACCTCGGAGGAGAACCTTATCAAGCAGGTCAGCTCCCTGGTCGGACCGCTACGGCTTGTGGTCGAAGAGTGCCCCCGGCACAGTGGGTCAAGACGGTGCTGGAGCCGCACGTGGAGGAGCTGGTGGTCTGCGACCCGAGGAGGAACCGCTGGATCGCCGTGGAGGAGTTCAACGATGACCGCACCGGCGCAATCAACCTTGCCCAGTTGATGCACGGCAGCTACATCAAGCCGATCGTCCACCTGGGCCACGAGCCCTACCAGTTGTGCAGGGTCTTCTACCACTACTTCGATCTGATCGGACAGGTCTGCCGCTTCAAAAACAAGCTGAAGGCAACGTTCCGCCTGGTGGGTCACCGGCCGGTGGGAGGTGGCGGCTATACGCAGCAGGAGCGAGAGGACTGGCTCAGGCTGCTGGCAGGGCGCGGTGGGCTTCTGCACCGGGTCCGTCAACTCTACCAGGTGGTTGATCTGCTGGAGGAACTGAAGGGCAAGAGCCTCGGGCGGTCCGGTCCGCAGCATCGATGCCGACTCCTACGAGCTGCTCACCATGGTGCCGGGCGTCAGACCGGTGATCGCATCGGGCTACATGGCGATCATCGTGCGAGCGGAGCGCTGCAGCAGGGAGAACAAGCTCTGGCGCTATGCGGGACTGGGCAACGTGTAGCGCATCTCGGACGGTGTGGTCAGCAAGGACTGTCCCGGCAGCTCGAGCAACCCGGTGCTGAAAAGGCTGGTGCGGGAGCACTTCCAGGGGGTGGTGCTTCGGGCGATGGGCTTTGGGGAGAGCAACCGCTTCACACGGCAGTATGCGAAGCTGCCGGCCGGGGGGCAGAGCGAGCAGGCGGCCCGGCGCAGCGTGAGCCGCAAGCTTCTGAGTGTGGTCCGAGCGATCTGGATCAAAGCAGAGCCCTATCGAGAGGATTAGAGCAGAGAATTAGCGGATGTCGGTCTCAGGAGAGTCCGGCTGTCGAACGCACCGCTTGCGCAGGGGCATCCGTTCGACCGCGTAAGGTGGCTATCGGAAGAAGTCTCTTGCAGGGTCTGGCCCTCGAGGCCCCATGAATGGTTAGACCTTCCGATACCCCAAGCCCGAACATCGAAATCGCGCAGCCGTGTGCGCGTGAGTCTCTGAGAGATGACTGGCCCAGCCGCCTGCCTGGAGGCCCGGAGAATAGCCAGGGCTGATGTGAGAATTGCGGCGAACGCCCCATCCCAGTAGGACGGTGGTCTGGCTGCCAGGCAAGTGACACCGCTCGTGGTCGTAGACACATGCCCTCCGAGACGAAGCGCGGAGGACCGTCAGGGAGATTGTCGCTTGACTTCGTCTTTTAGAGATGACCCTGCGTCTCCATCCGCGAGGAACGGTCCGTGGCGCTTCTTGCGGGCAAGCGCGATTGCCCGGCGTTTCCCGACCGTCCGGGCACTGATACAATGAAAAACGGGCCGATCACGGCGGGTCGGCGGGCGGCCTGTGGGGCGGAGATTCGGCGAGGTGTGGACATGGAGATCAGCCTGCGATACGGGCGCCGGCGCGTCACCGTGCACGTGCGCGAAGATGCGACCGTCTATGAATCGGAGTATCCTGAGCCGGCCGACGAGCCTGCGCAAACGGTCCTGCAGGCGGTGCGGGCGCCGATACAGCCCCCCTCGCTGAAAGAGGCACTGCGCGCCCGCAGGGCCGGTCCGGTCGTGGTCATCTGCTCGGATGTCACGCGGCCGATTCCCTACCATGCCTTCCTGGCCGATTTGCTGGCCGAGGTGGTCGAGGCGGGCGTTCGGCGAGACGACATCCTGATCCTCATTGCGACGGGCATGCACCGGCCCTGTACCCCCGAGGAGCAGCGGCAGATGCTGGGGCCCGCGGCCGACGGGTACCGGGTTCTGAACCACGACGTCGGGGACGAGTCCCAACTGGTCGAACTCCCCGTGCGCAGCGGGGCGGGTTCGCCGGTGCGTCTGAACCGCCATTACGTTGAGGCCGGTTTCCGGCTCATCACGGGCCTGGTGGAGGCGCACTTCATGGCCGGTTTCTCGGGCGGGCGGAAGGCCGTCTGCCCCGGCCTGACCTCCCTGGATACCATCCGGCAGTTCCACGGGTATGAGTTTCTGAACCATCCCCTGGCGCGCAACGCCACGCTGGAAGGCAATCCGCTCCACGAGGAGGCGCTCTCCGTGGCGCGGGCGGCACCGGCCGAGTTCAGCGTCAACGTGGTGATGGACCAGCGCCGCTGGCTGGTGCGGGCCTTCGCGGGGGACATGGAGGCGGCCCACGAGGCGGCGTGTCGATTCGTCGCCCGGTGCGCCTGCCCGCGGGTGGAGCGCCCGGTGGACGTGGTGCTGACCTCCAGCGGCGGCTACCCGCTGGATGCCACCTTCTACCAGTGCGTGAAGGGATTCGTCTCCTGCCTGCCCGCCGTGCGCGAAGGGGGCTCCATAATCGCCCTCGGCGGATGCAGCGAGGGGATCGGCAGTCCGGAGTACTCCCGCACCATGAAGCGCTACGACGGCCGGTGGCGCAGATTCCTGGAAGACATTCGGACAGGCCGGTCCTTCGTCAGAGACCAGTGGCAGTACCAGATGCATGCCAGGGCGCTTGAGAAAGTGGGGCGGAAGAATCTCCACTTTGTGACCGATGGGCTGCCCCCGTCCGAGCTGGCCCGACTCTCGGTATCTCCCCACTGCGTGCGGGCGGAGGGTGTGCAGGATACCGTGCAGGCCCTTCTGGACCGGATGACCCGGTCGGGCGCGTCCGTTGCGGTCTTGCCCGAAGGACCCTACTGCGCCCCCGTGGGCCGGGAGACCGGTCCGTGATCCGGCTGCGCGGGGAGAGGGAGCGTAACAGCCGGAACGGCCGCCTTGCGCGTGGAAAATGGCCCGCGCAGGCGGTATGCTAGACTAAAGAGGTGGCCCGCACATCACTCACCCCGAGCCCAGGGAAATAAAAGATGCATGACCGCAGCGGGAAACTGAAACGTTACGTGCACGCGCTGTGCGACGCGGGCGTGCGGCGCACGGCGTTCTTCAAGCTGGTCGGCGAATCGCTCCGGCAGACGCAGGGCGAGTCGGTCCCCATGCGGCGGGCAAAGGCCCTGGCTCACCTGCTGGACAACGTTGACCAGGTGGTGCTGCCCTACGAGCTGGTGGCGGGCTCCATCCTCGGCCGATGGCCGCTGGCCGAGCAGCAGCCCGAGGGGGAGGGGTCCCTGGAGGAGGCGCGCCGCGTCGTTGCCGAGCACCTGCACAACCGGGACGAGGAGGCGGCCCACCGTGTCGTCTCCCGCTGGGCGCTGATGGACCGGGACCATTACGATTCCAGCATACCTTTCGACGAGCTTCAGAACATCTCGCGGCAGGTCTACGAGGAGGTGTCGGAGGAGCACGACGTGCCGTTCGCCGAGGTGTATCGGGTGCTGGAGCTCTACTTTACGTTCCATTACGGCGAGGACCGCCGTCTGACGGACCGGCTCTGGTTCTCCTCGAATCACCTGCACCTGAACTACAAGCGGCCGCTGCAGTGGGGGCTGGGCGGCCTTCGGGACCGCATCATCGAAAAGCGGGATTCGGCGCCCGAGGAAAAGAGGGAGTTCTACGAGACCACACTGATCGCCGTCGAGGCCTGCATCCGCTTCATCGAGCGCTACACGGAGACGCTGGACGCGGAGGCGGATCGGCTGGAAGCGAAAGACCCCGAGCGGGCGCGGGAGCTGCGCGGCATGGCGGAGGTCAGCCGCCGCGTGGCGGAGGACGCGCCGCAGACATTCCGCGAGGCCATCCAGCTCGTCTGGTACGTCCACATCATCAGCAACATCGCGGGCGGCTCCGCCATGTCCTTCGCCCGGTTCGACCAGTACATGTTCCCGTTCTACCGGCGTGACGTCCAGGAGGGGCGCATCACCCGGGACCAGGCCAAAGAGCTCATCGAGAGCATCTGGCTGAAGGTCAACGAGCCCAAGATGCGGACCGTGCAGAGCATCTGTCTGGGCGGAGTGACCCCGGAGGGAGAGGACGGCACGAACGAGCTGACCTACGTCTGCCTGGAGGTGGCGGGCGAGGCGGGCGAGCCCTATCCCAACACCCACCTGCGATTGCACAAGGGCGCGCCTGAAGATCTGTGGGACAAGGCCGTCGAGACGTTGCTGAAGGGCGTGGGGCATCCCGCGCTGTGGAATGACGAGTCCATGGTCACCGGCATGGTCCGGCAGGGCATTCCCCCTGAGGATGCCCGGCAGTACTATCCCATGGGCTGCATCGAGGTGATGCTGGAGGGCATGCAGCCCACCTACCAGGGCGGCACGGGCCTGATGTTCGCCGGCACCCTGGAACTGGTCTTCAAGAACGGCGGCCCCAACTACGCCGGCCAGACCGGCCTGGAGACCGGCGAGCTGTCCAGTTTCGAGACGTTCGAGGATTTCCTCGAGGCCTACCTGGCCCAGATCCGTCACCACATCAGCTCCGGCATTCGCGGCACGGAGGAGAGCTTTTTCGACCGGGGGGAGAGGTACGATCCCCTCGCCTCAGCGCTGATCGAAGGGTCCCTGGAGAGCGGCGTGGACCCCTGCCAGGGCGGGGCGAAGTACGACCGGCTGTTCTGCAACAACGGGCAGGGCTTCGGGACCGCCGTGGATTCCCTGGTTGCGGTGAAGAGGTTCGTCTACGACGAGGGCGAGTTGACGCTGGAGGAGATGAAGGAGCTGCTGGACGAGGACTTCGCCGGGCACGAGGCCCTGCGCCAGCGCCTGAGCAACCGGGCCCCCACCTTCGGCAACGACATCGACGAGGTGGACGAGATCGCGGTGAAGGTCTTCGACGCATTCGCCGACACCTCCATCGAGTACGACTCTCAGATCGGCGCCACCTACTTTCCGCAGATGTTCAGCTATCACAGTCACGTGTGGCGGGGCGAGATAACCGACGCCACGCCGAACGGCCGCCCCCGCGGCGCCACCTACAGCGACGGCATGGGACCGTCCCAGGGCAAGGACGCGCTGGGCCCCACCGCCCTCATAAACTCGGTGACCCGGCTGGACCACACAAAGCTCACCGGCGGCGCCGCCTTCAACATAAAGCTGGAGCCCGGCTTCGTGGGCGGCCCCGAGGGACGCCGGGTCTTCAAAACCCTCCTGAAGACCTACCAGGAGCGTGGGGGCATGCAGATCCAGGTCAACCTGGTGGACCAGAAGACGCTCGAGCACGCGCAGGAACACCCCGAGGAGCACCGCAACCTCATCGTGCGCGTGGCCGGGTTCTGCGAGTACTTCACCAGCCTGGACCGGAAGGTGCAGGACGAGATCATTCAGCGCACCGCCCAGGAGCAGGCGACGCGCTGACCCGGGCCCAATTCTTCTTCGGCGAGAGGGCGCTTCGTGAACAAACCCTCCGGTAGGCCTGCCATCTGCGTGGTGGGGGCCTGCAACATCGACCTGGTCAGCTACGTCCCTCGCCTGCCCGAGATGGGCGAGACACTCCATGGCAGCGACTTCCAGATGGGTTTCGGCGGCAAGGGGGCCAACCAGGCCGTCATGGCGGCCAAACTCGGCGCCCACGTCTCCATGATCGCCAAGCTGGGGGAGGATACTTTCGGCCAGGACACGCTGGAAAACTTCCAATCTCTCGGGATCGACACCGCCCACGTGCATTCCACCGCGGACGCGTCTTCGGGTGTGGCCCCTATAGCCGTCGACCCGGAGGGGCAGAACTCGATCATCATCGTGATGGGGGCCAACGACCTGCTGACCGAAGAGGAGATCGAGGCCGCCCGCCCGGCCATCGCCGCCGCCGACGTGCTGGTATGCCAGTTCGAGATCCCACTGGACCTTAACCTGAAGGCCCTCCGAGTCGCCCGGGAAGAGGGGGTGGCCACCATCTTCAATCCCGCCCCGGCCAGGGCGGACCTGCCGGAGGAGTTCTACGGCCTCAGTTCCGTCTTCTGCCCCAACGAGAGCGAGACGGAGCTGCTGACCGACATGCCCGTGGGAACCCCGGCCGAGGACGAGGCGGCCGCGCGGGCCCTCATCGAGCGCGGCGCCGGGAAGGTCATCCTGACCCTGGGTGAGCGGGGCAGCCTTATCGTCACACCCGACTCCGCCCGGCGCGTTCCGACCGAGAACGTGCGGGCGGTGGACTCGACCGGGGCGGGTGACGCCTTCGTGGGCAGCCTGGCCTACTTTATGGCCGTTGACAGGCCCCTGGAGGAAGCGGTCCGGCGGGCGAACGCCATCGCCGCGCGCTCCGTGACGAAGTCCGGCACCCAGACCTCCTTTCCCGACCGGGAGGAAGTCGCCGACTTGCTCGATTGAGCGGTGCGAGACACCACAAACGCAGACAAGGGGAGATGGAACGAAGTGATAAAGCGCTGGGACGTTGTCTACATCGGACACCCCTCGCGGAACCGCTACTGGGGCGAGAGCGACGATCGGCCCGTCCGCACGCCGGTCTGCACATGCACGCTGGTGACCGGGGGCGACTTCCGCCTGCTGGTGGACCCCTCTTTCCCCGACGCCGACAGGATGGCCTCGGAGCTGCACCGCCGCAGCGGTCTATCTTTCGAGGATATTGGCCTCGTCTTCGTCACCCACGGCCACGGGGACCACACCGCCGGGCTGGCCAACTTCCCCGACGCCACGTGGCTCGCGGGTCAGTCGGTCGCGCGGGACCTGAATGCCTCGGGTCGGCTCGGGAAGGAAGTCCTGGACGCCGCGGAGCATCTGCCTCCGGGCGTGGAGCTGGTGCCCACCCCGGGACATGCGGCGGGCCACTGCAGCCTGCGGTTCGACTGCGACGGGCAGAGCGTGGCGATCGCCGGCGACGCCACCATCACGCGGGATTTCTGCCTGGACGGCCTCAGCTCCTTCGGCAGCCCCACCAAACAGGAACGGGAGACGGTGCGCAAGATCCGGCAGATGGCGGATGCCATCGTCCCGGGCCACGACAACTGGTTCCTGTCCACGGACAGGGGCGAGAAATGAAAGCGGGCTCCGGGAGATTTCCGCTAACGGGCAGTGCGGTCGTTCTGCTCAGAAAAACTCCGCTCCCGCGCAGCGCGCGCAGATGAAATCGCCTCCGGGCATCATGTAACCCCCCTGCGCCAGCCGGATGACCCTTCCACATTCGGCGCAGTGCGTGGGCTCATAGTCCGGCGGGTTCTCCAGCTTCTCGAAGTTCCACTCGTTGGTCCGGCGTGCACGTGCTGCTCGGTGGTGACGTAGAAATCGCGGCATTCCTCACACTCTTTCCAATCGCCCCCATGCCCCTCCGCGTGGTGTACGCCGCAGACGGTGTAGCGCCTGTGGTTTCGATGGCAACTGTTCCGGGCGTAGGAGAAGAACCTGTAAGTCCATTCATCATCGCAGATCCAGTTATCGCAGCACTCCGTGCGGGTCAGGTTGATCGTGTTGCCGCACAACCCGCATTTGGGGCGACCCTGTCCCGTGGCTGCCGCGTCTTCTTCCAGTTCGGCCAGTTGCCGGGCCCATCCGTCCAGGTTCGCCTCTTCCTCCGGCATGTAGCCCGTCTGCTGCAGAGCGTCGGCCAGAGTGTCCCGGCGAATTGGGCCTTCAAGCCCCCCTGCGAGGCCGCCAAATCCCTGGCCGCATTTGCCCGGGCCTGCCGGTCGCTCTCAGAACGTCGTTCAGGGTTGACGAAGAGGGTCTGCCGGGATTGCTCCCGGCCCGACCCCCGGCGACGGAGGCGGATGGCCGGCGCATAGCCGCCCTGCGGGTCCCGGCAACTCTCCGGTTCCACCGGCCGATTCCCCGAGCGAGCGGGCCGCACCTTCAAGAGGCAGCAATGCTTATACTTCTTGCCGCTGCGGCACGGGCACGGGTCATTCCGGCGGACTTTCTTCTCCATCTGCATTTCGCCAAACAGATGAAGTAAATCCTGCCTTCCGCACCGTCACGTGAATCATAAGACACGCGTCGCGCGCTGCCAAATCCATGTGCGTTGGCGGGGCCCCTCTGCCCGGAGAGACTGCCCCGGCATCGAGGGATGAGCCTGCCCGGTGCTCTGGACCCATGCACGTCCGGGCGGGAAGTTGGAGGGACCCGCTCTGTCGCGTCCGAGCCCCCTGGACCAATGCACGCCGGGGCGGGAAGTTGGAGGGACGCGCTCTGTCGCGTCCGAGCCCCCTGGACCAATGCACGCCGGGGCGGGAAACCCGACAGCGCCCAGGGGCCGCCGGCGATTGGCTTGACAGTCCGGCGGGGGGGCTGTATATTCAATCTTCTGACGGGGGCATTGCGCCGGGTTGCTGCCTCTCCCCGAGGTTTGCCCCGGACCGTGCATTCTCAAGTGCCCTGGCTGTCTACTCAATTCTTGAATCGCTGAAAGGAGCCGCACAGCATGGCTATCAGGGTCGGCATTAACGGTTTTGGAAGGATCGGACGGCTGGTCTTCCGCGTGCTGATGGAGCGCGACAATTTCGAGGTCGTGGCGGTCAACGACCTGGCCGACGCGGAGACGCTGGCCTACCTGTTGGAGTATGACAGCGTCCACGGCCGGTATCCCGGCACGGTGGAAGTGGACGGCGAGAACCTGGTGGTGGACGGCACGAGCGTGCCCGTGCTCACCGTGATGAACCCCAAGGAGCTGCCCTGGGAGGAGGAAGACGTTTACTTCGCCGTCGAGGCCACGGGGGTGTTTCGCACGCGCACCGGCGAGAAGGGCGGCTACGGCGACCACCTGGAGGCCGGCGCCCAGAAGGTGCTGCTCACCGTGCCCGCCAAGGACGAGGTGGACGCCACCATCGTGCTGGGCGTAAATGACGACCTGCTGACCCCCGACGACCGCTGCATCTCGAACGCCTCCTGCACCACCAACTGCCTGGGTCCCGTGGCCAAGGTGCTGAACGACAACTTCGGCATCGTCCACGGCCTGATGACCACCTGTCACGGCTACACCAACGACCAGGTGACCTGCGACCAGATTCACAGCAAGCTGGCCCGTGGCCGGGCCGCGGCCATCAACATCATCCCCACCACCACCGGCGCCGCCAAGGCCATCGGCAAGGCCATCCCCGAGTTGGAGGGAAACCTGGACGGCATGGCCATGCGGGTGCCCGTGCCCGACGGTTCCGTGGTGGACCTGGTGGCGGAGTGCAAGAAAGAGGTCAGCGTGGAGGCCGTCAACGCCGCCGCGAAGGAAGCCGCCGAGGGCCCGATGAAGGGGATTTTGAAATACACCGAGGACCCCGTGGTCAGCACCGACTGCATCCACGACCCGCACAGCGCCATATTCTGCGCTGAAAACACGATGGTCGTGGCCGACAGGATGGTCAAGGCGGTGGCCTTCTACGACAACGAGTGGGGCTACTCCAACCGCGTCGTGGACCTGATGGACATGGCGGCCAACATGTGAGCCGCGCGCTGTGCGAGCAGCAGGCGAGCGGGGTGCGGGCCGATCGGGCCGCACCCCGTTTCTCCAGAACATCCGCGGAGTGAAGCCATGAAGACAATCCGAGACTTCGAAGACCGATTGAGCGGCAGCCGGCTGCTGATGCGGGTGGACTTCAACGTGCCGCTCGATAAGGAGACCGGCCAGATCACCAATGATCTGCGCATCCGCCGCGCCCTGCCCACCATCGAGTTCGCCCGGGATCGCGGCGCCCGCGTGGTCCTTATGAGCCACCTGGGCCGCCCCGGCGGCGAGCGCGATGAAGACCTTAGCCTCCGCCCCGTAGCGGAGCGATTGGGCGAACTGCTCGGCTCGAAAGTCGCCTTCGCCCCGGACTGCGTCGGGGCCGTCGCCCGGGAGGCCGTGGCCGCCCTGCGGGACGGCGACGTCCTGATGCTGGAGAACACCCGTTTCCACGACGGAGAGAAGGCAAACGACCCCGAGTTTGCCCGGCGGCTCGCCTCCCTGGCGGACACGTACGTCAACGACGCTTTCGGCACCGTGCACAGGGCCCACGCCTCGACGGCGGGTGTGGCGGAGCACCTGCCCGCGGCGGCGGGGTTCCTGATCGAGAAGGAGGTGCAGTACCTGTCCCGCGCCACGCAGAACCCCGAGCACCCCTACGTGGCCGTCATGGGCGGCGCCAAGGTGTCCGACAAGATCCAGGTCATCCGCAACCTGCTGGACAAGGTGGACGCCATGTTGGTCGGCGGGGCGATGGCGTACACGTTCCTGAAGCAGCAGGGCGTCGGGGTCGGCAACTCCCTGGTGGAAGGCGACAGGCTGGAGGTGGCGGCGGCGCTGCTGGAGGAGGCCGGCGACAAGATCGTGCTGCCGTGCGACCACGTCTGCGCGCGCGACATCGATGCCGATGCCGAAGCCGGGACCTTCGACGTCGAAGTCCCCGACGGCTGGATCGGCCTGGACATCGGTCCGAAGACCGCGCAGGCGTTCACTGACCGAATTGCCGGTGCTGCGCTGGTCACCTGGAACGGCCCGCTGGGATACTTCGAGATCGACAGGTTCAGCGAAGGCACGCGCGCCGTGGCGCAGGCCCTGGCCGACTCGGGCGCGGTGAGCATCGTGGGGGGCGGGGAGACCGCCGAGGCCGTCGAGGAGCTCGGCCTGCAGGACCGGATCAGCCACGTCTCCACCGGCGGCGGGGCCTCGCTGGCATTCCTGGGCGGCGAGGAGCTGCCCGGCATCGCGGCCCTCCAGTGAGCACACCCATGCAGATAAAGATCGCTCCATCCATCCTCGATTGTGATCTGACCAGGCTGCGCGAGTCCATCGCCGAGGTGGAGGAAGCCGGCGTGGACCTGCTGCACGTGGACGTGGCGGACGGCCATTTCGTGCCCAACATCATGTCCGGCGCCCGCCTGACGGCGGCGGTGGCGCGGTGCGCGACCGTGCCCGTGGACGTGCACCTGATGATCAGCGACCCCGTCAAGTATGCACCGCGCTTCATCGAGGCCGGGGCGGAGATCGTGCTGTTCCACGCCGAGGCCGTAGCCGACGTCTCTGCCGTGGCCCGCATCATCCGCGACCTGGGCGCGCGGGTCGGTGTCGCGCTGAAGCCGGATACCCCGGCGGAAGCCGTGGAATCAGCGGTGGGCGAGCTGGACTGCCTGATGGCCATGACGGTCCGGCCCGGCTTCAGCGGGCAGAGCTTTATGGAAGAAGGCTGCCGAAAGGTCCCCGCGTTGCGCGATATGTTCGGATCCGATATAGATATCTACGTCGATGGCGGGATAAGCGCCGATACGGCCGGCATCACCGTAAGCTACGGGGCCAACGTCATGGCGGCGGCCTCGGCCATCTTCGACACGGATGTTCCCCCGGGCGAGGCGGTGGTGCGGCTCAGAGAGGCGGCGCGACGGGCGCTGGAAGACACCGCGTAAGTTCCCGCCCATTCCTGCAGCCAGCAGAGAAGGTTTTACATGCTCCGTCCCGGCCGACAGAGGAAAGAGATGCCCGACGGCCTGTTCGTCAGGTGCGACGGCTGCGGGGAGATGGTCTATCGCAAGAGCGTGCGCGAGCGGCTCCACGTCTGTCCCGAATGCGGTTACCACTTCCGCATCGGCGCCTGGGAGCGGGTCCGCCTCCACACCGACGAGGGAAGCTTCCGGGAGTTCGCCGCCGACATCATTCCCTGCGACCCTCTCAACTTCGTCGCCGCCAAGGCCTACGCTGACCAGCTCAAGTCCGACACCGAGAGGACGGGCCTGCGCGAGGCGATCATCTGCGGCACCTGCCGCATCGAGGACCGGCCCGCCGTTTTCACCGCCATGGACTTCCGGTTCCGGGGTGCCAGCATGGGCAGCGTGGTGGGGGAGAAGCTGACCCGGGCCGTCGAACTGGCCATGGAGCGGGAACTGCCCCTGGTCACCATCGCCGCATCGGGCGGCGCGCGCATGCAGGAGAGCGCGCTGTCCCTGATGCAGATGGCCAAGACCTGCGCGGCCCTGCAGCGGCTGGACCGGGCCGACGGCACCCACATCAGCGTCTTGACCGATCCCACAACCGGCGGCGTCACGGCAAGCTGGGCCTCCATGGGCGACGTCATTGTAGCCGAGCCGGGCGCGCTGATTGGGTTTGCCGGTCGGCGCGTCATCGAGCAGACCATCAACCAGGAGCTGCCTCCCGACTTCCAGACCGCCGAGTTCCTTATGGAGCACGGCTTCCTCGACGTGATCGTCGCACGCAGGGACATGAAGGCCACCCTCGCCAAACTGCTCAGTTACCTGGCGTGAGCGGTCCCGGCGCCACTGTGCGGGAGCGAGATGATCGACCGATCGATCCGAGTGACAAAAGACGACATCGTCGCCGGCCTGCGTGACGTCGGGCTCCGGCTCGCCGACGTCGTCCTCGTGCACAGCTCCCTGAGCGCGTTCGGGCACGTGGTCGGCGGCGCCGAAACCGTCGTCGACGCCCTCCTCGAAACCGTCGGACCAGGGGGCACCGTCGCCGTGCCCACGCACACATGGGACCGCATCGGCCCCGACAGGCCCGTCTTCGACTTCCGCACCACCCCCTGTTGCGTGGGGACCATCCCTGAAACCTTCCGCCGCCGGGACGAGGTCCTTCGGGGCCTCCATCCCACCCATTCGTGCGCCGCCATCGGTCCACTCGCCTGGGAGCTGCTACGCGACCACCAGACCCAGATCACGCCCTGCGGCAGCAAGTCCCCCTACCAGCGCCTCATGGACGTCGGCGGCAAAATCGCGTTCCTCGGCGTCACACTCGAGGTCAACACCAGCTTCCATGCCCTCGAGGAGATGGCCTGCGTCCCCTACGTGCTGGATGAATTTCAGATGTTGTTCACGATCGATCGTGAGGGGAAAAAGGAACCCGTCCCCTCGCGGCGACACGGGGGCGGCGTTACCCGCCGCTTCGAGGAGATGGAACCCGTGCTGCTCAGGAGCGGAGCCCTGCGCCGGGGCACCATCGGCCGGGCCGCCGTCCGGCTCCTGCACGCCGGCAAGATGCGCGATCTGTTCATGCCCATGTTCGCCGAGGACCCCTTCTGCCTCCTCACGCCGGAGTCGGCCGAGCGGGAACGCTCCCGCCACAGGCGGCCACGCTGAGTCCTCGGCTCCCCCACAGTTCACACCGGCCGGGACATCGGCGTCAGTTCGTCACCGTCCCACACCCGCGCGATCGGTCGGATTACCTCCAGTCGTTCGCGCCGGTCGGCGTCCCGCAGTGCGGCCTGCGACAGGACCATATACTCCAGGTCCAGCGTACTGCGTATGCGGGCGAACTTCAGCTCCTCCAGCGGTATAGGTCCCAGCGAGCGGATTGCGAACCGCAGCATGGCGGCGTCCGACCCCAGGCAGATGGGCATGTTCACCCGGGCCAGGAACGTGCTGGTCCGGGCGTTCTCGTAGGTGGCCTGCCAGTCGATGGCGTCCCGCAGCCGCTCGTGAATGAAGTCTGCCAGTCCCATCCCGATGGCATTTCCGTGCGAGGCGGCCGTCAACGAGCGCACCGCGATCCGCCCGATCTCCGGCCGTTTCGGCTCGGGCTCGCCCTCGATCCTCAGCCGACCCACGATGTTCGGATCCAGGCCCACCCCGCTGATGTCCTTCCCCATCTCGTCCACCACCAGCAGGTCCATCTCGTCCAGCGGCAGGCCGGGCATGCGCTTCCTGGCGACGGCCAACAGGTCCGGCTCGCGCTCCGGTATCCGGTCGGCGGGGATCGCCTCCAGCACGCAGGTGCGGTCATACTCGTTTTTGACGATCCCCACGCCCAGGATCAGGTTGGAGTGCCGGATGATCTGCCGGGCGGCGGCGGGCATGTAGTCCCGCAGCCCACGCACGCCGTGACTGTGGATCGCCAGCGCCTGCGCATGCTTGCCCAGCCCGATCACCAGCATCTTCATCAGGCCGCTCTCGTAGGGCCCGTGGAAGTCGGTGTGGACCTTCACCCGGTTGATCGCGATCGTGGCGTCGGCCTCCGCCGCGTTGCGGTCGAAGTAGACCGGCACGGGGCAGTCCTCCTGCGGCAGGTGCACCACCTCCATCGAAGAGCGTATCGGAGCCCCCACGGCGTCCGCCGTCAGGCCGTATTCTTCCAGCACGGCACGCTGCCCCTCGGCCGTAGCGGCGCCGTGG
This sequence comes from uncultured candidatus Brocadiaceae bacterium, assembly GCA_964572825.1. Taxonomy (GTDB): domain Bacteria; phylum Planctomycetota; class Brocadiia; order SM23-32; family SM23-32; genus CAYVBE01. The sequence continues at coordinate 47,857 of CAZNGS010000020.1, forward strand.
CTTCCCATGGCCGGCACCAGGAAGGGCTCAGCCCCCTGCGCGTGGACCCACTGGACCACCCCGCCGACCACCGTCCGCAGGTCGTGAATCCCGCGGCTTCCCACCGCGACAGCCACCCGCGCACCGCCCGGCACGTCCACCCCGCAGTCGGCGAGTTCGCCCCGAAGGTGGTCTTCCAGGTCCTCGATGCGGCTGTCGTCGAACTTCTGCCGCACCAGGCAAAGCGGCGGCAGTTCGGGCCGGGACTCTGCCATGCGCCCGCTCCTCTCCTTCTGATCTTCGCTCCAAAGCCTCGTCCGCACCCCATTCTCGCAGGCTCCGCCGGCCGGTGCAACGCGCTCACTGCACCACGGAGCCCGTCCGGTCGGGTCTGATGGAAGAGCAAGCCCTTCGCGCTCGGTTCGTTCCATCGCCGGACCGATGTCAGGGCTCTATGGGGTCCCTCACCGGTGGCCCCGGGAGACGGACACGGACGGACACGGACGTGCGGCGTTCCTGCCGCGCAGGAAGTCGCGGTACTCCGCATAGCCGGTCATCTCCATCTCGTCCAGGCACAGCCTCTGCCCCGGTTGCTGCAAGTGCACCACCAGCCGTGCCTCGCTCCACCGCAGGTAGGCGTGAGATACTCCGCCCGCCAGCAGCAGCGCGGAGGCCAGTATGGGGACGAGGCTGCGGACGAACGTGCGCCGGAAGTGCGCGCCCGCCTGCCTGCGCATCCGCACGAACTGGCCGATCAGGTACGCGCACAAGAACACCAGAATCAGGCCCGCCAGTCCCCCCCGGAAAGGGTTGAAGAACTCCCGGTCCGGCACCTCGATGCCGGCGTCGTTGGCCCGCTGCCGAATGGCGCGATAGGAAAGGCAGAACAACCCGATGAGAACTGCGCCGCAGAGCCGATGCCACCTCGTCCGCGTAAAGCCCCGGAGCGGCGGGCGCCAGGAGGCCGAACAGCAGGCCATAACGTTTCTGCACCTCTTCGCGGGATGGTCCGCCGCCCGACTGCCACAGTTGGACCCATTTCTCATCCAGCATGCGCAACTTGCGGCGGGCACGAGCATCAGGCGGACGGCCCACTTCACGATCGCACGTAGTCTCATGCGCCTCCGGTTGGCCCGCCAGATGCCCTCGGCCACCTTTTCGGAGTCGCCGAACTCCTTCAGCGCTTCCTCGACGCTTTCCCCTTCGCCGAGCCCCCGCCGGCGGGCCGGCCGCCTCGGGGTGGTCACCTGCGGACCGCGCGCCGTTTTGTGCGGTTGACAGCCGCTCGCAACGCCGTATCCTCTTGGTGGAGCGTGCTTGCAGACGCAAGGAGAGAATCGGACTGCCGTGGGGAGACATCGGCGTCCGCCGGGGCGGCAGGATGGACTGCGTTGCTCTGTCAGGGAGCAGGGGGATGAATGCCTGTTTCGGCCGGGGAAGAAGGTTGGCGAGGTGGATGTGTGTGCTCCTGTCAGGCGGTCTGCTGGGTGCGGCGCCCGGTCCCGCGGATGCAGCCGGTAAACCTCCCTGGCGGCTGCTGGTGCAGCCGTCGGGACGGGCCAAACTCTTGCACACCGGGCGGGAGGTGGCTGAGATCGAGCCGGGGCTGTTTGAGACGGGCTGGCGGGGCGGCAGTTTCTCGCCGGCCGGGGAAGCGGGCGAGGGCGGATTGCTGAAAGGCCACATCAACGCCCCAAGCGGGGCCGTCGTGGATACCGAGCTCCGGGTCCGGCCCGTCCGGGGTGGCGCGCGGCTGGCCTACCGGCTCACTCCCCGCTCGGCGTTGGAGCTCAATTCGCTCTACGTCGCGATGGACTTCCCCATCGACCTGGCGGCGGGGCAGCCCTTCTCCGTGGAGGACGAAACCTTCAGCGTGCCGGCCGACTTCCAGCAGACGGGACTCTTCAGCGGCGAGGCCCGAAGCCTTGCGCTGCACCTTCGCGGCGGTCGCACGTTGCAGTTGGCCGTCGATCCGCCCCGGCGGGTGCTGGTGCAGGACAACCGCCGATGGGGGCCGACAATGTCAGTGCGCATCGGTCCGGCATGGACCGGGGGCACGCGGTGGCCCGCGGACAGGGCCCTGGATATCGCGTTCATACTGACCGCCCCGGAGGGTGTAGAAGTGGAATTCGACCATCCCGTGACGATGGAAGCCAACGAGGACTGGATACCGCTGGACCTGGAGATGGACATCCGGCCGGGGTCGGCCCTGGATTTCTCCGAGATGGGCCAGCTCGACCCACCGGCAGGTCGCCACGGCCGCATCATCGCCCGTCCGGACGGTGCGTTCGCCTTTCGGGAACGCCCCGATGAGCCCCGGCGCTTCTACGGTGTCAATCTCTGCTTCAGTGCCCACTACCTGCAGCACGGCGAGGCCGACCGCCTGGCCGAGCGCCTCATGCGGCTCGGCTACAACACGGTCCGTTTCCATCACTACGAGCGCGAACTGGTGGACCGCTCCGGGGGCAGCTCCACCGAGCTGAAGGAGCGTGAGCTCGACCAGCTCGATTACCTCTTCGCTGCCCTGAAAAAACGGGGCCTCTACGTGACGACGGACCTGTTTATCTCCCGCCCCGTCTTCGCACGTGAAGTCTGGCCCGGCGCGGAGGGGACGATGGAGATGAACGATTACAAGATGGCCGTTCTGGTCAACGAGCGGGCGCGTGGGGAGCTGCAGACGTTTGCGCGAGAACTGCTCACCCACCGCAACCCCTACACCGGGATGACCTACGGGGAGGATCCGGCCCTGGCGTGGATCAGCCTTATCAACGAGGGGAACGCGGCCAGCTTCATCGGCAGGATCGACGGGCGGCTGGCGGAGGACTGGCGGAGTGCGTGGAACCGGTACCTGGCCGAGAGGTACGGAAGCCGCGAGAACTTGCGACAGGCATGGCACGACGACCCCGGCGGCGACCCGCGGGCGGACAACGTCCCCCTTTACCGCAACCCCGCCGAGGACTCCCCGCGTGGACGCGACATGGCCATGTTCCTGGCCGGCACGGAGCTTCGCTTTTTCCAACACATGAAACGCTTCCTGCGCGTGGAGCTCGGCTGCGGGGCACTGCTGACCAACATGAACGGCTGGAGCTGTCCGCTCTCCATGCAGGCGGCGCGGACGCAGTTCGACTACGTGGACGAGCACTTCTACGTGGACCACCCGCGGTTCATCGAGCGGCGGTGGCGTCTGCCCGCCCGCTGCGGCAACACGAATCCGGTGGCGACCGGCGCCGTCGGGGGGCTGAGCGACTCTTTCAGCAATCCCCTGGACCGGCCCTTCACCGTCAGCGAATACAACTACTCGTTCCCCGGCAAATACCGTGCGGCGGGCGGACTGCTGACCGGTGCAGTGGCCGCGCTCCAGGGGTGGGACACGGTCTGGCGCTTCACCTACAGCCACAGCCGGGAGGCCGTGACGGGGCCCGTCCGGGCGGCGTATTTCAACCTCTCTTCCGACGCTGTGAATCAGGCCTCCGATCGCGCCGCCCTCTGTCTGTACCTGCGCGGCGACATGCGGCCCGCGCCGCACACCGTGGCCGTCGCCGCCACGCGGGAGGAGCTGCTGGAGTCACTCCAGACCAATCCCGACATCGTCCCGCCCTGGTCGCAGCTTGCGCTGGTAACCGGACTCGGCACATTTGTGGCGGACAGGCCCGGCCGCGTCCCGGCGGCGCTGATTCTGCCCTTCGGCAGCGCCGAGGGGTGGCGGGGCGGGGAGGGGCTGCCGCTGCCGCCGTACGAAGACGAGACGGGACCAAAACTGCTGGAGGTCATGCGCGGCCGGGGCTGGCTGGCCGGAAATCGCACCGATCTGGAGGCCGGACGATTCGAAAGCGAGACCGGTGAGCTGCTCATTGACGGCGAGGCGGGCCTGATGGCAGTCCGCACGCCCCGCACGGCGGGCGGCTATGCCGCGCCGGGGCGAATCATCCAGGCCGGACCCGTGCGCGCCCGGGTGCGGGGCACGCACGCCGCCGTCTGGGTCTCCAGCCTGGACGGTGAGCCCATCCCCCGGAGCGAGCGCCTGCTGCTGACGCACCTCACCGACCTGCAGAACACGGGATCGCGGTTCGGCGAGAAGGCCCGCGACACGCTGCTGGACTGGGGCGACCTGCCGCACCTGGTCCGGGCCGGCTCCGCCACGGTGACGCTGGAGTTGCACGGTGCCCGGAACGTTCAGGTATGGGCCCTCTCCACGGGAGGCCGCCGGGTGGCGCGCGTGGAAGTGGAGTTCGAGGGCGACACGCTCACCGTGCCCGTTGCCACCGCCGGCCCGGAGGGCGCCCGCATGCTCTACGAGGTGGAAGTGGCGCGCTGACCGAACTCTGAAAGAGGGGGAGGTCGCATGAAATGGGAGGACCGGGCGGAACTGGCCTTCCGCATCGCGGGCGTCTACCTTCTGACCCTGGGCCTTGTACGAGGGGAATCTCTTGTGTCCCGCCTGGAGGCGCTCTTGACCCCGGGCGGGCCTCATGATGTGCTGGCCTGGAGTGGCGTAGCTGTATTTGTGGCCGTTCCGGTGCTCGGATTCCTATTAATGACGTGGGGCAAAGCACCGGCGCGGTGGTTAATCACCCGACATCCCCGTCCGGTGACACGGTTTCAAGAGGACCTATCTATGGGATTCGTGCTGTTGGGGTGCCTGCTGGTCGGGGTGGCCGTTGCCTCGGCCCGTGGGTTTTCCGAAAGCCGCTCCCTGCTGTCGGAGTTGCCTACGTGCTGATCTGCGCTCTCCCCGGCGTCCTGCTTGTCGCCCTGAACAGGCGGTTGGCACTGCACGTGGCGAAGTGGTTGAGGGAGACGACGGCCCCCGGGACGTCGCGTTTCGCACCGGTGCTCGCCATCGAGGTTCTGCTGCTGGGGGTATACTATGGGGTTCACTTCACCGTACGTGTAGTGGGCGGCGTCCGGCAGTTGATCTCGGTGCGGTCCCAAAGCCTGACGCCGGAGGTGCAGGAGCAGGTGTGGCTGGTGGCCCACGCGGCTCTTTCCTTTCTGCGGGCTGCGGTGGCTATTCTCATCGCTCTCTGCGCCGGGAAACTGGCCGTCCTGATGACGGGCAAGCCGGAGCGCGTTCGCGGGGGCGCCTGCTTCTGGAGGTCGGCATCACCCTGGTTGCGGTGCGCTGGATGCTGCGCCTTCCCGCGCGATGGGCGATCGGGGTGGCCGGCGGCGGCCTTTTCGTCCGTTGGTTGGTCGGTGTCCTCGTCGCCGCCGTCCTGCTGGTCCTGGCCGGTGACCTGGCAAGATGGCTCCTACCAGGGAATGGAGGTCCTGATGCCCCCGATCGGGCACGGCGCAGAAGGGTGCTGCAACCGTGGCTGGTGTTCCTGGGCTTCCTGGTTCTGTTTGGCAGCCCTCACGTGTTGCCACTGGCGATGTCGGTTTCAAGACGCCTCCAGGGTCTCGAAGTAGCTACGTGGCCCCTGATTGCCCGTTTCGTGCCGTGGGTGGGCGGCCTCACGCTGATCCTGGCCGCCGGACCGCTTTCGAGGCTGTTGTCGTTTGGGCCGCTGTTAGGTCGGCGGAAAGAACCGAACGGTTGAGTGGACGGCGGACGCGACGGAGCGCGTCCCTCCAACGGCAACGGCCTCAGCCCGAGGTCACGCCGTAGAGGTTCCGGGCGGTGCGGATGAACAGGCGGCCGCCGCTGACGGAGATGGTGGCCTGGCAGGGGCCTTCGCCGGTCTCCAGCCGGGAGAGCTCCCGGAATTCATCCCCCGCCGCGAGCACGAAGACCGTGCCCCGTTTGTCGATCAGGTATATCTTCCCGTCGGCGCCGGTGGGCGAGGCGCGGAACGGTCCCCTGCCCTCCAGCTTGTGGTGCCAGATGACGCGGCCGGTCTTAGGCTCCGCGCAGGCCATCTCGCGCTTGCCGTCGTGCAGAAAGTAGATGCGCCCCCGGTAGAGCAGCGGCGTGGTGACGTCCGGGGTGAACTCCCCGTGCTGCCAGGCCAGCCAATCGTTTGACAGTTCGCCTTTGCCTCCCGTCTTCAGGGCGAAGAGGGGCCGGTGCCGGGGCCGAACCACGAAGATCAGCCCGTGCCCCACCACGGGGGAGGTCACGATGCGCTGCCATATCTTGCGGTCCGGCGGGGTGAACCACCACCGCCACAGCTCGGCGCCGGTGGCGGCGTCATGGCCCGTCACGCACTCCCCGGCCGCCAGGATGATCTCTTTGCGCCCCGCCTCCTCGCAGGGCATGGGGGTGATGTAGGCCTCCAGCGACTCGTCCTCGGCGTCGGTGGGCCGCGCCTGTCGCCACAGCGTCTTGCCGGTCTCCGGGTCGAGCGCCAGCAGGAAGGATTCCAGCGGACCCTCGCGCGCGTCCTCGCGCTTGTAGCGGCCGGGTGTCTCGTTCTGGAGCACCGGTATGTAGAGCCGTCCCTCGTAGAGCAGCGGGCTGGAGCTGTAGCCGAATTTGATCACGAAATTGCCGTAGTCCTCCTCCAGGTCCCGGCGCCAGAGCTGGTTACCCTCCAGATCGAAGGTCACCAGCACTCCCGTGCCGAAAAAGAAGTGCACCCTTTGCCCGTCCGTGACCGCCGGGGGCGTGGATGCGTTGTTACCGCCCATCATTTTGCGGTTTTTGCCGCAGACTTTCTGCCACCGCACCTCGCCGGCCGAGGCATCCACGCAGAACGCCAGCAGCTCGTCCGTCTCGCTGTCCAGGGAGGTCACAAAGACGCGGTTCTCCCATATGACGGGCGTGGAGTACGCCGGGCCCGGCATGGGGGTGTTCCAGACGTTGCGGCCGTCCATGTTCCATGATTCGGGCAGGCCGGACTGGCCGGTGGACCCGTTGAGGCGCGGCCCGCGCCACTGCGGCCAGTTCTCCCCGAACGCTGCTCCGCCCGCCAGGACGAAACAGACGCAGGTTGCGACGGTCAACAACCTTCCCATCTTCACCTCCTCGAATCGCTACTTTGTCGTGCCGCGCCTGGGCAGGTTTCGTTCCGTCTCCCCCGGCGGTCAGGATTCGGATTTCTCTTCCCGGCTCGCCTCTGACAGCTTTCTCAGGAACTCCATCACCTGCGGGGAATCCCACTCCACAGACCCCACGTGTTTGACGACCACCATGCCGTCCGGGCGCACGATGTAGGTGGTGGGAATGGCGCGCGGGCGCAGCTTGCGGGGGATCGAGTCGGGGGCAACGTAGACGGGGAAGGTGTAATCGTTCTCCTCCACGAACCGCCGCACTGCGTCCGCCTCCTCGCTGGAGACCGCTGCGAACGCCACTTCCCCGCCCTGGAGTTCTTCGTAGAGCCGCTGAATGGAGGGCATCTCCGCGACGCACGGCGGGCACCAGGTGGCCCAGAAGTTGAGGAACAGCACCTTTCCGCGCGTCTCGGCCAGGTCAAAGGGCCGGTCCTGCAGGTCCTGCACCGTCCAGTCGTAGTGCATTTTCGTCCCCGTGGGCTCGGGCGGCCAGCTCAGGTCGAGCCCCTGCGATCCGCCCCCCATCCGGGCTACGTAAAGGAGCGCGCCCAGAACCAGGAGCACCAGCACGACGATGCCCACGGGTCCCAGGCCGCACTGCTTTTGCTCAGCCATGGTTTCTCCACCTCAATACTGGAGCTGTGAGCGACCTCGCTACCACGCCTCCCGTTCCAGTCGATGTGCTTTCAGGATGAGGCGCGGGGAGTCCGGCGTGTATTCGCTTCCGTCGTAGTCGCCGAGAGCCTCCACTTCCGGGAAACCGGCCGCGCGGAGCAGCTCGATGCCTTCTTCCTTCTCCAGCCAGCGGCAGCTCTCCAGGAAAGAGTATTCCCTCTCTTCGTCGCCGTTTGCCTCCACGAACACGTGCTCCATCCGCACGGTGCGGGTGTCCCAGGCAACGCCGCTCTGGCGCCGGTACTCGCGGGTGAGCAGCCCCGTCTCGGGATTGACCTCCTCCCGGACCTTGACGCGCTTGTCGAAGCGGGGATTGGCCATGACCTCCGGCGCGACAACGTCGCACACGGCCAGGCCACCGGGCCGGGTGTGGCGGTAGAGGGTCTGGAAGGTCTGCTTCAGCGCCAGCCGACCGGAAAGGTGAAAGAGCGAATCCCCCGGCACGATGACCAGCGGAAAGGCCGGTCCCAGGTCGAACTCACGCATGTCTCCCTCCACAAAGGAGACCCTGTCTGCCACTTCCGGCGGTTCCCGGAGAAGCCTTTCCCGCGCTGCCGCCAGCATGGCCGGCGAGATGTCCAGTCCCACCACCTCGTGGCCGTCCCGGGCGAGCGCGAAGCTGATCCGGCCGTCGCCACACGCAACGTCGAGCACGGGTTCTCCCCTCTCCGCCGCAAGGCGCCGGTAGAAAAGAAGCCCTTCCTCATCATCGCGCCGCGACCAGCGGTAGAACCGGACGTATTCGGGATCGAGATAGATGCCCTCTCCGGCCATGCATCACTCCTGTGGCCATCGTCACTGACACACTACATGGTAGCCGCATCGTCTGCTCAGGGCCAACGTCGGCGTGTATCTGTTTGACAGAGCTTTGCGCGGGCTGAAAAATGGAAGGTCAACCTGGCAAGCGGCAAACGCTGATTTAACTGCATAAGGAGGGACTGCCATGGCCGAACCAAAAGCAGCCGTAATCGGCTACGGCTACGCAGGCCGGAGTTTTCACAGCTACCTGATCAGCATCACCGAGGGGCTGGAGCTGCGCGGCGTCTCGTCCCGCAACGCCGAGACGCGGGAGAGGATTCACCGGGAGCGGGGCTGCCGCGCCTATGAAGGGTTCGACGAGGTGATAGACGACCCCGAGGTGGACCTGGTGGTCCTGGCCACGCCCAACCATCTGCACGCCGAGCAGGCCGTGCGGGCCGCCAATGCGGGCAAGCACGTGGTGACGGACAAGCCCATGTGCTGTTCGCTGGAGGAGTGCGACCGTATGATCGAGGCCGCCCGCCGCAACGACGTCCTGCTCACCGTCTTCCAGAACCGGCGCTGGGACGGCGACTACCTGACGCTGCGCAAGCTCATGGACGTGGGCGAGCTGGGCGAGCTGCGCTGGCTGGAGATGGCCTGGAACAGCTCCGGACCGCCGGGCAGTGGGTGGCGTCGCCATGCACGATTTGGCGGCGGGCGACTGTTCGACCTGGGAGCCCACATGATCGACCAGGTGATGATCATCTTCCCCCAGGCCGTCGAAACCGTGTACTGCCGCATGCACCGGGACTTCGAGGAGACGGACGTGGACAGCCACGCCATGGTGGTCATCGGCTTCGAGGGCGGAAACACGGCCGTCGTGGACGCCGGCAGCATGCACGCCATCGAAAAACCACGCATCCACGCTCTCGGCATGAGGGCCTCCTACATCAAGTACGGCCGCGACCCCCAGGAGGACGCCATGAACCGCGGCGACATCGACGCCGCCGAGGAGCCGGAGGAGATGTACGGGCGCTTCCGCACGCTGGACGGAGAGGAAAGGCGGGTGCCCACGGTCAACGGCCGCTGGCGCTCCTTCTACGAAAACGTGGCCGCCGTGCTGGCCGGTGAGGCGGAGCCGGCGGTGAAGACTCCCGAGATGCGCCGGGTGATGGCCATCTTCGACGCCGCCTTCGAATCCGGGGAGACGGCGAAGGTCGTCCGTCCCGACATCCCGGCGCTCAGTGACGCGACCGATTGACCGCTGCGGTCCCGATTGCTACAGCTTGCGGAAAGCGGCGCAGCGGTCCCGCAGCGCGCCCGTGTCCACCTCCAGGCCGAAGCCCGGGCGGAGCTTTTCCAGGCCGAAGCGCCCGTCCGGCAACTGGGTGGTGGCCCGGGTGGTGATGCACCGCAGGAAGTCGTCGCTCTCCTGGGGCTTCTCCAGCGCCTCCACCCAGGCGGCGCCCAGCCCGATGGCGATCTGCTGCCACGCCGTGCAGGCCGGCCCCACCAGGCTGTGATCGCCGACCATGACCTCCGCGCCGAATTCGTGGATGCGGCGGGCGAGAGGCACCATGTCGATGATGGTCCCCATACAGGCCGGGTGCATGTTGTAGACCCGCCCCATGCCGGGCAGCAGCGTGGAGACGGACTCGCGTGCCGGGCGGGTGGGGTAGTCCGGGATCAGGTCCAGGTCGTCCACCATTTCCTGGAGCCGCACCCAGTGCTCGTTAGGCATGCGGGCGGGGTCCTCGCAGGCGCTCAGGCCGTTCTCGTGGAGCCTCAGCAGATCAGTGGCCAGCGGCTGGAGGTCTTCTTCCCTCTCACAGGTGTAGCCGCTGTTGGCGTCGGCCGTGACGTATGCCTCCGGACCCATCACGTCCCGCACGGCCTTGACGATGCGGATGTCCAGCGGGTTGTCGCCGAATATCTTCACCTTGATGTGGGTTTTCAGGTTCTGCTCAATGGACAGCCGCGCCTTTTCGGCGGCCCGGGCGGGTTCGGATTCCAGGACGCAGAAAAGGCCCGGCACGGGGTCCCTGCCGGTGAGGCCCAGGAGCCTGACGGCCGGCGTGTCGAGGAGCCGGCCGACCAGGTCAAGAAGGGCCATCTCCCCGCATTCGCACCGCGCGCGGCCCCACCGCTCCGGCTCCTCCATGACGTAATGCACCGCTTCGGGCACGCTCATTCCCTTCAGGTCGGCGCAGCAGCCGCCCCGCTCGGCGGGGTCGAGATCGGGCTCGTTGGCCACCGCCAGCATCTCCGACCAGGCGGATCGCCCCTCGGCTTGGAGGCGCAGAATCACGTGCTGGCGGTTCTGCCAGGGTCCGAAGCTGAAGTTCCGTTGCGCGTGCACGTTGATCAGGTAGAGCTCCACCGCGTCGACGGTTGCCTGAATGTCGGCAATTCGGTCTTCCAGGGACATGCCCATCTTTCGTCCTCCCCGGCCGGATTATCTTTCGTCGGTTTGGGTGCCTCCCCCGGCCGCCACGTCTACCACCACGGCGCGATGGTCCGACAGCCTGGTGCTCACCAGTCCGCACCTGCCGGGGTCCAGGTCCGGGCTGAGCCAGACCTGGTCGGTCGCGATCAGGGGCACCGGAACGGGCCAGGTGGCGTGACAGCCCCGGCCGGCCTCTTCGAAGGCATTAACCAGGTGATTCCGCAGGGCAAAGCCCACGGTTCCCGCATCGCGCAACAGAGTGGAATCGGGTGGGGTGTTGAAGTCGCCGATCACAACAAGCCGCTCTACGGGTTGGCACTCGAGCAGATCGCCCAGCGCGCTGAGCGGCCCCTTGCGCCGCACAAACAGGCTGCTGGTGATGTCCAGCAGGATAACGCGCAGTCGCAGGTCCGCAACGCGGAGTTTAAAAACGCCCGCATCCACGTCGTCCGTCAGGCGGATGGAACTGGTCTCCAGAAACTGCCCCCGGCACAGGAGCGCCATATCGTTGCGCGGGCCGAAGACTGAATAGTCCGGGAACTCTCGCCGCCAGAACTCTCGCCGGGCGTCCGCCCCGTGCACCGCCTCCATCAGACCCACCACGTCGCCGTCCATTGCGCGTATGGTGCTGGCGATGCCCGGCCAGCCCATGTCGCCGTCGGCGACGTTCCAGAAAAGGATCCGCACGCCTTCCTCCTGTGCCTCACCCCGGCCCCGCACGTAGGTCGTCTCGTGCCACCAGATGAACAGACAAAACGTCAGGACGCCGCACGCCACCGCCTGCCGGGTCTTCCGGAGCCCCAGCCAGCAGGCTCCGGCGACCAGGGCGAGGAGTGCCATCGCGGCCGGCGGTGTCCCGTAGGTGACCGTTCACGGATTTCGTATCAGGCGGCCAGCAGGGAAGGGGTGGGATGAGCTTTGAAGTGGGCCTCCAGCGTGCGGCAGAGGAATTCGTAGAGCGATTCGCCCCGCTGTCGGCACGTGGCTGCGGCCGTCCATATCCGCGCACACCACTGGCGCCCGGCTTTGCCCCGCGTGCCTTGCGCCAGCCGACGGTCTATCACCACGAATCTGAGCGCCTGCTCCGCCACGTTGTTGGTCGGCTCCACACCCGGGGTCGTTATGAACCGGAAGTAACTCTCGCCATGCTTGCGAAACCGTTCGGCCATGTTCCGCGTCTCCCGCGTCCACGGCGGGTGACGCGCCGCGCGGATGATGTTCTTGCGCTCCCGC
>CAZNGS010000021.1:0-57521 GCA_964572825.1 uncultured candidatus Brocadiaceae bacterium
TCGGGGCCGGGGCCCCGGGAAGTGAAAGCGGCGCCGAGGCGCCGCACTCCAGAGGCGCTCAGCGCCATGTTGCAGAAGCATGAACTTCCATTTAGGTATGCGGGTTCGACCCCCTCAAGGGTGCCGAACAGGAGCTGCCGGCGGGCTACGAGGTGACCCCCGCTTCCCGCCTGCCTGTGCGTTGCACGCAGACAGGTCCGGACAATGAGCTGGTCTCGAGCCGGGGCGGCACGGTCAGAAATCGCGCAGCCTGGTGGGCGCCGCGCAAGCGCCTGCCGGGCACCCGGAGAACAGCGATTTGGTGCCAGCCCGGGTCCGGAGTATGCCAACGTCGGGCGAACAGGGGGGAAGACCGTGCCCGGCGGCCTGCTGGAGGGAGCCCGGAGGAATGCGCAGTGCAAAAACGCGGCGCGCGAGTCCGGCACAGGCGCAATCCCATCGCTCACCAGCAGCTCCAGACCCCCACAACGCAAATGCCTTGAGTTATGACACCCTTGCGGTCAAAGGGGGATTCCGTTATAATACGGTACAATGTAGTGAAATAGGAAGTGCTTTTTCCTGGCGAAGGGCAGTCCCGTTGGCCAATGTTTCGGTAACGGGGCTGGGCATGCTTACGTTTTTTGGACAGATTGCTCAGTTGAGGGCGGCTCGACGCAAGACTTTGCCGCGGTGACGGCGAGCCGAGATGTCGAACCGGACCTGTACCGCCCGCACGCTCTATACTCCCTCTGCCAAAATATGGTTTGGTGCGGCACTCCCGGCATGGCCGCCTGGAATTCTGGACCAGCGCACGGGAGCGGGAAGATGGTTATTGAACACTACAGCTCCGGCACCATCGTCATCGACGGAGCAACCTACACCTCGGACGTGATCATCTGGGCCGAGGGCGTCGACGACACGTGGTGGCGGCTGGCAGGACACCGCCTGGCCAAAGAGGACCTCGATCCCATCCTGAACAAGGCCCCGGAAATCCTGATTATCGGCACCGGCGTCACCGGGGCGATGCAGGTCCCGTCCGAGGTGCTCGAGTACATGCGAAGCCGCTGCGAACAGGTCTACGTGGAGCCCACCGAGCGGGCGTGCGCACGGTACAATGAACTGTGCGGCGGGCCGCTCCGTGTGGCGGCGGGGATCCATCTGAGCTGTTGAGCGGCTCCTCATGGCCCCTCCTGTTTGCCTGCCCCCCCGGCGGTGACGACAAACGCGAGACTGCTTCGCGCGCCGCCGCCCTGAAACCCAGCCCGGACGTGCACGCGATCATGTGCGCCATCTGGCCGGGCGGCGAGAACCGGGACAATCCCCGCCGCCGGCGCCCGCGTTGCGCGCCGAGAATTCACCCCCTGGCGGCCCGGACATGAGCTGTGGCTGGTCAGGTCTGGTTTCGGCCAGGACGGCCCGAGGACTGCCGCACCACCGTGTCGCGTGGTGCACAGGCGTCTGCCTGTGCGTGCCTGCCTGTGGGACAGACACGCCGCCCGCAACACGGTGCATCGGACTTTTGGATGATCCTGAATGCACCTGCCGCCGCTTGAACTGCGGGCCGGCGTTCGGGATAATAGGGTGCTTTTTGTGACCGTGTCCAATCGGGCCGAGGAGTCCGATTGATACGGAAACGTGGTGCTCCAGGCCCGCGGCGGCGGGCCCGCCAGTTGTGCAACCGCGGGTTTTTCGAAGGGGAGGCAGTGGTGAGGGTTTTCATCACCAGGGATTACGACGCGATGAGCGAGCGGGCAGCCGAATTCGTCATCAGTGCCATCGAAGCCAGGCCCGACCTCGTCCTGGGCCTGGCCACGGGGAGCACGCCCGAGGGGCTGTGCGAAAGGCTTGTCCGGGCGCACCAGGAGGAGGGCCTCGACTTTTCCTCCGTGACCACGGTCAATCTGGACGAATACGTGGGCCTGGAACCCGACCATTGCCAGAGCTACCGCTGCTTCATGAATCAGCACCTGTTCGACCACGTGAACGTCCGGATGGAGAATACCCACGTGCCGAACGGCCTGGCGGAGTCGCTGACGGCCGAGTGTGAGCGCTACGAGCGTATGATCCAGGACCTGGGCGGCATCGACCTCCAGGTTCTCGGCGTGGGGCGGGATGGACACGTGGCCTTCAACGAGCCCGGCACATCGCTGGCCTCCCCCACGCACGTGACGGCCCTCACGCGGGAGACCATCGAAGACAATTCCCGGTTCTTCGATAGTCCGGACGAGGTCCCGCGCTTTGCCATCACCATGGGCATCGGCAGCATTCTGGGCGCCCGCCGGTGCCTGTTCCTGGCCAGCGGCGCCGGCAAGGCGGACGCGGTGCAGGGAGCCATCGAGGGCCCGGTGACCTCCATGGTAACCGCCTCCGCCCTGCAGATGCATCCCGATACCATAGCCATCGTGGACGAGGAGGCCGCCGGGAAGCTGGCGCGGGTGGATTACTACCGATGGCAGCAGGAGAACTGGGACGGCATAGCCGACCGCCTGTGAGAGGGGCCGGCAGCCGGTGATCCGCGGGCCGGGACCCGGGAGTTGAGGCCGGCGCAGACAGGGCAGCGAGAGCGTATCTTGCTCCCGTTCCCGACCGGTGGGTTTCGGGCGTACGCAGGACTTTCAGGAGCGAAGTATGGCGATTGGTGTGAAATGTCCGAATTCCGATTGCGGCAAGGAGTACCGCCTGCAGGACGAACTTGCCGGCAGGAAGGTGCGGTGCCGTGAGTGCGGGACCGTGATCGTTGTCCCCTCCGATGCGGATGCGGAGCTGGCATTCCCCCGCCATCATCCGGCCCGCCTGACGTGCTCGAACTGCGGCGTCGTGCTGGGCGTGCGGGATGCCATCTGCCCTCATTGCGGGTACGACGTGCGCAGCGGCGTCGCGGTGGCACGCAGGGAAGCGCAGGAAAAGAGCAGCGCGCGGGACGTGCTCCGGCGGCTGCTGGTTCCTCTGCTCGTGGTGCTGGCGGTGGCGGTGCTCGCGCTCGGCATCTTCGCGCTGCTTAAGCTCAGAGATGTCTGGAGCACCGAGGGCGCCCAGGTCCAGGTAGAGGAGCCGGAATCAAGCGCCGAATGACGGCTCAGCCAATCGGCCGGGTGCGCTCTTCACACGTGATCATGCGCGCCTGCTCGTCCACGCTGAAGCGGACCGGCAGGAACTTCTCGATCACCCAGATGTTCGTGCGGCAGTGATCGGTTATGGTGGAGGTGCGCGCCCGCGAACGCCCGCCGGCCAGCGCCACGTAGGGCAGAATCTGGTCCGCCATGTGCGCGTCGAGAGGTGCCTCGGTGTGCATTTCTTCGTGCAGGGACCGGGCGGCCTCCCGGCCGACCTGCTCGGCGGGCTTGCCGCGCTTGCCCAGCGCCGACGCGCCAAGCCGCGAGCGCCCGAAGCGTGCCGTCAGGTGCACGGCCGTCCCGGTGGACGGCGAACGGACGTAATGCGTTTCCGCCTCGTCCAGGGCGAGCACCCCGGCCGCCCCTTCGATCTGGCGCTGCGCCACCCGGGCGCGCCGGAGCTCCTCCGTCGCGATACTGACCGCGTGGATGGCCTGCAGCGGCCCGCGCTCCGTGAACGCCACGGGCTGCAGCCGGGCGGGTCGCACCAGCACACACGCCCGTCCCCCGCCCCGGGGGTAGAAACCCGGCTGCACTTCTCTCACCTCGACCTGCACGCCCAGTTCGCCCAGGAAATGGGCAAAGACATCCCCGAAATAGTCCATGCTTGGCGACCAGAGCACATGCGTGCCGCCTTCTACCGTTACCCGGACGGGGGCGCGGCTGACGGCCAGGGGAGGGATGAGCGCCTGGAGCACCAGGGTAACCGATCCGGCCGTCCCCACCCGGACGGTTACGTTCCGGGGAGGGGCAAGCGCGCGGGGACGGAAGGTAAGCTCCTGCGAGCCGAGCTCGGCACCCTCCAGTTCGCCCTCGCACAGCGAGGCAACGGCCCGCACGCCGCTGAGGTGCTGCGCCGCCAGGCCGGGCCTGCGCCTGCCCTTTCGGATGTCGCGTATGTGGCAGGCCCGCCCCGTGGCGGCGGCCAGCCCCACGGCGGTGCGCAGTATCTGGCCACCTCCTTCGAGGTAACTTCCGTCGATCTCCACGCAGTCCATCGTCCACCTCCGAGTGTATTATAGAGTTGGAGAGGAGGCTTTTCAGGCGCCGAACGGCCGGCCTCGGGGAAGCGCCCGCGGGCACGGCCGCGCTTGCGCCGGGCGCCGTTTTCCTGTATTTGTGTTCTTTCGCTGACCGGGTTTATCGCGCAGTGAATTCACCCGCCGCCCGGCGGGCAAAACCATCCTGAGAAAGGGTACGTTCCCATGACTGGCAACGCGCAACCGAGACGCATCCTGATGGGACCTGGCCCCAGCAACTGTCATCCCAGCGTGCTGGAAGCCATGGCGCAGCCCCTGCTGGGGCACCTGGACCCCGAATTCATCCAGATCATGGACGAGACGCAGTCCCTGCTGCGCCGGGTGATGAAGACCGATTACCAGCTCACACTGCCCGTCTCCGGCACGGGAAGCGCCGGGATGGAAACGTGCCTGGTCAACCTGGTCGAACCGGGGGACCGGGTGCTGGTCTGTATAAACGGGGTGTTCGGCCAGCGGATGGCGGACATCGCGGGCCGCATCGGCGCACAGGTCTCCACGCTGGAAGCCGAGTGGGGCCGACCCTTCGAGCCCGCACAGGTGGAGGCGGCCGTGAACGAGCACAGGCCCCGCACGGTTGCCATCGTGCATGCCGAGACGTCCACCGGCGTCCGGCAGCCCATAGAAGAGATCAGCCGGATTGTGCACGAAGCCGATGCATTCCTCGTGTTGGACGCGGTGACGTCCCTGGGCGGCTGCAATGTGGAGACGGACGGCTGGCGCGTGGACGCCATCTACAGCGGCACGCAGAAGTGCCTGAGCTGTCCACCGGGCCTCTCGCCCGTGGCCTTCAGCCCCCCCGCCGTGGAAGCGCTCGAATCGCGCAGCCGCCCGGTGACAAGCTGGTATCTCGACATGTCCATGGTCCGGCGCTACTGGGGCAGCGACCGGACTTACCATCACACCGCTCCCATCTCCATGATCTATGCCCTGAGACAGGCCCTCCAGGTCGTGGTGGACGAGGGGCTGGAAGCCCGGTTCGAGCGGCACCGCCGCAATCACAGGGCGCTGGTGGCCGGCCTGGAGGCGATGGGCCTGGAGATGCTGGTCGAGCAAACGTACCGCCTGCCCATGCTGAATGCCGTCAAGGTGCCCGACGGGGTGGACGACGGGGCGGTGCGGAGTGCCCTGCTGCACGAATACAACATGGAGATCGGCGGCGGCCTCGGCCCGCTGGCCGGCAGCGTCTGGCGGATCGGCCTGATGGGACACTCTTGCACCATGGACAACGTGCTGCTCCTGCTGGAGGCCCTGGAGCAGATTCTGACCGCCCAGGGGGTCAAGGTGGGCACCGGCGCGCGCGATGCCGCCGAACAGGTCCACTCACAAGAGAGCGCATGAGGATCGTGGTGGAACAGCTCGCGCCCGCCGAGCCGGACGGCTCAGCGGGCCGCACGGCGGTGGTGTTCCCAGCGTTCAACGAACAGAAGCACCTGCGCGAGGCGGTTCGGACCGCGCTGGCGGTCGGCGTGCGGAAAGTCATCTGCGTTGACGACTGCTCCACCGATGCCACCGCGTCTATCGCGGATGAACTGGCGGAGAATCCCGCCGTGATCTCCCTGCATCATGCCGTGAACCGGGGGAAGCAGGCCGCCGTGCTGACCGGCCTCAAGCAGGCCCTCGCCTGCCCGGGGGTGGAGATCGTCTCCGTGCTGGACGCTGACATGCAGAATGACCCCGCCCTGCTGCCCGGCCTGTGCGCTCACGTGCCCCCCTGCGACGCCGTCATGGGCCGGCGCCTGCGCACCCGGATGCCGCCCATCCGCCGGCTGGCCAACGATCTGGCGGACCTGCCCTACCGGATTATCGCCGCGCTCCCTATCCGCGACGTGCAGAGCGGCTTCCGGGTTTACAGCCGGAGGGCCGCCCGGTACCTGAGGGACCGCATGGTCCCCGGGGGCCGCTACGCGCTGGAACACACCTCCCTGTTGCTGCTCGGTCGGCTCGCGGGCGAGCTGAGAAGGCCCGTGCGGATCGGCCAGGTCCCCGTGCCGTGCGCCTACCGAGGGCGGCAGAGCAGCATTCGGCTGCGGGACAACCTGCAATTGACATGGGCCTCTCTGTATCATGCATTCCTCCTGGCCCGGCTGGGGTTAGCCGGAGGATCCGCATGATAGTACGGACCAGCATAAAGACGGCGCTCAAGGTGCTGGCCGTAGCGATCGTGCTGGCCTTGCTCTACCTGCTTGTCCGGAAGGTTGGGGTCCGGAACATCCTGCGGGCCGTGGGCGAGTCCGACAAGGAATGCATCCGCAGCGCCGTGCTGCTGCAGTTCGCCGTGTTCGTGCTGTGGTGCTTCCGCTGGCTCCACATCATGCATCCGACGGGCCGACGGAACATGGCCACGGTCTTCCCCATCTACATGGCCGGCGTGCTGTTCAACGTCATCACGCCGGGCGCCCGGGTCGGCGGCGAGCCGGTGCGGGCCTACTACATGAGCAGGGCCTTCGGGGGGGAGAAGACCGCTTACCTGGGCACCATCCTGGCAGACAAGGTGGTTTACGGGACGGTGTTCTTCTGCTTCCTGATGGCCTCGGTGTTCTTTGTGGTGGGATTCGTGCCCATAGCGCTCCCCTACAAGGCGTTCATGGCGGGCATCGTGGGGCTGGTCCTTCTGGCAGTGGTCAGCGGCTTCCTGCTGCGCCGGCAGATCGGCGTCAGGTCGCGCCTGCTGGGCAGGCTCCTGCTCGCCATCTACAACGGACGTCTGCTTAAATTCCTCAGGCGCCGCTTTCCCACCTACGAGCACTTCGAGGAATACGCGATCCAGAAGCTGGAGAATCTGGTGACTCCCTTCTCGCGCGCCGCCGGCAGCCCGAAGTCCCTGGTGCTGGTCGTGGGCATCTCGGCGATATCCTGGCTGCTGGTCTGCCTGGCGCATCTGGTCCTGTTCCACGGATTCGGCGCCGAGATCGGGTTCCTGCGGGTTCTGGTCATAGTGACCATCTCCACCTTTTTCGGGGACATCTCCATGTCCCCCGGCGGCGCCGGCTTTATGGAGGCGGCCATGCTGGGTCTGTGCGCGGCCTTCGGCGTGGAGCAGCGCACGGCGGCGGCCGTCACCTTCCTGAGCCGGGGCATCTTCTATGCGCTCGGACTGGGCCTGGGCGGCCTCAGCTTCGCGGCGCTGGCGACCATCTACGGGCGGCAGGAGAAGGCCGTCAACAGCAGTCCCGGCCCGGAGTGAATGCGGCGATTGCCGCCCGGTACACCTCGCGCAGCGACAGCCCCTCCTCCTCGGCCAGCGCGCGGCAGTCTTCGTACTCCGGCTCGCAGCGCACCATCCGGCCCCCCAGGTGCGCCACTTTCACGCCTACCTCCCCCCACGGGGTCTCCACCGGCCGCGTCTCCCGGCGAAGCTTTGAGCGCTGCCACAGGGACCTGCGCACGCCCAGCGTGGAGGTATGCTGCCAGATCAGCTCCTCCAGGGCCTCCCTGCGGGCCGGCGCGCAGAGCAGGGACAGCCTGACCCCGGGTCGACCCTTCTTCATCTGAACGGTGCTCGTCCAGACGTCCAGCGCGCCGCCGGAGAGCAGCTTCTCGGTGCAGAACCCCAGCTCCTCCCCGGTCATGTCGTCCAGGTTCGCCTCCAGCATCCAGACGGCGTCCGTTTCCACCTCCCCCGCCGGCACTTCGCCCACCGCCAGCCGCAGCACATTCGGCATCTCCGGCAGCTCTCGCGCCCCCGCGCCGTATCCCAGCGCATCCACGGACATGCCGGGCCACAGGACCGACGGCTCACCCAGGGTGCTCACCAGCGCCGCCCCCGTGGGAGTGGTCAGCTCCACGTCCACCGGCCCTCCGGCGGTGGGGAGCCCCTTCAGCAACTCCGCCGTGGCCGGGGCGGGCACGGGAAGGGTGCCGTGGGCCGCCTCCACGGTGCCCCCGCCCAGCATCACCGTGCTGAACTTCAGGGCGTCCAGGCCCAGCTCCTCCAGCGCCGCCACTGTCCCCACAATGTCGCAAATGGCATCCACCGCCCCCACTTCGTGGAAATGGACGCTGTCCGGATCGGTGTCGTGCACCCGCGCCTCCGCCTCCGCCAGCCGACGGAAGACGCGACAACTACGCTCCAGCACCTTTTCTGGCAGGCAACCGGCCTGGAGGATCGACAGCACGTCCGCCAGACCCCGGTGGGGGTGATGGTGGTGTTGTTCCAATACGACCCGCACCTGCGTGGCGGACAGTCCCGCGCGCATCGTGCGCTCAGCGCTCAGGGCGTACCCGGACAGCGGCAGCCCCTCCAGCGCGTTCTCGATGACGGCCAGCGGCACCCCGGCGTCCACGCACGCGCCCAGGCACATGTCGCCGCTCACGCCGCTGAAGCAATCCAGGTAACCGATACGCATGGCAACTCTCCTCCCTCGAATCCATCCATTACACTACACGCCCCCGGGCGGCGCAATGAGATCGCTCGCCTTGAAGGCCCCCGGCCGACCTGCGTGCCGGCGGCACATCTCACCCGGGCAATCCCGTTCGGATTACTCGGCGGCGTTGCTGCTCAACAGTTGGATGAGACGCCACATGCCGAACCCCACCAGGAGGGCGGCCAGCGCGACGAGGGTGATCTGTCGCCCGATGGCGCTCAGCACCCGCAGGTAGTTGACCGCCGATATCCACGTCACCACGCTGAGGAGCATGGCCGGGACGGCCACCAGGAAGATGCGACCCGTGCGCATGCCCAGCAGGTAGCCGATGACCGCGCCCACCAGGGTGCCGGTCCAGGGGAAGGGCAGCCACACGAAAACGGGCAGCCCGAAGCTGCCCAGCCGGGTGACCTTCTCCTTCTGCCTCTCGGCGGCCTTCCGTGTGGCGGCCACCCATCGCCCGATGACCTTCAGGTGCATGGAGTTGTGGTAGAGGGACGTGATGAGGGGGAAGAAAAGGCACAGATGCATGACGTTGAAGGCCGTCAGCACGGCCCCCAGCTCCCAGGGGGAGAAGCCCAGCTCCAGCCCGGCCAGTATGGCACCCGCCTGGCCACCGATGGCGGTGGTGGCGACCACGCCGCAGACCTTGGCGGCGCGGGCGGGCCTCAATGCGAACAGAGCCAGCAGTGCGATCAACTCCAGGCCCAGCAGCACGCAGCCGGTCAGGAAGATGGTCCGATGGGCTCGGGGTGTGGCGGAGAACATGGGCGGTGGCCAGAGTGGTGTCAGCGGTCCTTCTGCGCCGCCGCACATTCTAAGGCAAAGCGGGCCGCCCGGTCCACGTTCAGGCCCCGGAAGCAGTCCCCGCCGCCGCACCGGCCGGCGATCCGTTCTACCGAGCAGAGCAGCGATTTCCGTGGACACGCGCCCTGGAAAACGCGCGAGGGAGCGTCCTGGTTGGCCGGCAGGTACCCGGCAGTGGCGGAGTCATAGCCGTAGACCCGCGGCAGCGTGGGGCCGAACAGGCCGGCCAGCGCCGTGCGGTTGACGAAGATGCCTTCCCGGTCGGGACATTCCTTCCGCGCGGCCGCCACGTGCATCGGACCGGTGTCCGCCGTTATGAAAACGGCGCAGGCGTCGATCAAGGCGGCGTACACGTCGATGGGCAGGCTGTCGGGCACCACGGTGACTTTGCGCCGGAGCGGGGGGCTCAGTCGCTCCAGCAGCCGCCGCTCCACGCCCTTGAAGGTGAACCCCGACCCCAGCAGCAGGTGCTCGCACTCCGGCCGGGCCAGCAGACCGCGCAGCAGAGCCGCCTGCAGGTCTTCGTCCACAAAGGTGTAAACGTTCGAGGCATCGGGGTTGAGGAAGATCGGCCGGGAATCGGCCGGTATGCCGTGCCCGGCGAGCCATCGGTCCCGGCGCTCCGCCGCGGAGGCGGGCAGGTAGATGGTCACGCCGTGCATTCGATCCCCCACGCCGGGCGAGGCGCGGCCGTTGCAGACCACTCCCTCGACGTAGGCCGCCATGTTGGAGAGGAGGTGAGCCGTCAGGTCGCCGCCGTTGCAGGCCCTGTGGATGATCCGGCAGGTGAGCGCCAGGGGGCTGAGGACGGTGGCTCCGTCCGCCCCGATCTTCGTCTCGTCCAGGAACGGGCAGAAGCTGAGCACCACATCGTAAGCGTTGCGCCGCACGCGGTCGGCCAGGGCCCGGACCTGCTCGGCGGATGGGAAGAAGCCTCCCTTGAACAGAGGCACGGAGTGGGAGAGGTGAGGATTGTGGCGAATCAGCGGTGCGGCGACCGCGCTGTGGACGTAGTCCAGCCTGCTTTGGGGGAAATACCGGCGCAGCACCCGGACGACGGCCTGGGTATTGATCGAATCTCCCAGGTTCACGTCCGCCACCACCAGGATGCTGCTGGCGCCGGCGATGCCGGCCAGCCGGCGGCTCCCCTTGCTCTCCAGGTGGCGGCGCACGCGTGCGTTGCCGCAAAAGGCCGCCACGGCCCCGTGCACCCAGGCCGAAGGCAGGCAGCTCACCGTCTTCAGCAGTGTTACTGACCAGTTCACGGCGCCATCAACCGTGATATCCGAGACTCCGGAAACGCCCATGCAGCTCGCGCTGCTCCTCCTCCGACAGCGGGGCGCGGTCCGTCCCGTCGCGCGGTCCCTGCCCCTCACGCTCTCTTTCGGCCGTCAGCAGACGCACCGTCTCCTCCAGTTGCTCGCGCATCCGGGCCGCTACCTCGGGGCGCATCTCAGCAAGGTTGCGGCCCTCCCCCGGATCCTGGCGAAGGTCATACAACTCCTCCACGCCCCCGTGCACCTTATGACAGTACCGGCAATAGCCCTCTCCGTCAACGGCCCGGATGTACTTGTAGCGCCCGTCCCGGAGCGCCCTCTTGCGCTGGACGTAGGATTCCTCGCAGTACACGTGGGGCCGGACGGAGCTCTCGGACCCGGCGATCAGTGGCAGCAGACTGACCCCGTCCACGGCGTCCCCGGCCCATTCCTGCCCCACCAGCTCCATGATCGTGGGCACCAGGTCCACGTGCTGAACGAACCCCCGGACCCGCCTGCCCCTCGGCAGCAGACCCGGATAGCGCACGATGAGGGGAACGCGGATGGTCGGCTCGTAGAGCCCGTGATGGTCGAAGAAGATGCCGTGCTCCGTGTGGCTTTCGCCGTGGTCAGAGGTGACGATGAAGAGGGTATCGTCCAGGCGACCCCGCCGGTGCAGACCCCGGAGCAGGCGGCCGATCTGCTGGTCCACGTAGCGGACCGCGCCCTCGTAGCGGTCGCGGAGCTCGCGCACCGGGTCGGTGCCCCTGTAGCTGCGGAAGCGGCGCGGCGCGTGGTAGGGGGTGTGAACGTCCCAGTAGTGGAGGAACAGGAAAAAGGGCCCCTCCCCCTGTTCGTCCAGAAGCTCCAGTCCGGCGTCCGTCATCTGCGCGGCGTCCTGGATCTCCGCCAGATGCCGGGTGAAAAGGAACGTGCTGATTACCCCCCGGACGTCCTCCACCAGCGACCCGTCGCCCTCGCCGCCGTGTCCCGCGTAGCACCTGAAGATGGAGAGATGGTCGAACATGTACCTGGCGTAGAGGCGAAGCCTGTTGAAGAAACCGGCCGGGGGAGGGTAGCCGTAGCTGTCGAACCCCCACCGGAACCACCGGCCCATCCAGTCCACCGCCAGCGTGCGGCAGCCGGCTTCCCCGAGCCTCTCGGCCAGCAGCCGTGCGCCTCCGCTCTTGAAGGCTTCTACATCCTCGTTCGTGACCGCGTCCCCGTGGTGAACGATACCGTGGGTGCGGGGATAGCAGCCGGTGAGTATGGTGGTCAGGGATTGGTCCGTGGTGTTCCAGGTGCAGAAGGCGTCTTCGAACAGGAGCCCGTCCCGCGCCAGCCGGTCCAGCACGGGGCTGGCGTCGCCCGCCGCCCCGTAGCAACCTAGATTGCCCGCCCGAAGCGCATCGATGACGATAACGATGACGTTCGGCGGGCGGGCCTGGCCGGGCCTTGGACTGTCGGGCGATGGCTGCATGGCTGGTTCCTGCACGTGGTAGTTCAGGGTTAACGGTGACGGCCGCTTACGGCTCCGGACCGATGGTCCCCTCCTGGAGCATCCTCAGGAAGGCCGAATTCTCCGCCCTCCAGCAGGTCTTTGGCCCTGCGGAATCCCCTGACGAAGCGGCACTGGTCATTGAGCGCAAGCTGCGTGCCCGTGCCCTCCACGGTCTCGGCGAGTGCCACGATGTTCGTGCGCGGCTCGGCGTTGTAGCCGCGGGCGTGTATGTTGGCGATGCGGCCGCAGCCGATGATGCCGGCTTTGTATTCCCCGGCGATAAGTTGCTCTCCGGCGGCGGCAGGGCAGCGGTGAATGAACTGTGGTTTCGGAAGGCTGGGGAAGCGCGAAACATCGACTTCCCGCGTCCATGCAGATTATTTTGCACAGAGGCTGATGTCAAAGTAAAATCCCTTCTGTCATCGGCAAGTAAAACTTCCTTCCCGACCTCAGGCAGGAGCACCCGATGAACCAGGAAACGCCGCAAGAGGCACCGCACGAAGACATCCGGCGGGGGCTGCCCATGTTCTCGGCGGCCGACCCCGAGGTGCTGGCGCAGGAGAAGGCCGAACTGGCCGAACTGGCCGGCAAGCCCGTGCTGACCCGCTGGCGGGGCTACGCGCGCAAGACCGGGCCGGGCTGGCTGCAGAGTGCCATGACCCTGGGCGGGGGCAGCGCCGTCAGCTCCCTGACCATCGGCGCGCTGTTCGGCTACGACCTGCTGTGGGTTCAGCCGCTGGCCATGCTGCTGGGCATCATCATGCTGTCGGCCATGGCCCACCAGACGCTCTCGACCGGGGCGCGGGCATTCGGGGCGGTCGGGGAATACGTCTCACCGGCCATCGCCTGGGCGTGGGCGGTGCTCACCCTGGCGGCCACGGTCATCTGGCATTTCCCCCAGTATGCCCTGGCGGCAGGCATGGGGGAGGACATGGTGAAGGCGGCCACCGGATGGGAGCCAACGGGGGGTGGGCAGACGACCATCCTGCTGGTCATCGGATTTCTCGTGCTCGCCATCTCCATCGCCGTGACCTGGAGCTACGGCAGTGGACTGCGGGGCATCCGGCTCTACGAGGGCCTGCTGAAGGGCATGGTGGGGATGATCATCCTGGCCTTCCTCGTGGTGGTGGTTCGGGCCGCCTTCGCGGGGGACATCCCCTGGGGCAAGGTCCTGTGGGGTTTCGTGCCGCACATACCGGACCACGAGAAGGCCCCGGAGCTCATCATGGGCGCCCTGGGGGCGGCGGTGGGCATCAACATGACCTTCCTGTACCCCTACTCGCTGCTGGCGCGCGGATGGGGCAGGGAGCACGCCGGCCTGGCGAAGTTCGACCTGGTGACGGGCATGCTGCTGCCGTTCACGATCGCCACCGGGCTGATCGTGGTGGCCTCGGCGTGCACCATCCACGGTGCGGTGGACGTGACCGGGAAGATCGCGCCGGTGGACGCGGGTCGAATCATTGAATCGTCCGGCGTCGGACCGGTCTTCGGACGGATCATCTTCGGGCTCGGCATCCTGGGCATGGCCCTCAGCAGCATCACCACGCACATGCTGGTGTGCGGTTTCGCGGGGTGCGAAATCTTTGGACTGGAGCCGGGGGGGTTGCGCTACAAGCTCTGCTGCCTGATTCCCGTGCCGGGGGTCTTGGGCGTGGTGCTGTGGCAGCACATGGGGACGTGGATCGCCGTGCGCACCTCCGCCATCTGCGGGATCATGCTGCCGGTGGCCTACGTGGCGTTCCTGGTGCTGAACAACCGGCGCGACTACCTGGGCGAGGACATGCCCACCGGGGGCAGGCGGGTGGTCTGGAACCTGGCCATGGGGGTGGCGATCGCGACCGTGGTGGCCAGCATCGCCTTTTTCCTGATCAACAATTACGACAAGATATTCTCCCTCTCCGCCTGACGCGGCTGCGGCGGATAGACCCCGCAGAACCGGGGCTGCGTAGCGCGCCCCTCATTCGCCGTGCGTCGAGCGGCGGTGGCGCAGCCATTCCTGCACGTTGGCGTTCTGCCGGCCGACGCCCTCGGCCTGCTCGGCCTTGTGACGGCGCAGCGCCCCGCGCAGTTCGGGGTCGCCGGCGGCCAGTATCTGCACGGCCAGCACCGCCGCGTTGCGGGCGCCGGACCTGCCCAGCCCCACGCAGGCGACCGGCACCCCGGAGGGCATCTGAACGGTCGATAGCAGCGAGTCCATGCCGCCCATCCGGTCCGTGGGCACGGGCACGCCGATGACCGGCAGCGCGGTGCGGGAGGCCAGCACGCCCGCCAGGTGCGCGGCGCCGCCCGCCGCGGCGACGATCACTTCCAGCCCCCGCTTTTCGGCCTCTCGGGCGAACTGCTCCACGACCTCGGGAGAGCGGTGCGCGCTCAGCACCCGCAGCTCGAAGGGCACTCCGAACCGCTCCAGCATCTCCACGGTCTTCTCGACCACGGGCAGGTCCGACTCGCTGCCCATCACAACGGCCACTCTGGGGTCGACGACCATGTTTACCTCCCTGATGGCGAACGGGGAAGAGCGTGACGGCCCCGTGGGCCGATTCATTCCTCCTTCTGCTGCCTGCGCCGCTCGACAATCTCCTGCTGGATCTGGGGCGGCACCGGCTGGTAGTGAGAGAACTCGAGAGTGAACGTCCCTTCCCCGCCCGTCATGCTTTTCAGTTCCGTGCTGTAGCGGCTGACCTCCGCCATCGGTATCTCGGCGCGGATGATCTGCATCTGCCCCTGTTGGTCCATGCCCTGAATGCGGGCCCGATGCCCGGTCAGGTTGCCCGTCACGTCGCCCATGAACTCGGCGGGCACGGCGACCTCCATGTTGGCGATCGGTTCGAGCAGCACGGGCCTGGCCTTCTCGAAGGCGTTCCGCAGTGCCCGGGCGCCGGCGATCTTGAACGCCGCCTCCGAGGAATCCACGCTGTGATGGGAGCCGTCGTTCGGTGCGACCTTCAGGTCCACCACGGGGTAGCCGGCAAGCGGCCCCTCCTCCAGCACCTGGCGTACGCCTTTCTCGACGGCGGGGATGAACTGGCGCGGGATGACGCCCCCGGTGACCTCGTCGATGAACTCGAATCCCTCTCCCCGTTCGTTGGGTTCGACCCGCAGGTACACCTCGCCGTACTGCCCGCGACCGCCCGTCTGTTTCTTGTGCCGGTAGTGCCCTTCGGCCGTGCGGGTGATGGTCTCGCGGTAGGGAACTGACGGGGGCCTCGTGGAGACCGAGATGTCGTAACGGCGCTTCAGCTTATCCAGCATGACGTCCAGGTGCAGGTTGCTCATGCCCGTGATGATCAGCTCGCTGCTCTGCTGGTCGCGCTCGATGGTCAAGGTGGGGTCGCCGGCGGCCAGGTCCTGCAGCCCGGCGCTGATCTTCTCCTCGTCGTCCCGGCTCTCGGGCTCCACCGCCAGGGACATCATGGGGGTGGGAAACTCAACGGGAGGCAGCTCCAGCCGCCGGGAATCGCACAGGGTATCTCCGAGCTGCAGCTCCTCCACCTTGGTGACCGACACGATGTCGCCGGGCAGGGCGCAGTTGATCTCCTCCTGCTCCTGTCCCACCACCAGGTAGAAGTGTCCCAGCCGCACGGATCGTCCGGTGCGCGCCAGCGTGGCCGACGGCGACTCCCCCAGGCTGCCCGCGTAGATGCGCAGGTAGGCCACCTTGCCGACGTGCACGTCGGTCGCCGTCTTGAACACCCGCGCGCAGAAAGGGCCATCGGGGTCCGGCTCCACGGTGACCTCTTCGCCCTCCTCGTCCAGGGCCGTGCGCCCGGTGCCCTCGGCCGGAGAAGGTGCGCAGGAGGCCAGGAACTGCACGCTCTCCCGGACGCCCACGTCGGCCTTCGCCGCGCAGCAGAGTACCGGCACCAGGCTGCCCTCTCGGACGGCCTGTCCCAGCGCGCCCAGCAGCTCTTGCCGGCCGATTTCCTCCTCCGCCAGGTAGCGTTCCATCAGCTCGTCGTCGCTTTCGATAACCGATTCCCACACGCCCTGCCGGGAGGATGCGAAGTCTCCCACGACGCCCTCGGGCGCCTCCTCGGCTTCCAGGAGGTTCACCACTCCGGCGCAGTCGTCCCCCAGGCCCAGGGGCAGGAAAACCGGCTGGCACCCCACCCCGAACGTCGCCTGCAGTTCCGACAGCAACCCTTCGAAGTTGATGTTCTCGGCGTCCAGGCGGGTGATGAGGATTACGCGGGCCAGGCCCTGCTCGCCGGCGGCGTCCCAAATGCGGCGCGTGTTGAGCTGCACCCCTTCGCGGGCATTGACCGTAATGAGGGCCGTCTCCACGACGGGCAACACCCCGACGGTCGGGCCCACGAAGTCCAGGTAGCCCGGCGTGTCGATCAGGTTGAAGGCACGTCCGTGCGCCTCGAAGTGGAAGATGGTGCTCTGGATGGAGAAGCCTCTCTCCTTTTCTTCCGGGTCGTAGTCGCTCAGGCTCGATCCGGCGTCCACGTCGCCGGGGCGCTTGGCCACGCCCACGGCGTGCAGGACGTGGTCCACGAAGGTCGTTTTGCCCACGCCTCCGTGGCCCACGATCGCGACGTTACAGATAGTGGCAGGGGTTCTCTCCGCCATTGGTTTTCCTCCGGCACTGTTCAGATTCTACCTCACGCATGGCCCCGTGCCTATCGGCTCTCGGCGCCCGGAGCCGCGTCCAGCCTGGATGTGTAGTCGGCGGCGGCTTCCAGCGCCTCCGGCAGTTCGATCACGCCTTCGTAGAGGGCCTTGCCCACGATGACGGCGTCCGCCCCGCACTCGCCCAACCGGCGGATGTCCTCCACGGACGATACCCCGCCGCTGGCGATGACGGGGACGTCCACGGCCGCCAGCAGTTGCCGGACGCCCTCGAAGTGGGGTCGGCTCAACATCCCGTCGCGAGCCACGTCGGTGTAGAGAAACGCGGCCGGCCGCCCCTCGGCCGCCAGCCGGGCCAGCTCCACGGGTGCCATCTCGGTCGTCTCGCGCCAACCTTCCAGCGCCACGCGCCCTTCCCGGGCGTCCACGGCGATGACGATGCGATCGGGCAGCTCGCGGCACAACTCGACGGCCCATCCGGGCTCGCGCGCCGCCCGGGTGCCCACCACGGCACGGACCGCGCCGGCCTCCAGCACCCGCCTGACGGTGTCTCTGCTCCGCAGTCCGCCGGCCACCTGCACGCGCATGGAACAGCGGGCCAGTATGTCCGCCACGGCCCCGGCATTGCGCGAATCGCTCAGCGCACCATCCAGGTCCACCACGTGCAGCACGCCGGCACCGAGTTGCTGCCAGTGCAATGCAGCTTCGGCCGGGCTCCGGTAGTAGACCTTTTCGTCCTCCGGCCTTCCCTGCAACAGCCGGACGCATCGGCCCTTCGCTATGTCCACTGCCGGGTAAACCAGCATGGCGGGGCGATTCTTCCTTTCCGGCTTACAGGAGTCGGCGGCCCGGCCCGGGCCGTCCATCCTGTCGGCGATCGGGGAGAAGTCCCGGCGACCACGATCGTGCCGCCCGAGGCCCGTGCAAGCCGCACGGGAACGGCGGGCGCCGAGATTGACCAGAAGCCCGGCGAACGACCCACCGTCAAGGTCCAGAGTATAGGCGGGAGGGGCTCCGCTGTCAAAGGGAAAGCCCCCGCGCCGCTGCCCGGCGCAGCTCACCATAGGAGTTGACACGCGCGGTCTGAAAAGTTACGTTCATCCACGCAATTGGGATGTGTCGGACAGGCGGTAGGATTCCCTTCTCAGGGGGAGCGGGTCCATGGGAAAAGGCACCATCTGCAGGACGACGGCACTGGCGGCGCTGGCTTTTGCGCTGTCGGCAGCGGGATGTGCGGTGGGCACACATCGTCCCGATTTCCAGACCAGCAGGTATCGGATGCTGCTGGCGGCCGAGACGCAGTACGTGGGGGGCGGCAACCCCCCTGCCGCGCTGCCGGAAAAGGAAGTGCAGGCGGAAGTGGACCGGCTGCTGGCTCTGCAACCCCGGGCAGAGGAACCGCGGAAGGTGGTGATCTACGCGGTCGACAGCGCCGGAGCCACCGGCATCCGCAGCCCCATGAAACGCCTGGAGCTGCACGAGGCGAGCTCGCAGGAGATGAGGCGGGCACTGCAGGAAAGCGGCGTATTCGAGGAGGTGGATTACCTGCCGGAGATACTGCTGCCCCCCGGCGGCCCGGCCGATCTGAAGACGCTGCGGGTGGCGGCGGCACGGGCCCAGGCGGACACCATCCTCATCTACGCCACGGAGGTCGGCTGGGAGCGGCGGCTGAACGCCTGGGCGCTGCTCTACCCCACCATCGTGGGATTCGGCACCTTTCCGGGCAACGAAGAGACGTACCTCGCCCTCTCCAAAGCCGTTCTCATGGACGTGGGGTCCGGCTACATGTATGCGCTCATGGAGGTCCACGGCAGGGAATCGGTCACCGGTCCCGGGGCAAGTATCGACCGGGAGCAACTGGAATTCGAGGCCCGAATGGCCGCCGTCAAGAAACTGACATCTGAAGTCCGCAGGCGCGCCACAGATCTGCGGTGAACAGGGTGCCGGTCCCCGCCGCGTGAAGCCGGTCAGTATGCGCGGGCGAACACGACCTTCGTGGCGGCCTCCCCGCCGCAGACGACGCATTTCCCCGTTCCGTCCGGCTGGTCCAGGGGGATGCAGCGGATGGTCGCGGATGTGTCCTCCTTGACCCTGGCCTCGCACTCGGCGCTCCCGCACCACCGGGCCAGCGCAAAGCCCTCCGCCACGGCCTCGCTCAGGGCCTCGTAGTCGTCGGCCTCCCGCGTGCGCTCTTCCATGAACCGGCGGGCCCGCTGCAGAAGGGCCTGCTGTATGTCGTCCAGCAGGTCGAGCACGGCCGTCCCCACCTCTGCCAGGGGCACGCTCTGCTTGCCCTCCCGGCCGGGCACGTCGCGGCGGGCCAGCACGACCTGCTCGTTCGCCACATCGCGGGGGCCGATCTCGATCCGCAGGGGCACGCCGCGCAACTCCCACTCGTTGAACTTGTAGCCGGGCGTGAATTTCTCGCGGTCATCGATCTCGACTTTCAGGTCTCCCAGGGCGGCGCGCACCTTCTCCGTGACTTCCAGCACGCCGGTCTTCTCGTCCTCCTCCCGCCAGATGGGCACGATCACCACCTGGATGGGCGCCAGCCTGGGGGGCAGGATGAGGCCCTGGTCGTCGCCGTGCACCATTACGATGGCGCCCACGAAGCGGGTGCTCAGGCCCCAGCTCGTGGTCCAGCAGTGGCGCAGCTCGCCGTCCTCGTCCTGGAAGGCGATGTCGAAGGCGCGGGCGAAATTCTGGCCCAGGTCGTGCGAGGTGGCCGACTGGAGGGCCCGGCCGTCCCGCATCATGGCCTCGATGGTGTAGCTGGCGCCCGCGCCGGCGAACTTCTCGCTCTCGCTCTTGATGCCCTTCACCACCGGCACGGCGGCATAATCGCGGGCGAAGTCCGCATAGATGTCGAGCATGCGGATGACCTCCTGCTCGGCCTCCTGGCGCGTGGCGTGCGCGGTGTGCCCTTCCTGCCACAGGAACTCGGTGGTGCGCAGGAACAGGCGGGGGCGCATCTCCCAGCGCACCACGTTGGCCCACTGGTTGATCAGCACGGGCAGGTCGCGATAGCTCTGAATCCACTTCGAGTACATGTGGCCGATGACCGTCTCGCTGGTGGGCCGCACCACCAGGGGCTCCTCCAGCTCTTTGCCCCCGCCGTGGGTGACGACGGCCAGTTCCGGGGAGAACCCCTCCACGTGCTCCGCCTCTTTCTGCAGGAAGTCCATGGGGATGAACAGGGGGAAGTAGGCGTTGACGTGGCCGGTTTCCTTGAAGCGGCGGTCCAGCTCCTGCTTGATGTTCTCCCAGAGCTGAAACCCGTAGGGCCGGATGACCATGCACCCGCGCACGGGCGCATAATCGGCCAGCTCCGCCTTCTGCACCACCTCGTTGTACCAGCGGGCGAAATCCTCTTGCTGCGACGTCAGCCCTTTTGCCATGTCGGTAGTCCGGGATAAAGTCTCGTCGGGATCGCAGAGTGCTGGAGGGCTATTGTAACGCATCCGGCGGAACCGGCCAAAGCACCGGCGGGCGCGGGGAGGACCGCCGGTCGGGCCTCAGGCAATGTCCAGCTTTTCCTTGACGCCCTGGAGGAGCCTGACGCCGGCGCGCATGTCCTCGATCTGGCGGGGTCCGGCGATCTCCCGCTCGATGGTCAGGGGGCCGTCGTAGCCGATACCGTGCAGCGTGGCGACGAACCGCTCGACGTCCACGTCGCCCTCGCCCAGGGGGACTTCCAGCCCCCAGCTCTCCCCGGGGCTGTCGCTCCAGACGGCGTCCTTGCAGTGGCAGCTCGCCACGTAATCGCCGACCTGCCGGAGGGCCGGCAGCGGGTCGCCGCTGCCGTACATGATCATGTTGGCGGGGTCGAAGTTGACCTTCAAATTCTTCCGATCGACCGTTTCCAGCAGGTGGAGCAGGGTCCGGGCGGATTCCTGGCCGGTCTCCAGGTTCATCGTCAGGCCCAGGTCGGCGCAGTGATCGGCCAGCCCCGCCACCACGCGGGCGATGGCGGCGAATTCCGGCGAGGCCCAGTCCTCGCTGACGAAGCCGATGTGGATGCCGATGCCCTGCGCCCCGACCAGCGCGGCGAAGTCCGCGATGTCCTTGGTGTGCTGCACCCGCTGCTGGCGCGTCTCCGGGGGCACAAGGCCCACTGTCCGGCGCACAATGGGAATGCTCTCGTAGTTGTCACCCGGGAAACCGCAGAAAACCAGAGTTACGGCAATGCCGGCCTCCCGGTACCTGTGGGCGATGCGGCGGGCATCCTCGGCGCTTCTGTGCGTGGGGCCCGGAGTCTGCAGTTGGACGTGGCGCACGCCCATGTCCAGCAGGTCCTCGACACCGGGGCCGTGCCCCTCCACGGGCGAGGTGAAAACCCCGATCGGCATCCTTTCCCGGTTCATCACGCGGCCCTCCTGTGCAGAAGAGCGTGGAACGGCGGACATCGACTGCGCTAATCTACGCCCCATCGCCGACGCTGTCAAGACGCCTGGGCGATGCGGAAGGGCGGCCTGCTGGCGCCATGGAAAACGGTGGCACTTTCCGGTCCCGTGGCCTATAATATCCGTACGGGAAAGGGATGATAGCTCGATTCAAAAACCGGAGCTGATGGCACAGCTGAAAAGAACGGACCTGGCCCTGAAGGCCGAGAGGGCCATCCTGGTGCAGGTCATCTGCCGGGGAGAGGGCCACGACCACGATCAGACGTTCAACGAACTGGAAAGTCTGGCCCGGACCGCCAGGGCCGTCGTTGTGGGCCGACTGCGACAGAAACGGGACAAGCCCGACCCGCGCTACTACGTGGGCAAAGGCAAGCGGCGGGAACTGGCCGCCCTCTGCGCGCAACAGGACGCCAACGTGGTCATCTGCGACGATGAGCTCAACCCCGCGCAGGTGAAGAACCTGGAGAGCGCGCTGGACACCAAAGTGGTTGACCGCAGCGAGCTGATTCTGGACATTTTCGCCTCGCACGCGCGCACCCGGCAGGCCAGGCTTCAGGTGGAGCTGGCCCAGCTCGAGTACGAGCTGCCCCGTCTCAAACGCATGTGGACCCACCTGGATCGGACGGCCGGCGGCACCCTGGGCGGCCCGGCGGGAGGCGGCATCGGCGTGCGCGGACCCGGTGAGAAGCAGCTCGAGATGGACCGCCGCCTGGTGCAGCGGCGCATCCACGAGCTGAAAAAGGACCTGCAGAAGATCGATCAGCGCCGCCATCTGATGGTCCAGGGGCGGAACGAGAGATTCCCCACCGTCGCGCTCGTCGGCTACACCAACGCCGGAAAATCGAGCCTCATGAACGCCCTGACCAGGGCCGACGTGTCGGTGCGGGACCGTTTGTTCGAGACCCTGGACACGCGCACCAGGCACTGGGACCTGCCCGACGGTCGGGAGGTGCTGCTGAGCGACACGGTGGGGTTCATCCGCAAGTTCCCCCACCACCTGGTGGCCTCTTTCCACGCCACCCTGGAGGAGGCGCGGGAGGCCGACGTCCTGCTGCACGTCATCGATGCATCCAAGCACGAAGCCGAGCAGGAGGTGCGGTCCGTGCAGGAAGCATTGCACGAGGTGGATTGCGCCGACAAGCCCACCATCTATCTGCTCAACAAGGTGGACTTTGTGGACGATCTGTCCGAGCTGCCCCTGCTCAGAAAACTCGTGGGCGAGACGGTGTGCACCAGCGCCGTCACGGGAGAGGGTCTCGACGAGGTGCGCCGCCGGGTCATGGACGTGCTGGACCATGGAAAGGTCGAACTGCGCGTCCGGGTCGATGCCGGCAACGGCAGGCTCATCTCCTACCTCTACGAGCACGGCATCGTCATGGACCGTTCCGTCACGGACGCCACGCTCCGGTTCCGGGTGAAGATGGACCCCCAGCAGAGCGGCATCGTCCGCAGCATGGGGGGAGACGTGGAAGCCGTCGCCGGGAGCCGGGCGGGCGCCTGAGCCTCCACCGGGGCCGACCCGTTCCTCACCTCGTTTTGCTCAAAGGGAAAAGTCGATGCATGCACACCGCCTGCAACGGTTCGCATCACTGCTGGTCTGCTTTCTGCTCCTCAGCGGGTGCGCGGCCCCGAGGACTCAGGGCCAACCCGTACCCGAGACCGCCCGGCGGCCGGACGCGTTCGTCATAGAGCCGTTCGTGAACTCCGTAACCGGTGAGTCCGCCGTCCTGGCGTGGGTCTCGGAGGCGGGCGTCCCGGCGGGCGAAGTCCGCATTGCGGCCCGCGGCAGGCGATGGCGCAAAGATGCGCGCGTAACCGAGATAGCCGGGGAAGCCGCGTTCCTGCACAGCGCCACTCTCCGGGGCCTGAGGCCGGGGATGCACTACGAGTACGCCGTTCGCTGCGGCGAACGGAGAGCTGTCGGCTCTTTCGGCACGCCGCCCCCGGCGGGCAAACGGCTGCGGTTCGTCGTATACGGCGATTCGCGAAGCCGCCCTTCCCAGCACTACGCCGTCAGTCTGGGCATCGCCCGGGAGGACCCGCTGTTCGTGGTGCACGTCGGTGACCTGGTCAACGACGGCCGACGATGGCAGGAGTGGCCACAGCAGTTTTTCGGGCCGGCCCGCCCCTACCTGGCAGGGGCTGCCATCTGGCCCGTGCGCGGCAACCACGAGAAAGACGCCGTCCTCTACAGGAATCTGTTCGAGCTGCCCGGCAACGAACTCTGGTACAGCTTCGACGCCGGCAACGTGCATTGCATCGTGCTCGACAGCGAGGCGACGGGCGAACAGCGCCGCGCCATGCGGCAGTGGCTGGAGAAGGACCTGGAGGACACAGAGTCAACCTGGACCCTGGTGGCTTACCACGTGCCCACGTTCAACGTGGCCGGGCACGGGAGCAGCTGGGGACGGGAGGACATCCTGCCCGTCCTCGAGCGCCACGGCGTCGATATGGTTCTGAACGGACATTCCCATCTCTACGAGCGCTTCCGACCCATCGGCCCGCCGGGCGGCAAGCCCCTGATCCACGTCGTAACGGGAGGCGCGGGGGCACCCCTCCGCCCGGCCAGACCCTCCCCGCTGCTGGTCGGCGGGACGGGCCACTCCCTGCTCCATTACTGCCTGTTCGAGGTCCACGGCAATCGGCTTCGGATGACGGTGAAGGAGCCGGACGGGTCCGTGGTGGACCGGGTGCGGCTGGTCAAGAATGACGGCGTTTACCAGGAAGAGGTCATGAATGCCGCCGTCAGCACGGGCCGGGCGATCGAACTTCTGAAGGGGGACGCCGGACCGGAGACCGCCACGGCGCAGCCATGAGCCGAGCGACGGACACGAAACGATGAGAAGGCCCCTCAAAGCCGTTGTGCCCTGGACAGTGATGGCCCTGGCGGCGCTGGGCCTGGGCCTCTGGCAGCGGGCACGCGTCCGGGGGCCGGCGCTGAAGGTCTGGGAGCAGCCCGGAAATGCCGGCCGTTACGAGACCCGCTTCAGTCCCATGGGCACGGATGCACGGCTCGTGGTGCGGGCCGAGGGCCTGGACGACGGCCGCCGCATGTTGCGTCCGGCCGTCGAGGCGGTGCAGAAGGTTGAGCGGCTGATGAGCACCTATCGTCCGGACAGTGAGCTGACCCGGCTGAACCAGCAGGCAGCCAGCCGTCCGGTCGCCGTCTCGCCCGACACGCTGGCCACGCTGAAGCAGGCCGTCGAAATGTCGCGGCTGACCGGCGGCGCCTTCGACGCCACCTGCGCCCCGCTGCGCACGCTGTGGCGGCGAGCAGCTGCCGAAGGGCGCACGCCCTCGAAGGAGGAGACACGCGAGGCCCTGGCAAAGGTGGGCTACCGTAACCTGGCGTTCGAGGACGGAAAGGTGAAGTTTTTGAACCCGGGGATGAAGATCGACCTGGGCGGCATCGCCAAGGGATACGCCATCGACGCGGCGGCCGGCGAAATGGCAGCCGCTGGGGCCTCGGTGGGGCTGGTGGACATCGGGGGGGACCTGCGCCTGCTCGGCCGGCCCGAACCCGGCGGCCGGTGGCACATCCAGGTCCAGCCGGTCGAGGGCATGCAGGAGGACCTGATCCTCGCACTGCCCGCCTGCGCGGTGGCCACCAGCGGCGACTACAGGCGCGGTCTGCGTATCGGGGAGAGGTGGTTTTCGCATATAATCGACCCCCGGACGGGCTGGCCCGTCCTGAACGTCTCCAGCGCAACGGTCGTGGCCGAGGAGGCCGTCACGGCGGACGCGCTCGCCACGGCGATAAGCGTGCTGGGGCCGCAGGACGGTGTGGCGCTGGTGGACTCACTGCCCGGGACGGAATGCCTGATCATGTCCCGCCGGGAGGACGGATCGCTCCGGTGGCATCTCTCTGCAGGTTTCGAATCCTTTATCTGCGACTGAACCATGCCGTCGACCTCGGAGACACGATTGGAGCTCTCGCAACTGTCGGCGCGCGTGGCCGGAGCGGACGCCAGCGCCGGCCCCGTTGAAGCGGTGGCTCGGAAAGTGCGTCGTTTCCTGATGCGGGAACGTCCTCCGCTGGCCGAGCAGGTGGCGGTGCGCGCGGCGGATGGAGGGATCATGCTGCGTTCCGAGGGCGACGACGCCGAGGCGCTGGTGCAGGAGGCCCGGCTTCTGCTGACCTGCGCCCCCGTCGCCGAAGCGACGGACGTGCTGGAGGTGGACGCCGCCGATTTCGCCGTCCAGGCCCACACGGAGGCCGACAGAGCCGGACAGCGCTCCGAAATCCTCCGCAGCCGGGTGCGCTACTTCCCCTACCTCACCTGCGAGTGGTTCGAGATCGGCATCGGAGACCTGGTGCTTACGGAAACGGACATAATCTTTGAGCCGGAGTGGCAGATCGTCCGCGACGAAGACGCCGCCCCCTCGGGGCAGCACCGGATACCGCTGGAGGGGGTGACCGGATTGCGGAGGGGCCGATGGTGGGATGTGCCCTGCCTGCTGGTCCAGGCGTCCGGGCGAACCTACCGCTACGGCTGGCCGGCAGAGCGACGCGAACTGGACCGCATCTTCAGCGTCCAGGAGTGGCTGAGTCAGCTCAGGTCCATGCTGGAGCACTGCCCGTGAAACGCTTCGGGCTGCCCCGGAAGGCAAGGCTGACCCGCTCGGCGGACTTCGAACGGGTCCGGCGGCAGGGAATGCCCCTGGTGGAACCTCCGCTGAGGGTGAGGGCGCTGCGCCGTCCAGAAGGCAAGCACCGGCTGGGCCTGGCCGTGGGCCGCAGGGTGGGCGGGGCCGCGGTGCGCAACCGGTGGAGGCGCGCCATCCGGGAGGCGTTTCGCCTCCACCGGCACCGGCTGAGCGGCAGCTACGACCTGGTGGTCTCGGTGGACTGGGACGCATCCCCGGACGAGGTAGGTTCGGTCGAGGGCGCGTTCCTGCGGATAATCGAGCAACTGAACCGGTCCCATGAAGATTCTGCTGGCACCGATACGGTGGATTGAGCGTGGATTGGCCCGGGCGGTGATCGGGCTGGTCCGATTCTATCAGCGCTTCATCTCCCCCCTGTTGCCCTCCACATGCCGGTTTCAGCCCTCCTGCAGCCAGTACGTGATCGACGCGGTGCGGAAGAAGGGCCTGGTGGTGGGACTGCTGCTGGGCGCCTGGCGCATCATCCGGTGCAACCCGCTGTTCCCCGGCGGTTACGATCCGGTCAGGTAGCCGGAGTCCCTGCGCCGGTCTCCTGAAGGGCGCGCCGAATGTAGAACAACACGTCCTGGTGTCGGCGGATCATACCGTTTATGAGGGCGGCGCGGCGGTAGGGTTCGGGGAGTTGCTTGTTCGCCCTGAGCCGATCCAGGAAGTCTTCCTCCGCACGGGCGGCCTTCCGCAGGGCCTCCCTGGCCGGGTCGCTTCCGATGCGCCC
Organism: uncultured candidatus Brocadiaceae bacterium; assembly: GCA_964572825.1. Classification (GTDB taxonomy): domain Bacteria; phylum Planctomycetota; class Brocadiia; order SM23-32; family SM23-32; genus CAYVBE01. The sequence goes on from CAZNGS010000021.1 coordinate 26,422, forward strand.
CAGGGCGATGGCCACCGTCCAGCGGACGTAGCCGGGATAGTCGAATATCTCCATCCTGTCCATCAAACGGGCGACGGTCTCCTCGTCCGGATTGTCCCAGTTCTCCAGTTGGATGGGCTCGCTCAGTCGTCCTTCCGGCCCCACGGTGATGGGGTCCGGTGGAGGTTCCTCTCCCTGCTCCGGACCGGCGGCGCGGGGGGCGGTTTCCCTCTCCTTCAGAAGGTAGGGGGCCAGGAGGGGAACGGCCTCCTCGACCGAGAGTTCGCCCAGGGTCTTTGCCGCCGCCCAGACAATGATGGGTCCGGGTTTCTGCTCCTGCTTTCGGAGCCTGTCCATCAGTTCGTTCACCACAAAGTCACCCGATGCCGTCAGGGCTTCCTGGGCCCGTATGCGGGCCTCGGTCAGGCCGGCAAGTTCGCTGGCGCTGAGCTTCGCCTCTGCCCGGGTCTTTTCCTGGAACTGGTCGAGTTGCTCCAGCAGGTAATCAACGCCATTCTGGGAACGCAGGCGGCACAGGGCGATGGCGGCGCCGATCCGGACCCGATTGTCCATACCCTTGCTCTCGAGCGCACTTTCCAGCATCTCGAGTATGTCGGCCTTCAGCTCGGGCCTGCAACGGGGCGATCGGGCGGCCTTGCCCAGGGCCGTGGCCGCCGCGATGCGCCAGCGGCTCTCCAGCCGTCCGTACAGCATGTCCTCTTTGATTTCATCGACGCTCAGCCCGTCAGCGATGGTGGCCAGTGCATCCAGGATTACCGCGGCCCTCTTGCCGTCCAGGATCTTGTCGAGCTCCTCGATGAGCTTATCCCGGACGGCGACCAGTATCTCCTGCAGCCGCTCGTTGCCGGGGTGGGCGTCCACGAATCGAACCAGCGGCTCGACGATGCGGTCGGCCAGTTCCTTCACACTTTCCTCGGCCGCGAGCCGGCTGCGCACCGTGAGCAGCATCTCCTCCAATCGCTCGTTGCCGGGGTGGGCATCGACGAATTGCCCCAGGAGCTCGATGATGGCGCCGCCCAGCTCCTGCACGCTCTCCTCAGCCGCCTGTTGAAGCTGCTCGTCTTCGGCCAGGAGGCTCTGCACCAGCAGTTCGGCCGTTTTCTCGGACGGCTCCCTTTCGTGCAGATAACGCGCCGCGTAAACGGCCCGGACGGTATTGGGCGAATCAAGCTGCTGCCGCAGGGCCTCCGTCGGCTTCTCACTCTCCTCTTTCACCAGACTTTGGATGGCCGTTTTCGCCCGCCGAAGCTCCTCTTGCTTCTCGACCTGTTCGTCCCGGTTCAGCAGGTTCTGCAGCAGCAGATTGGCGGTCTTCTCGGAGGGCCGCATCTCGTGCAGGTAACGCGCCGCGTAGACGGCCTGGATGGTATCCGGCGGGTCCAGGCTCTGCTCCAGGACCTCCGTGGCGTCTTCGTAGCTCATCTGCATCAGGCTCTGGGCGGCTTTTTTGACGCCTTCCGGCTCCTGCTGCTGGAGCGCGGCGGCCAGCAGTTCCGTGCTGCGCTCCTTCCACAGGCCCGCAAGCTGCGACACGGTGTCGATGGCCTGCAGGCGCACCTCCTTTTCGGGGGCGTCCAGGAGCCGGCCCGCCATCTGCACGGAACTCATCCGGCGCACTTTGGCCAGCACCTTCAGTGCGCCGATGCGCATCTGGGGGTCGGGGCTTTCGAGTGCCGGTTCCAGGATGGGGAGGGCCTTCTCCTGCATTCGGGTCAGTTCCTCCACGGCCCGGCGTTGCTTCTCCTCGTTTTCGGTGCCCAGCCGCTCCACGTAGAATCGCGGCGTGTGCTCGGCCGGGCAGCCACATAGCAAAGGCAGCACCGCCGTCAGCCCGATCAAAAGCAAGGGGAAATACCGTCGGTCAGTTCCACATTGGATGCGCATTGCATTGTCACCCGGAAAAACGTGCTTGTTCTCTCTGTTCCCGGCTTGGGGGCGGTCCCCTTAACGTTATTTCGCCGGGGGAATTCTGTCAAGTACCCGCGCCCCGTGGGTCGGGTTATGCACAAGCGCGATGCACCGTATGGCGGGCAGCGTGTTCTGTTTCTCTGGGCTTCCACAGGCCCCCGGCTGCGGCCGTCGCCCGGGGCCCTTGTGCTTGCCAATGCCCCCCGTGGGGCGCTACCATCGGGGCGGTGATGATCCATGAGCGCCCTGGTTGACGACTTCCTGCACACCCTCTCCATAGAGCGGGACTATTCCGAGAACACGGTGCGCGCCTACGCGGCCGACCTCTCGCAGTTCGCCGGATACATGGAGGAACGCGGTTGCGAGGTGCGGGACGCTTCCGTGCGGGACGTGCGGGCCTACCTGGCGGGGCTGCAGGCGCGGGGCCTGGCCCGCTCCACCATCGCCCGGCGCGTGGCCTCCGTGCGTTCGTTCTTCAAGTTCCTGGCCCGCCGCGGTCTGGTGGACTCCAACCCCATGGCCGCCCTGCGTTCGCCCCGGCGAGAGCGCAAGCTGCCCGTCTTCCTGACCCCCCAGGAGGTGGAAGCGCTGCTGGAGCAGCCGGACTGCACCACCTGGATAGGACGGCGCGACCGCGCCATGTTCGAGACGCTCTACGGCGCCGGCCTGCGCGTGAGCGAGCTGACCGGGCTGAACCACGATGACGTGGACCTGGCCGGGGGCATGCTCCGGGTGAAAGGCAAGGGCAAAAAGGAACGCATCGTCCCGGCCGGCCGGTGCGCAGTCGGCGCCATCCGACGCTACCTCTCGGAGGACGGCCAGGACGCGCCCGCGGAAAAGGACCCGGAGGCCATGTTCGTCAACGCGCGGGACGGCGGCCGGATCACCGGCCGGAGCGTCAGCCGTATAATGGGCCGCTACGTCCTGGAGGCGGGTCTGAACCCCGGCGCCACGCCCCATTCGCTGCGCCACAGCTTCGCCACCCACATGCTCGCCAACGGCGCCGACCTGCGGATCATCCAGGAACTGCTGGGACACGAGAATCTGAGCACGACCCAGGTTTACACGCACCTCTCGCACGAGCGGCTGAGGGAGGTCTACCGGGCCGCGCACCCGCGGGCGTAGCGGCGCGGTGTGCCCTGCCCGGGCGGGATTGGGAGCCGGATCCATGAATGTTGGCGAAAAAGCGAGGCCGCAGGATTCCACCAACCAGGGCCGCGTGCTGATCCTGGCCGGCGACGGCAAGGGCAAGACCACCGCCGCGCTGGGCACCGCGCTGCGCTGCGCGGGCCACGGCATGCGGGCCCTCGTGGTGCAGTTTATCAAGAGCAGGGCCGGCGGGGAGCATGCGGCGGCGCAGAAGCTCGGCGGTCTGCTGGAGATAAGGCTGGCCGGCGCGGGATTCCTTCCGCCCGAGGGCGAACCGCCGCCGCAGGACGCCGTGGCGGCGGCCGAGGAAGCCCTCCGCCAGGGAGCCGATGCCCTGGGCTCGGGTCGATACGAGCTGGTCGTGCTGGACGAGGTGCTCTACGCGCTGCGGCGGGGACTGATCGGCGCGGAGGATGTTCGGCACGCGGTCAGCAGCCGCACAGACGGCGTGCACGCGATCCTGACCGGGGACGGGCCCTGGGAAGAGCTGGCCGACCTGGCGGACACCATCACCCGGCTCAGCAACGTCCAACACGCCCTGGAGAGGGGCCGCCCCGCAGACCGTGGTATAGAGTTCTGACCCGGATGGTGCGGTGTGCCGTCGGAGCGCCCGTGGGCCAGGTACTGCGGCCCCGGGCAGGGCCATTCCATTATCGGTTTTTCGTTGTCCTTCCCGGCCTGTGGCTGAGCGACACATCCGCCGCCCGCGCCCCACGAACGCCGTGCAGCACAGGAGCCCTCGCCTGTGGGGAACGGCCGCAGCCGGGGGCGGCTGCGCCACACATCCGCTGCCCGCGCCCCACAAGCACCGTGCAGCACAGGCGCCTGCCTGGGCGTGGCCGCCTGCCTGCCCCACAGGCGGGCACGCAGACAGACCCTCGCCTGCGGAAGCTCACAGAGGCAGAACACGCTGCCCGCCATACGTGCATCGGACTCTTGAATGACCCCGGCGGATGGCCGTTCTGCTTGAAATGTCGCCGTCGCGGTGCCAGAATAGATGCCTGTCCCGGAGCCGGCCGGGAGATTCATCCCGGCCTTTACGTCATCTGTGCAGGAGTTGGACATGGCGAAGATCGATTTCGGCGGCGTGGAAGAAGAGGTCGTTACCCGTGAGGAGTTCCCGCTGGAGAAGGCCCGGCAGGTACTGGCGGACGAGACGATTGCCGTGGTCGGCTACGGAGTGCAGGGGCCGGCCCAGTCGCTGAACATGCGTGACAACGGCCTGCACGTCATCGTCGGCCAGGCGCCGGGGCACGGCGATTACTGGCAAAAGGCCATCGACGATGGGTGGGTGCCCGACGAGACGCTGTTCTCCATCCCGGAGGCCGTCGAGCGCGGCACCATCGTGCAGTACCTGGTCAGCGACGCGGCGCAGATGCTGCTGTGGGAGGAGGTGAAGCCGCGGCTCAACGATGGTGACGCGCTGTATTTCTCCCACGGCTTCTCCATCGTTTACCGCGACCAGACCCGCGTCGTCCCCCCGGAGAACGTGGACGTCATCATGGTGGCACCCAAGGGGTCGGGCACGTCCGTGCGCCGCAACTTTTTGGAGGGCAGCGGCATCAACAGCAGCTACGCGGTGTTCCAGGATGCCACGGGGCGGGCCGAGGAACGTTGCCTGGCCGTGGGCATCGGCATCGGCTCGGGATACCTGTTCCCCACCACGTTCCAGAAGGAAACCTACAGCGACCTGACCGGTGAGCGCGGTCTGCTGATGGGCGCCCTGGCCGGCGTGATGGAGGCGCAGTACAACACGCTCCGCGAGCACGGCCACAGTCCCAGCGAGGCGTTCAACGAGACCGTCGAGGAGTTGACCCAGAGCCTGATCAAGCTCGTGGCCGAGAACGGCATGGACTGGATGTATGCCAACTGCAGCACCACCGCGCAGCGGGGCGCGCTGGACTGGGGTCACCGGTTCCGCGAGGCCGTCAAGCCGGTCTTCGACGAGCTCTACCAGCGCGTCGCGGACGGCACTGAGGCCGGGATCGTGCTGGAGGCCAACAGCCAGCCCGACTACGCCGAGAAGCTGCGGGAGGAGCTGGACGAGATCAAGAACTCCGAGATGTGGCAGGCGGGCGCCAAGGTCCGCGCCCTTCGGCCTGAGAACTGGCGGCAGGAGGAGGGCTGAGCCGCGCCGGCGCCCGGATTCAGCGTTCTCTCTCGGATCGGAACCGGCGGATGGGCTCGACCAGTTCGGCGTGGTCGCGGGAAAGCCGTTCCAGGATGGCCTCCGCGTCCGGTCGGCGCGCCAGGTATAACGTCCCCGCCATGGCCAGCACCGTCTCCGCCTGCGCAGGGGCAAGCGCCGCATAGCGGGCGAGTGCGTCGATTGCCTGCGGGCGTCCCGCAGCATGGATGAGCGCATTTCCGACGGCCTGCCGGGCTATGCCGCACCGAATGGCAAAAGCCTGTTCGCCGGTGAGGCCGAATTCGTCCAGCAGTTTCCTGCGGGCGGCCGGCCAGGCCGGCGCCTGGAGCACCGCATCGAGAATGGGGCGCGGGGGCGGGGGCGCAGTCCAGCCCGTGTCCTCCAGCCTGGCCGGGCGGGTGTGCAGGGGCTCAGAGCCCACCCAGGGCCATCCCAGCGAGTAGAGCACGACCAGCGCCGCGGTGTCGTCTGTCTTGAGGAATGAGGCCAGCCTGCCGCGCAGATACTCCGCGGCAGCGGCGGCGCTGTCCAGCGCTTCCTGCTCTCCGACACTGCCTCGCAGCCGGCGCACCACCTGCCGGCGCAGCCGGAGAAGCTCCATGGCCCGCTCCACGGCCACCTCCCGGTCGAACCGCACAGAAGCAGGGACCTGGAGGAGGGCCTCCTCCGCGCGCACCGGCACCTGCGAGGGCGAGCCGACGCGCTGTTGCGTCAGCATGTCGGCCGCCCGGTTCAGCCGCGGTTCCAAAGCGTGGCGGCGCCCCAGCGTGAAGAGAACCAGCCCGGAGGGGAACAGGAAGGCGAGGGCGAATCCGGCGAGCCAGACCGCTCTCTTCACGCCCAGACCCCGCTGAAATGTGCCGCGCCGCCCCTGGGATACTGCCCGTTTCCCGGCCATCAAGCGCCCTCCTTCCCGGCGATCTCGTCCATGGAGCGGCCGCTGAGCACGGAATTCGGCAGGTCCCGGGTGACGTTCCGCTCGCGGTCCGCGAATTCATCGCTCATCTTGATCAGCAGCCAGTTCTTCGCGCCGCGGCCTTTCATCTGGATGAGGGCCCAGTTGCCTTTGAGCTTTTCGCCCCTCAGCCGCACCTCGATGTGTCCTTTCTCCACCGCTTCGCGCAGGAGAATGTCCTTGATATTCTCGAAAGTGCCTCTGTCCCAGAGCATGACCGTGCCGCCGCCGTACTCCCCGTCGGGGATGCTGCCCTCAAAAGCGGCGTAGTCCAGGGGATGGTCCTCCACGCGCACGGCGAGCCGCCTGTCCGCCGGGTTCAGGGAGGGGCCTTTGGGGATGGCCCAGGACAGAAGCACGCCATCGCATTCCAGGCGGAGGTCGTAGTGCAGCCGGCTGGCGTCGTGCTTCTGGATGACATAGGTCCGGCCCTCTCCTTCAGCCGCATCCGCCGCGGGCTCGGGAGACTTGCTGACATCCCGTTTGCGGGCGTATTCTTCGAGCGGCACACGACTGCCCTCCTTCGGAGAACTGTGACTGAGATTATAGGCCGCGCCTTTCCGGCCCGCAAGCCGCGTCAGCTTGCCGTGGCGCCCAGACCCCCTATAATGTTAGAGGACTGTTTCGGCCCTCTATCGGCGTTTTGGAACCGTGAGCACCAGACCATTTTCAGACCGTCGCGCCTGTCGGCTGACGCGCAACAAGAAGCCTCCGCCCCCCCCCTCCCCCCCGGTGATGCTGTGCGCGTACAGAGCGTTCTCTTTTCCCAAAGCGAGGTGAGCGGAAATGGCAGGGCATTCCCACTGGGCCGGGATAAAGCACAAGAAGGCGAAAGAAGACAAGAAGCGGGGCAAGCTGTTCAGCCGCATCAGCAAGCAGATCATGACCGCCGTCCGGACGGGCGGAAAGGACCCGGAGACCAATCTGGACCTGCAGTACGCCATCGACGCGGCCAAAGAAGCCAACATGCCCAAGGAGAACATCGAACGCGCCATCCTCAAGGGCGCGGGCGAGCTGGAAGGCCAGCAGGTGGAACAGGTGGTCTACGAGGGCTACGGGCCGGGTGGGGCGGCGGTGCTGGTGGAGGCGCTGACCGACAACCGGAACCGCACCACCGCCCACGTCCGCAAGATTTTTGAAGACCACGGCGGCGAGCTGGGCACCAACGGCTGCGTGAGCTGGGTGTTCGACACCAGGGGGTTGGTTCTGCTGACGCTGAACGGCCACACGGAGGAAGAAGTGTTCGACATAGCCGTCGAGGCCGGCGCGGAGGATTTCCAGCAGGCCGGCGACGTCTACGAGCTCACCTGCGCGCCCGCCGACCTGCAGGCGGTCAAAGACGCCCTGGATGCAGCGGGCATCGGGCGGGAATCGGCAGAGATCACGCGCGTGCCCAAGACCTACGTGGACCTGGGCGTCGAGGACGGCCGCAAGATGCTGAAGCTGATGGAGGAGATGGAGGACGACGAGGATGTCGCCAACGTGCACTCCAACTTCAACCTGCCCCCGGAGCTCGTCGAAGAAATGGACGAGCCGCAGGCCGTGTGACGGGGACCGAAGAAGCGGTCGGCAGACTCGTGCGCTTTGTGAGGCGAACGTTTTTGTGCTGCGTCTCAGCGCTTGCTGTACTGGGGAGCTCGCCGGGCGCCGCGCAGACCGTACTTCTTCCGCTCGACCTTCCGGGAGTCCACCGTCAGCAGACCGGCGGCTTTCAGGTCCTCGCGCAGGGAACTGTCGCTTTTCTCCAGGGCACGGGCCAGGCCGAGCTGAACGGCGTCCGCCTGCCCCGTGATGCCCCCGCCCCTCACGCGCACCACCACGTTGTAGCGGCCCTGGTTGTGCGTCACGCGCAGGGGCCGGCGTACGGCCACCTGGTGGTCTTCCCGCGGGAAGTACTCCTCCATGTCCCGCTGGTTGACCTTGATCTCGCCCGTGCCGGGTTTGATGCGCACGGTCGCGACGGCTTCTTTTCTACGACCCGTTCCCCAGATATAGTCGTCAGCCATGCTTCAGTCCCTGTATGATGAGCAGCTTGTATCTGAGCCCGGCTCGCTCACACCTCGAGCGGCTCGGGCTGGTGGTTGCCATGAGGATGTTCCGAACCGGCGTAGACCTTCAGCCGTTTCAGCATCCGGTCGCCCAGCTTGTTTTTGGGCAGCATCCGCCGCACGCTCTCCATCACCAGTCGGGTGGGGTGCCTCTGGAGCACCTCCCGCACCGGCGTTTCCTTCAGTCCGCCCGGGTAACCGGAGAAGCTCTGATAGACCTTCTGGTCGAGCTTCTTGCCGCTCAGGCGCACCTCACGGGCATTGGTCACCACCACGAATGCGCCCGTGTCCACGTGGGGCGTGTAATCCGGGCGGTCCTTGCCCATCAGCACGGTGGCGATCCGCGACGCGAGGCGACCAAGCACCTGTCCGCTGGCATCCACGTGATACCAGCGCCGATTGTTCTCGTAATCTTGTTCTCTGGCAAGCGGAGTTCCCATGGGAAGCATATCGTCAGTAGAGCGCTTCGGAGCACACCATCACCCTGCGGCCGGGCAGATCAACACTATAAATGAAACCGCGCTCCGTGTCAAAGGCAAAGCGAAGGGCTCAGGGCCTGTAGAAGACTTCGCTGACGGAGCGGTTGTAGTGAAGCCGGTTGATGGTCCGCGCCAGCGTGTCCGACAGACACCGCACGCTCACGAAGGGCAGCGAGGCGAACTCCTCCGTCTGCGGTATGCTGTTGGTCACGACGACCTTTTTGAGCCCGTAATTCTCGTGAAGGTCCACCAATCGTGCACGGGCCTCGCCGACGCACAGATTATGCGAGACGCCCACGTGGACCTGCTGGATGCTCCTTTTCTCGGCCAGTTCGGCGACGACGGCGTGGATGGTTCCCCCCCCGCTGATCATGTCGTCCAGCACGACGGCCGTGGTCTTGCCCCGGAAATCGCCGATGATGTCGGTCACCTCGGCCGTTTCCGGTTCGGGGCGGAACTTGGAGGCGATGGCGCACTTCAAATCCAGCGCCCGGCCGAAGTGGGTCACGAACTTCGATGCCCCCACATCCGGCGCGACGGCTATGACGTCCTCCCGTCCCCGGAAATCCTCGAACACCTCGATGAAGAACGAGAGGGGCTCCAGCATGCTGACGGGCAGACCCGCGTAGAAGCCCCGCAACTGGCCCGAATGAGGGTCCCACGCCACCAGCCGGTCGATCCCCGCCTCTATGCTCAGATCGGCCATCAGCCTCGCCGTGGTGGGCTCGCGCATGAACTTGGTGGGTTTGTCCTGGCGGGCGTAGGCCAGATAGGGAAGCACCGCCGTCACGTGGTTCGCCCCGTGCTCCCGGAACGTGCGGGCGGCGATCAGGAACGCCATGTAGTTCTGGTCGATGCTGCGATCGCAGGTGGGGTCGAACGGTGACTGGAACAGGAACACGTCGTAGCCGCCGACGTGGGTGTCCAGGCGCACGCACGTCTCCGAATCGGAGAAGCGGAAATCGATGTTCTCCAGGTGCAGCACGTTGTCCCGGCTGCCCGCCTCGTGGAGCAGTTCCCTGTATCTCTGGACCACCTGGCCCGACAGCTGGGAGCCCGAACAGCAGCCCGCGATCAACAGGCGCCCCCGGCTGGACTCCATGCGCTCCCTCTGCTCCCGGGCGAAGCGCTCCGGGGTAAAAAAGTCCCCCCGGCCCTCCGCATCCGCGCTGGTCATCTCCCTCGCACCTCCCTGGATGCCCCTTCCGGGGCGCCGCGCCAGAGCTGAGATTCACCCCTCGCCCCGAATCTCGGCGGACTTCAGTCCGTCGCGGACCTCGATGCGGGCATAGTGGCCGGACCGCAGCGGACCGGGGTTGACTATGGTGGTCTCGCCGATGGAGTCCGTCCCGCGCCCCTCGTGGATGTGTCCGGTGAGGCAGACCACGGGCTGATGCTCCTCGATGAAGGCGCGCACCGAGCGGCTGCCCACGTGCTGGCCCCCGTGCACCCGGTCGGCGCACGTGTTGAGGGGCGGCTGATGACTGACCAGCACCCAGGGCAGGTCGGCGGGTGCCTCCGAGGCCGCTGCCTCCAGCCGGTCTGCCAGCTCTGCCTCATCCCGCTCGTTGGGCGTGCGTCCCGGAGCAGGCAGCGACCCCCCGAGACCCAGCAGCGCCACGTCCTCGATCACACGGCAGCGGCCGTCCAGGTTCACGTCCTCGGCGGCCAGGAAGTCGCCGACGTCGGGATAGTCGCAGTTGCCGGCGACGGCCAGGACGTTCTCGTTGTGGCCGCGCACGGCGTCCAGGACCTCGGAGGCGGCCCTGCGGTGCCCGAACTGAGTGAGGTCGCCCGTCAGCAGCACGACATCTGCGGCGGCCAGGGCGTCCCCGAATTCCGCCAGCCGCCGATAGTCCCCGTGAATGTCGGTAATCGCCACGGCGATCATCTGCGCAGCATCCTCCCGGTCAACAGCAGCCTCAGCGCCCCACCAGCCGTCCCCCATCCAGTTCTTCCAGCGTGCGCGCGTGCTCCTCTCGCCCCGTCTCGCGCAGTCGCTGACAGTAACTCTCCAGCCGTCCGCGCGTGTGGAATGGCCCGCCTTCTTCCAGCACGGTGTAGAGCGGGTCGATCCGGCTGGTGGAACGCGCCATCATGTCGGCCTGCCAGCCCTCCAGTATGGCGAGGCCCTTGCGCGCGATATCCTGCCGCTCCTCGGCCAGGTTAATGGTCTCGTGGGGGTCCTCCTCCAGGTTGAACACCATCACCGGCGGAAAGTCTTTCATGCCGGTGTGATAGGTGCGGATGACGATCCAGGGGCCGAACCGCACGCTTCGCTGGCAGCTCCACGCGCACTGGCAGACCACCACGTGGTCCCGGCCGCAGTCCTGCTCCCGGAGGGCGCCGGCGAAGCTCCTTCCCTCCCAGCGGTCCGGGCACTCGCCCTCCAGAAGCTCCATCATGGTCGGCGGCAGGTCGTAGTTGTAGTGCAGTCCCTCGTCCACGCCGCCTTCCATCCCCGGCCATCGAACGATCAGCGGCACGCGGCCGGTGATGTAATCGGCGGTCTGGTGGTCACCGTAGACGTTCAGTTCACCCTGGTTCTCGCCGTGATCGCTGCTGACGATGATGGCGGTGTCGTCCAGGACGCCCTTCGCCTCAAGGGCCTCCAGGATCCGGCCGAAGAAGTCGTCCGCATACCGTATGCCCACGTCGTAGCCGTCGATCCAGCGGCGGAAATCCTCCAGATTCCTGATCTGGGCAGGCGCCCGGGGGCGGTCCTGCCCGGCGGAGAAGCCGCCCGGCTCCCGGGCACTGTGGGGCCCGAAGCCCCGGAAGTGCTCCCGAACCTGCTCCTCGGTCAGCCAGTCGGGGATCGGCTCTCCCTCGAAGGGGTTCCCGTATTCCTCCGGCGTCCGGTAGGTGGTGTGGGGGTCCCAAACGTTGACGTGAAGCAACCAGTCGTCCCGGTCCCCGTGCCGGTCTATCCAGTCCAGCGCCGTGGGCACCACCTCGTCGGCCCGCTCGCCGCCCCCCTTTCCGGTGTTGTACATCTCCCGCCAGCCGAAGTAGAACCACCACGCGGAATGGCGCTCGGCGAAGGGGCTGACGCTGACGGGGTAGAACCCGCAGGAGCGCATGGCCATGGGCCAGGAGTGCCACTGCTGGGACAGACGGAAGCCCCGCTCGCGTCCCACGATATACGGGTCCGCCGCCGTCCCCCCGTGGCCGACGACTCCCGACATGATCCCCGGCCTGCCCAGGAACAGGGCCGCCCTGGAGGGCAGGCACGGAGCATCGCTGGCGTAGTAGTTCGTAAAGGTCGTACCCTGGCGGGCGATGCGGTCGATGTTGGGCGAGGTGTCTCGATGGTAGCCGTAACAGCCCAGGTGGTCCGGTCGCAGGGTGTCGATGTCGTAGTAGAGCACGCGCATCGGAAACAGGCTCCTTCTATGGGGATGAAACCGTAGGAAGCCGCATTCTAAATAGGCAATTCCAAGCTGTCAAACCCATCGCACGCATTTGATTCATTCCGGCCCGGGGCCCCCGAACTGCCGCCGTGCGCCGGCACCGGCCTGCAACCGTTCGGCCAGGCGGGCGATCTTCTGCGGAACCCCGCGGAACGTGCCGCGCACCTCGACGATGTTGCCTCCCACCAGTTCCGCCTGCACCTCCTGGACGCCGAACGTCTCCTGCACGGAGCCGGTCGCCCCCAGCAGGCCGTCTCGCACGGTCCCGGCCTTCTCCGCGTCGGAGCATTGGATCCAGAAGGTCAGGGCCACGTCCTCCTCGTTCATGGGATGCGCGTCCCCGGCCAGGCTGAGCACCGACTCCGAGGCGATGCCGGCATCGAGGAGCGTCTTTGCCGGGACGCTCTCCTCGAACCGCTCCAGAAAGTGCCGGAGCTGCCCGCTTTCGTTCAGCCAGGCGAACCGAACAGGATGGGACTTCTCCGTGCGGTCGTAGGCTTCCTGCAGGACGCCCGAGGGGGCAATCTCTGCGGTGCTCGTCTTGGCCCCGCGCTGCTTCACCAGCCGGTCCGTCCATTCCCGGATATGCTCTTCACTGGCGCCCCACATGAAGTTGTTCTTCCGGATGCCCAGGAACCTCCGGCCGCGGGCATGGATGGTCGTCCGCTTGTATTCCCCTGTGGCCGGCGTCTGGCCGGCCAGAATCTTGCCGAGCGGCCGGCTGAAGCGGCCGACGGAAATAACGCCGCCCACGGACAGTCGACGTCCTCCATCCTGCGAGACAATCAGGACCCCCTGCAGCGGTGCCAGGCTGCCGAGCTGCTCCGCCCTGACGGTCTCCTGCTGTGCCCCGCGGGCCAGCGCCGGCTCCTGCAGCGTTCGGGCCACGAAGCGCTTCATGGCAGAATCGTCCTCGCGCATCTCGACGATGCCGAAGCCCACGGATTCCTCCTTCACAAAGGTCTCCGGTGGCACGACCGGCACCGCACCGACGGCCCACCAGACGCCGACACCGATCAGGACCAGGACCAGAACGACGATGCCGAGGCATCCTCCCACGCATCCCCACAGGAGCCTGGACTTCTTCCCGCTCTTGGCTTCACTCACCGCCGGTTCCTCTGCTTCAAACGCGCAGGTCATGCTGTTCGCCACCGTAATCCTCGAAATCGGCCAGGACCGGCTCCGCCGTCTCCGCCAGGAATTCATCCACCTGTCGGGGTGCCCGACCGATAAAGTTCTCCGCGCTCAATAGCTCGTCCAGATCGTCCACCACATCCGCAAAGGCCGGGTCCTCACGTATCCTTTCCACCAGGTCGTTGTGCCCGTCGCCGGTTTTGACGCGCTCGGCCGCCTGCATCGAATGTCGGCGGATGCGCTCGTGCAGGTCCTGGCGGTCGCCGCCGGCGCGGACGGCCCCCATGAGGATGTTCTCGGTGGCCATGAAGGGCAGCTCTTGCCGGACGCGCCGCGCCACCACTTTCTCATTGACCACCAGGCCGGAGGTGACGTTGGCGGCGAGGCGCGCGATGGAGTCGGCCGCCAGGAAGCCCTCCGCCAGGGCCAGACGGCGCACCGCCGAATCGTCCAGCGTGCGCTCCAGCCACTGGTCCGCGGCGGTGAAGGCCGCGTTCTGCGTCATGTTGAGCAGGTAACGACTCAGCGAGGCCATCCGCTCGCACCGCATGGGATTGCGTTTATACGCCATGGCAGAGGAGCCGACCTGTTTCTCGCCGAAAGGCTCCTCCACCTCTTTGTGCCCCGCCAGCAGGCGGATGTCGCCCGCCATCTTGTGGCAGGCGATCGCCAGCCTTCCCAGCGTCGAAAGCACCCTGTAGTCCAGGACACGCGGGTAGGTCTGACCGGTCACGGGAAACACGCGGGAGAAGCCCATTTTCTTCGCCACCGCCCGATCCAGCTTCTTCACCCGTTCCTCGTCCCCGTCGAACAGGGCCAGGTAGCTGGCCTGGGTGCCCGTGGTGCCCTTGACCCCGCGGAAGGGCATGTTCTCGCACTCCGCGTTGATGGCCCGCAGGGCCTCGAGCAGGTCCTGCAGCCAGAGGCACGCACGCTTGCCCACGGTGGTGATCTGCGCGGGCTGGAAGTGGGTGTAGCCCAGGCAGGGCACCGACCGCCAGCGACGCGCGAAGTCGGCCAGGTTTCCGCAGGCCTGACTGATGGGCCCCATGAGGATCCGCAGGCCGTCGCGCATGCGGATCAAGTCCGCGTTGTCGCCCACGAAGGCGCTGGTGGCGCCCAGGTGGATGATGCCGCGCGCCCCCGGGCACTGCTCGCCGTAGGCCCGCACGTGGGCCATCACGTCATGGCGTATCTCGCGCTCGATCTCCGTCACCCGATCGAAGGGAACGTCGTCCCGGTGTCTTTTGAGCTCCTGGATCTGATCGCGCGATATGTCCAGGCCGAGTTCGCTCTGCGCTTCCGCCAGGGCGATCCACAGGCGGCGCCAGATGCGGAACTTGCGCAGGTCGCTCCAGTTCTCCTGCATGACCCGACCGGCCCAGCGCGTGACGAAGGGCGACCGGTAGGTGGCACGCACGTCTTCGTTCGGGCTCATCAGTCTCCCTTCAATCCCATGGATTCGGCGGTGTACAGTGCCCGGAACGGAACGCCGGCCTGGCGGAAGGCCTCCTCCCCGCCCTCCTGGCGGTCCAGCACCACGAAGGCCAGCACCTCGCCAGCCCCCGCCTCGCGCAGGGCCCGGGCCGCGCTGAGGGCCGCCCCGCCGGTGGTCACCACATCCTCGATCAGGGCGACCCGGTTGCCCTCTTCCAGCACCCCTTCGAGCCGGTTCTCGGTGCCGTAGTCCTTGCTTTCCTTGCGGACGATGACGTAGGGAAGGCCGGTCTCCAGGGCCACGGCGGCAGCCAGGGGAACTCCCCCAAGCTCCGCGCCGGCAAGCCGATCGATCTCCGGAGGCAGCATGTCGGCGAGGCCCCGCGCCACGGCGCGCAGCAGCTCAGGCAGGGTCTCGAACCCATACTTGTCGAAGTAGTAGTTGCTCTTGCGTCCGCTGCGCAGGATGAACTCGCCCTCCAGGTATGACGCCGCCCGGAGGCGCTCAGCCAGCTCTTCCCTGTCCACAGGAATCTCCTCCACGCCAGTGTCAAAGAACCGGCAACGGCAGCCGGGAGTCACTCGTAAACGATCTCGTAGTAGACTGCGCTGTTCCGGGCCCCGTCTATCCGGAAAGTCCCGTCCTGCACGGGGAGGGTCCGCCCCGTTCGACGGCCGTCGTGGTCCAGCACGTGGACGGTGGGCCGACCGCGCCGCTCAATGGTGATCGCGGCCCGCACCGGCTCCAGCAGCACGGGTCCCTCCCCCCGCTTGAGGATGCCGGCGTTCATCGCCGGCTGGTATTCCATGCCCGTGTTCCTGGAGCGGGCCAGCGCGGAGACGAGGAGCCGCGAATCATCGGCTATTCTCCCGTGGGGGCTTCGCGCCGTGACCACAATGACGGCAAACAGGTTGTCCGGCTCGATGGTCACCTTTCCCAGCCGATAGGGTTTTTCCGGGGCGAATCCCGCCACGGCCGCCGTGCCCGGGGTGTTGATGGTGACGTAGCCCTGCTGGTCCATCCACGTCAGGGCGTGGGCATGCCGGTGCAGGGCCTCCGCGCCGGCCCACGTGAGCTGGCCGGTCACGGAGCGAACCGTTTCATCCTCCTGGTAGGCCGAGAGGTCAAAGTCGGCGGTGGGCTCGGGCCGGTCGGTGAACTCCGCCACGTTCCGTCCGGCGGCGATGGCGGCCACGGGTATATCCCCTCGGATGGCGTTGAAGTCGGCCGTGCGTCCCATCTCGATCTTCTCGACAAAACCCGGCTCGCCCGTCTCCAGCAGCGTGGGGATATGCACCTTCCGGTTGGAGACGACGCGCGCCTCCTCCACGTCGCCCCGGTGGACCATCCGGGCCAGCGTCGGATACTGCCCGATCTGCGTGGGCCTCTGGGCGTTCCAGCGTCCCCCGATGTCCTCGGTGTAGCGCCCCATGCCGCTGGCAAACTCGAATGAGGCGTCCCATCCCTGGAGGCCCATGCCGTAGGCGGCGATGAGGGGCGGTCCGTCGGCGGACCAGGGATACGGGCAGACGCCGATCCATTCGCTGAGCCCGAACGGCCGGTCGATTACCTGCGCGAAACCCTCCGCCAGGCTGCCGGAGCCGGGCCGGGCCAGGGGGCTCTGGCCGGTGAACCCGCTGTGACCGCCGAATCCTCCCCCCCCGTAGTATTCATGCCGGTCGACGTAGCCCACCTCGCAGTCGGTGTAGAGATTCAGGTAATGCGGCAGGCCGGAACCGGCCCACCAGCAGGAGGCCACGACGGGACCCTCAAAGCCCGTCTCCCGGATGGCCTTCACGAAGCGATGGTAGAACTCCGACTGCACCTCGTAGAGGAACTCGGCCGTGTCCAGCAGGCGCTGTCTGGCGCCGAACCGCTCCTGCTGGTCGGCCATGCCCTCCGGGCTGAACCACCAGGCGTTGCAGATGGGGAAGATGTTCCGCTTCTTGAGGCTCTCGTCGGGGTAGCAGAAATCCCAGCAGTTGAACGCCTCCTCCCCCCATGCCTCCTCCAGCGCCGCATGGGTGCCGTACCTGTCCTGGAGCCAGTCGGAGAACCGCCGGCAGAACATCCGCTTGTAGGTTGGCGCGCCCAGGAGTATGCCCTGGGTGGCGTAGAAGAAGATGCTGTCCTCGTTGCGCAGCTCCACGTACGCCAGCGCGGGGTCTTCGGCGTATCGCAGGCCGGTGTAGGGATTCCGATGGTTCAGGATGTTGACGGTCTGCTGGATGTGGATGTCCTGCACGTCGGGGGCGAAACTGCTGAAGCCATAGGTGTCGCCGCGGCGGCGTATGCGGCCCTCCCGGTCTCGGATGATATTGCCTTCCTCGTCGCGTCGGGGCTTCATGATCTCATCGAAGGCGACCACGCGGTCCGCGTCCTCCGGTCCCAGCCGCAGGTGGAATACGGGAGAATGCGCGTGGTAAACGCCGTTCTTTTTCAGTTCGGCGGTGAAGTAGTCGTACTGGTCCAGCTTGTCCGGATCGAACTTGAGAACGGACTCGTCGCTGATGATCCCGCGGGTGTTCTCCATGTGCTTGTGAACGCGGATGCAGTTCACGCCGTACTTCCGGTAGTGGGCCGCGTACCGGGCCAGGTCCTCCCGGCTCCGCGGCCGTCTCCAGCCGGACAGGAAGGTGCCGCTGCCGATGTTCAGACCCCAGAACTTGACGGGTGTGCCGTCCTCGAACTCGAAGTGATCCCCCACCATGCGCACTCCGCCGTGCCCGCCGGCGGGGGCCTCCATCCACTCCTCCAGGCCCACCGCGCTCGGGCCGGTGTCGTTCTGGGGGCGGAAGGCAAACCAGTCCGCCTCGTAGTCGCTCCGGGCCAGCGCCGTGGCATTTGCCACTTCCCGCCCGCCTCTGCGCAAAGACACCTCGAACGGTGCGGAGCCGGCCAGCCGGGCTTCAGGCTCCAGGCGAAGCCTCAGGCGATGGAGCCCCGGCCCGTCCGGCAGGTCGAAGCGCCGCTCCCGGGTGCCCAGACGGACCGTTCCCGCGTCAGCCGCACCTCCCCCCACCGCAAGGATTGCCTCGGCGGCCGGGCGCTCTTCGCTCAGCATCCGGTTGATGGGCGACACACAGGCCACCCGGTGTTCGGGCTGGCCGATCGCCACGCGGCAGAACTGGCCCGGCCGGAAATGCCCGCAGATCACCCGGTCGTCCCAGCTTTCCTGCGGCGCTGCGTCCCAGCGAAGCACCTCCACCTCGGGTTTGTCCGGGTCCGACTGCACCACGTACAGGGCCAGCCCCATCGCCGGGAATACGGGGCCCCGGAGCGCGAATTCCCGCCAGGGAAGGCTTATATCGTAGGCGGTCGTGCCGGCCGCTTCGTCACGCCGCACGGCCGGCGCCAGGTCGGGCCGCGCGCCGGTTCCGGTGACGGCGCCGTGGAATTCCGCCCATGCGGCGGGCCCCTGGTCGGTCAGGGAGAAGGTGATCGAAGCGTCTCCCAGGCCGAGTATGGTGGCGTCCGCCGGGCGGCCGTGCGAACCGTCTCCCCGGGCGTCGAACCCGATGCGCAGGCAGTCGTTCTGCCAGATACTGCCCCCCGTGTTGCCGCCGGCGTGGGTCTGGTCCTGCACCACCACCCGCAGCATCAGCGCATCGTCACTGACCGCCACCCGGGTCTCGGCTTGCGCATGTTCGCCCTTCAGGTGGAAGGTCGGTTCGGCGTGCTTCCAGGATTCATCCCCTGAACGGACCCACGGCACCGTGGCCGATACCGCGTTACCCGGGACAGCCGGCAGCGGCGAGAGCACGCCTTCCTCCGCCGCGCAGGCAAGCCCGGCCGCCAAAGACAGACAGGTCACCACAAGACACAGCCGTGCGGACATCACCCACCTCATTCGAACGGGAAGCGATACTCGCCCGGAAAGATGATAGGAAGAGTTTCCCCGGGACGCAACCGCCCGGTCATTCCCCCGTTTGGCCGGGCCGCTTAGCGCCTTACAGGGCATGCTCCCGCACCAGGCGGCCCACTTCGGTGATGTCGTCGGCCTCGCCAAGGTCCTTCAGGTCGCTGCCCACCAGCAGCATGGCGTCGTCGTAGGTGTGCATGCCGGTGCGCGGCCCTTTCTCGAACAGGTGCCCCGCGCCCAGCCTGGCCTTCAGGTCGTAACCGTCGCACGGATCGATCATGATGTCCGGCGCCCTGTCGGCATACGGGCCGTCGAATACTTCTTCCTTTTTGATTACCTGCTTGCAGACGACGTCGCCGGTCTCCGGATGCCTCATGGCCCGCAGCTTGGCTATGATCTCCTGGCGCAGCGGCTCGTATTCCTTGTCGGAGACGGCTCCGTCCTCCCAGGCGGACTCGGTCAGCAAGTGCACCCGCCCCGGCACCAGGGAGACCGCCCGCGAGCCGGGCTGGATGGCCTTGTATCCGAGCTCCGGGTCATTCTTGTATTCGAGATAGCCCTGATGCTTGAGCCACCGGTTGAGCTGCACCTCCCACTTCAGTTCGCAGAAGCCGTGGTCGCTGCACACCAGCAGTTCGTCGTCATCCCCCAGGACGTCCACGACCTCGCCCAGGAAGTCGTCCACTTTCCTGTAGAAATCCCAGAAGAACCCATCCTCTTGGGAGGAGGAACCCGTCTTGCCCCGCCACAGGAAGTGGTTGATCCGGTCGGTGTCCATCACGTGCAGGAAGAAGAAGTCCCACTCCGTGCCGTCGTCCTGTTCTCGCAGCAGAGCCAGGGCGGTCCGCTGGCGGGCTTCGCTGACGGCGGTGAGGTCCTCTTTGAACCGCTCGGTGGATTCGATGGCCACCCCGGGATCGATGTCGATCTGGTAGTTGGTCTCCCGCAGCTTGGCCAGCACCTCGGGCCGGGAAACGGCCCGTTCGTCCAGGTCCGGGGCCAGGAAACCGCTGACCATGAATCCCTTCACCTGCGGGGCCGGGTAGGTCATCGGTATGCCCAGCGCGGCGAACTCCTTGCCCCCCTTGTCCAGCTTCTCCCACAGGGTGGGGGCCTTCAGGTTCGCGGCGGTGGGGATGGTCAGCTCGAAGTCCGGCTTCAGCTCCACGAAGCCGAACACATCGAATGCTGCCGGATTTTCGCCCGTCTGGAAGGCGGACCAGGCCACCCCGCTGACGGTGGGGAAGACGCTCTTGATCTTCTTCATCGTTCCCCGCTCCGCCAGCTTATGCAGGTTGGGCATGATGCCCTCGGCCATCAACTCCTGGGCCAGGGAATACGGGAAACCGTCCAGGCCGATTCCGATTATGCGTTTGGACCTGCCAAAGCCGAAAATCATGTCGTCTTCTCTCCTGCGGGGGCGCCCTGGACCTCGGGGTGGGTCACGATGCCTCCGGCCACCACGTCGTGCCCGCGCACCAGGACGAAGCGCCCCAACTCCGGAACGTCATAGAAAGATTCAAGCACTACGGGCTCCTGCGTCTGGAAAACCACCTCGCCCACCTCGGTCTCCGCCAGTCGCCCATCCTCGGCCGAAAGGTGCTCCAGCGTGCTGGAGTCCATCCGTCCGCGCAGCTCTTTCACCGTGCACGGCCGCTCCTGGGTGGCGCACTTGAACACCAGGTCGTCCTCGCCCAGCCGCAGCGGTTCGGGGGACAACCAGAAAACCGTGCCGTGAAAGGAAGTGCTCAAGCCCGGTGAGTCCCCCTCCGGGCAGCCCACCTGCCCCCGGGTGGGCGGCTCGCCGTCAACCGACAGGCCCACGCACTCGCCCGCCTCGGCGGCGGGCATGTCATCAACGAGGTACTGCTTGATCTCGCGGATGCGCCTCGGCACGTCACCCGGTAGGAACTTGAGCGTTGACCCGCTCTGGAGCATCCCGCTTTCCACGCGCGCGACCACTATCGTCTCCCCGTTCACCTCGTAAGCATCCTGCACCGGGAACCGCAAAGACTTCTCCACGGGCGGCGGCAGCTTGCAGAACGCATCCAGGCCCTCCAGCACGGTGGAGCCGTCGTACCAGGATAGATTGTCGGAACGCACCGCCACGTTGTCGCCGCACCTGGCGCTCACGGGCACCTCGAGCGTCGGGGTCACCCCCAAGCGTTCCAGGAAAGCCTGCATCTCCAGCCGGACCTCCTCGAATCTATCCTGGTCCCAGTCCACCAGGTCCATCTTGTTATAGGCGACCAGGACCTGCTCCAGGCCCAGCAGTTTGACAACGTAGGCATGCCGCCTGGTCTGTTCCTGGACGCCCTCGTGGACGCTGCAGATCAGCACCACCGCCTCCGCCTGAGAGGCGCCGGTAATCATGTTCTTGATGAACTGTTTGTGCCCGGGAGCGTCGATGATGACGTAGTCGCGCCGGTCGCTGCTGAAGAAGGTCTGGGCGGTGTCGATGGTGATGCCGCGTTCGCGCTCCTCGCTGAGGTGATCCACGATGTTGCCGAACTCCATCTGCCGCCCCTCAGCTTCGGCAGCGGCTTTGATCTCTTCGAGCTTCCCTTCCGGCAAGGAGCCGGTGTCGTAGAGCAGCCGGCCGATCAGCGTGGACTTGCCATGGTCCACGTGGCCGATCAGCACGAACGAGAGGCTTTCGGGGTCCATTGTGTCCTCACATGTAACCGAGGGCGCGCAGTTTCTGCATGGTGTAGGTGTCTTCCTTGTCCTGCGCCCGGCCGGCGCGCTCGGCCGTGGTGGATGTCTGAAGCTCTTCGATGATCTCATCCACCGTGGTCGCCTCCGAGGGCACCGAGGCGCAGCAGGTCTCGCAGCCCAGGCTGCGGAAGCGCTGGCCGTCCCGCGCGAAATACAGTTCGTTGACCTCCAGCCCCTCCCTCTGGATGTAGCGCCAGATGTCTATCTCGCGCCAGTGCAGTAGCGGATGCACGCGCACGTGCGTCTCCTCGTCGGCGCGGCTGCTGTACTGGTCCCACAGCTCGGGGGGCTGGTTTTCGTAGTCCCACTGGAACTGCCGGTCCCGCGGGGAGAAATAGCGTTCCTTGGCCCGAATGCCGTGCTCGTCCCGGCGGATGCCCAGCAGCAGCGCCTCGAGCCCGTGCTCGGCGATACAGTCCTTCAGCGCCTGCGTCTTGAGCCGGGTGCAGCAGTCCAGTTTGTTCTCCGGCCCCATCCCCGCTTCCAGTGCGGCATCATTGCGGGCCACGATCAGGTCCAGGCCCCATTCCTCGACGCAGTGGTCGCGGAAGTCGTACATCTCCTGGAAGTGGTAACCCGTGTCGATGTAGATCGCCGGGAAGGGGATGTGGCCGAAAAAGGCTTTTTTGCACAGCCACACCAGGGTGGTCGAGTCCTTGCCCACAGACCAGAGGGCCGCCAGCCTGTCGAACTGGCTGTAGGACTCGCGAATGATATAGATGCTCTTATTCTCCAGCTCGCTCAGGGAATCCATGAACTGTCGCGTCCTGGACGCGCTCCTCAGAATGGTACCTGTTTCCGGCCCGATAAGCACCCGCTCGATTATCTTAGGCTTCTGGCCCGGCAAATGCAACCTCTCCCGCTCGCACGGGCCGGGGACGGCGCCTCCTTGCTCCGCCCGGACATTCCCGGTACGCGCCGGGGCCAGCGCCTGGAAGCAGGAACGGGCACGGTCTCGATCCTGCCTTCTTCCCGCACATAGCGCCACAGCAAGTGGTAAGGTCCGTCCCGTTCTCCCCTGCCCGTCCACCGGGGCGGCACGTGCCAGACGGGCCAGGGCTGCGCCCAGTCCTTCGTGACCAGATAGGTAAGGCCTTCACGTCGCGCCAGGGCCACCAGCCCCTCAGGATTATCGTCCCACCCCCCCCGGGGTTGCCACAATACCCGCCGACAGGAGGTGCCGCCGGCAAACGGCAGCGCCTGAAGCACCGCCGTATCCGGCGTCCCGATCCTCTCTTCCGCCGGCTGCTCCTGCAGGTAGCGCATGATCCCCATAAGGTCGGCCCAGGCGCCGGCGCGGTAGTGTGCGTAGAAGTCCGGCTTCCGCTGCACCACAACGTTTCCGGCCAGGATCGCCAGGTTGGGCAGCAGAACGCCCAGCACGCCCGCCCAGAGCAGGGCCCTCCGCACGCGGGGCCGGCGCGCCAGCTCGCCCAGTTCCCGCAGCCCCATCAGGAAGCAAAGAATTGCAAGCGGCAGAATGGACACCCCGTAGCGACCCCAGGTGACCTTCCAGCCCATCCCGACGAGGGCCATCGGCGCCAGGAACAGGGGGGCGGTCGCCACCAGGATCTGACCCCGCCGCAGGGCCCTCCAGCATCCGGCCAACACCACGCCCAGGCACAGCCAGTCGCCGGCCGTGACCAGGGCATCCGGCACCCCCATGCCCCTCAGCGCGGCCCAGGGGGGGCAGAGAAGCAGGGAGAACCACCGCGGCCATCGCCACAACCGCAGAGCCAGAGCCCCGAACCAATCCGGGCGATACGGCGTCGGGTGCGCACCATCGGGCACCGCCGGACCGCCCCGGGCCCAGGCGTGGTACAAACCAAAGGCCCCGACCACCACCACACAGATCAGCACCACGGACCCGATGCGCTCCCGGGGGTTTCGGTTGTTCCGTCCTTCCAACAGCAGGGCCGCCGCGAACGGGACCAGCCAGAAGGCCGCCAGCACCCGGAACCAGAACGCGGCCGCCCACGCGGCGCACAGCAGTAACAGAAACACCGCCCGCCCCCACCCGGTCCGGCCGCTTCTGCAGATCAAAAGCAACAGCACCGCGCTGTTGGACAGAAGAATGAACGGCCCTTCGGACATCTGCGAGCACGCATACTCGTGATACCAGAACGCCACGCCCGTCAGCAGAACCACCAGCAGCGCCGTGCTCCGCGTGGCCACCCGCCCGAGCGCCAGATACAGCACGCCCAGTCCCGCCAGCAAGGTGACGCACTGGACCGCGTTCAACCACCAGAAAGACCGGGACACCTGCATCAACGCCGCCAGGTAGCAGCCCATCCCGCCGGGGTACTTGGTGTGCGGCACCCCGTTGAACACATATCCCCTGCCTTCCGCAAGATTGCGCCCCAGCGTCAGGTAGACCGCGGAGTCCGGCTGAAAGTGCCAGTAACCGTTGACCAGCAGAAGGTAACCGACGCCGAGCACAGCCACGACGGTCAGCCGCAAGACGGGCGGGCGTCGACGCAGCACGGCCGGGCACACCTCGGGCAGTTGCTCCGGCTCGGCCGGGGCGATAATGCTCCACATGTCCGCATACCCGTTGAGTTCCATGCCCGTCTCAGCCCTCTCGGGATGTTCCGTTCTGTCTGCGGCAGCGCGCCCCCGGCGCGCGATCTCATGCTCGTCCTTCGCCCCACATATCGTCCGCTCTCCCCGAACACATCTCGAAGAGCTTCGAGTGAACGGGACTTCGCACCCTCTCGCCGCAAGTCTTTTGCCGCTCTACCGGTGAGGCCCGGGTGCCCGGAGCCCTATCCGGCGCGGAACGACAGCACCATCGCCGGGCCCAGCCGGTTGGCCACGTATATCCGGTAGGCCCGTGCTCCGCCCGAGGCCTCAACGCTATGGACGGCGAGCTGCGCGGCGGCCAGTTCCCCTGCAACCCTGTAATGACCGACCTCGCTCGGATCGGCCGGTTCGCTCACGTTGAGCACCCGGACACCGTTGCCCCCGGCGGCGATGAACGCGTAGCCGTCCTCGACGACCACGTCGGTCACACCTTTCAAGTCCACGAGCTTCACCAGCCGGGGATCGGTGGGGTCGGCGACATTGACGATGATCAGACCGCTCCGACCGCCGGTGCAATAGGCCACACCGCGGTGCACTGCCATCTCCCCCTGGATGAACGTGCCGGCGTCATGCTGGTATACGGCGGTCTGCCGTGGATTGGCGGGATCGCTGACGTCCACCAGCACGAGTCGGCTTTCATGGTGTCCGTAGAGAATCGCGATGTCCCGCCACAGTCCCAGGGCGTCGCAATTAATCTGCGGGTCATGATTGCTGACGATGAACGGCTTCGCCGGCGTCGAAAAGTCCACGATCGTCAGCCCCACCACGTGGTTGGCAACGTAGGCGAGGTCCCCCCGGACGATAACGTTCTCCGTCATGGAGGGCATCGGCAGCCTGGCCACCTGCCGCCACGCCCCGCCGCTCATCTCGTAAACGGTCAGGAACTTCGTATAGTCACAGATCAGGGCATGGTCTCCCACAAGCGCCACATCCCGGGCGGCGGGCAACCCCGCTTTCACCAATGCCGGCAGAGCCGCCCCCTCTCTGACCTCAAACCAGTAGCCCGGCCGCTGTGACCCGCGACCCGGCCCGCTGGTCAGAAACAGGGACCGTCCTTCCAGGCGGATGAATCCGCCCCTTGCGTCCAGACATCCGAGCCGTTCCACATTCAGGCACTCTTATCCGCGGTTTCCTGTTCCGAGGGGCCGATCAAAGAACTCAACAGCAGGCCACCGGTTATCCCAACAAACATTCCGACGAAATGTGCTTTCATCATGACACCTCCCCCCTGGAGAAACCAACCCTCCGTTCGAATCACAGGATTATACCAAGCCGGAGCCCCCCAGGGCAGGCACATCAAAACTGCCCTTCCGGAAGGCGTTTGCGTTGTGGGGGGCTGGAGCTGCTGGTGAGCGATGGGATTGCGCCTGTGCCGGACTCGCGCGCCGCGTTCTTGCACTGCGCATTCCTCCGGGCCCCCTCCAGCAGGCCGCCGGGCACGGTCTTCCCCCCCTGTTGGCCCGGCGTTGGCATACTCCGGACCCGGGCTGGCACCAGATCGCTGTTCTTGGCGCGCCCGGCAGGCGCCTGCGCGGCGCCCACCAGGCTGCGCCAAAAGCCGAGCAGCGTAATGTCGAAGGTCGAGCTTAGAATCAACGCAAATGGCTCAACTCACCGGCCGACGGGGCGCCCGCCACGAGCCCCACAAGGGCTCGCAAGCCCTTTGGAAGACACCATACCTGGGTAGAATTCCACGTAATCTTGAAGTAGACCACAAGACCGCGGCCAGGGATTGGCAGACAACCCTTTTCTTGGCCGCACGTGGGGGGGACCGTCCGCGCTTTCAACTCTCCTGAGACAGCGAATTCGGTTCTTCGGGCGGTTCCCGAATGCTATCATGGCGATAGATTCGGGATTTGACCGCGGGAGCCCGGCATGAACGTGGCCGCGATAGTCGGGATTGTGCTCGGCGAAGTGGCTATCCTGTTCGACTGGGGATCGCGGCTTTTCGGTTCGTGCGTGCGCGGTCTCTGGCAGCTTACCTGGCGCGTGCTACTGCTGACGACGGCCGCCGCCGTGCCGTTAATGGTCGTCTTCTTTGCAGCGGCTCCCCCCGCCAGAGCGGCCGAACGGTGGCTCCTGCTCGGGTTCGGGGCTCTGGGTATCCTGCTTTTCCTTCACTTCGTGTTCCCCTACCGCTGGGGAATACACCGCGTCGGCACGGAGTTTTTCGCCCCGAAAAGCCGCCCGCTGACGGAAGGACTGCTCCTGCAGGAGTGGGATGTTGCCGTGCCCGATCTGCCGGCGGACCTCGATGGAACCGAGCTGCTGGTGGTCTCGGACCTGCACTGCAACGGCCGGAAGAAACTGGAGGGCATCGTGTCATGCGTGGAGAGTCTGCGGGAGAGGGTCTTTGACTGTGCCCTGATCCTGGGTGATTTCGGTGAGCGGGACGAGCTGCTGGACGAGGTGGTGAGCGCACTGGGCCGGCTGAGATGCCGCGCGGGGCTGTTCTGCGTGCGGGGCAATCACGATCTGGAGGGCAAACGGGGCAGGCGGCTGCCCGGCCTGCTGGAGGACGCGGGCATCGAGCTGCTGTCCAACGAGGCCCGAACACTGACCGAACCGCCGCTGACGCTGCTGGGGGTCGAGATGCCCTGGGTGGGCGGCCCCCTGCCGGATGTCGGGGCCGGCGAGTTCCTGCTGGCCATCAGCCACACACCCGACAACCTGCCCCGGCTCTCGCGCATGGGAGTGGACCTGGTCGTGGCGGGACATACGCACGGCGGCGCCTTCCTTCTGCCCTTTGTGGGGGAGATGATCGTTTCCTCCCGCTACGGGCGGTTCCTGAACGAGGGGTTTTTCCGAAAGGGGAAGACCCTCATGTACATTACTCCGGGCCTCGGTTACTGGCCGTGGGTGCTGGGGCCTCGGGGTGAGCTTTCGGTGATCACTCTGCGCCGGGGGGAAGCGACCTATGAGCACTGATCAGGCCGGAGACACGCGCCGGATGGTTGCGCTCTGGACCGGGTTTGCAGCCGGGATTGCTCTGGCCGCCGCACTGATGGCTCGGCCCGGCGAAGGCGAAGCGAAAGGATACGTGCGCGTGCTGGAAGCGTATGGGACGACCCGCACACTCGTCGTGCGGGGACGCGCGCTGGAAGCCCGAGATCCCCAAATCCCTGCCGGCAGGGCCAGCCGCGCCAGAAACCTGGTGGGGTCGCTGCGGATGCTCGAGACAGACGAACTCGAAGAGCGCCCCGTCACCGTTCACTGTCTGGGCCGACGCCGGGCCGCCGTCACGGACGACGAGGGCTTCTTCGAGGTTACGTTCGACTTCGCCGGTGATCAGCCCGAACCGGGGCCGGCCAGCGCGCGCGTTGGGGTTGAGGGGCCGGACGGGGCCCGCTTGCGAAGCGCGGCGAAGGCGTTCCTCTACCCGGTCGACGTCCCGCGCGTGATCGTCTCCGATTTCGACGCTGTCCTACGCCGGCGACCTGATCCGGACGGGCTTTGGACAGGCTCCCTACTTCCCGACCTGGCTCAGCCTGGCGATGCTCGTGGCATTCACGGCGGTGCTGTTCTGGGGCGCCTGCCGCTTCCACGGGATGTGGCGGGCCAAGGGCTTGTAAGTCGTCCTCTGCGCCCGGCGCCCCGGTCCACATCCGCGGGCAGCCTTTGACAGCGCTGACTATTGTTGGTAGTATGGCCAAATAATAGGAGCGAACGTTATGACTGTAAGGAATCCTGAGTTGTTCGAGGAGCGCGCACGGGTGATGAAGGCGCTGGCGCATCCGAGCCGGCTGATGATGGTGGATGAGCTCTCTCGTGGCGAACGGTGCGTTTGCGAGCTGACCGACATGGTCGGCGCCGACATCTCCACCGTCTCCAAGCACCTGTCGGTGCTGAAGGAGGCCGGCATCGTGGACTACCGCACCGACGGCGTCCAGCACCTCTACCGCCTGAAGGCGCCGTGCGTGCTGAACGTGTTCAGTTGCATCGAGGCCGTCCGAGAGGAGCAGGCGCGGCACGGAGCGGCTGAACCCGCGCCGGCCACAGAAAACGGTTGAACCTTCCGCTTCTTTTTTTCACTAATACTTGGCCATGAGGCCAAATAGTGCCCGCCGCTGGTGCCGGAGAGCCGTCCATGGGACTGAAGGATGAGTGGAAGAAGCTGGCGTTGATCGCGGCGGTGTTCCTGGCCTGTTTCTACCTGCCGGTCGGGACGGCGCGCTTCGACAACGCCGTGATGGAGTCGCTCCACCTGGTGAAGTGGTACGCGCAGGAGCACGTGCTTTTGTGCCTGGTGCCGGCCTTCTTCATCGCCGGGGCCATCGCCGTGTTCGTCAGCCAGGCGTCGGTGATGAAGTATCTGGGCGCGCGGGCGAACAAGGTGCTTGCCTACGGCGTGGCCAGCGTATCGGGCACGATCCTGGCGGTTTGCTCCTGCACGGTCCTGCCGCTGTTCAGCGGTATCCACCGCATGGGCGCGGGGTTGGGACCGGCCACGGCATTCCTCTACAGCGGTCCGGCCATCAACGTGCTGGCCATCGTGCTGACGGCCCGCGTGCTGGGGCTGGAGCTGGGCGTGGCGCGGGCCGTCGGCGCCGTCGTCTTCAGCATAGTGATCGGCCTGCTGATGCACTTCATCTTCCGCAAGGAGGAAGTGGACAAAGCGAACGCCCAGGCGGCCATGCCGGAGCCGGAGGTGAGCCGCCCGCTCTGGCAGAACGTCCTCTACTTCGCTTCGATGGTCGGCATCCTGGTCTTTGCCAACTGGGGCAAGCCGGCGGAACCGACGGGCTTCTGGCACGCCATCTACTCCGCGAAGTGGCTCATCACGGGCGGGTTCGCCGTGGCGTTCGCCGTGATTCTGTTCCTGTGGTTCGGGCTGAAGCCCTGGAAACTCATAGCCGCCGCCGTGCCGACGGTTCTCGTGGCCCTGCTCTTCCCCCACGAGCCGATGATCCCATTCGCCGTCGGCGTGGCAGGCCTGGTGGCCATCACCGGCACCAGCGGAGGAGAGACGCGGGACTGGCTGGACCAGACGTGGGGCTTTGCGAAGCAGATCCTGCCGCTGCTGTTCATCGGCGTTCTGATCGCCGGCGCGCTGTTGGGCCGCCCGGGCCATGAAGGGCTCATTCCGTCCGGCTGGGTGGAGGGTGCCGTGGGCGGCAACTCGCTTTTGTCGAACTTCTTCGCCTCCATAGCCGGGGCGTTCATGTATTTCGCCACGCTCACGGAGGTGCCGATCCTGCAGGGCCTGCTCGGCGCCGGCATGGGCAAGGGGCCCGCGCTGGCGCTGCTGCTGGCCGGGCCGGCGCTGAGCCTGCCCAACATGCTGGTGATCCGCAGCGTGATCGGCACGAAGAAGACGGTCGTCTATGTCTCGCTGGTAGTCGTCATGGCCACGATCAGCGGAATGATCTACGGCTCGATCTGGGGTTGAAGGAGGAATCATGTTCAGAAAAGCTCTCGTGGCCACGGACCTATCGCCTGCTTCCCTGGCCGTAGTCGATTGTGCGGGAGGGCTCCGAGCCCTCGGAACTCGCGAGTGCGTGTTGGTGCACTGCTTTGACATTCGCCAGGTGGTCCCCTTCCCCCAGCATATTAAGGAGTATATCGAAGGAACGCTCGGCGAGCACAAGCAGCGCCTCGAAGCGCAGGGGTTTACCGCGACTGTGAAGGCGGTGCCAGGATTGCCGCAGGTTGAGGTCCCTCGCGTTGCGGAAAAGGAAGGCTGCTCCCTGATCGTTGTCGGGTCCCACGGACACAACCTTGGCAGCGAGATTCTTCTCGGCGGCGTGGCTTCCGCTGTGATTCACCACGCATCGATACCCGTCCTGATCCTGCGTCTTACCACCGCCGATAATGGACAGCCGATGTGCGCGACCGGCAAGTACGCTTTTCTCGACCATGTGCTGTACCCCACGGATTTTTCCGACAACGCCGAACACGCGTTTTCGTACGTGGAGGCATTGGTCAAGGCCGGAGCAAGACGTGTGACTCTGCTGCATGTCCAGGACAAGGCAAAGCTCCGTAAACACCTGGAGCACCGATTGGAGGAGTTCAACGAGATAGACCGGGAGCGGCTTGAGAGACTGAAGGACCGGCTTGAAGAGGACGCCTCTGCGGATGTGAGCATTGAAGTCCCTTACGGTGCGCCAACCATGGAAATACTGGAGCGCGCGCGGGAGGGACGAACCAGCCTGGTGATCATGGGCACCCAAGGCCGTGGTCTCATCGGCGACCTCTTCGTCGGCAGCGTCAGCCATAACGTGGCGCGACATGCTGGAGCGCCCGTGTTGCTTGTGTCCATGCCGGCGAAGGGTAACGAAGGTTCCCGAACGCCTAACAGCGATTGAGGGAGGAGAGCCATGCCTTGGTTGACTGGTTATCCCAGAGAGAAGGTCGAGTGGCGCCCGACGGTGAACCGCGATAAATGTGTGAAATGCGGGATGTGCATGAACTGCGGCAAAGGCGTCTACGAGTGGACGGAAGATGGGCCCACCGTCGCCAACCCCTACGAGTGCGTTGTCGGCTGTTCGACGTGCGCCAACTTGTGCGCGGGCGGGGCCATCTCTTTCCCCGACATCGAGGGCCTCCGGGAGCTATACCGCCGAGAGAAGATTTGGGCCAAGGTCAAGGCGCAGTTGAAGGAACAAGGCAAACTGGCGTGAAGATAACACTGACATTGCCGCTTATACTGCTGTCGCTGACCGGCTGCGCCCTCACGCATCCGACGGATCCATATGCGCCGGTTCGCAGCGAGTATCGCGGCGGCGCCGGCATGCGCCCTGCGCTGCCGGCCGATCTTCGCCAGAACCTCGATCAGCCATTGACCCTGTCGCAGTGCGTCGAGTGGGCGCTTGCCAACAACCCGCAAATCGGGCAGCGGTTCTGGGACGCCGAAGGCGCGGCGGCGCAGCGGGACGCGGCCGCCGCCGAGCGTTGGCCGTCCCTGAGCGCACTCGGCGGATACCGGCGTCACCTGGACGATCAGCGCCTCGTCAGCGCGCGGGAGCCCGGCGAGGTGGGCGCCTGGAGTTCGGACATCTTCTCGGCCGATCTCGTGGTCAGCATGCCGTTTTTCACCGGTGGGCGGATTATTAACGAGGTTCGCGCCTCCGAATTGCTGCGCCGGGCGGCCGAAAGCCGGCTGGCTCGCACACGCAGCGAACTCGTGTTCAACGTGTCGAGCGCGTTCTACTCGATCCTCGGACAGCGTCGCGTGATCGAATCCATCGAGTTCTCGCGCAAAGCCCTGTTGGAGCACCGCAAGCGGGTGCAGGACCTCATGGCCGTGCAGAAGGCCGCCAGGGTG